>JAVBOM010000027.1:0-87509 GCA_031550535.1 Eubacteriales bacterium
GCGGGTGCGGAAGGAGAGCGAGAGCCGGGGGGTGACTGAATACACGCTGAGCGACGGGCGCGTGGCGCACCAGCGGCGGGGGACGCAGGAGATGCACTTTTGGTATGGGTCGCGGCGGAACCCGGTGATGGCGACGTACAATGGGAAGGACTACGGGTACGTGTATAACCGGCAGGGTGACGTGATCGCGCTGGTGGATGTGGAGAACGGGTTCGCCGAGGTGGTGACGTACGCGTACGACGCGTGGGGGAAGCTGCTTTCGTGCACGGGGACGATGGCGGAGACGCTGGGGCGGGAGAATCCGTTCCGGTACCGGGGGTATGTGTATGACGAGGAGACGGGGCTTTACTATCTGAAGAGTAGGTACTATAATCCGGAGTGGGGGAGGTTTGTTTGCGCGGATAGCGTCTTTGGAGATTCAGGGACGCTGATGGGGCATAACTTGTTTGCGTATTGTAGGAATGAGCCGGTGGGGCGGTATGATCCCAGCGGTGCGTATGACGAGGATGTGCCGACAAACGGGTTTAATCTGGACTTGGCGATGAAGTCGCAGCGGGAGAAGAAGGCATACGAATAACAGTACTCGGGAGGGGGTTCGGATACTCGGCAGAGCAGTTCCGCGACTTATGGCGCGGTGGAGGAGGATGCACCGAAGAGTGATTGGTTCCCAAGTTCCAGCGGAAGTAGCCAAATTATTCGCATAGGCGACAAAATAACGACAGCTAAGGTTGCGGCGGCCACGGGTATCGCGACGCCTGCGAAAGCTATGCTGCAAGGGTTGATGAATTCGTATGCAGAGAGGACATTTCCGAGTTCAGGCGGTGGTACGGGTAGCAGTGGCGATGTATATGTTGCAACCAGTTTACCTGGAGGCCCCGGAATAACTGATTTCTTGGACAGTAGTGGAATCATTCCACGGTTCCATGACCCCAAGTATATTGCTGCGATGGAAGCGCATGGAAGAGCAATTTTTGCTGCACAGGCCAAGCAAAGGATACAAGCGTATTCAACTGCGAATAGAGATAGTGGCACTGTTGTCACGGTTAGCGAGTTTCTTGGGAACCTCCAACACATGGTAGACATTAAAAAAGACGTTAGGAGAAGTTCAACTGATACAGGCTGTGCAAGTTTCATTGACGATGGAATAACCAATCTGCCCAGAGAGGTTGGGCATGGCGGCAGTACATCTATTTTCTTTGGTAGCCCATCGTCACGGGATCCGAAAACTGACATGGAAAAACAGCTACTAAAGGCTAATGCCGTTATTTGGGGTGAAATTGATAGTGTAGGAGGTGTGGATGGCCTTGTCAAAGGCATGGTTCTTGGAGAATGGAAAGACGATACAAAAATAAAAGTCAAGCATTCAGGCGTGTATGCAGGGAATGGCATGGTTTACTCATTTTCAGCAGCGAACGTCTATGGTAGTCTAAGGCCATATCAGCCACACGAATGGGATATATATGGATGGCATGAAGGTGTCGTCCTGGATTAAAATATGTGTGGCGTAACAAGATAAGAAAAGGGGAAACAGATGTGTCTACGGGCAGCGGTTACGAAAAAATGCATAAATGTAACCGCTGCCAAATTCCACCTGCAATATTTGCAGAAGAATGATCTGATATAGATGGCCTTTCGCCCAGGGAATCGTTGCCAGATGGTGGCTCGTCACCAGGCTAAAGGTTGGAAAACAATTCTGGATATGCAAGCCGCGCAAGACTCATTGCGCTTTGCACCATGTATTGAGAGTTATATGTGCAAAGAGGATGAATATTGCGTGTTTGTATTGCTGATATAGTGGAAAGACCGGGTTTTTCTAGTAAATAGGCAATATATGCATCCACATAATTTTTGCCAATATCTATTATGGAACCATCGGAATCTATATCATAAGGCAAAAACGTTATTAAATTAGGATTCCAATCAGAAAGAATTTTGTCATCAATTTCAAGATAGTCATAGTGCCTACTGTTGAATACAGTTCCACCATCACTTATTACACCGGCGGCATTCGCAATTGCATCATAAACGTCCATAGGATAATAATCACGATAATTAGTCACACGTATACGTTCGTTTTTGGGGATACTTATAACGATTTGCGCAAGTTCTTCGAGGCCTGCCTCTACCACTTGCACCATTTGGGAAGCCTTTTCCGGCGCGCCAACAACGCCCCCAAGTATCGTTAGACTATCCTTTACATCAGCAAAGTTTTGTGGCTCATCCATGAAAAAGAAAGGCACATTTGCCCGTTCCAGTGTCGGAAGAAGCGTCTCATAATGATAATAATCTGCCTTCCACAGAATAACAAGATCTGGATCAACAGCAAGGATACCCTCTGCATTGTCAATCGTAAGCCCACCTTGAATATTACGAGTTAATGCAATTGTGGGAGAGAATGCTTCACCGTTTTCATAATACTCATGCCAAACGCCAACGATGCGATCCGGGCCGATCATTTCCAGGAGCATCTCTTCCGCAAACAGAGGCAAAACGACTATGCGTTGAGGTTTTTCAGGAATCTGTGTCGGATTTTCCACTTCTCCGAGAGTCTGCGCCGCTACTACTCCCGAAAATAAAGCACAAATCGAAAAGGCAAATAGCGCCAACACCAATTTTGTAATTCTTTGCTTTATCTCAATATACATTCCGCACCTCCTGAATTCAACAATGGAATTCTTTTGATCTCTCGTTTGCAGATAGAACGAAAGCTCCTGCTCAACTGTCCTCATTTCATGAATATAGACGATTCTAACCCCCGTCTGTTTCCATATTTTTACATTGTTTTTTTGTTATGACAAGAACGTGTACCGCCAGACGGTGGAGTACGACGCGTGCAGCCGTGTGGTGAAGCGGCGGGAGGCCGTGGGCGACACGTACACGCGGTACGACACGGGGTACACCTACGACATAGAGAACAGACCGACGGAAATCGCGCACGGGGACACGGTGAAGTCCGTGTATGACTATGGGAAGCTGGACCGGGTGGAGAGCGTGACGCTGAAGCGCGGGACAACGGAGTTCAAGAAGACGTTCACGTACCAGGCGGGCGGGTACGGCGGGGCGAGCACGACGGCGACGGTGGAGAAGATTGACCAGCCGGGACACGCGTACCAGTACACGGTGCGCGGGGGGCTGACGGCGGAGCGGCACAACGGGGTGAAGACGACGTATGAGTACGACGGGCTGGGGCAGCTCAAGCGGGTGAACGACGAGGGTCGCGGCACGAGCACGGCGTACACGTACGACCAGGGCGGGAACATCCTGAGCAAGGCGGAATACCCGTACGCCGCAAGGGGTAGAAAGCTGGGCGAGGCGACGCGGACGGTCGCGTATGCATACGGCGACGCGGGCTGGAAGGACGTGCTGACGGCGTATGACGGCGTGGCGATTGAGAGCGACGCGATCGGGAACGTGGTGGACGACGGGACATGGCGGTACACGTGGCGGATGGGGCGTCAACTGCTGCGGATGGCGTCCCCGGCGGAGTACATCTGGTACGCGTACGACGCGGACGGGCTGCGCGTGCGCAAGGAGAGCGAGAGCCGGGGTGTGACGGAATACACGCTGAGCGACGGGCGCGTGGCGCACCAGCGGCGGGGGACGCAGGAGATGCACTTTTGGTATGGGTCGCGGCGGAACCCGGTGATGGCGACGTACAACGGGAAGGACTACGGGTACGTGTATAACCGGCAGGGGGATGTCGTGGCGTTGGTGGATGTGGAGAATGGGTTTGCCGAGGTGGTGACGTACGCGTATGACGCGTGGGGGAAGCAGCTTTCGTGCACGGGGACGATGGCGGAGACGCTGGGGAGAGAGAATCCGTTCCGGTATCGGGGGTATGTGTATGACGAGGAGACGGGGCTTTACTATCTGAAGAGTAGGTACTATAATCCGGAGTGGGGGAGGTTTTTGAGCGCGGATAGTGTTTTGGGCAGGCGCGGAGATTTACTTGAGCATAATCTGTTTGCGTATTGCAAAAACGAGCCGGTTGGGCGATATGATCCGAACGGGCGAACTGCTGCAGCATGTGCTGATGGATGGGGGTGGAGTCCAGAGCAAATAAGTAAACCTAAGAACCCGTCAAGTGGGTCGGGAAAGAGCGGTGGCTCAGGCTCGTCAAGCACAGGGACGAAGGTCCCGGATGTGGTGGAGGACCGCTTGAATGCGGATTTTGGAGAAGGCAATTGGAATGTTGAGAGTCAAACCAGCATATATGTGGTGCGAAGTACAGCAAGCGAGAAAGCATATATATATGAAGGGACAAAGTATGTTGTCAACGGAAAGGATTACTATTATGCTTTGGGCAGTGTATGGGAAGGGAGTGAATCTGAAGATTGGATGAAGAATAACGAGGTAGTGATTTTGTTTGACCCAATGACGCCCACAAATAGGGACAACTACGATGTTCCGACGGAATATGATAAAATTACTATTTCGGCAAAGTATCGAGATAGCGATTACTACAAGGGAGAGAATTTGAAAATTCTGCTGGATTTGATTGATTCTATTAGAGAGAAGTTTTCGGAAGGAACGTCAACTTCAGAAATATGTAAAATGCCATCGCCAAATTTCTATTCATACGAGAATCTGGAAACACCTGATGTAAAATATCAAATGAAAATGTACTCAGGCGGAACATATGTGTTTGTGGATGTGGAGATAGATAGAAGCGCATCAGGAGGATCTGGATATAGGTTTCGAAATCCATCAAATGGAGATTGAACATACATGACGGAATTGCCATCTATAACATGCGATTCCACCAATTTCTTTGAACAAGTTGATGTTTCATATTTAGGAAGCCGTGATTGTGAGAATGGGTGTGTGGTTGAAGAGGAGCGTTTCCGTAGGACAAGAAATTGCATGGGATGTGGGGATAATATCGGAGGGGAAGATTATTCAATCAATGTTGAATTCCATAGTTTATGCGGACTAGGGAATATCTTCACACAGGTTGGTTTTTGATAAAAGGAGAATTGCAATAGTGTGAAGTGAAGAGCATATGAAAAACTGATGTGAATGGAATCCCGACATCTCTGAAGGGTGAAAGAGTGTCGGGATTCTGCATTTTGAAGGCAAAGTATCTAGAGCAGATTTCTTTTATCAAAAAATGAATCGAATGCATATATATTTTTCGATTGAACCCCTATAAGAAAATAGTATCCAACAGGAATTAGACCGTTAGAACCATTATCAAACCACAACCAGGCAAGGGGCTCATAAAATCTCCCATAATACATATGTTCTGATACTAGGGGTACTAATTCTTTGGGTAAGCGCTTTGCATATTTTTCTGCAAAGTTGAGCGCAGTTTCTGCCAATTGATTTATTTCATCATTTGGAAGCAAGTTTCCTTGTGATAAGTTTGTAACTGCGGAGTTATAGACCTTATCAACAGAATTGTCTGTTCTGATGTGGATATTTATATAATGGATCCCCTCAAAAAAGACCACATCACCTTGTTTAAGTGCATAAATTGACCAAGGAGCTTTAGCTTCTGCGGAATTCACGAATATGTCGTCCAAATATCCGGCAAAAACATACCAATCTGTTTTAATCCCTGTTGATTCCTTAATACTATCTTGATCTGAAAGATACGCCCGATAGGGTAGGTTAGCAAACCCTATTTCACTCAAAACAGATTCGCTATATTCGTATATTTCATTTGCTTTCCTACGATCCGGTAAGCCCTCTGTAAACCCGTAATAGTCTGCATGAAGAAAAGCGGAGACATCATCTGGCGTACTACAATTTGCCATCGCATTCAGGAAAGATTCAGTATCTGCATAGGGAGATCTTGGAAGACCGCAACTAATCATGCTGCTTAATAGAAAGGCGTCTTCTTTTGATAAACGATCGAATGAAAGGGCGGCAAGCTGACGCAAGCGGTCACTGACCTGTAGCCTAGTTTCCTTTAGTGCTTCGTCATCCGCTAGTGCAGACGCACTTTTTCCTCCCCTAGTATCACGATTGCCAGGAAAAGGACGGTGATACGTAAACAGTATTTCTTCATGTGTTCCTCCAAGAAAATTAGTCGTCAGTATTCTAAGATTATAACGAAGAAATCTTCAATATTCTTCCTGATAGCCCATTAAAAGAGCGCGCTGACGAACGGCTTGCCGGAGGACTGGGTGCTGAACGCGGCGAACACGGGGCTGGACGCGGTGCAGCCTTCGCAGGAGGACGCGAGCAAGCCGGAAAACGTCTCCATTCACGCGATGCGCCTATGACATAGAGAACAGACCGACGGAAATCGCGCATGGGGACACGGTGAAGTCCGTGTATGACTATGGGAAGCTGGACCGCGTGGAGAGCGTGACGCTGAAGCGCGGGACAACGGAGTTCAAGAAAAATTTCACGTACCAGGCGGGCGGGTACGGCGGCGCGAGCACGACGGCGACGGTGGAGAAGATTGACCAGCCGGGGCACGCGTACCAGTACACGGTGCGCGGGGGGCTGACGGCGGAGCGGCACAACGGGGTGAAGACGACGTACGAGTACGACGGGCTGGGGCAGCTCAAGCGCGTGAACGACGAGGGGCGCGGGACGAGCACGGCGTACATGTATGACCAGGGCGGGAACATCCTGAGCAGGGCGGAGCATCCGTATGCCGCGCTGGAGCGGAAGTTGGGCGAGGCGACGCGGACGGTCGCGTATGCGTACGGCGACGACGGCTGGAAGGATGTGCTGACGGCGTATGACGGCGTGGCGATCGAGAGCGACGCAATCGGGAACGTGCTAGACGACGGGACGTGGCGGTACACGTGGCGCATGGGGCGTCAACTGCTACGGATGGCGTCGCCTGCGGAGTACATCTGTATTACGATTGAAAAACCAGCCACCGTTATAATTGAAAAGTCGGCCAAAGAGTTCATCTGGCATTTATTCCACGGTGCTCTTGACATGAGCCTCCAGCGACGTATGCTATTCGGGCAACGCCGCCAACCCGCACCGCTACGCGGTTTGTTGCCTTGGCAAGCAGCCTGTCATACGTCGCACTCATGTAAGGAGCCTTTCGCGGCATAAACGCCAATTGACCTCTTTGGCGGGTTTTTGGTGTATAACGGTGGCTGGTTTTTCACCGTTCAAAAACACAGACCTGCCCGCAAGGGGCTCATCGCCGTTCTTCGCATTACCGCCAGACGGTTAGCCAAGACCTGATTAGGGGAACGCAGCTTGTGTTTCACATCCCAATCTTGCAACAAAAAACAAGCCAAGTCGATCCTGACTACGCTCGTTTTTTGTCCGTTTGGTGGCCTCGCCAACGCAAAAGCCCCTTGTCAGTGGCCTTGATTCATAAAGGTTTTTCATCTATACTGTATACGGGAACACGGAAGACTTTCAGTGTACATGCGGAAATTCCGTGCGGTTTATCGCGCCTGCACCGTCTCCGGCGGGCAAACGCGCGGTTCCCCGAGCGATGTGCGTAAAGCAAAAGGAAGGCAAAAAATGCTAGACAGGCCAATGCGTATTGAACAGACCTCCATTGCCGAAAAGGTAGCGCAAAAAATACGGGAATGGATTATGAACCAGACGGTAAAATCCGGGGACAAGCTGCGTGAGGTCGAACTGAGCACGCAGCTCAATGTAAGCCGGACGCCTGTGCGTGAAGCTTTTCGCATATTGCAGTCCGAAGGCCTGGTGGTGCACAACCCCCGTAGCGGCGTGGTCGTGGCGAGCGTAGGCGTTGATGATGCGGAGCAGCTATACGAGGTGCGAGGTGTGCTGGAGGTGCTCTCCACCCTTCATGCGGCCCGAAACGCCACGGCGCAGCTTATTTCGGAGCTGCGCAACATCAACGCGATGATGTTATCGTGTGCGGAGAGCGCGCCCGAAAAGGCCCGCGAATATGATCTGGAGTTCCATATTACCATGGCGAGATGGGCGAACAACCCTGTGCTGGAGGATCAGCTTTCCATACTGCACCGCAAAACACGCATCATCTTGAATTTTGTGCCCTTCAGCAAAGACCGCATCCCGCATAGCTGCAAGGAGCATGAGGACGTGATCGCCGCCATCGAAAGAGGGGAGTCCCAAGTGGCCAGCAAATACATGGAGATCCATTTCCATGAAAGTACGAAATCACTGAAAAACAAGGTAATTGTTTATAACAACGGAATTGCTTGACAGCGTGTGGCCATAATCAAAAAGCGAAGCCTTTGCGACGATTTTTTGCATGCAAAAGGGCAAAAAGCAAAGCAAGGGCTTTTTTTGCTATCACGAAGTGCATGCAAAAGAGTAAAATATATACATAATTTAAAGTAATATATTCGCAAAATAGCCATAGACAAAAAGCTATAACGCGTGCTATAATGCGTATGGAAAAACTTGAAGATCAAAAAAAGAGATGAAATTTTATAAAAATAGTTCATCGGTGCATACAAAATTTTGATGAAAGCCGATTTTAAGCCGCAGAAAAGCCGAAAGTGCGTGCAAAAAAAGGCATGAGAAAACCGAAGGAGGGATTGTACACAAAAATACATCGAGCGTGAGGAGGTGAAAGCCTGTTACAGGAAAGGAATCCCGCGGGGAAAGTAGGCCGGAATGGCTAGAGAAGCCAGAGAGCGACGCCATTGTCCATTTCTCGGTTGTGGATATTGCGGCGACACGGCTGAAAGACTGCATTGAGGATGGTGTGTTCCTGCCGAACAAGAAGATCTCAGAGATCGAACTGAGCAAGGAGATGGGAATCAGCCGTACAACAACCCGAAAGGCGCTTCTCTTGCTTGAGGAGCGGGGCATGCTAAAGCATGTGCCGGGTTACGGTATGGTGGTGCTGGATGCCGGCGGCGGTGGGGCATATCCTTTTGTAGTGCTCCAAGCGCTTTGCTACACAGCGGCCCATCTGGCGGGCGGGCGGGCTTCCGCGGAAGACCGGCGGCGGCTTCTTGACATCCACCATTCGTTATGCGTCTCCTGGCGTGTAAGGGAAAGAACTGAAACCGGTTTCACCGCGCGGCAACTGCTTGATGACAGAGCGTTTCACGCTTTGATCGCTGATCTGAGCGCCAATCTGGCGCTGAAGGAGAGTATCGCGCAGCTGTTTGAGAGTGGGCAGGAAGCCGCGGAGATGTTTTTCGAGACGGAAGCCCGAACACATCAAAAAGTCCACGAGGAAATGCTTGATCTGCTCGGGATCGAGCGAGAGAACGAGAGGTAGGGACTCCTTGTGCGAGTCCCTTATGGCGACGGGTTTGTAGACCCACGCCGCCTCGACGGTCGGGGTTTCCTGCGAAATCCCTGTGCGGCGCGGAACTTCGGTTTCTCGCCTCCGTCAAGGAAATACCTAACCCAACAAACACGAACAAGAAAGGGAGAAAACGAATGAAACGCTACGTATCCATGCTACTGTGCCTCCTGATGGCTCTGTCAATGCTTGCTATGCCCGCCTCGGCGGAAGAACAGGTCACCCTGAAGATCGTCGGCCCTGGCCTTTTTACAACGGTTGGCGAAACCGGTACGGAGGATTTGGTCACCGGGATCAAGCGCCCGGGCTATGAAGTGATCGTTGCCCGCTGGAATGAGCTGCACCCCAATGTGAAGCTCGAAATCGAAACGGTTCCGTGGGATAACTGGAAGGCCGTTCTGCAGACTGCCGCCCTGGCGGAAGATGTGGACGTGCTGGTGCACGGCGCCTCCATCACGGCCATCTCTGTCCCGGTGGGCGATCTGCTGGCCAAAGAAGAGGGCCTGGAAGAAAAGTTCAGCATGCTGCCCATGCGCCGCGTCGAAGGCGAGGGCAATGATTTCGCCGAGTATATTCCCTATGGCCTGACCATCACCGCCAACCCCTTGGCCATGGTGGTTGACAAGAAAATTTTCGAAGACTACGGCGCCGCCGTGCCTGGCCTGGATTGGACGCTGGAGGACCTGTATGAGGCCGCGAAAGCCACCACGGGCACCGATCCAGTGACCGGCGAGGAGACCTACGGCATCAGCATGATCGCCGCGGCCAGCGCCAACAAGAACTACATCTGGGTTTCCCGCGCGATGGATGCCACCGTGTTCAACTTTGGCAAAACCCTGAAGGAGACCACCGGCAACATCAACAACGATAAGTCCAAGGCCGTGTTTGACTACATCAACAGCCTGTACCCGTTCTCCAGCCCTGACTACCTTGAAGGCCTGGATATGGGCGCATCCGGCACCGCGAGCAGCAACCTGGCCATGTACATCACCGAGGATGTGAACGGCGCGTACACCAAGATCAATGCCGCCGGTCTGGCTGACCGCTTCATGTTCCTGCCTCTGCCCACCATCCTGGAAGGCGATAACGCGGGCATCACTTCCAGCCACATGGGCGATTGGAACATGTCCATCTGCAACACCAGCAAGCAGCAGGAATGGGCCTGGGAGTTCATCAAGTTTATGGCCACCGATCCTGTGGTTCTGGAGTGGCTCGTTGACTGCAACTCCCTCCCCAGCAACCTCGACGGTCTGGAGTACCTGAAGGAAGCCATGGCGCCTGATTACTACAACGCGATCGACACCATCCTGTCCCAGCAGCCGCGCGCGTTCTCCGCGTCCACGAACGTCTGCTACGACAGCGCCAACTTCGGCACCTTCGCCAATGACATCACCACCGTGATCAACGAAATGTTCGTTGGCAACATGGACTCAAGCCAGGCGGTGGAACTCATCCAGAAGAACCTGGATCTTTACATGGCAGGGCTGAAATAACCGCAAACCCAGCCAATCGAGTTCAATTGGCACCAAGTGGATCGTCCATTTGGTGCCAATTCTCGCATAAAAGTCGGCGGAAGCTGGAGAATTTATCTCAAACAAGCATTTTTGCAATCGCGCTAATGACATGCTAGTAAGGAGTAAAGTATGAAGGGACAGATGAAATCGCCTATGTGGGTTAAGACGAAGCGGCAGTTGGTTTGGTATTCATTTATCGGTACCAGCCTGCTGGCGCTGATTGTGCTCACATACATTCCGCTGCTGACGAGTATTAAGTATAGCTTTTACGATGTGTCGGTCGTTGGGTTTGGGGAAAAGTTTGCTGGGCTGCAAAACTACAAGACGATACTGACCAACCCGTCTTTTCTTCGTTCCGTGTGGAATACGTTCAAGCTGGCTTTGATGGGGCTGGTGTCCATCCCGCTGGGCTTTATTCTCGCCACGCTCATCAATGGGATTGGCAAGGGGAAAGCGCAGGGCTTTTTTCGTGTCAGCTACTATCTGCCCAATATTATCACGGGTGTCAGCGTTATCCTGGTGTTCCAGGTAATTCTAAAATCCAACAACGGCCTATTCAACAACGTACTTTCCGCCCTTACGGGGCACAAGGTTTCCATCGGCTGGCTGTCCGATTCGAAGTATGCGCAGATCGGCGCGACGATCATCGGCGTTTGGTCAAAGCTCGGCTATTCAATGCTGATGAACCTGGCAAGCCTGCAGTCGATTCCGAGCGAAATTTACGAGGCCGCGGAGGTGGACGGCGCAAACCCCTTCCAGACCTGGCTGCATATCACCATCCCGCAGATGGTATCATGCTTCTCGTTTCTTTTTATTACGAACATCATCAACGGCCTTGCCCGCTTTACGGATCTGTTCATCCTGGGTGGGAACACCTCCACGGGCCGGCCGGGCGGCACGCTCCAGACGATCCTTATGTTTATCTACCAGTTTAGCTTTGAGACGCCGCAGTATGGCTTTGCCTCCGCCGGCGCTATGGTATTGTTCGTCATCACGCTTGCGGTAACCATGGTCAACCTGAAGATGACCGGTTTCTTCAAGTCGAATAAGGCGTAGGAGGAAGACAGAAATGAAAAGAAAACGTATGCGCAAATACATCACCATCGGCTTTTTGCTTGTCTTCCTCGTTATCATCCTCATCCCCTTGTATTGGTCGGTGGTTCTTTCCTTCGACCGCGCCGCCACGACCACCCTGCCGCCGTTCTCGCTGTTGCCCAACGAGTTTAGCACCTTCAACTACGAGTACGCGTTCAAGACCATTCCGCTGACGAAGCTCTACACCAATACGATTGCCGTAACGGTCATCAACACGGTGATATCGGTTTTTTCGGCGCTGATGTGCGGCTACGCGTTTTCCAAAGGCCAGTTTGCGTTTAAGAATTTCTGGTTTCTCTTCATGCTTGTCGTGATGATGATTCCCTTTGAATCCAGAATGATCCCGCTGTTCTTGCAGTATAAAAACTGGGGCCTGCTGGACACCTGGGCACCAATCACACTGGGCAGTTTCTCGTACGTATACGGCATGTACTTTGCCAGGCAGAATATCGACACCATTCCGGATTCCCTGCGGGAGTCCGCCTTCCTGGACGGGGCGGGGGAGTGGACCATTTTTCTGCGCATCATCATTCCGCTTTCCAAGCCGCTCATCGCGACACTGTGCATCCTGCAGGTGCTGGCCAATTGGAATAACTATCTTTGGCCGCTGGTCACCATCAAAAGCACGTCAAAGCAGTTGATTTCCGTAGGCGTGGCCATGTTCAACGCCCAACAGGACAACATCTACTATGGCCCCCGTATGGCGGTGGCGGTCATCAGCGCGATCCCCTTGACGATCATGTTCCTTTTCTTGCAAAAGTACATTGTTCAAAGTATCGCCGTAAGCGGAATGAAGCAGTAACATTGCAGGAGGATGTTCCATGGCATGGTGGAAAGAAAACAGGCTGCGCATGGTGCAGAATAACCTGCGCGACATTGACGCGAAAATGGATATACCCGCATATGTGAATACGCTGACGGCATTGGGCGCCAATGCGTGCATGGTGGGCTGCGGTGGGATAAGCGCGTTTTACCCCACCCAGCTTGATTTTGTTCATGTCAACCCGTATATGGAAGGGGATTTCTTCGGGCGGCTGCTGGAACAGTGCCATCGGGCGGGCATTCGTGTGATCGCCCGGTTTGATTTCAGCAAAACCCATGAAAGTGTATTTGAAAAATACCCCGCGTGGTACACCCGCTCCATGCATGGGGATGTGATACGCTACCATGACACGGTGGCCACCTGCGTCAACGGTGGGTATCAGCAGGATTGCGCCATCAAGATTCTGCAAGAGGTGCTCGGGAAGTATCCGGTTGATGGCGTGTTTTTCAACATGTTTGGCTATCAGACCAGGGACTATACGGGCAACTACTTTGGCATTTGCCAGTGCGAAAGCTGCAAGGCCCGGTTTTTTGAGGAAACGGGCATGCGGTTGCCGAAGGCGGAGGATATTTCCGATCCGGCCTTTCCGCGCTATAGGACTTTTAAGCAGGATACAGTGGACCGGCTGCTGGAAAAGATCAGCGGCGCGGTGCACGCCATTTCAGCGGAAGTTGCGGTGTGCACGTATAGCCACAAGGGTGTGGACATTGTGCGCAACGAGTCCAACTCGGCGGTGGACCGCCCATTGCCGCTATGGCTGTATAACAGCGAGTTTAACGTCAGCGTCGTAAACGATAGCTTTACGGACAAAATATCCAGCAATTGTGTCATCAACGCGGTGGATATCCCGTATCGATTCATGGGCGTGTCCAAATATCTGAACCAGGCGCGCCTTTACGGGAATATGGCGGCGGGCGGCGGGCTGGATTGGTGTATCATCGGCGCTTTTGAAGGCTACCCGGACAGGGAGAATTTCGATTCCGTCCGGGAAGTATTCCAACTGCACAAACGACACGAGCGCGTCTACGGGCAATTTGAACGGCAGGCAAAAATACTGGTGGTAACGGAGCAAGTCTTTGGCATGCACGGCGGCGGCAGCCACGAAGTGCTTGGCATTTACAAGATGCTGAAGGAAAGCCATCTGCTCTTTGATGTGGTGGATTGGCGCGAGCTGGACGCCTTTGCGCCTCGGCTTGAAAAGTACGAGTGGGTCATTCTGCCGGCTACCTCCGTGTTGCGTGAAGGCGCGTTCCTGCGGGCGCTGCGCGCCGGTCAGCAGAAGGTACTGGCGACGGGCCTCGCGCTTTCAGGCGACGAATCGCTCGTGGACGAGCTGTTTGGCGTGACGCTCGGGGAGTCCCTTTCCCCGGTGCGGGGGGCGTACGTATCGGTTGCGGATAAGCAGCGCTTCCCGTCTTTCCCGGAAAGGGACTGGGTGTATTTGGACAAAGAATACCGCTTTATGCGGCTTTCCCAGGGTGCGCAAGGGTTTTTGCCGCTCGTCACACCGGCACGCTACGGCCCGCCGGAGCGGTGCTTCGGGCATGAGCTTTCCGCGCAACCCTCGGCGGCGTGGAAGGATCGGTTTTGCTACCTGCCCTGGCAGGCCGGGGCCCTCTATTACGAACAGGGGTACGAGGCATTCAAGCACATCGTATGCGACATAATCGGCAGGGGTCTTAGCCCCTTTGAAACAACAGCCCCCAGTCAGGTGGAAGTGTTCTTCGATAAAATCGGCGAGCGATCGTATCTTTTTCAGATGCTGAACCTGTCAGGCTTCAACGGCACCACCTTTTTCGCGCCGATTGACATACCGGACATCAAAACATCCTTCCCCAATCAACGGGTAGAAAAAGTAGAGCGGTTGACGCTGGACGGCAGGGAAGCGGTCGCGTATGACGGCGCGTTTATTTGGCCGCGCCTTTCCCAATACGAAGCGTTTGTGGTAACTGTGAAGGAGTAAAGGCACATGAAGATCGGATTTGTCGGTCTGGGCATCATGGGCAAACCCATGGTGCGCAATCTGATTCAAGCGGGACATGACGTAACGGCATACGATATTGTTGATGAAAACATACAGGTTGCCGTGGGGTACGGCGCGAAAGCCGCTGGGTCTCCGAAACACGCGGCCATGGGCAGCACGCTGGTGATTACCATGGTGCCCAACTCGCCGCAGGTAAAGCAAGCGGTATTGGGCGAAAACGGCATTCTGGAAGGCGCTGCGCCAGGGACCATCCTGGTGGATATGTCCTCCATCGCGCCGGCGGCCGCCATTGAGGTGAGCAATGCCTGCAGCCAGAAGGGTGTCAAAATGTTGGATGCGCCGGTATCGGGCGGCGAACCCAAGGCCATCGACGGCACGCTGTCCATCATGGTGGGCGGCGACGAAGATGTGTTCGAATCCGTTAAGGACGTGCTGCTTTGCATGGGCGCTTCTGCGGTGTACTGCGGCGGGATTGGCGCGGGCAATACCACCAAGCTGGCCAACCAGATCATCGTCGCGCTGAACATCGCGGCGGTATCGGAAGCGTTCACCCTCGCGAAGAAGGCGGGTGTAGACCCGAAAAAGGTGTTTGGCGCCATTCGCGGTGGGTTGGCGGGTTCCACCGTGATGGACGCGAAGGTGCCGATGATGCTGGCGGGGAATTACAAGCCCGGTTTCAAGGTGGATCTGCACATCAAGGATCTGAACAACGCCATTGAAACAGGGCACGATGTAGGATCGCCGGTGCCGCTGAGCGCGCTGGTGATGGAAATGCTGCAAACGCTGCGCGCGGATGGTATGGGCCAAAACGACCATAGCGCGCTGGCGTGCTACTACGAAAAGGTATCCGGAACATCGATTGGCGGTCAGTGAGGGGGTGTACGAATGCGGCAGCCTTGGTATAAACACGCGCGCAGGTGGGCGCAAACCAACTTCACGGAGGATGATCCTTCCGGCGCGGACCTTGCCTTTTGGCAGGACCAATGGCGCAGGAACAAAGCCCAGGGGGTCATCATCAATTGCGGCGGCATCGTGGCGTATTACCCCAGCAAGTATCCGCTGCAGTACCGAGCGGCGACACTCGGCGAGCGGGACTTTTTCGGCGATGTGGCTGCCCTGGCGCGGGAAGACGGCATGGCCGTGATCGCCCGCATGGATGTGAACCGCGTGGCGGAGGATATGGCGCGGGCGCATCCGGATTGGCTCTGCCGCGATAAAGACGGCGCGCCCATCATGAGCAACGGGCGGTATTATGTGTGCGTCAACAGCGGGTATTACCGTCGGTTCGTCCCGGCTATTCTGACCGAAATCATCGAGCGGTACCACCCCGAGGGCTTTGCCGACAACAACTGGAAAGGGCTTGACCGCCGCACCGTATGCTACTGCGAAAACTGCCGCAAGGGCTTTTTTGCGTATAGCCAAAAGGCGCTCCCGGAAAAGGCCGATTGGTCGGACGCGGCAAACGGCGACTGGGTGCGCTGGAATTACCGGATTCGGACGGATATATGGGATCAGTTCAACGCCGTGACGCGGGAGGCGGGCGGGGAGGATTGCCTGTGGTGCGGCATGCTCAACGCCGATGTGGTGGAGCGGGCGTACCGCTTTGTGGACCTGAAAGAGATTCTATCGCGTTCCAAAATCATTTTCAGCGACCAGCAAGGCCGCGCGGGCGATGGGTTTGAGGAGAACGCCGTAAGCGGTACGCTCCTTCGCATGGCCTCCCAGGAGGACATCCTGGTCCCGGAGAGCATGGCCAACTATACCCGCGGGCGTCGCACGTTCCGTTTGTCGGCCAACCCCAAGGCCGAAACGCGACTATGGATGCTGGACGGTATCGCCGGGGGCATTTCGCCCTGGTTCCATTTTATAGGCGGTGGTCAGAGGGACCGGCGGCAGTTTGATACCCCCACGCCCGTCATGAACTGGCACGCGGAAAACGAAGCGTTCCTGTATGATCGTCAGGATCTGGCCACCGTGGGCATTGTGTGGAGCCAGGAAAACGCGGATTTCTATGGGAAAGACAATATGCGTGAGCGCGTGACGCTGCCGTTTCGCGGCATGGCCCGCGCCATGCTGGACCGGCGCATTCCCTTTATGCCCATCCATGTTGACGATATTGGGCGATACGCGCACCGGCTGAAAACACTGATCCTGCCGGACATCGCCGTGCTCAGCGACGCGCAGGCGAAAGCGATTGCGCGGCTTATTGAGAATGGCGGGAATTTGGTCGTCAGTGGGCTTACGGGCACCTTGAACCCTGACGGTCAGGCCATCTCCCGGCCGCCCCTCTGGGAGGCGCTCGGGCTTACGCTGGCCCAAGGGTATACGGGCATCAGCGCGGAAAAGAACATGAGCTGGGAGCAGTTTGACGCCCATACGTATATCCGTCCGCTTGAGCCGCGACACCCGATTTTTGAAGGGTTCGAGGATACGGACATCCTGCCCTTTGGCGGCCGCTTTTGCCGTGTGGCTTCCGCCGGAACGCTTGCGCCGCTCTGCGGCTACATCCCCTCCTTCCCGATTTTTCCGCCCGAGTTTAGCTGGATTCGCGGAGAAGAGGAGCACACAAGCCTCATTTTTGCGGGGCAGCTCCATGGCGGCGGCCGCTGTGTCTATCTGGCCGGTGATTTCGACCGCTGCTACGGCAAGGATATGCTGCCGGACCACGGGGACCTGCTGGGCAATGCCGTTTCCTGGGCTGCGGCGGGCACGCTTCCCATCAGCGTGCAGGGCATGGGGGAACTGGATTGCAAGGTGTATCAGCAAGAGGGCCGCAAAGTGCTGCACATTGTCAACCTGACGGGCGCGGCAAAAAACCCGGGCTACGCGCGGGAAACAATCCCCGTCGGTCCCGTCAGGGTATCGCTCACGCTGAATGGCGCGCGCGTCAAAGCCGTGGAAAGAAGGGTCGGTTGCGGCGCATTGCCCTTTACAATAGAGGGGGACGCGGTGCAATTTGAGATACCCTCCATCGATGCCCACGAGATGCTGGTCATCTGGGAGGAAGAAGCGCGATGAAAGAACGTTTGTGGTGGCAAAAGCCCCTTCGCGTCATACAGACGAACCTGCAAATCGCGGATACGCCGCAGATGCGGCCGGAGAAAATTGCCCACGAGATAGAGGAACTCGGCGCGAATGTGCTGGTTATGAATGTCGGCGGTATCTACGCGTGGTATCAGAGCAAAGTACCCTTCCACCATGTCAATGAGTATTTGCCGAAGGAAACGGATTTGCTGGCGGATTTGATCGCCGCCTGCCACGGGCGCAATATTCGCGTGGTGGCGCGGTTCGATTTTAGCAAAACGGACGACGCGGTCTTCCAGCAGCGCCCCTGGTGGTTCGTGAAGGATGCCCAGGGAAAACCAAGAATCTACGGGAAAGAGCGTCCGGGCACATGGTCGCTTTTGTATACCACGTGCCTGAACGGTGGCTATCGCGGCAGTGAGTTCGCCGTGCCCGTTACCCACGAAGTGATCCGCGGATACGGGATCGACGGCGTTTTCCTGAACGCGCCACACTATGAGTTTTGCCGTTGCGCGGTGTGCCAGAAAAAATACCGCGAAAAGTACGGCAAGGAACTGCCGCCCGAAGCAAAGGATTTGGAGGCGGATTGGGCGATTGACTGCGTGCGGGAGTGTGTGGGCAAAATCCACGCCGCCATCAAGCAGGAAAACCAGGACATGCCGCTGATCCTTTACTACGGGGCGAAATCCAGGGAAAACCTGTACGATCGACTAGCCATGGCGGATATGCTGTGCACCGAAGCGCAGGATGTCCTTTCCCGGGGGTATCGCGACATCCCGCCCACCTGGGAAGGCGCGATGGCCATGAAGGCAGGCCGCGCCGTAGAAATGCCCACACCCTTTGGCATCATCCATTCCTGTCCGGGCATGGATTGGCGGCATACGGGGCTGCCGGCGGCGGAGTATCGGTTCTGGCTCAGCCAGATTCCCGCCAATGGCGGCAGCATTTGGCATTCCCTCACAGGCTTCCCGGATACCATCAGCGATAAGCGCATTTTGGACGCGGTGAAGGAAGTGAACCGTAGCATCATCCGCTGCGAAGGGGACATGGACGGCGCGGTATCGGCGGCGGAAACGGTGCTTATTTGGGATGGAGGCGAGGGCGCGTGCGGCTGGTTTGAGGCACTGACCGCCACGCATACCCAGTTTGACTTGCTGGATGAAAATCATCTGTCGCTTGAAAAGCTATCGCGCTATAAGGCGGCCATCGTGCCAGGAGGGCTTTGCCTGCCGGACGCGCGGTCGCGCGCGCTGGATGCGTACGTAAAGCAAGGCGGCGCGCTTCTGGTGGAAGGAACGGATGAACGCCGCCTACAGGGCCTCCTGCCGGTGCTCGGCGTGGAGGCCGCGTTGGAGCAGAGCGAACCGCTTGCCGCCGCCTACATCCGCATGGAGGGGGAAACGGCCTTACGCGCGGGGCTGGAGCGAACGCCACTTCTGCCCCTGCGTGGAAAGGTGCTCTACGTGAAGGAAAGCGCGGACGCACAGGCGCCGGCGACCTTGGTGCCGCCCTTCGCACCCCTGGATGCGGTCGGCGCACCGCCGGAGCGGGCAAGCATTCTGTGCCCGCAAACGGATCTGCCGCTGGCGATCACCCATGCCTATGGCAAGGGAAAAACGCTGTTTTTTCCGTTTGAAATCAGCATACTCGCGCGCGAATACAAGCTCGCCGAGCATTATCTGCTCATGCGCAACAGCGTACACCTGCTTGCGGAACCAGTGTTCAAGATGGCGCACATGAACGGCGTGCAGGCGGTGCTCTTCAAAAAAGCGGATTCATTTCTTCTGCACCTGACCAACGGTGTGGGGCAAAGGCCGCTGGCCTCCACGATTCCGCTGGGGGATATCGCCTTTGCGGTCCGCGTGAAAAACGCCCGGGCGAAGGCCCTGCTGAGCGGGCGGGAAGTGTCTGTCAAAGAAGAAAATGGCTATGCGCAGTGTGTGCTTCACGGGCTGGAGGTATGGGATGTGATCCGCATTGATGCCGGAGGACAAAGCGTATGATGAACCCAAGCAAAGACGGCGACCGATATATCCTGCACGATCCGGTGAAGATGCCCAAGGCATCCGGTTTCTTGTGGAACGAAAACATGATGCTCCACGCCACGTGCCAGGGCTATGTGACGGCCCAGTTCATGCAGCCGGAGCCTGCCAAGTATTCGCATCCGCCGCTGATGGAGGCAAAGACGTTTCTCCTGCCCGAACCCTCGTATTACGCGCACCATCCCGGGCGGTTTGTATACGTAAAAGACGAGGAGAGCGCGCAGGTGTTTTCCGCGCCGTATGCGCCGGTGCACCGGCGGCCGGATGTGTTTTCCTTTGCCGTGGGCAAGCAGGATTTGACATGGCAAACGGAATGCAACGGCATTGAGATCACGATGCGGCTAGAGCTCCCGCGCACCGAGCCGCACGAGCTGTGGACGATCACGGTAACAAACAAAACAGGTGACGCGCGAAGGATCAGCGTATATCCGTACTTTACCGTAGGCTATATGTCTTGGATGAATCAGGGCGGCGCGTATAACCCTGAGCTTCAGGCGGTGGTCTGCTCCAGCGTAACGCCCTACCAGAAGTACCATGACTACGCGAAGGTGAAAACCTACAAGGACAAGTCCTTTTTGCTGGCATATGCCCTGCCGGACGCCTGGGAAACATGCCAGCAGCGATTTGAAGGTGAGGGCGGCATCGGCATGCCGGAATCGATCCTTCAGCCGGCGCTGCCGTGCGGCGAATGCCATTATGAGATGCCCGTGGCCGTGCTGCAATACCGCCTCGCGCTTCACGCGGGAGAAAGCCAGCAGATGCGCTTTGTGTTCGGCCCCGCCAAGGACGAGCGCGCAATCGCGGATATCAAAACACGTTACGCGGACGGTTTTGAGGCGGCGCGCGCGGAATACGGCGGCTATCTTGCCCAATGTGCCCCTGCCGTACAGGTTCAGACGCCCGATCCCGATTTGGATAATTACATCAACCATTGGTTGCCCCGGCAGGCATTCTTTCACGGGATGACCAACCGCCTGTCCTCAGATCCGCAGACCCGCAACTACATCCAGGATGCCATGGGCATGACATACGTCAAGCCAGAGGTGGGGCGGAGCGCGTTCCTGTTTGCCTTATCGCAGCAGAAGCGCAGCGGCGCTATGCCGGACGGCATCCTGCTATACCCGGAGGCGGAGTTGAAGTTCATCAACCAGGTGCCCCACAGCGATCATTGCGTGTGGTTGCCCATCTGCATGGCAGCGTATCTGGCGGAAACGGCGGATCATGGCCTGCTGGATGAGAAGGTGCCCTTCTGTGACAGCGATGAACGGCTCACCGTCAAGCAGCATATGGATTTGGCGGTGGATTGGCTGATCGACGACCGTGACGAGCGCGGCCTGAACTACATTCGCCAGGGAGATTGGAACGACCCCATGAACGCGGTGGGGTATCAGGGCAAGGGCGTTTCCGGCTGGCTGACGATGGGCACCGCCTATGCCGCGAGCGCGTGGGCCGATATTCTGGCGGACACGGGAAAGAATGATGAGGCGGCCCATTACCGCGCGCAGGCGGAGGAGATCAACCGGATCATCAACGCGTATTTCTGGGATGGGGATTGGTACGCCCGTGGCATCACCGATGACGGCGTGCGCTTTGGCGTGAAGGAAGACGATGAAGGGCGCATCTACCTGAACAGTCAGAGCTGGGGCATTCTGTGCGGCGCGGCGGATGCGCAAAAAAAAGCCCGTCTGATGAAGGCCGTGGAGGAACAACTCGAATCCCCATACGGCGCGGAGATGCTTGCCCCCGCGTACACGAATATGCGGGAGGACATCGGCAGGCTCACGCAGAAATACCCCGGCGTCACGGAAAACGGCTCGGTGTACAATCACGCTTCGGCATTTTATATCTACGCGCTTTACCTGGCGGGAGAAGAGGACCATGCGTATCGCCTGCTGCGCCGGATGCTGCCCGGTGCAGATCAAGCGGACATTCTGCGGCGCGGACAGCTTCCAGTGTTCATTCCCAACTACTATCGCGGCGCGTACCGCCAGCTTCCGGATGTCGCGGGCCGGTCCAGCCACCTTTTCTGCACAGGCACGATTTCCTGGGTCTACCGCATCGTTGTGGAGGGACTTTTCGGCGTGAAAGGCGTTGGGGAAGGGCTTGAAATCAACCCGAAACTGCCCTCTCATTGGGATCGGGTATCTATCATACGCCGTTTTCGCGGCACCCAGATCCGCATTAAAGCGGAGCGCCGCCAGGATGCGAAGGAGATTGAGGTATTCTGCAACGGAAAGCCGCTGCGGGATCGCGTGCTCAAGGACATCCGCGAAGGGGAATCCTATGAGGTGCTTGTGGTCCTGCCTCAATCGAGCGTCGAAGGAAAAGGGGAAGACATATGAAATTCACAAACGGATTTTGGCACGTGAAACCACAGTACGAACCGAGCTACGCGGTGGAAGTGTACGACGCGGAGATTGCGGCTGGCGCCGTAACGCTGTACCTGGCAAGCCGCCGCCTGTCAAACCGGGGCGCGACGCTGAACATGCCTATGATTACCGTAACGCTACGATCGCCCCAAGAAGACGCGATCAAGGTGGAGATGGTGCACTTTGATGGCGCGTATGGCGATGCGCCCACATTTGAGAAGCGCGAGGGCAACCCGCCCGTGCGAATCGAACGCGGGGAAGACGCGATCCGGTTTACCTCCGGCAATTTGACCGCCGTCGTCTGCACCCGGGAAAACGCTTTTGCGATTGACTATCTATATAAAGGGCGCAGGCTCACGGGCACGGGCTTCCGCAATATGGCGTACATGCGCGACCGCGACACCAACCGGCGCTATATCATGGACCAGCTTGAAATTGACGTGGGCGAGTACCTGTACGGCCTGGGCGAGCGGTTCACGCCCTTCGTGAAAAACGGTCAGGTCGTGGACATGTGGAACGAGGACGGCGGTACATCCTCGGAAATCGCCTACAAGAACATACCGTTTTACATGTCGAACAGGGGGTACGGCGTGTTCGTTGACCATAGCGGCGATGTGAGCTTTGAACTCGGCAGTGAAAAGGTCGAACGGGTGGCCTTCTCGGTTCAGGGCGAAAAGCTGAGCTACTATGTCTTTGGCGGGGACACGCCGGCGGACGTGCTTTCCGGCTACACCGCGCTTACGGGGAGACCTGCTTTGCCGCCCGCGTGGAGCTTTGGCCTGTGGCTGTCCACCTCCTTTACCACCAACTACGATGAAGAGACGGTGAGCGCCTTCATTGACGGCATGCGGGAAAGGGACATCCCCCTTTCCGTGTTTCATTTCGACTGCTTCTGGATGAAGGGCGGCACCTGGTGTGACTTTGCATGGGATCCTAAGGTTTTCCCGGATCCGGAAGGCATGCTCAGGCGCTATAAGGAAAAGGACCTCCGCATCTGCGTGTGGATCAACTCGTATCTTGGGCAGATGGCGCCGCTATTCAAGGAGGCCAAAGAAAAAGGGTACTTGCTGAAAAAGACGGACGGCTCTGTTTGGCAGACGGACATGTGGCAATCCGGCATGGGCGTAATCGACTTCACGAACCCTGACGCGTGCGCATGGTATCAGGGAAAGCTGAAGGCCCTGCTGGACATGGGCGTGGACGCTTTTAAGACCGACTTTGGCGAGCGCATTCCCGTGCGCGATATCGCGTATTTTGATGGTTCGGACCCGACCAAGATGCACAACTACTACACCTACTTGTATAACAAAACGGTGTTTGAGTGCCTTGAGCAGGCGCGGGGCCAGGGGGAAGCCACGCTGTTTGCGCGTAGCGCCACGGCGGGCGGGCAAAAATTTCCTGTGCACTGGGGCGGCGACTGCTCGGCGCAGTACATATCCATGGCGGAAACGCTGCGGGGCGGGCTTTCCCTGGCTCTGTGCGGCTTTGGGTTCTGGAGCCATGACATCGGCGGGTTTGAGGCCACCGGCTCGGCGGATCTGTACAAACGCTGGTGCGCGTTCGGATTGCTTTCCTCCCATAGCAGGCTCCACGGTTCGTCCTCATACCGGGTGCCGTGGGCATACGATGAGGAAGCGAGCGATGTACTGCGGTTTTTTGTTAAGCTGAAGATGCGCCTGATGCCCTATCTGTACGGTCAGGCCGTGAAGGCGCACGAAACTGGCATCCCGATGCTGCGGCCCATGTTCTTTGCGTTCCCAAACGATCCCGTGTGTGAAACGCTGGATTTGCAGTACATGCTGGGCGATAGCCTGCTGGTGGCGCCGGTGTTTCGGGAAGATCACCAGGTGCGTTTCTATGTGCCGGGTGGCAGGTGGACGAATTACATCACGGGAAAGGTGTACCAGGGCGGACGGTATTACAGCGAAACCCACGGTTATAGGAGCCTGCCCCTTTTGGTACGCGAGAACACCGTACTAGCAGTGGGCGAACGCGATGACAAGCCGGATTATGACTACTGCGAAGGGCTTGTGCTCAAGCTCTTTGAAATCGCGAACGGCGCGAACATCGAAACGCGCGTGCCCAATGCAAAGGGCGATACCGCGCTCACGGTGCGTACCACACGCAGCGGAAATGCGATCACCATCGCACTTTCCAGGCCCCTGGCGCAGTGGGCTGTAGCGATTGACGATAAAAGAATCACCCGTTCGGGCGACCGCGCGTCGGTGGAAGGTATGTAGAGGGCTTGACGGTGGTCCGCCCGCGTGGGGTTCCATTGCGGGCTGGTGACAAAGTGCGCAAAAGGTAATCTCTCCTTGATCAACAGCCACCCATCCGAACGTTTCCCCTTGGGAGGCGGGCGGATGGGTGATTTGCTTTGGGGCATTTCCCGCGACGGAAAACCCACGAATATTTCACCGCTTTTACTGTGAATGTCCAGAGAATTGTGAAACTGGTGGCCGAAGATCCCTCGCCTGCACCGGTGTTTTTGTTCGTTCGCCTGAAAATAGCCTGGAAGGGTTTTCAGTGGCCTTATTTCATTCGGCTTCCCGGAGTTGGGCATAAAATACCGGGGCCGTGGCGCCGGTGGCGCCAGTCGCCCCCGTCGCCCCCGTCGCCCCCTTAGGCCCGCGAAACGGGCACCGGCACCAGTAAGGACACTGGCAATAGTGGCCGCAGCCGGGACACCCTTGTCCGCAGTTGCCGTGCGCAGCTTGCACGGGCCAATTGTCCTCATCCAGGCGAGAATAAGGTGTTCTATCGAAATCGTTATTCATATCGTTTTGGTTACTCCTATGCTTATTGGGCGAAAACACGACAAAAAACCCCACACGCGCTGATTCCACCCGTTATAGCGTATTAAGTGCGCGGTATTTTGTGCGGTTGAAGAGCGGCTCACGGCAAAAAAACGCGAAATCTGCTGAAAATTGCAAATTTATCACCAAATGACGCGGAGATGGAACAAAACAGCACCCTACTCATATCATCAAAATGGGAGGTGCATTGCCCAATGGAGTGTTCAATTAAAAATTGCATCATCAACAGGTTGTTGATCGCGTTGGTCAGCTTCGTCCTTGCGATCGGCGTGGCGGTACTTTTTGCCCTGGAGCTTCTGCCGCTCCTGTTCGTTGCTTTCCCATATACAGCCGCGCTTGGCGGCCTACTCATGGTGGCTGTCTTTGCGTCCATTGTCTCCATCAGTTCTGGATGCGGCAATCGCAGTTGTATGCTTTGCTTGGGTCTGATGGCTCTTATCGCCTCGGCGGCGCTGTTGCTTTTCTCCCTTGTGGGCCTTGCGGTCTGTGTTCTGCCGTTTGGGCTGCTGTCCATTGCCCTCGTCTTTTTCCTGGCGTTGGCGTTTTGGATTGCGCTTATCAGCTTTGTGGCTTACGCCCGCTGCCTGGCCTACCGGCCGCACGCGTAACGGCGTGGAAGCCGCTTGATTCTTCACATCGCAATGGGGCGCACTCCAAACGGGGTGCGCTTTTTCGTATACATAAAAATTTTCGCAAAATAATTTCCATTTTCTGGAACTATTCCACCCGGGGCTTCGTCCAAGCGATGAACGGCCGTAAAGACAGACCACCAGATGGACCAATAGAAGGAGGAAACCCAAAATGAAGCGCATGTTGATCGTGGTGCTGTGCGCCCTGTGTGTGTTTAGCCTCACAGGCTGCCAAATGCTTCTGGACGTGCTCGTGGAACAAGCGGTGGCGCCCGCGACCAATGTGGTCGCCAGGAACAAAGTGGCATCGATGCCTGACACAGGCGCCATGGTGCTGTACGAGGCGGCGGATAGCTACATGGCCGCGCCTGGCGCGGGCGGGGTGTATGGCGCGTATTCCATGCCCGAGACGAGCTACGAGGAGTACGCCGCGCTTTCGGACCCGGGATTTGTGTCGCCCAAGACGCGCCCGCTGTCCACCTTCGCGGCTGATGTGGATACCGCCGCGTATGCCAACATCCGCCGCATGATTATGGCGCAGCAGGTCATCCCGCCCGACGCGGTGCGCATTGAGGAATTTGTCAACGCCTTCTCGTACCATGATCCCGCGCCGACGGCCGACGACCCGGTGGCGATTGCCGCGCAGGTCGCGGCTTGTCCGTGGAACGAGGATCACCTGCTGATGCGCGTCGCGCTGAAAGCGCGGGAGATCGAGGCTGATCATCTGCCCGCGTCCAACCTCGTGTTCCTGATCGACACTTCCGGAAGCATGGAGAGCGCGGACAAGCTTCCGCTCGTAAAGCGCAGCTTCTCGCTTCTTGTGGAGCAGCTTCAGGCCGATGACCGCGTGTCCATCGTGACCTACGCCGGCAGCTCGAATGTGGTGCTGGAAGGTGTGCGCGGGGACGAGCAGGCGACGATCCTGGCCGCCATTGCGGACCTGACCGCCTGGGGCGGTACGAACGGCGCGGACGGCATCGAGACTGCCTACACGCTGGCGGAGCGGTACGCCGCCCCAGGCTTGAACAGCCGCGTGATCCTGGCGACCGACGGCGACTTCAACATCGGCATCAATTCCGAGAGCGAACTGACCCGCCTCATCGAGCAGAAGCGGAACACGGGCATCTACCTCACCGTGCTGGGCTTTGGCATGGGCAACATCAAGGACAACAAGATGCAGGCCCTGGCAGACCACGGCAATGGCAACGCAACCTACATCGATACCATTCACCAGGCGCGGCGCGCGCTGATTGAGGAGATGGGCGCGACGCTCGTGACGGTGGCGAAGGATGTGAAGCTGCAGATGGAGTTCAACCCGGCGACGGTCGAGGCGTACCGGCTGATCGGCTATGAAAACCGCCGGCTCAACGACGAGGACTTTGCCGACGATACAAAGGACGGCGGCGAGATGGGCGCGGGCCACAGCGTGGTGGCGCTGTATGAGCTGATTCCGGCGGGCGCGGGGGAGATGAAGGACATCGGGCTGACGTACCAGAGCGCCGCCACCATGGACAGCGACGACTATGCCACCGTGCACGTGCGCTACAAGGAGCCGGATGGCGAAAAATCCACGGAGATCACGCATGTGGTGGACGCCGCCGCGCTGACGGACGCGCCGAGCGACGACTTCATCCTCTCGGCCGCCGTGACGGCGTTTGGGCAAATGCTGATGAACAGCGAGTTCCGGGGTACGGCGGATGAGCGGATGATCCTGGACATGCTGCAGCCGATGCTCACGAACGACGAGGGCGGACGGATCGTGGAACTGTCCACGCTGGTGCGGCGCAGCGCGGGGCTGTACGAGACGGGGGAGTAATACCATACAATTGACGAGGGACCCGCACCGCCATCCCGGCGGCGTGGGCCCCTCTTTTTTTCCATTATCGCCCGCGATTCTTGCGGACCACACGGCGGGCAACTGCCAAAACGGCCATCAGCGCGGCGATGCACCCGGCGGCGATGCCAAACCCGGCCACGCCATCCGGTGCTTTCCACCCGCCCGTAAGGGCGAAAACCGCGCCCATCACCACCAGGAACACCATAAGGGCGGCGATCATCGCGAGCATTGTGCCAGACAGCGTGTCGTTTCGCCTGCGAAGGCTTTGCGCGTCCGTAAAAGCCTCCGGGCGCGCGCCTTCGTAGGGCATGCGCCAGAGGAACACGTTTGCCATCCGGCCGGCGGGCTCCCATCCGAACGACGTGTAGTTCGGCGCGTACTCCCGCCGGGGAAACGGCTGAAAGTCCGCGACATAGCGCACCGTTTGCGGTTCGCCGCGAGAAAAGACCATGCGGATCGAATCAACCTGCCGGATCTTCGGCCTGTGCCACCCCTCCAGGGCCATCCGCTCGAAGTAGGCCTCCAGGTCGGCAAGCGCCGGATAGCGGAAAGGCAAAAACCATACGGCCTTGGTGTTTTTCATCACAATCCCTCCACGTTGCGGTACAGTTCGCGGATGCGGGCGGCCTCCGCGCGCAGAATGGCGAGGCCGTCCGGCGTGATGCGGTAACGTTTCTGCCGGTCCACCTCCCGCGTCGGGTGGATCAGACCGTCGCCGCTCAGCTTGCCAAGGCTCTGGTACATGGTGCCCGCGCCCACGTCCAGGCGTCCGTCCGTCAGGGCCAGGATATGCTGGCGGATGGCGTACCCGTGGCGCTCCTCGCGCAGCGACAGCAGGATATAGAACATCGTCTCGGTCATCGGCAGGTATCGGGCCATCAGCTTTTCTGGGTGCAATGTGCCACCCTCCTCTCAATATATCATGGCGAGATGCATCGCACTGCAATATAATTGTATGTCACGACGTGATATATGTCAAGCGAAAAAACCACCCCCGCGATGAACGGAGGTGGTTCGTGGACGCATGCCGTGCGCTTGAAAAATCGTTATTGCTTCGCGCGCCACACCTGCCAGGCCGTCCCGTCCGTGGCGCAGATCATCGTGCCCTTTGTCGTCAGTTCCCAGCGGACACCCCGCTTTTCACACGAGCGGAGCACGTCGTAGATCTTGTCGCTCTTCACGTTGGAAATCGTCGCCAGTGAGGCTTGAACGGCCTCGTGAAGCTCCGGCATATAGGGGGCCAGCCCGTGGTGCGGCAGCTTGATGATGTCGGCGCGCAGTTCGTTGCCGTATTCCTCCGCCAGCGCTACCTGCGCCTGATTTTCGATATCCGCGCACAGCAGAATGGCCCGGTCGCCATATTCCACCTTCAATATCATGGAGCGGTTGTTCTGCGCGGCGTTGGGTTTTTGCCACTGCATGAAGGTGAGCGTCGCGCCGCCAAAGGACATGACCGTCCCATTATCCACCGTCTGCGCGGGGATGTTCTTTGTGGCCAGGAGTTTATTCAGCTTTGTGACCAGATCGCTCTTGAAGTCATCGTATAGCGGCGCCCGCAGGAACGTTCCGACCGGCACGGTATTCAGTATTTTTGTAAACCCGCCGATGTGGTCGTCGTGCGGATGCGTGAGGAACGCGTACTCCAATTCGTCAATGCCGAGCGTTTTGAGGTAATCGGTGATGCGCTCATAGGTTCTATAGCGGCCGCTATCGATCAGCATGGTGTGCTCGCCCATCCGCAGCAGAATCGCATCGGCGGCCTGCACATTGATGAGGTGTATTTCCAGCAGGTCGTCCGTGCCGAGCGCCGGCTTGGGGTCGTCCTTGCCCGGATAGGCAATCATGCCGCTCTCTGCCAGAGCGGGCAGGGCGGCGAGCAGCAGCGCGAGGGCGAGCAGCAGCGAGGAAAAAACCTGGGAACCTTTGAAAGAACGCGGACGGTGTGTCATTCTTCTGGTCTCCTTTAGCAAAAATGGGACATGTTGCCACCCAGTATATACGGATAAAATGATAAATGTATGATAAAATTCGGAACTTTTTCGCAAAAGTGAAAAAAAGCGGCTCGGCACGAAAACGCGGACACCGAACGTCTGGTAGAAAAAGCCATAGGAGGCGTCCATGCAAAAGCTGGAAGTGTTTTTTGATTATGCGTGCCCATATTGCGAAAAAGCGCACACGGCCTTGGTCGCGCTGAAGCTAAAGCTGCCAACGCTGCGCGTGGAGTGGCGCCCGTGCGAGGCGCACCCCCGGCCCGACCGCTACGGCCCGCACAGCGACCTGTGCATTCGGGGCATGTTCTTCGCGCGGGACAGCGGCGCGGACCTGTGGGCGTATCACGACCGAATGTACCGCGCCGCCGTCCGCGACCGGGCGGACATCGAAAACCCATACGTTGTTGCCCAATACGCAGAAGATATTCTGGACGCGGACCTGCTGTACCAGGCGCTGGCGCGCGGCGTGTACGCGCTGGAACTGGCGCGCGCGAACGACTACGCCTACGAGGCGTCCGACGTGTGGGCGGTGCCCGCGTGCCGGATGGACGGGCGACGATTGGACGCGGCGGAGGACGTGGGGGTGACGGCGGGGGAGGTTGAGGGGTTTGTCAGAGGAGTATAGTTGATGAGTACGAAAGAAAAAGTGAAAAGATACGTGTCTCTGCTATTGGTCTGCTTTTTTCTCGCCGTCAGCATCCAGGTACTCGCCGATGAACCCGAGTACCTCGGCTTTGCCCGCGTATTAAAGGATAAAACCAATCTGCGCAAAAAACCCGGCGGGGAACTGATCATCAAGCTGAATCGCGACGCCGCCGTCTATGTGGTTGACAAAGAAACGGACGCGGCCGGTATGACCTGGTATCGAGTGCATTACAACCATAACGGAATTAACCGGGCGTACAGCCTTGACGGGTTTGTCCGGGGTGATCTGCTGGAACTCTCCTCGTCCATTTTTACGGACATTGTGGCGATATCGGCGGAAGGCTGCACTCTGCTCTGCCTTCGTAAGGACGGCCGTGTCATTGCGGCGGGCGGTGATTACTTTCATGAACTGGATGTCCTGGATTGGACGGGTGCAACAGAAATTGCGTCGGGAAACCTTATTTCCGCGGCGATTTGCCCTTCCGGCGTGGTGACAACATCGCTTGATCCCCGCTTTTTTTCCGCTGTTCCGGACTGGACAGGTGTTGTGCGGTTGGTCGGGGGATACTCCGGGGCTGCCGGCAGCCGCTCGGATGGAACAGTCGCGCTATGCCTCCTCACGGATTGGCCAGACGAAGAAGGTATGCTGCGACAGATGGAAGCGGAGCTACGTGGAGCCACGGATTTGGCGGTGGGCAGCGGCTTTGTCGTGGGTCTCTGGGAGGATGGCCGTGCCGCAGTTGCTGGCGGCATCCCGGATTCAATGCGCGAGGCGGTATCCACATGGCAGGATGTTGTCCAGATCGCCGCTGGGGTCTATCATGCGGTCGGGCTAAAGACGGATGGCACGGTCGTCGTCGTCCTACGCCCCGAGGCGTTGTATGAAAGCCAGTGCGGCGTTGAGGAGTGGGCGGGCATTGTCGCCATTGACGCGGGGATGTACAACACCGTCGGCGTCAGGCGCGACGGCACCGTCGTGATCACGGACAATGACATGGGCGTTCAGATCGATGTTTCGAGTATGCGAAACATAGCACAAGTAGCGGCCGGCGAGGCTTTCGTTGCCGGCCTGACACGGGATGGCCGCGTGATTTTTCGCGGTGACTATCTGTTTCCGGGCGTTTATCAAGGCGAAGGAAGAATCGTGGTCTCGCATTAAGCGAAAGGGACGCGGCCCGCGCCCCGTCCCCCGTCACTTCTTATCAATATAGTTATACAGCGTATACTTCGAAATCTGAAAATGCCTGCTCACCTTATCCCCGGATTTCGTAATCAAAAACGCGCCCGCGTCGTTCAGGAACTGAATAGCGCGGATCTTGTCGTCCTTGGTCATCAGCGCCACGGGTTTGCCCACCAGCGCGACGGACTGCCCGATCAGTTCGTCCAGCAGGTCGTTCACACTCAACGGGATGCGCTCCGGCTCTTCCTTTTCGCCCGGCTCCGTGCCGACCAGCGGCCGGATCGCGTTTTCTACCATTAAAAGGTGCGTGATGTCGTAGTTGATGGCGAAAATGCCGGTCACGCTTCCCCCGGCGTCCCGCACGTAGATGGTGCTGGACTTTAGGATGCGGCCGTCGCCGGTCCGGGTCAGATAGTTCAGGTGGTCGGACAATTCCTCCGCGCCGCTCTGCAGCGCGGCCAATACCGCGCGCGAGGGCCCGTCGCCCAGCGCGCGGCGCGACACATGGCCGTTTTCAATCGCCACGATTGTATGCTCCGTGTTTTCCTCGTCCAGCTCGTGTACGACCACCTCGCAGTTCTCCCCAAACTGCTGGGCGACGCCCTTGGCGAGCCTTTTCAGGAACGATAGCGTCTCTGATTCGATCATCTTGTTCATCTCCTATATACAATAGTATAGCCCATCCTTTTCATTTTACAAGCGTTTTGCTAAAAAATATTTTTTAGTATTGATAAAAATTTGTTGACTTCCTAAAAAAGCATGGTATACTAAGGTCAAAAGGAACAACACGGGAGAGGGGCATCACGTCATGCGCATCAAATGGGCGGCAAACCACATGCCGAAGACGGACGACCGGAACCTGACGATCATGTCGCTGGAAAACGTCGGCAAAGCGCGCCGGTTTCACCAGAGCTTTCCGCAGTACAGCGTTACGCCGCTGGCGGCGCTGCCGGCCATGGCCAAGCGTCTGGGTGTGGGCGGCGTGTACGTGAAGGACGAATCTTACCGCTTCGGCCTGAACGCGTTCAAGGTGCTGGGTGGCTCGTTCGCGATGGCGCGGTACATTGCCGGGGAACTGGGTAAGGATGTGTCCGAGACGGATTACGCCTACCTCACCTCCGACAAGCTCCGCCAGGAGTTCGGCCAGGCAACATTCTTCACCGCGACCGACGGCAACCACGGCCGGGGTGTCGCCTGGGCCGCGAACCAGCTCGGCCAGAAGTCCGTCGTCCATATGCCCAAGGGCAGCGCGCAGATTCGCTTTGACAACATTGCCAAGGAGGGTGCCGAGGTCACCATCGAAGAGGTGAACTACGACGAGTGCGTGCGCATCGCGGCCAAGGAAGCGGCCGAGACACCGCGCGGCGTGGTCGTGCAGGACACCGCGTGGGACGGCTACGAGGAGATTCCCGCGTGGATCATGCAGGGTTACGGCACCATGGCCGCCGAGGCTGCCGAGCAGCTACAGGCGCAGGGCATAGAGAGGCCGACGCACATCTTCGTGCAGGCGGGCGTGGGTTCGCTGGCCGGCGCGGTGCAGGGCTACTTCGCCAACCTCTTCCCCGGCGAAACGCCGACCACCGTGATCGTCGAGGCTGATGTGGCCGACTGCCTCTACCAGGGCGCGAAGGCGGCTGACGGCAAGATCCGCTTCGTGGAGGGCGACCTGCAGACCATCATGGCGGGCCTTGCGTGTGGCGAGCCGAACACGCTGTCCTGGGATATCCTGAAGAACCACGCCGCGTGCTTCGTCTCCTGCCCCGATTGGGTCGCCGCGAACGGCATGCGCCGCCTGGGCGCGCCGGAGCCGGGCGACACCCGCGTCGTCTCGGGCGAGTCCGGCGCGGTCGGCATGGGCCTCCTCGCCGCTCTGATGGAGGGCGACGCGTACAAGGACCTCCGCGAGGCCATCGGCCTGAATAAAGACTCGCAGGTGCTCATGTTCTCCACCGAGGGCGACACCGATCCCGACAACTACCGCAAGGTCGTGTGGGACGGGGAGTGCCCGGGGGAGTGAGGATAGGGATAAGGGATACGCTAGGGGACTTTGTCCCCTAGAACCCCAACCAGAGGACTTCGCCCTCTGGACTCCCATCATTTTCGCCTGCGGGCGGGATGGAGTCAATTCTAGGCACTCGTTTCTTTTCTTCTTTAGACCCAAAGGCAGCGCAATGCCACCCATCTCAACAGGAGATAACCCTTCCCTTGCCGCGAGGCAAAGAAGGGAGTCCAGAGGGATGAAATCCCTTTGGCAGGGGTTCCAGGGGACGGAGTCCCCTAGCGTATCCCCCCCACTCACAAACTAAAGGAGGGCACCCCCATGGATTTTCAGAAAATCAAGGCGTCAGCGGAAGGTTACTTGCCCCAGATGACCCAATTCCTGCGCGATCTCGTCAAGATTCCCGGCGAGAGCTGCGGCGAGGAAGGCGTGATCAAGCGCATCGAGCGGGAGATGAAGGCGGTCGGGTTTGACAAGGTCGAGATCGACCCGATGGGCAACGTGCTGGGCTACATGGGCACGGGCAAGACGCTGATCGGCTACGACGCGCACATCGACACCGTGGGCATCGGCAACAAGGCAAACTGGAAGTTCGACCCCTATGAGGGCTATGAGAACGCCGAGGAGATCGGCGGCCGCGGCACGTCCGACCAGCTCGGCGGCATCGTGTCGTCCGTGTACGGCGCGAAGATCATGAAGGATCTGGGTCTGCTGTCTGACAAGTACACCGTCGTCGTCACCGGCACGGTGCAGGAGGAGGACTGCGACGGCCTTTGCTGGCAGTACATCATCAATGAAGATAAGGTGAAGCCTGAGTTCGTCGTCATCACCGAGCCGACGGACGGCAACATCTACCGCGGCCAGCGCGGCCGCATGGAGATTCGCATCGATGTCAAGGGCATCTCCTGCCATGGCTCCGCGCCGGAACGCGGCGACAATGCGATCTACAAGATGGCGGACATCCTGCAGGAAGTGCGCGAGCTGAACAATCACCTGCACTTTGATCCGTTCCTCGGCAAGGGCACCGTCACCACGTCCGAAATCTTTTTCACCTCGCCGTCCCGCTGCGCCGTGGCCGATTCCTGCGCCGTGTCGCTGGACCGCCGCCTGACCGATGGCGAGACGTACGAGTCCGCGCTGGAAGAGGTGCGCAACCTCCCGTCTTGCAAGAAGTACGAAGCCGTGGTCACCATGTACAAGTACGACAGGCCGTCCTGGACGAACCTGACCTACCCGACAGACTGCTATTTTCCCACGTGGGTCATCCCGGAGGACCACGCCGCCACGCTCGCGATGGTCGAGGCGTACCAGGGCATGTACGGCGAGCCGAAGGTCGATAAGTGGACGTTTTCCACGAACGGCGTATCCATCATGGGCCGCTACGGCATCCCGTGCATCGGCTTTGGCCCGGGCAAAGAGGCCCAGGCGCACGCGCCGAACGAAAAGACCTGGAAGGCCGACCTGGTCAAGTGCGCGGCCGTCTACGCCGCGATGCCCGCTATCTACTGCAAGTAAATCCCCGAAAACACAGCAAAGACGCAATCATGCGAAAGGGAGAAAGAAAATGAGCGATCTGAAAAAGGCATTGGACACCCTGAAGGGCAATGGCGCGAACTCGATGTACGATGGGGATTTCTTCCTGACCTGGGAAAAGAGCGAGGCGGAGCTGAAATCCGTGTTCGCCGTGGCCGACGCGCTTCGGAACCTGCGCGAGCGCAACATCTCCACGAAGATTTTTGACAGCGGCCTGGGCGTCTCGCTGTTCCGCGATAACTCCACCCGCACGCGTTTCTCGTTCGCCTCCGCGTGCAACCTGCTGGGCCTGACGGTCGCCGACCTGGACGAGGGCAAGTCCCAGATCGCCCACGGCGAGACGGTGCGCGAGACCGCGAACATGATCTCCTTCATGGCCGATGTCATCGGCATTCGGGACGACATGTACATCGGCAAGGGCAACGCGTACATGCACGAGGTCGTCGAATCCGTGACCCAGGGCCATCAGGACGGCGTGCTGGCGCAGAAGCCGACGCTTGTCAACCTGCAGTGCGACATCGACCACCCCACGCAGTCCATGGCCGACGCCGCGCACCTGATCGAGCACTTCGGCGGCATTGAGAACCTGAAGGGCAAGAAGATCGCCATGTCCTGGGCGTACTCGCCGTCCTACGGCAAGCCGCTGTCCGTGCCGCAGGGTATCATCGGCCTGATGACGCGGTTCGGCATGGACGTGGTGCTCGCGCACCCCAAGGGCTACGAAGTGATGCCCGAGGTCGAGGCGGTGGCGAAGGCCAACGCGCAGAAGTCCGGCGGCAGCTTCGTCAGGACGAACAACATGGCCGATGCGTTCGAGGGCGCGGACATCGTGTACCCGAAGAGTTGGGCCCCGTTCGCCGCGATGGAGAAACGCACTGTCCTGTACGGCAACGGCGACTTCGACGGCATCAAGGCGCTGGAAAAGGAACTGCTCGCCCAGAACGCGCAGCACAAGGACTGGGAGTGCACCGAGGAGCTGATGGCCAAGACCAAGGGCGGCAAGGCGCTGTACATGCACTGCCTGCCGGCCGATATCACGGGCGTGAGCTGCAAGGAAGGCGAGGTCGAGGCCAGCGTGTTCGACCGCTACCGCACCCCGCTGTACCGCGAGGCGTCTTTCAAGCCGTACATCATCGCCGCGATGATCTTCATGGCCAAGGTGCAGAACCCGGCCGCGACGCTGCAGCAGTTGGAGAGCGCGGGCGCTGCCCGTTGGTTGCAGAAGTAAGGTTTGCGATAGGGGGATTCCGTGCGGAGTCCCCTTTCTGGCTCGGAATCACAGGTTCCGCGCCTCCCTGATAGAGAAGCGAGGGGAATACGAATGGGAAAGAAAATCGTCATCGCGCTGGGCGGCAACGCGCTGGGCAATAACCTGCCCGAGCAGATGATCGCCGTGAAGGAAACGTCCAAGGCCATCGTGGACCTGATCGAACAGGGGCATCAGGTCATCCTCTCCCACGGCAACGGGCCGCAGGTGGGTATGATTCAGAACGCGATGGCCGAGTACAGCCGCGCGCACGACCAACCGCTGGCGCCGCTGTCGGTCTGCGTGGCGATGAGCCAGGGCTATATCGGGTATGATCTGCAGAACGCGCTCCGCGAGGAGTTGCTGGACAGGGGCATGTCCAAACCCGTGTCCACCGTGCTGACCCAGGTGCGCGTGGACCCGGAGGACCCCGCGTTCCTGAACCCGACCACGCCGATCGGCGCGTTCCTGACAAAGGAAGAAGCCGAGAAACTGGAGCGCGAGAAGGGCTACATCATGAAAGAAGACGCGGGCCGGGGCTACCGGCGCGTGGTCGCCTCGCCAAAGCCGGTGGAGATTGTGGAGATCGAGACGGTGAAGGACCTGCTGGCGGCGGGCCAGATCGTCATCGCCGGGGGCGGCGGCGGCATTCCCGTCATCGCGCAGGGGCATCACCTGAAGGGCGTGGCCGCCGTGATCGACAAGGATTTCGCGAGCTGCCGCCTGGCGCAGATGCTGGACGCGGATTGCCTGATCATCCTGACCGCCGTGGAAAAGGTCGCCATCCACTTCGGCAAGCCGGAGCAGAAATGGCTTTCGGAAATGTCGCCGGACGAGGCACGCCAGTATATCGGCGAAGGCCATTTCGCGCCCGGCTCCATGCTGCCCAAGGTGCAGGCCGCGCTGGAATTCGCCGAGAGCAAGCCCGGCCGGTACGCGCTGATTACGCTGCTGGAAAAGGCGAAGGACGGCGTGGCCGGGAAAACGGGGACGATTATTCAGGGATAGTAGAGGAACGCTAGGGGACCTTGTCCCCTAGGCCCCCTGCGCATGACCATTCACTGGATGGTCATGCTCGTGGACTCCCTTCTTTGCCTCACGGCAAGGGAGGGATTTTTCATGCCTGTGTTTTGATGCTTTGCTACCACTGTTCCCTCTGCTATAATGACGCGTAACCCCAGGTGATTTTCTTTTGCTTCTTTTCTTTTTTCGAAAAAAAAAGAAGACGTCCCCCGTATCGCTTCCCATACCCCTACTCCAAAAGGAGGCCCACCCATGACCACCGCCGAAATGCACGCAGCCCTCCGCGCCCAGCTCGCCATTGACATGAACTGCGCGCCGGACGATTTTGACCGGGACGGCATCCTCTTTTTTGAGACGCGGGACAACCCGGGCCGCCGCCCGTTCCCGCGCGGGGAGCGGGTGTTTGAGATACTGACCCTGGGCAAAGCGATTGTCGTCACTGCCACGCCGGACATTTTGCCGTTTCTGCGGGACCAACTGCGCGACAGGTTCCGGGACGACGCGTTTTCCCTGCCGTTCGTCTTCGGGCAAGCGATGTACTACCTGCCGGACCTCGCGCGCATGCCGGTCATCGCCCTGCCGGACGGCTTCACCCTGGAGCTGTGCGAGAAGGAGGATATGCCCCGCGTGTACGCGCACGAAGGGTTTCGTAACGCCGTTTCCTACGACCTGAACCATCCGCGCCCGGACATGGTGGCGCTGATCGCGAAGGATGGCGATACGGTCGTCGGCATGGCCGGGGTCAGCGCGGACTGCGCGAGGCTCTGGCAGATCGGCATCGACGTACTGCCTGCGTATCGCGGGCAGGGCATTGCCACCGCGCTGGTGAGCGAGCTGACGCGCGAGACCCTGCGGCGTGGGTTCATCCCGTATTACGGCACGTCGTCCGCGAACATTCCTTCGCAGCGCGTCGCGCACCGCGCGGGGTACGAAATCGCGTGGACGTGCAGCTACCAGGGGCGGTTCATGGACGGCGACGCGCAGCAGGTCGGCTGATACACAAGAAGAAACGGCGCAAAGGAGTGATTGCATGGATGATCCATTCACAACCTACTGCGGCTGCTGCTGCGAAAACTGCAATATACGCGTAAACATCGGCCGGGCGCGCAAAAGCTGCGCTAGGAGATGGCACTGCTTGGGTACGAGCAGTTTGGCCCGCAAATCCCGAGGTTCGCGGAGTTTTGGGCTTTTCTCACCGATCTGGCCGGACGAAACGGCTGCGCGGGCTGCCGGGGCGATGATGGCAACCCGAACTGCGGAATACGCGTCTGCGCGCGGGAAAAGGGCGTCGATTTCTGCGCGGTGTGCGGTGCGTACCCCTGCGCGGAGTCTGAGCGGTCCTTCGCGGCCTACCCGATGCTGAAGGATGACAACAGGATCCTGCGTACGCGGGGTATTGCGGCCTGGAAGGCGCTGCAGGACGACCGGCAGGAGCGGGGTATACGTATACGGACGCCAAGGACCGGTTGCGGTGAGAGAAGCGTTCTCGATTGTTGCTGACGCGGGAACTGACCGGCGGCATGGCCGCTTTGCGCGCGACATGGCCCGCCGGCGCGATCACTTCATCACCGGTGTCGCTGATTCGGGAAATCAGGCGTCACAAAGGGATTTAGCCAGGAATCCTTGCCTCGGAATGGGTACTATCGGCGCGGCTTCGGCCGCGTTTTTTTTCTTCCCCATTTGACATCGTCCATGTTTCCGGCGTCTAATGGGTGTATCAACCTTCTGGCGGCCGCCAAGAGGATACCCGGGAGGTGGAACCTTGATTGACAAGCAGGCGTTTGAGGAACAGATCGAGGCGAAGGGCCAGGCGCTCTACCGCGTCGCGCGCAGCATCCTCAGGAACGATGAGGACTGCAGAGATGCGTTGCAGGAGTGCGTGCTCCGCGCCTGGGCCGCCCGACATACGCTGCGAGACGACGCGATGTTTTCCACATGGGTCACCCGTATCCTGATAAACGAATGCCGTGGCATCCAACGCAAGCGGGCGCGACAACGGTTGCTGACGGAGGCCGGCGCTTCGGGCGCACTGTACACGCCCGCGCCGGACCAAGGCGTTTACCAGGCGCTGATGGCTCTGCCGGAAAAGCTGCGCCTGCCGCTGGTGCTGCACCATGTGGAGGGGTACACGCTGCGGGAGATTGCCGCGATGCTCCGCGTGACCGTCGCCACCGTGCGCGGGAGGGTCTTTCGTGCGCGGCAGGCACTGCGGCTGGAGCTGGACGATGAAACCGATGGGATCAAAGAAAAAGGAGGCACGAACCGATGCGAGTTGACGAACTGAAACGCGCTTTCCCAACAATGCCCGGGGCGTGCCACGACGCGATGATCGCCGCCGTGCGCGGCGTGCGGGAGGAAACAATCATGAGAAAGAAATGGACCACGGCGCTCGCCGTCGCCTTGGTGCTGATGCTGCTGGTGGGGGGCGCGTTCGCGTATTCACAGTGGCGCGACAGCGCGGTACAAATTGCGGATATTGAGGCAAAGAGCGGATACTTCCACGATTGGCCGCTAGCGGAGCGGATCAAGCTGCTTCAAATTCTGGTTGATAGCGGGGAGATCAAGGCGGACGACGAGCGCGTCGCGCCGCTGCTGTCCGGGCAGGTGACCGGGGAAGCGGCGGAGAATCTATCGCTTCGGGTCATGCTGGACTGGATGGGCACGCCGTTCTACGGGCCGGTGTCGCTGCTGTCGGTGCTCCAGCGGCTTTGGGGGCCGATGGGCTGGTGGACGCTGGAGGACAAGGCGTGGTATACACAGATGGCCACGGAAGCGGGCCTTTTGAAGGATGAAGAAATACGCTACACGCTGCCCCGCGAGGGGGAGATCACGCAGGACGAGGCGCAGATCCTGGCGGCCAGGGCGATTGAGGGCGCGAATGGGCTGGTGAGCGGGACATTGGACGGGTTTGGCAGCTATGCCAGCTTCTACGTGACAAAGAACGCGCCCGATTCGCCGCGCTGGTATTTCGAGTTTTACCTTCTCCCGTCAGACAGTGAGCCCGAAAAGGAATGGGAGATTTACAGCGTGGCGGTGGACGCCGGGACGGGCGATGTCATTCTGGACCCGGGGCTGTGCGTTTTGATACCGGATGGCCAGATGGCCGTCCTGAGCGAAATTGGCGGATGAGGCGAGCGCCGCAACCGGAGGACTATGAAGAAGATCAACTCAAACGCGTACGCCGGGAAATGGATCCTCGCGGGGCTGTCCATGGTGGCGATCTCCTGTGGCATCAGGGCGGCGGATGGCGCGCTTGATCTTTGCCTGCCGCCCGCTGCGGCGCTCGTTCCGCTCGTCCTGGGCGTCATCCTGCTGGCCGGGTTCTGCCTTCTGCTCGCGGTTGAGCTGCGGCAGGATAAACGGCTCAACGCGTGCTACCTGAAAGAAAAACGGACGAAAATCCCCCTCGGCGACGGGCTGTATGAATGCCAAACGTGCGGACATCAGCGCGTTCGCGGCGGCGACAGGTCCTGCCCGGCGTGCGGCGTGACGTTTACAAAGTAAGGCCGCCTCCGTCACAGTTGTTTACGGAAACCTCATATACGCATCATGTTGGGTTCACAAAACCACAGTACAATAGCACCATCGAAAGCAACGGAGGTGATGCCGATGGACGGGGCAGCCGCAGGCCAAGTGGCAAGAAAGTATGAGGAGGGATGCGCCGGGATCGGACAAGCCTTTGCAAAATGGTAGGGATTTCGCAAGAAATTCCCTCATGGCGCCCGATTTTTCAAATCAGCGCCGCCGCCCAGATAACAAGTGAAATTTACATACCCCTTCGGCATGGCCGGAGGGGAATTGCTTTGTTTGTCATCCGTTGAGCAGGTAGATGCCCAGGTTGAGATACCCCGCGAACGCGACCCACAGCAGGTACGGGGCCTGCAGGAGCGCGGCGGTGCGGTCGATCCGATAAAAGCAGAGCAGCATGGCCACCACCAGCACCCACAGTACACCTAGCCAGATCAGCGCGAAAAGATGCGCCTTCAACAAGAAGAAAATCGCAGGCCAGAGCATATTGGCGACAAGCTGCGCCCCGTACAGGAGCAGGGCGATGCCCCGGTCGGGATGCCTGGCCGTATAAATGCGCTGCGCGGAAACGCCCATCAGGATATACAAGAGCGTCCATACGATGGGGAAAGCGAGGGCGGGCGGCGCAAGCACGGGCAGCGCCAGCGAAGTATATTGCCGCGCGCTGCCCCCGACGATCAGGGCCGAAAGGCCGCCCGCGCCCACACTGATGACCACGCTGAAAACAAGATGCCGATACCGGGCCACAGCCGATTTGTTCATCCCCATCACCCCAACCCGTAGGGTGCGTTGGTAGGGTGCGGTTTATCCCTTCTTGTCCAAAAGCCTGCGATCCGGTGGCAGTATGGGCAAATACTCCGGCCAGCGGTGTGCGCGGATGGGCATCACGAGATGGGCGGCGTCGTCAAACTGCAGCACCAATGCCGGGCTTATTCCGTGATATTTGTCCGCGTAGTACCACCCGACGAGCTTTCCTTCCCGGATCAGGTGTTTCGCCGTGGCGTGATAGCTGAAATATCCCATTTGAACCACCTCGATTCATCGCTTTCTGTCAAGCTGCGTCAGCCGTTGCCGGGGAACGGATCCAGCATCAGTATCAGCACACCGTCCGCGGGCACGAAGCCGTATTGACCGTCCATCGTCCGGACATAGACCCAATCCTTTGCCGCGCGGATGGCGGTGAGCGGCGTTCCGCTGTAATACCGGTCCAGCAGCGGCGCGTCCCCGGTCGGATACGCGCGGAAATCCAGCGGCTGCGCTTCGTCCGCCTGGGCAACGATGGCGTACATGCCGTCATACGACTCTGGCCCGTCCTTCGGCTCGACATCCCATACGGGCAGATAGCCCTCCGCGCCGCGAAGGCGCACCTTGTACCAGCCGCCCAGCATGCCCAGGATGTCCACCGCTTCGCCCGCCAAACCGGACAGGAGCGGCTGCGAACTCCGGCTGGAGGCGCTAAGCAGCGTCGCGTCACGCCGGAGCACGCCTCTGGTCGAGACGTGCTCGCTGTATGCCTCGGGCATCATGACGAGGTTCGCGAGGGGGACATAGCCCGTTTCGCTGCCCACCATGACGCGGGCGAACGCGTCCGCGCGCTCGGCGACGAGCACCCCGGTGCCGGCCGGGTGCGTGGCGACCACCGGCGATGTATTGCCTGCGGTTTGGTGCAGCGCGATGCTTTCGCCCGGCGTGGCGGCAAGCAGGATGGCCGCCTGACGCACCGAGGTGGCGTCGCTCGTGGGTTCGTTGCTCAGGCGGAAGGAAAACCTATTTCGTTCCGCCCACCGTTGGGCGTTTGACCCCTCGTCTACGACAAGGGTACGGCCAGAATACACCCAGCGGTAAGGTTCCGTCGACATGAACGGGACATCCGGGGGCAGCCATATTTCGCGCAGCGCGTGACAGCCTTCAATCGCGTTGTCGCGGAAGGTTGTCAGCCCTTTGGGCAGCACAAGGCGTTCCAGCGCGTTGCAGTTGCTAAACGCGTACTCGTGAACCGACTGCAGCGATAGCGGCAAGGATAGGTCGCCTAGTTCGGTGCAGCCCGAGAACGCCCCTATCCCGATTGTCTCCACAGTGCTCGCGAAGCGAACGGACTGCAGGCGCGTATTCCCGGCGAACGCGTGCCGGCCAATGACTTTCGTGCCGCCAGGCACCTCGTAATATGTCCCATGCGCGCAGGGAAATTGCAGCAGCGTTTCCCGCGCCGCGTCAAACAGCACGCCGTCAACATCCGCAAAGGAAGGGTTCCCCTCCGCCACCCGGATGGATTTGAGCGCCCCGCACGAAGAGAAGATGTCCGGCGGCAGTTCCCGCAGGGTTTTCGGCAGTACAAGGCGCGTCAGCGTTTGATTGTAATACAGCGCGTGCTCGTTCATGCGCTCCGTGCCCTCCGGAACGCTGTATTCCGGCCCGAAGCTCCGCGGCAGGCAGAGGAGCTCCTTGCCGTCCCTGGTGAACAGCGCGCCGTCGATGCTTTGGTAGGCTGTGTTGCCTTCGGCCACATGGATGGCGCGGAGGTTCGACAGGTTACTGAACGCGCCCGCCTGTATGTCTCGCAAGGAGGCGGGCAGATAGACTTCTTCAATAGACGCGTTGTACCCCATGCCTTCCAGTTTCGTATACCCTTCCGGCAGGATGAGTGTGCGGAGGAACCCGCATCCCATAAAGGCGCGCCAATCGACGGTGCGCACGGTGGCGGGCACCGCATATGCCGCGTCCCGCTTCCCCGCCGGATACGCGACCAGCGTTTGTCCGTCCTTTGTCAGCAGCACGCCGTCCACGCTTTTGTACCAGGGGTTGCGCGCGTCCACCTCGATTGCCTCCAGGTTCTTGGGGTATTCCAGGCTTTGCGCCTCCTCCACTGTGGCGGGGAGCGTGATCCGCTTCAGGTTCGGCGTTTCCCAGAACGCGGTATAGTCTATCTTCTTGATGCCCTCCGGAACAGCGAACGTGTCGCCCTCGTGCGCCGAAGGATAGAGCTTCAAGATTTGGTTCTCCCGGTTGTAGACCACACCGTCCACGCTATAGAGTTTGGGATTGGAAGCGGGCTGAACGTCCACGCGCCGAAGGCGCGGCATGCATATATAAAGAGAGGCGTCGAAGTAATTCTGGGACGTGATCGTAACGGTTTCCAGCGCATCGAAACCGGTAAAGCTGGTCTCGGGGGTTCCATACCCATAGGGAATGTCAAGCGACCGCAGCTTTGTGCAGTAGTCCATGTATAGGTCCGCAGAGTAGTAGTCCGATTCTGCGCGCGAGGGCAGGATCAGTTCAGTCAGGCTAGGGCAATCGGAAATGCTGACGGTCCAAAGATCCCACTGTTCCCCTTCAAAGACGAGCCGTTCCAGGTTGGGCCAGCGCGAAATGCCGAAGGAGAGCTCCGCGCCCTCATTCTTTTCCAGGATCAACTCCCTTGCGCCGTTCGTCCGGAACGGATTGTAGAGATAGTCATCCTTGATGACGGGCAGCCCCTCCACCTCCGCTTTGACTCGGATGCTCTCCTGTCCGTCCAAAAGCGTCGCGATGGCGGCGTACGCCTCGCCGACCCAGTACACCACACCGCCCTCCACCACGAAGCGGCCCAGTTCGTCGGGATTTATTTCGCCCAGCGCGCCCGCCGCCGCGCCCAGGCACACCGCGAGCGCCAGCAAAAAACTCATCCATCTGCGCATCGTGCCCACCCCTTTCACGGCATGGCTTCAAGCGTCACATACCCCGCCTGGCGTATGCAGCGCTGGCCCTCTTCCGTCTGCATCCACGCGAGGAAACGCCCGCACGTCTGTTCCTCCTCGCCCTGCCGAATCACGCCGAAATACTGCGCGGTGAGCGGGTACGCGCCGGAGCGCAGGTTTTCCGGCGTGGGCGCGACATCGTTCACGCGCAGCGCCTTGATCTGGTCGTTTTTGTACAGCGTGTTGATGTAGAAAAGATACGTATAGCCGATGCTGGTGCTGTCGGCCCGGTACGTCGCCACGTCCTCCACCAGCCCGCCCATCTCGCGCGGCACCAGCTCCGTGGGCGCGGGCGCGAGCGGCATGCCCTTCATCACCAGGTTTTCCATGGCCGTCTGGCTGCCGGCATTCTTTTCCCGCTGGAACGCCATGATCTGGATATCCTCGCCGCCCACCTCTTTCCAGTTGGTGATTTCGCCGCTGTAAATCCCGCGTATCTGCTCCACGGTCAGGCTTTCCACGGGGTTTGAACGGTGCGTGATGAACACGAACGCGTCGTAGCAGACGGGCTCCTTCACCAGCGTGACGCCCGCCGCCTCGGCCATGGCCAGTTCCTCGTCCGACGGCTCGGTGCCGATGAACAGATCCACGGGATGCGCCTCGTCCATCACCGCGTTTTGGCTGTATACCTGCACCCCGGCGTTCGGCTTTTTGCCGATCAGGTGCTCATACGCGGCGTGCGTGGTGGAGAAGAGGACGAACCCGGGCAGATCCCCTTCCGTGAGCGGCAGATGCTGTCTGGCAAACTCCATCGCCATCGGCACGGACACCGTGGAGCCGTCGATGCTCGGGTATGTGCCGTAGGCCGCCTCATTCAGCGTCACCCCGCCCGCGGTGGAAAGCGTGCGCGATTCGCCCAGCGCGAAGGGGCTGTCCGAAACAATCCGCTGCCAGCCCTCCGGGCGCGCCAACTCCTGGTTGATCTGCCCCCAGGAGCCCTCCGCCAGTGCGGGTGTCACGGCCAGGGCAGCACAGCAGCACAACAGAACCATCAAAAGCGTTCGCCGCATGGATTTCCCTCCTTTGTGAGCGCGCATGGACGGCGCGTTCTTTGCCCATCAGACGCGCGGGATATGGAAATTGTTGCCAAAAGAACAAAAGAGACACCCTCCTTGCCATGAAGCAAAGAGGGGCGTCTCTTTTGAAGTGAAGGCGCTTTACGCCTTTCCGCTTTCCGCCGTATCCTCCTTCGGCTTCGGCAGAATCCAGTTCAGCAGCAGCGCCATCAGTGTCGCCACAACGACGGGCGAGCGGCCGAAGATCGTCGTGAACGCCTCCGGGAACTGGCCGATGGACGCGGACGCCTGCGAGATGCCGACGCCGAGCGCCACGGACAGGCCGACGATGGATGTGTTCCGGTAGTCCATCTTGTCCGACGTGATCAGCTTGATACCGGTCATTGCGATGGTGGAGAACACCGTCACCGTCGCGCCGCCGAGCACGCACTGCGGGATCGTCGTCAACAGCGCGGAGAATTTCGGAAAAATGCCCGCCAGCAAAATGACCACCGCGGCCAGCGCGAATACCACCCGGTTGACCACCTTTGTCGTGACCACAATGCCGACGTTCTGGCTGTACGTCGCGGACGGCAGACCGCCGAAGAACGCGCCAACCAGGTTTGTCGCGCCGTAGCAGAGGATGCCGCCGGTCAGCTCCGGATCGGTCGGCTCGCGGTCCAAGCCGCCGACCGTGGTCGCCGTGAAATCGCCGATCGCCTGGATGGAGTTGATGAAGAACAAGAGACCGATGGCGATGCACGCGCCGATGTCGAACTTCATGCCGAACGGCAGGATGGAGGGCGCGGCAACCCAGCCCGCGCGGCCGATGCTGGAGAAATCCACCATGCCGAAGCAGACGGCCACGAGATACCCGACCACCATGCCGATCAGGATGGACGCGAGCTTGGCAATGCCCTTGGCCCAGTGGTTCAGCGACACGACGACGCCCAGCGTGATGATGGCCACCAGCCAGTTCTGCCAGGAGCCGTACACCAGCGCAGACGTCAGGTGCTTTACTTCCACGATCAGATGCTCCGTGTTCGCCGTACCGCCCGCCATGTAGTTGATGGCGGTGGGGTAGAGCGACAGGCCGATCGTGAAAATGACGGTGCCCGTGATCAATGGCGGGAAGAAGCGGCGAATCTGCTTGATGAAAATGCCGACCAGCATCGCCACGACGCCGCCGACGACCATGGAGCCCGCGATGTACGCCAGGCCCATGCCGTCCTCCATGCCCGCGATGCCCTGCAGCGACGGCACATAGGCGAAGCTGATGCCCAGGATGACCGGCAGCCCTGCGCCAAAGCGGACGGCGGCGGTGCTCTTCCTGCCGCCGATGGGGAAGAGCTGCAGCAGGGTGGAGATGGCCGCGATGACCAGAGACGCCTGGATGAGCAGCACCTTGTGCGCCTCAGACAGCGCGAGCTGCGGGACATTGCCGATGATGATCGCGGGGGTGACGCAGCCGATGATCATCGCCACGACATGCTGCAGCGCGAGCGGGACCGTCTGCCCAAGCGGCGGTATGCCGTCCAGATCAAACAGGGTTGCGCGCTTCTTGATGGGTTCCGTCTGTGCCATGAGGTACCACGCTCCTTAATCTATAATGCCTTCGCGGCATGAGTTCCCCCCCAAAGGCCTTACTTCCTATACGCCGTATGGTCCATGGGCAGCTTCCAGCGGAATTCGCCGTCCACGCGCTGCGCCGCCGCCGCCGCGGCGGGCGCTGCCGCCACCGCGCAGATTTCGCCCACGCCCTTCGCGCCGAACGCCAGGCCGTCCTTGTCGTTCTTTTCCACGAAAATCACATCGACCGGCGGCATGTCCGTCGCGCGAAGCAGCCCGAGCGTGCCGTACTTGCTCTTCACATACCCGCCCTCGGTGATGAAATCCTCCGTGAGGCCGTATCCGAGGCCCATCGCGACGCCGCCCTCGATCTGCCCCGCGCACGCCTTGGGGTTCACGACCCGGCCCACATCGTGCGCGGCGACGACGCGCGTCACGCGCTTGTTTTCGTCCATGACCACGACCTGCGCGCCGTACCCGTAGGCGATGTGGCTGACGGGGTTCGGCTTGTCCACGCCCATCTTGTCCGTCACGCCCAGGTACTCGCCGTAGAACTCGCGCCCGTCGAGCGCCTCCAGCGTCAGCCCCTTGTCCATTTCGGCCCTGAGCTGCTCTGCGGCCAAGCGCGTGGCTTCGCCCGTGAACAGCGTCTGCCGGCTGGCGGTCGTGGTGCCGGAATTCGGCGTGACAGCAGTGTCCGGCCGCTCATGGAACACGCGCTCCGGCGGGAGGCCCGTGACCGTGCACACCATGGACGTGCAGACGGTCGCCATGCCCTGGCCAATGCACGCGGCCGATGTGCGCACGCGCACCATGCCGTCCGTGACGAACAGCTTGCACCGGCCCGTGTCCGGGATGCCGACGCCCAGGCCGCTGTTTTTCATACAGCCCGCGAGGCCCGCGTACGGGTGCGATGCATAGACATCCTTGACCGCCTCCAGGCACTCCGCAAACGCGGTGTCCTCCGAGGCGATCTGGCCGTTGGGCAGTTCCTGGCCGGGCAGGATGGCGTTGCGGTAGCGGATTTCCCACGGGGAAATGCCGACCATTTCCGCCAGCAGGTTCAGGTTTTGCTCGCCCGCGAAGCAGCTTTGCGTCACGCCGAAGCCGCGAAACGCGCCGCCGGGTACGTTGTTGGTGTACACGCAGATGCCGGTGATATCGACATTCTGGAAGTTGTACGGCCCGCCCGCGTGCGTACACGCGCGCTGCAGCACTGGCCCGCCGAGCGACGCGTACGCGCCGCAATCGGAGATGAGCAGCGCCCGCATGGCGAGCAGCTTTCCGTCTTTGTCACACGCGGTGGTGAAATCCATCTCCATGGCGTGGCGCTTTGTGTGGATCAGCAGACTTTCCTCGCGCGAGAATTTGACTTTCACGGGCTTGCCGGTGTGAAACGCCATCAACGCCGCGTGGTGCTGCACGCTCATGTCCTCCTTGCCGCCAAAGCCGCCGCCCACGAGCTTAGACTGCGAGCGCACCTTGTCCGCGGGAAGCTGGAGCATGCGGCTGATCTCGCGCTGCTCGTCGTACACGGACTGCCCGCCCGTGTACACCAGAATGCCGCCGTCGCCGTCCGGCATCGCGATGGCACACTCCGGCTCCATGAACGCGTGGTCGGTCATCGGCGTGGAGTAATGCCGCGTCACCACGTGCGCCGCCGAGGCGATGGCCGCGTCCACGTCGCCGCGCTTCAGTTCCTGCTTAAACAGGATATTGCCGTTCTCGTGCAGTTTCGGCGCGTCCGGCTTCATCGCGTCCACAGGGTTCGTGAGCGGCGCCAGTTCCTCGTATTCCACGTCGATCAGCGCCAGCGCCTCGTCCAGCGTCTCCTTGCGGCGCGTGGCAACCAGCGCGACCGCGTCGCCGACGTAGCGCGTGATGTCGCCCTCCGCGATCATCACGTCCCAATCGACTACCAGATGGCCGCACTTGTTGAACGGCACGTCCTTGGCGGTCAGAACCTTCATGACATCCGGGTGTGCCAGCGCGCGGCTCGCGTCGATCTTCAGCACGCGGGCGCGCGGGTACTTCGTGCGCAGCGCCTTGGCGTACAGCATGTCCGGCACGACGATGTCGTCCACGTACTCCCCGGTGCCGAGCACCTTTTCCGCCGTATCCACGCGCATGAAGTCCGTGCCGATGGCCGCGCTTTCGTGCGCTTGCGGAATGGGCCGGTTCTCGCGGAAGAAGTCCGCCGCCAGCAGGATGGCGTCCTCGATCTTCTGGTATCCGGTGCAGCGGCAGATGTTGCCCTTGATCGCCTGCTTGACCTCCGCGCGCGTGGGCGTGAGGTTTTCGTCCAGCAGCGCCTTCGCGCTGATCACCATGCCCGGGATGCAAAAGCCGCACTGCACCGCACCCGCCTGGCCGAAGCAGTGCACATACACCTCGCGCTCCCGCTCGCTCAGTCCCTCGACGGTGGTGATGCTTTTGCCGTCCATCTTGGCGACCGTGGACATGCAGCTTTTGACCTTTTTGCCGTCCACCAGGATGGTACACGTGCCGCACGCGCCCGCGCCGCACCCGTTTTTGACAGATGTCAGCCGCAATTCGTCGCGCAGGAAGTCGATCAGTTTCATGTCGCGGTCCGTCCGGATCGTTTTGCCGTTGACGATGAGCGTCGCCATGGTTCGTCGCCTCCTCTCGGTTTGTTCATCGGTGAAGATTTCTGGTGAAAGCCCCTCGGTATTGTCGCGCTGGCTGCCTGGCATTGTCGCGCTCGCCCTTCGGTTGATCGCGCGCCCTGGTATTGTCGCACTGATCGCCTTCGCGTCCATTGCTCTGTACCAGGACGAACCTTCACCTCGCTTCATCGCCCACAGGGCGCACTCGGTTTCAGTTTTGTGCCAGTCGGCATCTCCGGGTCGCTGTATCCCGCGCTGTGGGCGCTCCCCTCCGATGCCCGAAGGGTCATCGCTCTGTACCGCAGCGCACCTTCGGGTCGCTTCATCGCCCACTGGGCGCGCTTCCCTTCGGTGCCCGTTATGGTGCTGATTTTTTCAATCCGCGCCGTTACTCCGTTACCACGGCGCTTTTCCCGCGCCGCAAATACTGTCCCAGGTGGCGCCGCGTCACGTTGCCCGCTTGCGCGGCAATTTCGCCGCCCAGCAGCACGGCGCGCGCCCTGCCCGTGGTCATAAACCCCTCGTAGGGCGTGTAATCCGTGTTTTGGAGCTGCGCCGCCGCCGTGATTGGCGCGATGTGCTTTTCCCAGATGACGATGTCCGCGTCGCTGCCGGGGGTTAGCGCGCCCTTTTGCGGGTACAAGCCGTACGCCTTCGCGGGGCCAGTGCTGAGCAGGCGGCACATCGCCTCGGGCGTGAGCAATCCCTTATCCACCAGCGCAGAGTAGATCACCGCCGGGCGATGCTCCACGCCGGGCATGCCGTTGGGGATTTTGGTGAAATCGTTTCCGCCAAGCGTTTTTTGCCCGTCAAAGCGGTAGCTGCAGTGGTCAGTCGCGACGGTGTCGATCTCGCCCCCGGCAAGCGCCTCGATAAGCGCCGCCTGATCCGATGGCTTGCGCAGCGGGGGCGAGCAGACGTATTTCGCGCCTTCAAAATCTGGCTGGCCGTAGACCGAATCGTTCAGCAGCAGGTATTGCGGGCAAGTCTCCACGAGCACGCGCTGCCCCATGGCGCGCGCCTTGCGCACCTCGGCAAGGCCGAGCGCGCTGCTCAGGTGCACGACGGCCACCGGCCAGTCCGCGAGCCGCGCGATGTACAGCAGGCGCGAGACGGCTTCCGCCTCCAGTTCCGCCGGACGGCTGAGCGGGTGCGCGGCGGGGGATAGCCGCCCTTGCGCGCGGAGCTTCGCCGACAGCGCGTTCACGAGCGTCCCGTTTTCACAGTGCACGCCGACGAGGCCCTGGATGCGCTTCATTTCGCCCAGGATGTCCAGTATCTGCGCGTCGTCCACGCGCAGCGCGTCGTAGGCCATGTACAGCTTGAACGACGTGACGCCCGCCGCCATCATATCTGATAGCTCGGCCCGCGCCCCGTCGTTCCAATCCGTGATGGCCATATGAAAGCCGTAATGGCAGCTTGACCGCCCGTCCGCCTTTTGGCGCCACACGGCAAGTGCGTCCTTGAGTGTGCATCCCTTGTCCTGCGTCGCAAAATCGATAATCGCCGTCGTTCCGCCCGCGAGCGCGGCGGCGGTGCCGGTCTCAAAGTCGTCGGCGGTGACGGTGACGCCATGATCCAGGTCACAGTGCGTGTGCGCGTCGATAAACCCCGGAAAGACAAGGCAGCCGCGCGCGTCGAGCACCTCGTCGCCCGGTGCGGGGTCGATGCGCGGCGCGGCAGCGTCGATGATGCCGCCGCTGACGCGGAGGTCGGCGCGGGTTTGCCCGTCCGGGCTCACGAGGGTCCCATTTTGAATGATAAGCATGGGCATGCCTCCTTGGTGGTGGGGGAGTGGTGGGGGAGGCGCTAGGGAACGCTGGCACTTGAATATTGTCGTGCCGCAGGCGGCACGCACCCCGGCATTGTCGCGCTGTCCGCATTCGCGGCCATCGCGCACCCTGATATTGTCGCACTGGTCGCCTTCGCGCCCATTGCTCTGTATCAGGGCGAACCTTCACCTCGCTTCATCGCCCACAGGGCGCGCTCGGTTCCGGTTTTGTGCCGCAGGGCACCTTCGGGTCGCTTCATCCCGCACTGCGGGCGCTTCCCTCCGGTGCAGCGGGCGCTCGGTTCCGGTTTTGTATTCAAGTGAACCTGCGCCGCATCCCCTTCCGCCACTGGCGGAATACGGCTTCGGTTCCTCCTAGGACCCCTGCCAGAGGACTTCGATCCGGGTTTCCATATTGTCGCGCACAAGGTGCGCTCTGTATGGAAACCAATCTGCGCCTCGCCCTTTGCCGCCACTGGCGGCGCGAGGCTCCGATTCCTCTGGACTCCCGTCTTGCCTCACGGCAGGGATTCTGTCATAACATTGCGTAGGCCATATCTGAACCGGCCCGCCCGCAGGCGAAAATGAAGGGTTTCCAAAGGGACAATGTCCCTTTGGTAGGGGTTCTAGGGGACAAAGTCCCCTAGCGTGCCCCTCAAACCATTCCTACAAACACCATCCGTAGTCTTCCACAACCGCCCGCATGATCCGGACCAGCGGCTCATACGTGCGCGTGTCCGTAGCGAGCGCCGTCTCATACACCTGACCGCCCAGCCGCAGTTTCACGCGCTGCTCCGCGCGGCTGATCACCAGGAAGCCCTGGTTCTCGCTGTCCTCGAAATCCGCCGTGGACGCGAACACCGTGAACTTCTCGCGGTACGGCTTGCTGTCGTACGGACAGAACACCGTGCAGTTGCCGCACTCGTTGCACATCTTGTCCACGTGCAGCACCTGCTCTTTCACCATGCCCGGCACCTTCACCGCGATGTTTGCGCGGTTCGGGCACACGTCCACGCAGTTTTCGCACACCATGGAGCAGCCGAGGCACCGTTCGTTCTCCTTCGCGGGATCGCCGCTGTGGCAGAGCGCGCCGCGCCGCGCCTTGAGTGTCGCTGCGTCCATGGAGTAGGGATTTCTGGCGAAATCCCTTGATGGCGCCCGATTTTTCAAATCAGCGCCGCCGTCATGATACAGCGTTTCCGTGATTTCGCCGCCCAGGATGTCTGTCGCCGCTTCCGTCGCGTCCGCGATCGTCTCCACGACGGTGGACGGGCCGCGCAGCGCATCGCCGACCACGTACACATTGCCGTGCTTCATGCCATCGGCGCGCCCGCGCCCGCCGAGCTTCACGCCGTCCGCCGCGAGGGCGTCCGAATCCACCGCCTCGCCCACGGCGCTGATGACCGTATCCGCCGGGACGCGCACGCGCTCGCCGGTCGGCTCGGGGCTGCGACGTCCGCTCGCGTCCGGCGCGCCGAGTTGCATCACGTCGCAGAGAAGGTGGCCGCCCTCATGCGACACGGGCGCGAGCAGCTCCAAAAATTCCACGCCGTCCGAAAGGGCAAGATCAAGCTCCTCCGCGTCGGCGGGCATCTCGCGCTTCGTGCGGCGGTAGACGAGCGTCACGCTCTTCACGCCTGCCGCGCGCTTCGCTGCCCGCGCCGCGTCCATCGCGGTGTTGCCACCGCCGACCACGACCACGCGCTCGCCGAGCGTGAGCGTCCCGGGCGCTTTCTTTTGCGCCTCCAGGAATTCCAGCACGTTCAGCGCCTTGCCGTTTTCCAGCGCGAGCCTGCCCGGCTTCCATGCGCCGATGGCGAGGATCACGTGGGTGTAGCCCTGTGCCGATAATTCTTTAGCGGAGGGCGCTTCCGTGTTCAGCTTTACGGTCACGCCGAGCTTTTCCAGCATGGCGGCGTCATTGTCAATCGCCGCGTCCGCGATGCGGAACGCCGGGATCACGTGGCGTACGATGCCGCCCAGGCTGTCCCGCTTCTCGAAAATGGTTGCCTTTGCCCCGGCGAGCGCCAGCAGGTGCGCCGTCGCCATGCCCGCAGGGCCGCCGCCGACGATCGCCACGTTCTCCGGCCGTTGCGGCGCGGGGGAGAGCGCCGCCCTGTACGCCGCGTAGCCCTTTTCCGCCGCGACGAGCTTTGCGGCGCGGATGGCAACGGGTTCCTCATAGAAATTGCGCGTGCAGCGCAGCATGCAGCGGTGGCTGCAGATGGTGCCGGTGATGAACGGCAGCGGGTTCTTTTTGCAAATGACTTCCAGCGCCTCGTCGTATTTCCCCTGGCCGACCAGCTCCACGTATTCCGGGATGTCCTGGCCGATGGGGCAGCCGCCCTCGCACGGGGCCATGAAGCAGTCCACCAGCGGCACCTGCTCGGATGTCTTGCGCGGCGGGTTGATCTTGACGGGCTTCACATGGTGCGGGTTGCTCCGCGCCTCTTTCGCAAGCGCGCCCACTTTGTCCACATCCACGCCCGTGAACGGGGCATAGGGCAGCTTTACCAGCATTTCCGCGATGGGCTGCAGGCGGCCATACCCGCCGGGCTTCAGCAGCGTCGTCGCCATGGTGATCGGCCAGATGCCCGCGCCGAAGATGCCGCCCGCGTTGAACAGGTCCGCGCCGCCGGAGTACGACACGCGCAGCTTCCCGTCAAACGCGCGCCCGAGCTTTTCCGCCAGGGAGATGGACAGCGGGTACAGACTCTTGCCACTCATGTACATTTCGCCGCCCGGCAGCTCGCCGCGCGCGATCTTCACGGGGAACGTGTTCGTCAGCTTCACGCCGAATTCGAGGCCACGGCCTACGGCGAGCGCCTGCAACCGCTGGAACATCGGCACCGCGTCTGAAAATTGCAGGTCGTGCGTGAAATGATGGTCGTCAAAGACCAGATAGTCGTAGCCCATCGCGTCCATGGTTTCCCGCGCGAACGCGTAGCCCAGCAGCGTCGGGTTGCACTTGACATACGTGTGCAGGCACTTTTCCTCGATCAGGTAGCGCGCGATGCGCTCAATCTCGTCCGGCGGGCAGCCGTGCAGCGTGGACAGCGTGATGGACTTGCAGACCTTGTTGTCCAGCCCCGTGAGGAACGCCTCGTCGATGTTCCGGAACCGGGAGAGGTTCGCCCGCGCCCAGGCCAGGCACTCCCGCCAGATGGCGGTGCTGCCGGCGGCCTTCATGCCCTCGATGTATGTGTCGATCTTTTCGGACTGGATGCCAGCCAGGTCGTACCCGACACTCATGTTGAACACAAAGCCCGTCGGGCTGCCAAGGCCCAGCTCCCGGCTGAGCAGCTTCAGCGCGAACCAGCCCTTGACGTACTCGTCAAACGCCTCGGGCACGCGCAGCTCCGTGCTCCACTCGACGTTGTAGCACTCATCCTCCGCGCGGATGCACGGCTTTTCGACCGGCAAGTCCTCACCGTCGATGATCTGTACGGTCTTGACCTCAAAGAAGCGCGCGCCGCCCGCGTAGGCCGCGATCAGGTTCTGCGCGAGCTGGCTGTGCGGGCCCGCCGCCGGGCCGATGGGCGTCTCGATCGTCTCGCCGAAGATCGGCAGCGTTTTGCCGCCCTCGTGCCGGTACAGCGCGCCCACGCCAAAGATCGTGCCCTGCTCGGCGTATTCCGAAAGTACCCAGTGCATGAGTTGGCCGAACGGAATCGGCCGCATGATATCGCTCATTGGTATGCCACCCTTTCAAAAATGGTCCGATACGGCGGGTTTACCGGCCCGCGTTGATCCGCGTCGCGACATCCCGCGCGCGCTCGCGGCAGTGCGCCAGCACGGCTTCCTTGTCGATGCCGACCAATTCCCGGTTGTGCATTTTGATTTCGCCATTGATGATCGTCGTTGTTACGGAATGGCCGTTCATGCCGAACAGCACGTGCGAGTTGGCGTTGTCGCCCGTCATCGGCGTCTGCGGGGTGTAGTCCAGCGCGATCACGTCCGCGCACGCGCCCGCTTTCAGGATGCCGAGGGGCTTGCCGAAGAACGCCGACACCATCTTGCGGTTGTTTTCAAACAGCATGGCCGGGATCTCGCCCCACGCGGCGGTCGGGTCGCACAGGTGATGCTTGTGCAGGATGTTGGCGACCTTGTAGCTTTCCAGCATGTCGTTCGTGTAGCCGTCCGTGCCAAGGCCGATGCCAATGCCCCGATGGAACATGGACAGCACGGGCGGGCAGCCGATGGCGTTGCCCATGTTGCTCTCCGGGTTGTGCGCCACAAGGCTCCCTGTCGCGGCCAGCAGGTCCATCTCCGCCTCGCTGACGTGCGTGCAGTGGCCGCAGATGGTCTTTTCGCCCAGCACGCCGAAGTCGTGCAGACGGAACACGGGGCGCTTGCCGTGCTGCTTTAAACTGTCCAGCACGTCCTCAATGCCCTCGGCAACGTGGATGTGCACGCCCGCTCCGTTCGGTTTCTCCGCCATACAATAGGTAAGCGTGCTGCTCGACAGCGTGAACGGCGCGTGCATGCCCATCATGCCGGCCAGCATGCCGGACGTGTCCGCCTGCGCATGCCGGATGAACGCGACATTCTCGCGGACAGCGGCGCGCATCTTGTCCGCGCCGTCGCGGTCGCTGATCTCGTAGCAGAGGTTCGCGCGCACGCCGAATTTCTTCGCGCTCTCCGCGATGGCGAACAAGCTGCCCTCAATTTCGCCATAGCTGGCGTGGTGGTCAAAGATCGCCGTGGTGCCGTTTTCGATGCAGTCGATGAAGTTCCAGTCCGCGCTGGCGGCCGTGTCGGCCAGGAGCAGATGGCGGTCGATCGTCCACCACAGGCCGTCCAGAATCTCCAGGAACGTCCGGTTGTTCGCGCCCTTGATGGACAGCCCGCGCGCGAACGCGGAGTAGATATGGTTGTGCGCGTTGATCAGCCCCGGCATGATGACGCCGCCCTTGGCGTCCAGAAACCGCGCGCCGGGGTGGCTCGCTTTCATGGCGGCCGTATCGCCCACGCCCGCAATGACGCCGCCGTCCATCGCGACGCATCCGTTTTCGAGGAAGGGGTTCCCATCGTCCCGGGTGATGACCCGGCCATTTCCCAGCAGCAGCATGCGCATCCTCCTTTTCGTCCGGCTGACGCCGGAATAACAAAAAAATCTGTCCCAAAGCCCGACTGGCCAAGACAGATCCACGGCGAGACAATAGCAAACCAGGCAATCCCATCCGCGGAAAAGCCCGTGCGCGAAGCACTTCCTTGCAGCCACTGTCTTATTCGATTGAATTTACAATATCACATTGCGGGTTTTTTATCAATCGCTTCCGGGAAGGTTGTAAAAATACGTCACAATATACGATGAAAGGATACGGGAAATAGAAGATTTATACGATATTCGTGCCTTTCGCCGCATGTGCCTCCAGCGCGGCGAGTGCGTCCGGCGTATCCACGTCGAACAGCTCCCACGCGGAGGCGGCTTCGACTCGCAGCACAGCTTCCGTGTGCTTGCGGATCACCGTGCCGCCGGTCTGGCCGGGGGAGAGAGACAGGAGCGAATCATAGAACGCGCGCGCGAAAAGCACCGGGTTGCCGTCCTGGCCATCATGGCAGACACGGACAATCGCGTCCGGGTGCGCACGGAAGCATTCCGCCATGCGCTCCATCGTCTCCGTGGCGCACAGCGGCTGGTCCGCCACGCAAAACAGACATCCGTCCATGTCCCGCATGGCCGAAACGCCTAGCCGGATGGTGTCCGACACGTCCGGTTCCGCGTGCAGAAGGCATTCAAAACCGGCATCGCGCGCAAGCGCGGCGACCGCCGCATCGCGCGTCACCACGAGCGACTTGGTGAGCGTGCGCGGCAGCTTTTCCAGCGTATGTAGGATCAGCGGCCGCCCGAGGAACGGCGCGAGCAGCTTATTGCCGCCGAACCGGGACGAGTCGCCGGAAGCCATCACCACGCAACCGATTTTCACGTGCACTCCTCCTATTGTATCTCCCGCCGCCCCAGCCTTGCCCCGCAGGACTCCCGCACCACCAGCGTGGACTCCTTCACCTGCGTGAACCCCGGGCTGTCGCCGCGCTTCTCCACCGAGGCCAGGAGCTGCTGCACGGCGGCGCGACCAAGCTGCGCCGGGTGCAGGTCCACGGTGGTCAGCGGCGGGTCGGTGTACGGGGAGAAGAACTGGTTGTCACAGCCGATGACGGCCATGTCGCCCGGGACCGTCAAGCCCATGCGCCGGAACTGGCGCATCGCGCCAATTGCCACCAGGTCGTTGATGGCGATGAGGGCCGTGGGCCTCGCTTCGGGGGAGAGGGGCGCGAGCAGCCGGGCCGCGCCGAGTTCGCCCGCCTCCGGCGTGTGGCCCGCCTCCTGGCAGAACGCCGTCAGGCCGAGCTTGTTCATTTCGACCATGAAGCCGATTTCACGCTCGCTGGCGCTGCGGCTTTGGTAGGAGCCGCCCAGGAACGCGATGCGCCGGTGGCCGAGCGCGTGCAGGTGCCGCACGGACTGGCGGACGCTGGCGGACAGGTCGCTGTGGAAGTTCATGCAGGTAACGCCGGGAACCGGCGGGCAGATGGTGACAAGCGGCATGTGCCGCATCAGCAGCGTGAGCGTCTGGGCCAGATCCCCGGGCGGCTGCGTTGCCTCCACAACGCCGCCCAGCAGCAGCACCCCCTCCAGCCGCCGCTCGATCAGGTCGCCGGTGAAAGCCTCGTCCAGCGGCTCCGTGGGGGAGGTGTGGTAGACCACTACGGCGTACCCCGCGCGGCGCGCCTCGTCATGCGCGGCGGAAAACAGCGCGGCGTAGTACGGGTTTTCCACGCTGGGCAGGATGAAGCCGACCATGCCGGACGCCTGATGGTACAGCCCGCGCGCGATGGAGCTGGGGCGGAATTGATATTTCTCCACAACCCGCATGACCTTCGCATGCGTTTTGGCGCTCACGTTGGGGTGGCCGGACATCACGCGCGAAACCGTCGCCGCGGAGACGCCCGCCTCGCTGGCGATGTCGTAGATGGTTTTGCGCTCTCCAAGCATGGCCGTCACCTCCGTGTCCGTGTTCTGTCCGGATATGTTTTTACCACTATAACATGAAGTGAAACGGGTTTCAATAGAGAATATATGTGCCGAAAGAAATCGTATAAAAAGAATGCAATTTCACAATAAACCACTTGACAGATTAACATGAATGCCTATACTATTGTATTGTAACCCGTTGCAATTGCGACCATGAGCACGCGTGCTCTGGAAATAGTAAAGGGGGATAAAACGGATGAAGAAGCTGCTCGCCCTATGCTTGTGCCTCGTGATGGTGTCGGCCCTTGTGCCCGCGATGGCTGCGGAGAACAAGGTGCTGACCGTCGCCACCTGGGACGCGACCACCACCCCGTATCTGACCGCGCAGAAGGAAGCCTATGAGGCGTCCCACCCCGGCGTGACGATCGAGTACGTGGACCTGGCGTCGCAGGATTACAACATCAAGGCGACCACCATGCTCGCCGGCGGCGACAAGACCGACGTGTTTGACGTGAAGGAGCTTTCCGACTTGCAGAACTGGATCGCGCAGGGCTATGTCGAGGACCTGACGCCCTACATCGAGGCCAGCGGCTATGCCACGGACAAGTACGTGGGCATGGAGAAGTGCTACCAGAGCCTGGACGGCGTGCAGTACGGCCTGCCGTACCGCTCGGACTTCTGGGTGCTGTACTACAACAAGGACCTGTTTGATGCGGCGGGCGTGGAATACCCCACCAACGACATGACCTGGGAACAGTACAAGGAAAAGGCGCTGGCGCTCGTTTCCGGCGAGGGCGTGGACAAGATTTATGGCTCCCACTACCACACGTGGCTGTCCGCCGTGGCCAACTGGGCCGTGTGCGACGGCGTGAACACGCTGGCGGACGGTGAGTATTCCGATCTGACGTACTTCTATCAGCTCGCGCTGGATCTGGAGGACGCGGGCGCGGTGATGGAGTACACGGAGCTGAAGGCTGCCAGCCTGCACTACCGCGGCGTGTTCGGCGGCGGCACCGTCGCCATGATGCCGATGGGCTACTGGTTCGTCTCCACGCTGATTAACGACATGAAGGACGGCACGGCCAAGACGTTCAACTGGGGCATCACCGCCGTTCCGCACCTGGATGGCGTGGCCGCCGGTTCGTCGTTCGGCTCGCCGACCGGCACCGCGATCAACATCGCGTCCGAGAACAAGGACCTGGCGTGGGACTTCATCTCCTGGCGCTGCAGCGAGGAAGGCGCGCTGGCGACAGCCGCGACCGGCACCCGCCCGGCGTATGTGAGCGAAGCGGTGGCCGAGCAGATGGCTTCCGCCGAGGGCTTCCCGGCGGACGACGCCAGCAAGGCGGCGCTGCTGCCGACGGCCGTGTACCTGGAGTGGCCGACGGGCGAAAAGATCACGGAGATGAAGACGATCCTGAACGAGGAGCACACGAACATCATGTCCCGCACCGTGGATATTGAAGAGGGCATTGACAACATGAACACCCGCGTGGCGGAACTGGGCGAGTAAATTCTGCCGACAGGGGCACCGGGGTCAGCCTCGGTGCCCCCTTTTGATGACGGCGGCGCTGATTTGGAAAATCGGGCGCCACAAAAGGATTCCGAAAGGAATCCCTACCTTTCCAAGGAGGTCTCCGCCATGAAACAGAGCAAGCTGGAGCGGCGCAACACGCTGATCGCGTACTCCTTTCTCGCGCCCAATTTCTTGGGCTTTTTGGTCTTCACGCTCGTGCCCGTCGTGTTTTCCATCGCCCTGGCGTTCCTGAACTGGAACGGCGGCTCGTTTGACCGCATCACGTTCGCGGGGCTGGATAACTTCCGCGCCATTTTCAAGAATTTCAGCTTCACCAAGAGCGACATGGGCATTACGCTGCGCAACACGGCGTATTTCACCGTTTTTACCGTGCCGCTGACCATCGCGATGTCGCTGGGCCTCGCGCTGGTGCTCAACCGCGCGGTGCGCGGCGCCAAGGTGTTCCGCGCCATCTTTTTCTTCCCGTATGTGGCCTCGCTGGTGGCCATCTGCGTGTGCTGGAGCTTCATGCTGATGAAGTACGGCCCGGTGAACCAGTTTCTCAAGCTCTTCGGCATCCACATTGAAAAAAGCTGGACGCAGAACAAGGATCTGGCCATCTGGTCCATCATCCTGGTCAGCGTCTGGCGCAACATGGGCTATTACAGGGTGATGTACCTCGCGGGCTTGCAGGGCGTGCCTGCGGAGCTGTACGAGGCCGCGACGGTGGACGGCGCGAACGGCTGGCAGAAGTTCTGGAAGGTCACGTTCCCGATGCTGACGCCGACCACGTTTTTCGTCTCCATCATGATGGTGATCTATTGCTTCAAAATCTACGATGTCGTCGCCATTATGACAGAAGGCGGCCCCGGTCGCGCGACGAAAATGCTCGTGACGTATATTTACGACCTCAGCTTCCAGCAGATCAAGTACGGGCTGGCGAGCGCCGTGTCCATGGTGCTGTTCGCGATCGTGCTGACGGTGACGATTTTCCAGTTCCGCGCCGAGAAAAAGTGGGTCAACTACATGTAGAGAGGGGGGAGGCTCCATGACGGTTTCACAGGCCGCTAAAAACCGCCCGGCCCGCACGCCGTGGCAAATCATCGGCAAGATCATCCTGTACGCCGCGCTGCTGGGCCTGGCGTTCGTCGCGCTCATTCCGTTCGCGTGGATGGTTTCCTCCTCGCTGAAGCTGGACAAGGATGTGTTCCGCTACCCGATGGAATGGATTCCGTCCACGATCCACTGGGAGAACTACAGCGTGATCTGGACGCGTGTGCCGCTGCTGACGTACTTCAAAAACACGATGATTGTGGCCGTGGCGGTGACGTTCATGCAGATTCTCACGTCGTCGTTCGCGGCGTACGCGTTCGCGAAACTCCGCTTCAAGGGGCGGGACGCGCTGTTCCTGTGCTACATCGGCACCATCGCCGTGCCGTGGCAGGTGTACATGCTGCCGCAGTTCATCATGATGCGGCAGATCGGCTTGTATGACACGCTCTGGTCGCTGATCGTGCTGCAATCGTTCTCGGCGTTCGGCGTGTTCCTGATGCGGCAGTTCTACCTGGGCATCCCGGGCGATCTGAACGAGGCGGCCCGCATCGATGGGCTGAGCGAGTACGGCATCTGGCTGCGCATCATGCTGCCGCTGTCCAGGGCCGCCATCGCCACGCTGACGATCTTCACGTTCGTCAACACGTGGAACGACTACATGGGCCCGCTGATCTACCTGACGCGCGACCTGAACAAGACGATCCAGGTGGGCCTGCGGCGCTTCATCCAGCAGTATTCGGCGGACTATCATTTGATTATGGCGGCGTCGCTGTGCTCGCTCGTGCCGGTGACGATCATGTTCCTGTTCCTGCAACGGTATTTCATTGAAGGCATCGCGACGACGGGCATAAAGGGATAGCGGATGATCACGAGAGACGCGGCGTTCCCGCGCTGCACGGACAGGGCGGCGTGGGCGGGCATCCCGGCGCGCTGCCGGGAGGAGATTCTCGCGGCGGGGGAGGTGCTTGCGGGCGATGGCGGGTATCCGCCGCTGACCGCGTCGCGGTTCCTGGCGTTCGCGCGCACCGGCGACCGCAGAGCCTTTGAGGAACCGTACTTCGCGCGGCGCGAGCGGTTGATCCGTGCTTGCCTCGCTTACTGTGTCAGCGGCGATGAAGGCTATGTGCCGGAGGCCGTGGACGGTCTGTGGGCGCTGTGCGAGGAGACGGGCTGGTGGGTCAGCGCGCATCACCTGGGGCCGGACCCGCTGCCGGACGCGGACGATCCGTACATTGATCTTTTCGCCGCGCAGACGGCGGCGCTCGTGTCCCTCGTATGCTATCTCCTGGAGCCGCTGCTGCCGGAGTCTGTCATCCGGCGTGCCCAGCGCGAGGTGGAGCGCCGCGTGCTCACCCCGTTCTTTCGGCGGGACGACTTCTGGTGGATGGGCTACACCCGGAGGGATTTGAACAACTGGACGCCGTGGATACTCGCGAACATCCTGGTGTCGGGGCACGTCTGGGGCGTGAACCCGGATGGGCGTGCCAGGATGATGCTGGGCCGCTGGCTGGCGTGTGTGCCGGAGGATGGCGGGCTGGACGAGGGCGTCGCCTACTGGAACATGGCCGGTGCGTCGCTGCTGGACTGCCTGGAGCATCTGGGGGAGACGGGGCGGTGCGCGGACAATAAAATTCGCGCGCTGGCGGCGTTCCCGCTCACGGCGCACATCGCGGGGGAGTACTTCCTGAATTTCGCCGATTGCGACGCCAAACCGCACCTGGATGGTGAGCGGCTGTACATGTTTGGCGCGCTGACGGACAACCCTGCGCTTGCGGCGCTGGGCGCGGATATCGAACGGCGGGCGAAGTCCATCTTCCCGGCGGACACGCCGGAGTTTTACCGCACGCTGTGCCGCCTGTTTCATCCGGTTGAGGAGGTCACGGCAGCATCGGCCATGGACGCCGATACGACCCTCCCTGACCTTGAGGTCTGGATCAGAAGGCGCGACGGCCTGTACATCGCCATCAAGGGCGGGCACAACGCCGAGAGCCACAACCACAACGATATCGGCTCCTTTATCCTCTATATGGATGGTGAGCCGTCCATCGTTGACGCGGGCAACATGGTCTATACCGCCAAGACGTTCCGGGACGAGACGCGCTACACGCTCTGGAACACGCGCAGCCGGAACCACAATGTTCCGCTGATCGGCGCTTACGAGCAGGTGGCGGGCCGGGAACACGCCGCGCGGGCGGTGTGGTTCGGGCAGGACGCCGCGCAAATGGACATCGCCGCGGCATACCCGGCGGAGGCGGGCGTGCGGTCGCTCATTCGGACGTTCAGCGTCCGGGATGGGGCCGCGCTGACGGACGACATCGCGCTGGATGCCGCGCTGCCGGTCACATGGGTGTTTCTGCTGCGGAATGCCCCGGCCATCGGCGGCGGAGTGGTCCGCGCGGGCACGCTCGCGCTGGAATACGATGAAAGCGCGCTGTCGGCGAAGGTGGAGTCGGTTCCGATCGTAGACGCGCGGATGGCGAAGAGCTTCCCCGGCACGCTGTACCGCCTGACCCTGACCGCGCCCGCGTCCACAACACACCGTGCGGTGTTCCGCATGAGAAAGCAGGCGCCATGAATCCCGTAAAGGACAATCCGCTGCTGACGCGCGCCGATATGGCGAGGGCGTGCGCCGCGCTGATCGAGCCGCTGATCCCGCACATGGGGGAGGGGTGCGCGCGCGTGAGGCTCGGCGATACGGGCGCGGTGTACTCGGACAGCATTGCCGGGATGGAGGCGTTTTCCCGCGCGCTGTGGGGCATTGTGCCGCTGCTGGCGGGCAAGCACCCGGAGGCGGAGCCGCTGTGGGCGCTCTGGCGCGAAGGGCTGCAAAACGGCGTGAATCCGGATCATCCGGCGTACTGGGGCGAAATCGGGCCCAGCGACCAGCGCATGGTCGAGATGGCGGTGATGGGCGTCGCGATGTGCCTGGTGCCGGAACGGTTCCTGGGCGACCTGACCGAGGCCGCGCGGGCGAACCTCGTCCGCTGGCTGGGCCAGATCAACGCGCACGACATGCCGACGAACAACTGGGTGTTCTTCCGCGTGCTGGTCAACGTGGGCTTCCTGCTGAACGGATTGCCGCACAGCGAGGAGCGCCTGCGGGGCGATCTGGCGCTGGTGGAGGCGCACCACGAGGGCGACGGCTGGTACTTTGACTACCCGTCGCAGCGCGACTATTATACGCCCTGGGGGTATCACTACTACGGGCTGGTGTACGCCCACGCGATGCGCAGGCGCGATCCCGAAAGGTGCGAGGCGTTCATGGCCCGCGCGCGGGCGTACGCACCACGGTTTGCCGCGTGGTTCGCGGCGGACGGCGCGGCGCTGCCGTATGGGCGCAGCCAGACATACCGGCTCGCGCAGGGGTCGTTCTTCGGCGCGCTGGCGCTCGCGGGCGCGGCATCGGACGCCATTGGCTGGGGCGAAATGAAGGGGCTGCTGCTGCGAAACCTGCGCGATTGGCTCGCGCGGCCCATCTTCACCGGCGACGGGTTGCTGTCCATCGGCTACGGGTATCCCAACCTCACGATGGCGGAGGGGTACAACGCCCCCGGCTCGCCGTACTGGGCGATGAAGGCGTTTCTCCCGTTGGCGCTGCCGGCGGAGCATCCGTTCTGGACGGCGGAGGAAGCGCCGTACACGCCGGAGGCGCTGAGCGCCCAGCCGCGCGCCGAACTGCTGATCGCGCGGGACGAGCAGAACGCGCACGTGCAGGCGTTTGCCGCCGGAAACCACGCGCCGGGCACGGAGCACGCGGACGCCAAGTACGAAAAGTTCGCGTACTCCACCGCGTTCGCGTTCAGCGTGCCGCGCGGCGTGCGCACGCTGGAGCAGGGCGCGTTTGACAGCATGCTCGCGCTCAGCGAGGATGGGAAGGCGTGGCGGACGCGGTTTGGGTCGGAATCGTTTGCCGTGGAACCGGACCGGGTCGAATCCGTCTGGCGGCCGTATCCGGATGTGGTCGTCCGCACGGCGATCATCCCGAAAGGGGATTGGCATCTCCGCATTCACGACATTACAACGGCAAGGCCGCTGATGGCGGCGGAGGGCGGGTACGCGGTCCGGAGAGAGGATGGCGAGGCTTGCGCGATACCGGAGGCGCAACCGTCCCGCGCCGTCGCGCGCGCGCCGTGGGGCGTCAGCGGCATCCTGGGCTTGGAGGGCTATCAGGGTGCCGAGGTGATCGTGCCGGTGCCGAACACCAACCTGCTCCATCCGCGCACGCTGCTGCCAACGCTCCGCGCGGAGATTCCGCCGGGCGAAACGCGGTTGGTGTGTGCCGTGCTGGGCGCGGTGAATGGCGGCGAGGAGAAATGGGCAGATCCGCCCACGAGGGAGGACTTCGATGCAGACATGGATTGACGAGGTGTACAGCCGGATTCTGGCGAAAATGCCATACGGCGCGGAAATGGCCGCACGGCAGGGCACCATCCCGTATCAGGGAAAGGGCGAAAGCTGGGACGGCCCGCCGTTTGAGGGGGACGCCTGGTGGACGAACGGGTTCTGGCCCGCGTCCATGTGGCTGTTGCACGGCGCGACGGGCGACGCGGCGTACGCCGAGGAGGCGCGGCGCGTGCAGCGGTTGCTGGCCATCGAGCAGGATCATTACACAAACTTGCACCACGACGTCGGATTTCAGTTCCTGCTGTCCTATGGCGTGGAGCACGTGCTGACGGGCGATGCGGAGGCACACAGGCGCACGCTGCAAGCCGCCGGGGTGCTCGCCGGGCGCTTCAACCCGAACGGGTTTATCCGCGCGTGGAATGGAGAAGGGCGCGAGGGCTGGGCCATTGTGGACTGCCTGATGAACCTGCCGCTGCTCTACTGGGCCAGCCGGGAGACGGGCGATCCGCGCTATGGGCTCATCGCGCGGCTGCACGCCGACACGGCCATCCGGCATTTTTTGCGCGCGGATGGCTCGTGCAATCACATCGTGATCTTTGACGCGCTGACCGGCGCGGTGCTGGACACGCCAGGCGGGCAGGGGTACGCGAAGGGGTCGAGCTGGTCGCGAGGGCAGGCGTGGGCGCTATACGGCTTCACGCTGAGCTATCGGAACACGGGGGAATCGCGCTATCTGGCGGCGGCGCGGCGCGTGGCGGACTATTTCACCGCGCACATCCGGCCGGACGGCCTGACCGACTGCGATTTTTGCCAGCCTGAGGGTGAGGAACGGATTGACAACATCGCCGGGGCGTGCGCCGCTTCGGGTCTGCTGGACCTTGCCGATGTGTCCCATGGCGCGGACGCGGCGCGATACCGGGACGCCGCGCTGCGCATGCTGCGGGGCATCGACCGCCTGTGCGCGGACTGGAACCCCGCGCGGTGCGGCATCCTGACGAAGTGCACGGCGTCCTACCACGATGACGGCGCGGGCCGGCACATCAACATCGTGTATGGCGATTATTTCTTCATGGAGGCGATCCTGAAGCTGCGCGGATTGGACTTTATGCCGTGGAAACCTGCGCGCGGCGAGGCTGGGTAAGGGGAGGTGAGTGCCGTTTGCGCTGTTGGTATGGGACGGAGCGCCCTTACCGCGATGCGCGGGTAAATAAACCGGGATGCCGTCGCAACCGGTACGAAGGCTGGGGTTGCCCGTATGCTGCGCACGGAGCGCAAACGGGTGGCACATGGATTCGCTGTGGCGGGGAAACGGAGGGGTGTTGCCGGCCCGCGATCGACAATTTTCCCACAATATTTGGTTGACATTGCGGGAGGATTATGTTACAATTCTCAATCGTTAGCGGGAGTTTTGCTCCTGTGCCGGAAGGGGAATGTACGGCGTGCGCCTGTAGCTCAGCCGGATAGAGCAACGGCCTTCTAAGCCGTAGGCCAAGGGTTCGAATCCCTTCGGGCGCGCCAATCGAGGTAGAGATTTCCGGTGAAATCTCCTTGTGGCGTGGGACCTTCGGTTTCTCGCCGCCAACGTGGAGGGAGTAGTTCAGTGGTAGAGCGCCAGATTGTGGCTCTGGATGTCGTGGGTTCGAACCCCATCTCTCTCCCCATTTTTTTTAATACTGGCGCCTTACGGCGTGGACATTGGGGTGTAGCCAAGCGGTAAGGCCCGGGACTTTGACTCCCGTATTCGCAGGTTCGAGCCCTGCCACCCCAGCCATAGACGACCCATTAGCTCAGGTGGTAGAGCACTTGACTTTTAATCAAGGTGTCCGGAGTTCGAATCTCCGATGGGTCACCACCTCAAACCCCTTGAAACCGTTGTGTTTCAAGGGGTTCACTGTTTCTAGCACCTCGTTATTTTCTTATTGGATAAGAAGCTATTTACTGCCAAAATACTCTTTAGAGTGCCTTTTCCGCTGCATCTGTCGGTAAAAATGTCGGTAGAATCTCCACCGCAAACCCCTTGATTTTCCTACATTTTCCAGCACTAGAAATGCGTTTTCGTGGTCGGATTATTCAACACCCCAAAGATGGTAAGCAACTGCAAAACCCCCGCGATAATCATGTCAATCGTCCCGCTCAACTCCGTGTCAATCACGCCCAGCGTCAGCAGCAGCGACAACACCTGCGCCACCACCGCCGCCCACACCACCGGCGACCGTAGCCGGTTCTGAATCGTGTCCTTAATCTCCATACCCGTACCTCCATCGTTGTTATCGCTGTATCATGTAATCCTTTAGCTTCTTCTCCGCGTCCGATACCGGCCCATTGGCCCCAAGCTGTATCAACCCGTTCAGCGCCGCGACCACCCCTTCCAGCAGCAGCGCCCGCGATTGTTGCGCCTCCCTGTCGTGCCGTTCCAGCCGTTGAAAGCGGTACGTCACGTTGAAAATCCAAACCAGGAGGGCCACGCACGGCACCGCCAACCCCACCAACACCCCGAAATCGGAAAGCCGCAGCGTAATCATTCATTTGCCCCCATCCACCGAGAAAATGCCCCGTCCAGCGCCGCCAGCGTCCGGCGCGTCGCCGTAAGCTCGTCCACCCGCACCGCCACGGTTTCCCCGTCCCCGGCGTCTGGCGGTTTACCTTCCCGCAAATACTGCCGCATGGCGTACCCCGCCAGCCCGTTGTAATTGACCCGCGCTCAGGCGGAATCAATAGCTTTCAATGATCCCGTCAGGGTACAGCACATCATGAACATACAGGTCAAAGCGCGGGGAGGTCAGTACCAACCCGTTCGCCCCGTATATGGTCAATTCACATTCGACCAACCCGGCCGCCGCCTGCATTTGGTCCGTCATCCGCTGTTCAATGACGTTTCCCGTCACCGTGCAATCGTTGTACAGCGTCGTGCCGTCAGGTTTCACCCCGCGCAGCACCGCCAGCGTGCCCGCGTCCAGCGGTACGGGGCTGGAACCGTTCACCAGCCGCACCCGCAGCAGCCGCGCCCGGCGATCCCCGCGCGCCACCGTCACGGCTGCTTGGCTTCCCATCCGGCCCACGTCAAGCCGCAAGTCATAAGGTAGGTTCATATGTCGGGTTCACATACGACAAAGCCGGCAATCCCATCGGCATTCAATATCCTGACGGTACGGAAGATCGTTACGAATATGAACTCATCGCAGGGCATCGTCGGAAGCGGGCATGTGAGTTGGCGGAACTCGCGACAATGCCGGTGATTGTACGGGAGATGACGGACGATGAAGCGACACTGGCTATGGTCAACAGCAACCGACAGCGGGAGCAGTTACTGCCGAGTGAGAGGGCGTTTGCCTACAAGATGATGATGGATGCGATGCGCCACCAAGGTTCGTTCGACACTTCGTCCCAACTTGGGACGAAGTCAAGGTCGGATGAGTTTCTTGCTGCAAAGACTGGTGTGAGCCGCAACCAAGTCCAGCGCTTCATCCGCCTCACAGAGTTGATCCCAGAGCTTATGACCATGGTGGACAAAAACAGTCTTGCCATCAACACCGCCGTCGAGCTCTCCTACCTAACGCCAGCAGACCAACAGGTTTTGCTCGATGTTATGCACGCATATGCAGCAAGGCCGTCGATGGTTCAGGCAAAGCAGCTTCGTCTGCTGCCGCAAAAAGCAAGGCAACCTGATAAAGGAAATCGTCAAAAAGATCCTCATAGCCTCAAAGCCAGCGCCTGTTGATCTACGCTTGCACAGTGACCAGATCCAGAAGTTCTTCCCGGAAGGCTGCACCACCGAACAGATGATTGATACAATCCTCAACCTGCTTGAGAAATGGTCTGATAAGGAAGGCGCAACAGTGGAACACGGCCACCCCTGAGAAACCAGGTTGAAACAACGGGCGTACGGTAGGCTAGCAGGATCATGTGGTGCTTCGCGATGGACAAAAACCCCATCACTACAAGAAAACGGCGTGCACTTCTTACAATAATTATACTATTGCTTACAATTTTAATAGTATCACATTGTGTGGATCGCTATACTTTCGTATAGGGTGTGTTTTGCTGTCAAGGTATGGGGAGAGAAGGAGCCCCGTATATTGCGGCTATTGGCGTAGCCATATAGCGGCTACTGGACAAGCAACGCACTGGCTGGTTTTTTGAAACAAGGGTAGAGGACAAGATTGCAGAGGCGACAATGACGGAGTATCCCTTCATACGAGGCGGCGCAGATTTGAAAAACGGGCGCCAAAAAGGGACTTCGCAGGAAACCCCTACCTCTTGAGCTAGGCATGGAGAGGAGGACATCTAATGAAGAAACCCGTTATGGTCTTGATGTGTTTAGTTATGGCGCTGCTCATGGCCGCTGGTTCGGTGGCGTACGCTGAGACAGTCAGCGTTGTGAACCCAAGCGGTAAGGTGCTGATGGAAAACGCTGTCGTGCTGACGGACATGTACGGCATGAAGTACGCAGATCTGGGCAACGGTTTTCATCTGTACGCGGGCCCTGATGGCATTTTGGGCAGCTATGATGACCTGGTGATGGGGTTTGGCAGCTACCCGCAGAGCGACATCACCGCCAAGACGAGCGATCCGCTGAACTGGCGCATTTTGGACATCCAGGACGGCGTCGCGACTCTGATGTGCCAGTACGCGGTGAATGCCGTGTTCTTTAACGTCAACGTTACGGACGGCATTGATTGGGAAAACAGCAATCTGCGCAAATGGCTAAACAGCACTGGCGGCATAAGCTACAAGGGCGACACCGTCGGCTTCTATGACCGTGCGTTCACCGATGCGGAGAAGGACAAAATCCAGCTTACGGAAGTGCGGATGGATTATTCCGATTATCCGCTTTGGGACGCGTCCGTGGATGAGAACGCATATGACGGCGCGACCGGAACTTTCCCTGTATACAACAAGGTCAAGAAGAAAATGACCGGGCTTGAGTACCCGTGGGATCTTCTGACCACGATCGGCAGCAATACATTCGACTATGTATATGCGATCAGCGGTGAGGAGATTTTTGAGTACTTTGGTGGCCCGGACCTGACACTGCTCAAGGAGCCGTGGAACACAGTCAACTATACCAACGCGTACTTTACCGCCACAAACTACGCGCTCGCCAAGGGCGTGAAGATCAACGGCGGCAGCCAGCCGAGCTTCTACTACAATACCGACACGTGGACACGTTCGCCCGGCATCATCGATGACGAAGGCAAGTGCTACGGCGTTTCGCACGCGACCAACGGCGACATCAACACGGGCCGTGAGGTGAACGGCGTGCAGGGTTCGGTCGCGAGCGGAACGGATATCGCGTACGGCACCATTCCGCTGATTCAGGTCTCCCTGAAGGACATTCCGGACGTTCTGCGCGCGAACGAGATCACGGCGGATGATCTGGAATTTGTCGCGAACGTTTTCAAGCAGGTCAACGAGGGCAATGATCCCGGTCTGACCGGCGGAAACTGGTACGATATCGAGCTGAAGTTCGCCAGGGCCGCCGCGATGCTCGGCGCGGACGACGCGGCGCTATGGGTGGGCGAGATATACCAGGCCGGCCAAGTGGAAGGAGTCGAGGAGGGCGAGGCTGTGCAGACCGCCATCGAGTGGTGGCAGACCGCAATCGAAAACGGACAGCCCAGAGGGTGGGTCAACATCGGCCTGCTGTATGCGCACGGGTCCGTTCCGGGCGGCGGCAAGTTGCACGGCGACATAGAGCTGGACTATGAGAAGGCGCTTGAGTACTACTTGAAAGCGTTCGAGCTGGGCGATACCAAGGCGCCGCGCTATATCGCCCTGATGTATCACAACGGGCAGGGCGCGGAGCAGAACTACGCCGAGGCCGTGAAATACTTTGAGGCCGCCACGGAAGCCGGCGACTCCACCGCGTTTTGGTACCTGGCCGATTACTACGCGAACGGATGGGGCGTTGAGCAGGATTACGCGAAGGCGGCCGAACTGTATCTGGTCGTTGCCAGCGGCACAAAGACGTCGCCTCCCGGTGTGAAGCAGTCCCGGTATGCCCTGGGTCAGCTCTATGAAGAAGGCCTAGGCGTTGAACAGGACATGGAGCAGGCGATCTATTGGTACAAGGAGGCGGCTGAAGCCGGATACGAGGATGCCATTGCCGCTTTGAAGCGCCTGCAGGCGGAATGATTACGGGAGGATATTGAGATGAAGAAAAGGGTTTGGGCCATTGTTTTGGCGTGCGTGCTCATCATGTCGCTAGGATCGTTTGCGGGCGCTGCGGATGAGACGCCGCTTTTGATCGGTGTCTCCAAGCGGGATATCACCCCGACAAAGGAAAACGGCATGCTGCCCATCGCGGGTATCGGCCGCGACGCCGGCGATATTGTGGATGTCATCGACCACGTGTATACCCGCGTGATGGCGCTGCAAAGCGCGGATACGACCGCGCTGATCGTCGTGACGGAAACAGGCAAGGGACCGACCGGCTGGCAGTTTGCGGAGTTACTGTCCGAGCACACAGGCGTGCCGGTCGAGGCGATTTTCTATACGACCACGCACGTTCATTCCGTGCCGGAAGAGAAGAACGAGGTCAACTTTGATTTTGCCGAGGGCCAGCATGAGAGCACCAAGCAGCTGTGGGCGAAGTATGTGCTGGAACAGATGTATGACGCTTGCGACGAGGCGCTCGCCAGCATGCAGCCCGCATCCGTCGGCATCGCGTACGGCGAAAGCTACATCAACACAAACCGCAACCGCGTCTACACGAACCGCGAGACCGGCGAAAGCTATACCGAACTGGGCTATAACCCCACCGGCGTATCGGACAAGACGCTTGTGACCATGCGCTTTGACGATGCGGACGGAAAGCCCATCGCGTTCCTGGTGAACTATGCGATGCACGCCGTGACCATGATTGCCAACACGTATTTTGACGGCGAGACCGGCATCAGCGGCGACGTGCCCGGCTATGTTTCCGGCCTCCTGGAAGCCGAAAACGAAGGCGCGGTCGCGTTCTGGACAAGCGGCACCGCAGGGGACCAGAACCCCATTTCATCCAACCAGGTTATGATCCCCGTGCCGGAAACAGGGGATTTGCTTACCTACTACACGGGCGACTATGACATCATGAAGTATTGGGCCAGCATCCACTTCGCGGATATCCTGGCGACACTGGACAAAATTGAGGAGACGACGCCGAACCTCTTCCTGGGCTTTGCCGAGGGCAACACGGTCATCCCGACGGAAGAAGGCGCCACGGCGGATGAGTTTCTGCTGCATCTGAAGGTCCTGCGCATCGGGGATATCGCCTTTGTCGGAAGTCCGGCGGAGCTGTTCTCGTCCATCGGCAAGTACATGAAGAGCAATGCGGCGCTTAAGAACACCATCGTGTTCAACCACACATGGACGCAAAAGGACGCGAACAACGGTTACATCGCTGACGACGAATCCCGCGTCACCGGCGGGTACGGCATTGGCCGCAAGACCTTCCAGATCGGCTACATCAACGACGCGCTGACCGGGCTGATGAACGAGCTTATCGCGGCGGCGAAATGATTTGATTGGACTCACCCGGCTGCCTGATGGATGGGACAGCGCGGGGCAACAAGAGGGAGTGGTTCCATTGTGCCGATAAGAGGTAGGGATTCCTTGCGGAATCCCTTTATGGCGCTGATTTTTCAAATCTGTGCCGCCATCGAGGTGGGGATCCATAACAAAAACTGCGAACAACAAGGGACAAGGAGGAAACCACGCATGAAGAAGTATCTGCCCCTGATCGTGGCCGTGGCAATACTGCTGACGCTCACCGCTTTTGCGGGCATGAGTGCAAGCGCGGCCGACCTGAAGGAAGGTGCGAAGTTCTACGCCGTTGATGATGTCACCCTGTACACAGAACTGGACGAGGAGGACGGGACGAAGCTCGACGGCAGCAAGTTCTATATTTACGTCGCTTCCGAGCTGTACAACCCGGGGCCGATGATGACCCCGATCATCTACGTCTATGCTGACCAGCCGTACGCTACCGAAGATGACGCGTGGGCGGCCGCGACAGAGCTTGGGCTGATCGATCTGGCTGAGGCTGAGCATGCCGCAATCATCCTCGTCAACCGGTACGGCGAGGCGTATGACAGGGACGACGTGGACCTGTTCGAGTCCATCATGGCATACATCTACAACGCCGACGGCACCGAAAAGCTGACCTGGCACAACCTGCAGTATGTGATCGGCGAAGGTTCCGGCGCGACGTTCATCAACGACTACCTCACCCAGAACGCCAAGCGCATCGCCGCGGTTATGACGTTCGGCGGAGACATGGGCACACCGTACGGCCTATATCCGCTACCGGCGTACATTGTGGGCGGGACGCAGAAGGTGGTGGACTACTACATCTCCGTGGGCGCCGATACGCAGAATATCCCCAACTCCGGGCGCGACGCGACCGCCAAGGCGAACGCCATCGCCGCGTGGGAAGCCACTGAAACCGAGGAGAAGACGACGTATGTCTATACCCTGGACGACGTGAAGCAGGTCATCGTCAGCAAGTCCGACGCGGCCGGCTTTGACAAGGACCTGATCGCCGACGCATGGACGAGCCTTTTCCGCGTGACCGCGCGCCCGTGCATGGTCAACAACTTCTGGAACTACTACTACACCCGCGGAACCTACAACACCGCCGTGTATACGCTCTACTCCCGCCCCGACTATGAGGCGGCCGGCATGGACGTGATCAAGGTGCTGGAAGCCGAGCAGAGCATCTGGCCGGTTGACGACACCGACCGCACCGACAACTACTGGTACGAGTTCGTGCCCAAGGCCGTCAAGGCTTCGATGGAATCTGGCTCCTCCGCCACCTATCCGCTGATGCTGTGCTTCCACGGCGGCGGGGATCATCCGATCTACGAGGCGGAGTCCATCGGCTGGTCGCAGCTGTGCATCGACCACAACATCATCATGGTCTCCCCGAACGGCAGCGGGGCCGACGAGTCCAAGGCCCTGATCGAGTACATGATTGAGAAGTACCCGGTTGACATTTCCCGCATCTATGTCAGCGGATTCTCCGGAGGTGCGGGCAGCACGCTAACCGTTACCAACGCGTATCCGGAGCTCTTCGCGGCTGCGGCTCCCCAGTCGCGCGTATCCGGCCCGTACTACACCACGCTTGCCAAGAATATCGCGCTGGGCAAGTACGATTACGATCTCGACCTGCCGATTATGCTGATCGGCCAGGGCAAGGAGACCGAGTCCACCGACTGGAACGATCAGTACGTGTGGTACGAGTGCGTGCAGATCATCAAGGGCATCAACGAGATCAAACCGTGGTACGGAAAACTGGACTTCGAGCAGTACCCGTACTGGGGCTTCCCGCTGGACACCCAAAAGCGCATCTTGCCCAAGACCGGCTTCGCGATCTGGACCGGCGCGCTGTATGACGATGACGGCGTTCCGCTCCTGGCTCTCACGCACTCCGAGACGCTCACCCATACCCATTATCCGGCGTATGCCGAAATCATCTGGGATTGGTTTGAAGACTTCGCGCGCAACCCTGTGACCAAGGAAATCATCTATGCGCCTGTAAACTAACGCTGCGTACAGATATTACGGAGGTACACAATGAAAAGGCTTGTAAAGAGGACAATCGCGCTGGTATGCGTGGCGGTGATGGTGCTGGCCGCCGTTCCTGCGAGTGCGGGCAACACGATGTATGACCCGCCCATCGTCCAGGTGAAAAACGGGCAGCTTCGCGGCATCATGGATGGCGACACCTACAATTTCCGTGGTGTCCGGTATGCGGTTGCCGAGCGGTTCGGCATGCCGCAGCCGGTGGAACCGTGGGAAGGCGTCGTGGACGCGCAGGTGTACGGCCCCGTCTGCCCCATCGCGAAAATGACAGCCGTGGGCAGTGACGAACTCGTGTGGCCGCACCGCTACTGGGTCGAGGATGAGAACTGCCAGTACCTGAACATCTGGACGCAGAACCTGGATACCGCCGCGAAGAAGCCAGTTATGGTGTTCATGCACGGCGGCGCGTTCAGCAACGGCTCGTCCATTGAGTCCTACGCGTATGACGGCAGGAACCTGAGCGAATTCGGCGATGTGGTGATGGTAACGCTCAACCACCGCGTCAACGTAATTGGCTGCCTGAACCTGTCCGCATACGGCGAAGAGTACGCCAATTCCGGCAACACCGGCATGGCGGACCTGGTGGCCGCGCTGGAATGGATTCAGGAGAACATCGAATACTTTGGCGGCGACCCGGACAACGTGCTGATTTTCGGGCAGTCCGGCGGCTCTGGCAAGGTCGTCACCCTCATGCACATGCCCGAGGCGGAAGGGCTGTTCCATAAGGTCATCGCGGAGAGCAGCGGCACAGCCAGCGTGCTCCTGCCCGATGAATCCCGCCGGATCACGGAGCGGACGATGGAGATTCTCGGCATCGACGAGACGCAGCTCAATGTACTCAAGGAGATTTCCTTTGAGGAACTGCTCACCGCCGCAGACCAGGCTGTTTCGGATGTTGGCAAGCAGGTTCGCGAAGAAAGCGGCCGCAGCATCGGCTGGCGTCCCCTGCAGGACGACGCATATATCATGACCGAGTACTGCGACTTTGCGTATGACATTCCCTTTATCGCGGGCACGAACTTCTCCGAGCGCAGCAGCACACTTGTGCTGGGCGACGGCCGCAAGAACGAGTGGACCGAAGAAGAGACGCTGGCCAATCTGACGGAGCGCTACGGCGACAACGCCGAAGGCATCATCGAAGAATTCACGCGCCTGTTCCCGGACAAGATCACGGCCGATGCATACTTCTACGCACCCAGCTACCGCAACAACGTGCGCAGCGCGCTGTCGGACAAGTTGGCAGCCACCCGCGCGCCCGTGTACAACTACTTGTTTTCCTACGAGGCGCCCGTCAACGGCGGCATCACCCCCTTCCACTGCGCGGAACTGATCTATGTGTTCCACAATGTTGGCCTGCGGGAGATGCTCATCGCCACCGGCGGCACACCCGAGAGCTTCGCCATGCAGGATGTGGTCGCGCAGGCATGGGTGAACTTCGCCTACACCGGCGATCCCAGCCAGGAAGGCCTGGCGTGGACGCCCTATACGCTGGAGAACGAATATACGATGGTTTTTGACAAGGATAGCTACTGTGTTGTGCTGGACGATCAGCAGATGGTTGATATGATGTAGGCTGTACAGCATAGCGGCGGCCGCGCAATCTTCGGGTTGCGCGGCCTGTTAAGATACATACGTATAAGGAGAAGATTGCAAATGAAAAAGGTACTGACCATGCTCGTTCTGGCGGCCGTTCTTTTGGGTTGTTGCCTGGCTGCTGCGGAGGATACGGCGTCCATCGTCGCGGCGATGCCTGTGACACAGGTGCTGGAAAGTGGCGAGACGGTCGCGGGCATCCGGCTGGAATTCTCAGAAGAAGTTCCCGTGCTGAACGTTGGTTGTTCCAGCAGGTGCGGTAAGCAGCGCGAACCGAAAAGCGGGCAAAGGAAGAACTGCCCCGCAACATGACCGCGGGGCAGTTTGCTGTTGAAGGAAGAAAGCCAACAACTCCGCCGGTGAAAAGTAAAGCTTAAGCTATGTACAGAAATCCTCCGATGCCACACTGAATCCGACCTGATAGTGGTCTTTCGGAGCGCGAGGAGCGCGCGCCGATAGCAGACACTTATAAAGCCTACTCAAGCCACCAGATCAGATGGTGGCCTTGGCAATTCCCTTGGCCTCAACCCTACTGTCCGATCCCGCCGCCAAGCTGCTGCCGGTATTCCCTCGGCGTGCACCCCACAACACTGCGGAACACGGAGGAAAAGTACGCCAGCGAATCAAACCCGACATTGTCCGAAATGATGCTGATGGGCAAGTTGGTCTGCTTCAGCAGCCGCTTGGCAAAGGCGATCCGTTCCGTCTTGATGAACTCGCTAAGCGTGTTTCCCGTCTCCCGCTTGAAAAAGGACGATAGGTATTCCGGGCTCAGCCCCACGTGGGTGGCCACATCGTTGCGGGTGATTTCCTGGTTGATGTGGTCATGCACGTATTTCTTGGAGCGCTCCACAAGCTCGTTCACGGTCTGGGTGGCCGCCTTGGGCTTGCCGTTCATCCCTCGAATCTGCGTAACGGCCCGCGTCAGCGTCATTTCAAGCTGGCTATCCTCCACGGGCTTGAGAAGATACTCGAATACGCCCAGCGCAATGGCGCGCTGCGCATAGTGAAAATTTGGGAAGCTGCTCAGGATAATGCCCACATAACGGAGCTCCCGCGCGTTTGCCCATTGGATCAGGTCAAAGCCCGTGCCACCGCGCATCTCAATGTCGGTCAAAAGTAGCCCGATGGGGTGCGCCAGAAAATGATTGATCGCTTCCGTCATGGAATACGCGGTATAAGTTTCACCAATGCCGAGCTTTTGCCAGTTTACGATTTTCAATATGCCTTGCACGGCGGGAATCTCATCGTCAACGATCAGTATGTTCATTTGGACACGTCCTTTTGCGCGAGAAATGCGTCAAACTGCGCCTGCGCTTCCGCAACGACCGCTTCCGCGCCCGCCGCCTCCATTTCAGCCAGCATCACCGGCAGGTACACGTCCGGGTCGAGTTGCCCCGTCTCCAGGCCATACGCGTACTTGCTGGCAATCGCGTTGACTTTCGTGTTTTCGGCGGCGACATTGCTTGCGTCAAACGCAAAGTAGAGGGTGCCCGATACCGGCGCGGACTCGTTGAATGCCTTCAGTTCCGCCCAAAGCCCCGGATCGTTGCCGTGCCATACGTGGGCAATGGTCTGGTTGGGCAGTTGCCAGGACAGCGTGTTCTGATAACCCACGGTTCCGTGGGTGACGCCTTCCGGGTAATCGATGGTGCCGTCCGCGAGCAGGGCATAATGCAGCCCCTCGATGCCGTACATCAGCAGGTTCACCAGCTCGCTGTCGGTGTAGAGGAGGTTCAGAAACTGCATGGCCTTGCCGGGGTTGACGGAGGCGGCCGAAATGCACCAGTGGGTTTTGAACAGGGAGCGGCGCGTCACGATGGGCGCCTGCAAGCAGACGGTGACCATGTCCATCCCGCAGCTCTGCGATTCCTCAAAATCAATGCCTGGCTTGTACGCGCACAGATAGGAGAACAGTTCCCCGGCGTTCACGAGCTCGGCGGCGTGGATGTTCTGCAGGGCAAGGTCCTCCGGCAGGTAGCCGCGCTCGTACCATTTTCGGAGCATCTCGGCGGTTTCGCGGTAGCCGTCCGTCGCGTAGTAATTCACGATCCGCGTGGCATCCTCCCGTGAAACGTCCAGGATGGAGAAGGGAACGGCCTGATAGTGCTTATACCTGTCCACGATGCTGGCGCGGGTCTGATACGGGGCGACCATCCGGAGCGCCGGTTCTTTCTCACAGAGCGCGGAAAACAGCGCGTCCAGGTCGCGCAGCGAGTGAATGGCCGTCAGGTCGATGCCGTGCTTCTCCACAATGTCCCGGCGCATGGTCACGCCGACCGCCGCCACATAATCGTTCATCGTTTGAATGCGGTACAGGGGTCCACTCGCGGTGAAAAACGACATGCGGAACTCACCGGTCAGCGCCAGGATATCCTGGCCGTAGCGCGCCAGCAAATCATCCAGCGCGAGCGGCTCCATGTTCGGGACCACGCTCGGGTAGATGTCCAGGCGGACGCCCTGCTTAGCCAGCAACTCCAACTCCGCGAGGCGGGTAGGGTCCGCCACGCTGTTCAGATACAGCAGCGGCACCACCGTTACCGACGCGCCGATCTTCTCCTGCGCGATCCGGTTGACCTCCTGCGCGATCAGGCCAATGTCCGCGGGGATTTTTGCCTCGAAAAAGAGGGGCATCACAAGCCGCGCGTATACCGGGGCATCCGCGGCCGCCGGGAGGGCCAGCAGCAGCGCGCCCAGCAGGGATAGGGCGCAGAGTGCGCGGAGCTTCTTCATTTGCGCTTTCATCTCCTTGAACGGCGGCGCGATTTGAAAAATCGGGCGCCATAATAGGATTCCGCGAGAAATCCTTACCGCTGGCGTTCCATGGGCAGGCGTATTTCCACGTGCGCGCCGCCGTCGCCGTTGTTGGCGAACAGGATGCTGGCCTGATCCCCGTACAGGATCTCAAGCCGCTTGCGGACGTTTTCAATGCCGATGCCATGGTCCTTGTCCGTCGGCACCTGTGTTTCTGGGGTGTTCAGTGACGCGAGCATCTCGTCGCCAAAGCCGATGCCCGTATCATCGATGACGATGCAAAGGCAAGAAACCTCCCCGGCCATGCATTTCGTAATCGACGCGGAGATGGCGATGTCCGGCGCCAGCTCGCGGGAGTGCTTGAGCGCGTTTTCCACAAAGATCTGCACGGAGAGAATGGGGATCTCGTAGTCCAGCAGCGCATCTTCCACGTGCGCGGTGTAGTGGTAACGGGTGTCGTGCTGCATACTCTGCATGTCGATGTAGTTCTGCGTATACGCGAGCTCCTCTTCCACGGAAACGAACCAGGTGTTGTAGAGGATGTAGCGGCAGTGGGAGGCGAGGGCAAGCGTCATCCGCTGCAACATGGCGTATTCGTTTGCCCGGGCGTAGCTAAGAATTGTGTTCAGCGCGTTGAGGAAAAAGTGCGGCCTAAGCTGCAACTGGTATAGCTGCATCTGTGTGTTTTGCTGCGTGAGCTTCTCCTCGTACACGCGGATTTTGAGTGCCTCGACCTCGTTGGTCATCGTGTTGAGCGCCCGGTAGATGTCCTGTATTTCCGTCGCGTCCTTTGGCCGGATGGGGATGGGTTTGAAGTTCCCGACCTGTATCCGCTTGATGGAGGAGATCAGCCGGTTCAGCGGCAGGATGACGGAGCCGCGCATAAACCCGATGTATGCGACAAAGAGGACAAACGCGATGACGAGCGCGATCAGTATGCCTTGGTTTAGCTGCGTAAACGGCGCGAACACGGTGTCCCGGTCCAACAGCGCCGTGAGCGAAAACGCGCCGCTGGAGAGCTGCTCCGTGACCACCAGGTACCCGGCCAGCAGCTCGCTCAGGCGGCGGGCGGAGCGCGTGTTGAACTGCTCGTTCAGCATCCTGCCGGTACGGTCGCCAAACATGGCCAGGGAAAGGCCGTCGATGCCCGACAAGCGCAGTTCCTCCAGCAGCGTGTCCGTGTTGAACCAGCAGCCGACGGCACCCCCCTCGGGCAGGTCGCTCGCGATGAAGAAGTAATACTCCCCGTCCGCCTCAAAGCTTAGGTAGCCTTGCTGAAAAATGGTGTTCGTCTCCTCGAGGGATTGCAGAAACGTGGTCAGATAATCGGCGGCCTTGCGCTGGCGCGCGTACGAGCGATTGTAGTTCTGCACAAACCATAGGCGGTCGTTATGGAACAGAAAAAGGGCGTCCACCTGGGAATGGACCGACAGATCCTCTGAAAAGTTGTCGCCGAGCGCCTGCGTGGCGTTCAGCGCGGAGAGCTCATCCCTCGCCGCCGCGTCAAAGGCGGACAGGCTGATTCGCTTGTTGGCGATGTACCGCTTTGTGTTTTCCAGCGTCAGGTCGACCTCCCGCGCGAAGGGGATGAGGATCTGCTGCAGGTTGTCCTCCATCTGCGCCTCAAACGAGCGCGTGGCCATGTTCGTGCTATAGATAAACAGAAAAAGTATAGGGAGTATAAACACAAACGCCCAGATGAGCATTCGGTTCCGCAGGGAGCGCAGTTGAAATATGGGGCGCAGTTTCACGTTTTTTCATTCCTCTGTAAGTGCACTAGCTTTTGAACATTCCAGGTGCCGTCATTATAGCAAGGGCAAAGAGGGATGGCAATGGCGAAAAGCGCGCCATCTTACAATTTTTATAATTCCTCCAACAATCTTTATAGTATTTTCATAGGACGTGCATGTACAATTGGCGCAAGGGCGGCGCCACGTGCTGCCTGCGAGACATCAAACAAAAGAAAGGTGGTACTCCCTATGAAGAAACTATTCTCCCTTATGCTGGTTCTGGCGCTCTGCCTGCCGCTGTTTGCGGGCATCGCCCTCGCGGCCGACGTGGATGTCGGCATCGTGCTGCCGACCAAGGACGAGCCGCGCTGGCTCCAGGACCAGGCCCGGTTTGAGTCCGTCATCGCGGACACGGACTACTCTGTCGAGGTACTGTTCAGCCAGGGTTCCTCCGCCACCGAGCGCACCAATGTGGAAACCCTCATCGCCAAGGGCATGAAGGTCCTCATCATCTGCGCGCAGGACGCGGGCGCAGCCGGCCTGGCCGTGGAGCTCGCCCGGGAAGAGGGCATCACGGTGATTTCATATGACCGCCTGATTACCGGCACGGAAGCGGTTGACTACTATGTGACGTTCGACTCCGTCGCCGTGGGCGAGGCCATGGGCCAGTATCTGCTGGACAACGCGCAGGGAGAGGGGAACTCCCTGTACCTGTACGCGGGCGCCGCGACGGACAACAACGCGTTCCTGTTCTTTGAGGGCGCGTGGAACATCCTCCAGCCGAAGATCGCGGACGGCACGTTCGTGATTCGCAACTCCGCCGAGGCTGTCGCGCTGCAGGATCAGGCAACCCTGACCCGCGACCAGATGGCGTCCATCATCGGCCAGATCACGACCGATTGGGACTTCAACGTCGCCAAGTCCAAGGCCGAAGCGAACCTGACCGCCGTGACCGCGGCCGAGAAGGGCCTGTGCTACGTGCTCGCGCCGAACGACGGCACCGCGCGCTCCATCGCTGACGTGTTTGCCGCGGACGCGGACATCAACGGCTACTACATCACCGGGCAGGACGCGGAAATCGCCTCCGTGCAGTACGTGATCGACGGCCTGCAGTCCATGACCGTGTTCAAGGATACGCGGACGCTGGCGCAGGACGCGATGGACATGGCGATCGCGATTCTGGAGAGCAATGTGCCGCAGACGGACGCGACATACAACAACACGATGATCGATGTGCCCTCCAAGCAGACGCCCGTCGTCGTGGTGACGAAGGACAACGTCAAGGACGTGCTGATCGACTCGGGCTACTACGCCGCCTCCCAGTTCACAGGATTATAGGGGGATGGTGAACCGATGGGGCTGTCGCGGTGAAAATGGAGGAACGCCAAGGGGCTTTGCCCCTTGGAACCCCACTTAAGGGATTTCATCCCTTAAGAATCCCATCACCCGGGGGATTGGATATTAATTACTAATCAGCCCGCCCGCAGGCGAAGATGGGATGCCAAAGGTCAATGACCCTTTGGCAGGGTCTGGGACGGCGTCCCAGCGTCCCCCTCTTTTCCCACGGCAGCCCCATAAATAGGAGGCTCGGCACATGCAGGACTACATACTGGAAATGCGGGACATCGTCAAGACATTCCCGGGCGTGCGGGCGCTGGATCACGTCAGCTTCCGGGTGCGGCGGGGGGAGATCCACTGTCTGGTGGGGGAAAACGGCGCGGGAAAATCCACGCTGATGAAGGTCCTGTCCGGCGTATGCCCGTTTGGCACATACGAGGGGGAAATCGTCTACGAGGGGAGCGCGGTGCGGTTCCATTCCGTCGCGGACAGCGAAAAGGCGGGGATCGCGGTCATCTACCAGGAGCTGGCGCAGTTTCCGGAATTGACGGTCTATGAGAACATCTTTATGGGCCACGAGATCATGGACGGGCGCGTCATCAACTGGAATCAGACCATCGTGCGCGCGGACGAGTTGCTCAAGCGGGTGCGGCTGGATGTAAACCCCGCGACGAAGATCAAGAACCTGGGCGTGGGCAAGCGGCAGTTGATCGAGATCGCCAAGGCGCTGAGCAAGGATGTGCAGCTTCTCGTGCTGGACGAACCGACGGCGGCGCTGAACGACGACGACAGCGAAAACCTGCTGGAATTGATCCGTGAGCTGAAAGCGCAGGGCGTCACCTGCGTCATGATTTCGCACAAGCTGAAGGAAGTGCTGGCCATCGCGGACACGATCACCGTGCTGCGGGACGGCGCGACGGTCTGCTCCCTGGACGCGCGGGAACAGGTGGTGACCGAGCAGGAGGTCATCCGCAACATGGTCGGCCGCGCGATTGACGACATCTACCCCAAGCGCGCGCGCCTGTCGCCGGGCGAAACGTGCTTCGAGTTGAAGGATTGGTCGGTGTACGATCCTGGGTCAGAGCGGGAGATCCTCCACAGCGTCAGCATGAAGGTGCGCCGGGGGGAGATCGTCGGGCTGGCGGGGCTGATGGGCGCGGGACGGACGGAATTGGCGCTCAGCCTGTTCGGCAATACGCCGGGATACCGGCTGACCGGCGGCACGCTCCTGGTGAACGGCAAGGAGGCCCGGTTCAGCCATCCGCGAAACGCGATTGACGCGGGGGTCGCGTATGTGACGGAGGACCGCAAGCGCAACGGCCTCGTGCTGATTCAGGATATCCGGTTCAACACGACGCTGGCCGCGCTGCAAAAGCTGGTGGAGGGCGTGGTCATCAACCGGAACGAGGAGATCCGCGTCGCCAACGAATACAAGGAATCCATCAACATCAAAGCGCCGAGCATCCAGCAGAAGACCGGCAACCTCTCCGGCGGGAACCAGCAAAAGACCTCGTTGGCGAAATGGCTGTTTGTGCAGCCCGAAATACTGATTCTGGACGAACCGACCCGCGGCATCGACGTGGGCGCGAAATACGAAATTTACACCCTGATGAACCGGCTGGTGGAGCAGGGGATGAGCATCATCATGATCTCGTCGGAACTGCTGGAGATTCTGGGGATGAGCGACCGGCTGTACGTGATGTCGGAGGGCCGGATCGCCGGGGAGCTGCCTGCGTCCGAGGCGACGGAGCGGCGCGTGATGGCGATGGCAACGAACACACAGGAGGAATCGGCATGAGCGCGAACGTAGGGACGGGCCTTGCGAAGCAAGGAAAACTGGGGGGAGAGGTCAAGACCCTGCTGAAAGGCAACATCCGCGAGTATGCGATGTACATTGCGCTGCTGGTGATCTTCACGGTGTTCGGCATTCTGACCAAGGGACTGTTTCTCTCCTCGCGCAACCTGACGGACCTGATTAACCAGACTGGGTATGTGGCTGTGCTGGCCATCGGCATGACGTGCATCCTGATCATCAAGCACATTGACCTGTCGGTCGGCTATGTGGCCGGGTTTATGGGCGCGGTGGCGGCGACGCTGCTGACGCGCGGCATGGCGACGTTCATCGTGATTCCGATCATTCTGGCGCTGGGCGTGGCGATCGGCATGTACCAAGGGTTTCTTGTGTCGAGGATCAAGGTGCCGGCGTTTGTGACGACGCTGGCGGGCATGTTCATTTTCCGTGGCCTGCTGTCGATGGTGACGGCGAGCACGGGCACGATCATCGTGCGGAACACGACGTTCCGCGCGCTGTCCAACGGGTTCATCCCGGACGTGTTCGGCGGGAGCGGCATCCACCTGCTGACGCTGCTGATCGGCGTGGCAGGATCCCTCGCGATCGTGGCCATGCAGATGAAGTCCAGGCGGAACATGCGGCGGTACGGGTTCCGGGTGATCTCCGCGCCCATCTTCATCACGAAGCTGGTCTTCTTCGTTGGCATTCTGATGGCGGTGTCGTGGATGCTGGCGAACTACAAGGGGCTGCCGTGGACGGCGGTCGTCGTGGCGGCGGTGCTGCTGCTGTACAACTTCCTCCTGAGCAAGACGAAGCTGGGGCGGAGCGTCTACGCGATCGGCGGCAACACGGAGGCGGCGGAGCTGTCCGGCATCAACGTGACGAGGGTGACGTTCATCGTGTTCTGCTCCATGAGCATGATGGCGGCGCTGTCCGGCATCCTGTACACGTCGCGCATGGCGTCCGCGACGCCGACGGCAGGCCTGGGGTTCGAGATGGACGCGATCGCCTCGTCGTACATCGGCGGCGTGTCGGTCAGCGGCGGCGTGGGCCGGGTGACGAACACGATCATCGGCGCGCTGGTGATCATCTCCCTGACGAACGGCATGAACCTGCTGGGCGTGGACATCTCGTTCCAGTACGTGGTCAAAGGTGTCATCTTCATCCTCGCGGTGGCGTTTGACGTGATCTCCAGGAAGAAGGCGTAGAACGTTTACAACTGAATAAGGTCTCGACATACTCGTTGGGTATGCGCAGATAAATACTTGTAGGAAGAGATCTGTCATGAAAAACCTTCGGATCCTGCTGGCAGCTTTGCTTTGCCTATCCATGCTGTTGGGCACCATCCCCGCGTTTGCGACGGAAGCCGCAGAAACAACGGAACTCTCGTTCGACATCGTTACCCAGGTGTACGACTTTGGCCAGCGCGCAAGCGCGGTACGCCTTGACTTTGGCGAGGGCGCGTCCATCAAGGCCGGCGATCTCTTCCCGGCCATGTTTGAAGTCCGCGCCGTGACCAAGCTGAGCGACGGCACCGAGTATTTCAACGGGCGCCGCTCCTCCACGGCCGCGTACGTCAATGCAGACGGCGTCTATGGCAACGCGGAAGAAAACGGCCGCTACGTGTTCGTGGAGCTGGAAACGCCAGACGCCCGGAACTCCGACGGCTCCGTCACCAACCTGGGCTCCGAGACGTGGCTCAACGGGGAAAAGCTGACGCTGGAATACGCGGTGAAGTGGTTTGGCGACGCGAATATCCAGTTCGTACAGAACGGCGTCTACAACTACATCGTGGACGCGTTTAGCGCGAGCGCCGTGGAAAAGGACGGCAAGTCGCTGAGCTACCGCCTGTACGACCCCACCGTCGCCCTTGGCAAGGCCGATGGGGGTTATCCCCTGGTACTGTTCCTGCACGGCGAGGACGGCATGGGGACCGACAACGAGAAGCAGCTCGTGAACAGCAAGGGCGCCACGATGTGGATCGAGATGGAATACGCCAACCCCTGCTACGTGCTGGCGCCCCAGACGAACGCCAACTGGACGGACGAGGACGTTGACGCGCTGCTGTGCCAGATACTGGACGAGGTCATCGCGGGCAACAACGTGGACAAGGACCGCGTCTACGTGCAGGGCTACTCCATGGGCGGCGTCGCCACGTGGAACCTGCTGCTAAAGCACACCGACTACTTTGCGGGCGCGATCCCGTCGAGCTCCTACGTTCCCGCCGAGTTCTACGACAACGATGCCGCCGCCTTTGAGGCGATCAAGATGATGCCGATCTGGGCCTTCGTGGTGCAGAACGACGACCAGAGCTATGTGGTCGGCACCGAGCGCGCCGTCGAACAGCTCAAGGCCATCAAGGACGAGGACGGCGAGACCGTCAAGTTTGAAATGTGGGACGTGGACTCCGTGCTGCCGCCGCATAACTCCTGGGAGCAGGTGTACCGCATCGGCACGCCGTACAACTGGCTGATGGCCCAGAGCCGCGCGCGCACGAACGGCGGAACGCTGAACCCGAAGATCATGTTCTCCCATTACACATACGCCGACGGGATCACCAGCGTGTGCGACTATGACATGAACCAGCTCCACATCGTCGATAAGGGCGATACGGTGTATGTCATCGACTCCGGCACAAGCCCCGGCGACCTGTACGATTATGTGATCAAGAACGTGCTGACCAACCCCGAAGCCGACATGTACGTGTTCATCACCCATAACCACGGCGACCACTACAAGGGCCTCCGCTGGTTCATGGATTCCAACCAGATCAAGCAGGCGTACCTGCACCGCGGCGAAGCGGCGGGCACCACCGACGTGTTCGGCGGTGACGAAAAGTTCACCTACGTGCTGGACGGCGACACCGTGACCATCGGCGAGGACAACTTCGAGTTTCGCATGATCGCGGGCCATACCCTCAACGGCACGGTGGTGTTCTACAATGACATCATGTTCACCGGCGATGCCGTGGGTTCGGGCGACCTCTTCCTGGGCAGCACGACCGTAAACGTCCTGGCCAAATCCCTGGAGGACTTCATCGCCAACATGGAAGCCTACAAGGCCAAGAACGGCTATGACACGCTGTACATGCTCCTTGGCCACAAGGAGAACAAGACGCAGTACACGGATTCCTATATCTACCCCGAAACGGACCGGTGGTAAGCACCATGCCAGTCATCTTTGGACCAGAAATGCGGAAGGCATGGATGAGGGGGTGAACCCAACATCCATGATCTTTTCGCAGCATCAATGGATGAAATGGTATACGAACCTGCGGTATAGATCGTTTGCATGATTGACAAGCCTCTCGGATGTCATTACTCTGTATGGAAGAGTAAATCGAGAGGATGATACCATGTGCTACACGGTGGGCATGCAGAAGTGTTTCGAGCAAAACAAGCAATGATATGTCCTGTTGAAAATGGTCGCGGGGCAGCTAAGGGCTGTTTCAAAAAGCCAAATCATGCAAACCAGGCGTCTTTTCCGGCATCTCTGCGTCGTTTTGCGTTTCGCAATTGTCGCAATGAACGCCGACGCGTCCATTGTTCTGTTGCTCAACGCGCAGGCGGCTCGGCTATTGCGTCCACTGGACGCGCCTCACCTCCGCGTGCTCAGCGTAGCGCTGCTACGCCTCGCTCCAACTCCTTGATCTGCCGAAAAATCCACTCCGGCCTGCACGATTTCC
>JAVBOM010000041.1:0-16168 GCA_031550535.1 Eubacteriales bacterium
CCGTGTGTAAATTTCCATGGGCCTTACCTCCTTGAACTCTTCGCTCAAGTGGCTTCGCCGCAAATTTTTCCTTGTTTGTCAACCCTTTTTCTCTTGTTCTCATAAAAAAGAACCGGGTACGCTTTGTTTCGTACTCGGTTCCCTTTTCTTCTTGAGAGCTTCTCCATCACGTTTTTTATGGTGCATGCCATTCCGGGTGATCCGTTCCGCGGCATGCTGGAGGATATGACCAGTGAAACCCGCGCCCTGTACATGAGTCGCTACGGCTATGACCAGCCGCTGGCGGTGCAGTACGTCCGCTTCCTGCGGCAGCTTGTGACGGGCGACCTGGGCTCTTCCCTCCGTTTCCCGGGCAGAAGCGTGACGGACATCATCAAAACGTTCTCCCCCGCTTCGGCGGCCATCGGCGGCCTGGCGCTGGCGATTGGGTTTACGGTGGGCATCATCCTCGGCATCATCGCGGCGCTCAACCGCAACCGCTGGCCGGATCGCGTCATCATGATTATGGCGGTCGCGGGCACGGTCATTCCGACGTTTGTCATCGCTTCGCTTTTAATGTATTTTTTCGCCGTGAAGTGGCCGATCTTCCCGTCCCATGGCTGGGGAGGCGCCAAGTACATGGTGCTTCCGGTCATCTGCATGTGCTTTGGCCCCATCGCGAGCTACGCGCGGTACATGCGGTCGAGCGTCCTGGACGTGACAAACCAGGACTACATCCTGACAGCGGAGGCCAAGGGCGCGAGCACTTTTCAAATCGTAACGCGGCATGTGCTGCGCAACAGCATTCTGCCGTGCCTGACCATGCTCTGTGTTAGCGTGGGCAGCATTTTTTCCGGCTCTTTTATCGTGGAAAGCATTTTCTCCATTCCCGGCCTTGGCCGGTATTTCATCACGAGCATCAACGATCGCGATTACACGATGGTGCTCGGTCTGAACCTTGTGTTTACGGGCGTGTACGCGATCTCCATTTTGGTCACGGACATTTTGCTCTGCGTGGTGGACCCAAGAATCCGATTGGCAGGTGACGCGTGATGACGTACGACCCGAAAGACTTCACCATCATCGGCTGTGATGATGTGCAGCAAAACAGCATCGCACGGCCCACAGTGAACTATTGGCGACAGTCGCTTCGGCTTTTCCTGAAGAACAAGACATCGGTGTTCGCGGTCATTCTGCTGATCGCGATCGTCCTTATGACGATTGTCGGCCCTTCCTTGAACGCATTTGACGCGGTCAAGATGGATCTGAAGCATAAAAATGTCTCGCCAGACGCCACATACTGGTTCGGCACCGATCAACTCGGGCGCGATCTGTTCACGCGTGTGTGGCTCGGCGGGCGCATCTCGATGATCATCGGCTTAGTCGGCTCCCTGATCGTCACGCTGATCGGATGTGTATACGGCGGCATTTCGTCCTACTTCGGCGGAAAAGTGGACATGGTCATGATGCGGATTGTGGAAATTATGGATTCCGTGCCGTACCTGCTGATTGTGATCCTCATCTCTGTGATGATGGATTCGAAATCGATCGGCACGCTGATCTTTGCGATGACCGTCACGGGCTGGTGCTCCACGGCGCGCCTCGTCAGGTCCCAAATGCTGCAGATGAGTGGTGCCGACTACGTGATCGCGGCCAAGCTCATGGGCGTGAAGCCGTTTCGCGTGGTCATGCGGCATCTGATTCCCAATACGCTGAGCGTCATCATCGTCTCAATCACCTTCCGCATCCCCGGGTTTATCTTTGGGGAGGCGTTTCTCAGCTATGTCGGCCTTGGCGTGCAGCCGCCCGCGACAAGCTGGGGCGCGCTGGCGTCCGCCGCAACACCGCAATTGCAGTTTCAGCCGTATCAAATGCTGTTCCCTGCGCTGCTGATCGCGCTGACCATGTTCTGCTTTACGATGCTGGGCGACGGGCTGCGCGACGCGCTGGACCCGAAGCTCAGGAGGTGAGCGCATGCAGAGATTGCTTGATATTGAAAACCTTCGCATTGATTTTGACAGCTTCGCCGGCAGCGTGCACGCGGTGCGCGGGGTCAGCTTCCATGTTTGCGCCGGTGAAACGCTCGCAATTGTGGGCGAGTCCGGCTGCGGCAAAACGGTAACCGCCAAGGCGGTCATGCGCCTGCACGCCCGGTCGTCCGCGCGCGTTGACGTGTCTTCGCGCATTGTGTTTGACGGCAGGGATGTCATGCAATTCGGGCGGAAGGAACTGCGCGCCTTCCGTGGCGGCGAGGCGAGCATGGTGTTCCAGGACTCCATGACGTCGCTCAACCCCACCATGTCCGTCGGCAAGCAGATCACGGAGGCACTGCTGCTGCACAAGCGGATGAGCAGCAAAGACGCTTGGCAAAAGGCGGAAGAATTGCTGCGCATGGTGGAAATCCCAAACCCTAAGGAGCGGCTGAAGCAGTATGCGCACCAGCTATCGGGCGGCATGCGCCAGCGAGTGATGATCGCCATCGCCCTGTCCTGCGACCCGAAGCTGCTGATCGCGGACGAACCGACGACGGCGCTGGACGTCACCATCCAGGCACAATTGCTGGACCTCCTGCGGGGCTTGAAGGCGAAGCTGAATATGGCAATCATCCTGGTCACGCACGACCTGGGCGTGGTCGCGGATTTCGCGGACCGCATACAGGTCATGTACGCCGGCATGATCGTGGAAACCGGCACGACCAAGGAGATTTTTAGGGACCCACAGCACCCGTACACGCTGGCGCTGCTGCGCTCCATTCCGGTGCTGTCCAGGGAATCCAAGCAGCGGCTGTATTCGATCAAAGGGACGCCGCCGGATCTGATGCTGCCGCTTAACAAGTGCGCGTTCGCGGACCGGTGCGATACCTGCATGCCGATCTGCAGGCAAACGCCGCCGGACATGACCACACTCACCGATACGCACAGCGTTTCGTGCTGGCTGCAGCATCCGATGGCGCCAAAGGCTGTTTTCAAGTCAGGGGGTGAAGCGAATGCCTGAGCCGCTTTTTTCCGTACAGGACCTGGTCAAGCACTTCCCCGTTGGCAAGAACAAGGTCGTCAAGGCGCTGGACGGCGTGTCTTTTGATGTGTTTCGCGGCGAGACGGTCAGCCTGGTCGGCGAATCCGGCTGCGGCAAGACGACCTGCGGCCGCACGCTCCTGGGTGTGTACCCCAAAACATCGGGTGATATCTACAACAAGGGCAAGCGCACGGATGGGCTGTCCTCCGCGGAGAAAAAGGTCTTCTGCAAAAACAACACGATGATCTTCCAGGATCCGTACGCCTGCCTGGACCCACGCATGACCATCAGCAGCAGCATTGAAGAGGGAATGAATGTACACTTCACGCTGACGGCCAAGGAGCGCGCGGAGCGCGTGCGGGAAGTGCTCGGCAAGGTGGGGCTTACCCACGACTATGTATCCCGCTTTCCGCACGAGCTGTCCGGCGGTCAGCGGCAGCGGGTGGGTATCGCGCGGGCGCTCGCGTTGGAGCCGGAGTTTATCGTCTGCGACGAACCCATCGCGGCGCTGGATGTGTCCATTCAAGCGCAGGTGGTCAATTTGTTGATGGAATTGCAGCAGAAGGAGCAACTGACATACCTGTTCATCTCGCACGACCTGAGCATGATCCGACACATCTCCGACCGTATCGTCGTGATGTATTTGGGCGCCGTGGTGGAAACAGCAGGCGCGAAGGAGCTGTACGACAACCCGCAGCACCCCTACGCGAAGGCGCTGTTTTCCGCCATCCCCAGGGCGGATGTGGAGCGTAGCTGGGCCGAAAACCGCATCAGGCTAACCGGGGAGGTGCCAAGCCCCATCAACGCACCGCCGGGCTGCAAGTTTCACACGCGCTGCGCGTACGCGACGGAGCAATGCAAACAGGTCGCGCCGGTATTGAAGAAATGCGCGCCGGGCCACGCGCTTGCCTGTCACATGTTTGACTGATAACAAGAGGAGAGATTCTATTATGGGACAATTTATCGCTGAGATGACGTATCCCGAGTGCCGCGATTTTATCTGCGAAGACGCCATCGTGGTGCTGCCGATCGGCGGCGGCGCCAAGGAGCACGGCGGGCACCTTCCCATGGGCACGGATTATTTTGTGACGGACTACCTGGCCCACCGGATCACCGAGCGCTGCGATGTGTTTACGCTGCCCACGCTGCCGTACGCGTACTTTCCTGCGTTTGTCGATTGGAAAGGGTCCGTAAGCATTGAGGCGGATCATTTTATCGCGTATGTGCAGGATATTCTCCTCAGCTATGCGCGCCATGGCGTGCGGAAATTCCTGATCCTGGACGGCGGCGTGTCCACGCACATCCCGCTGCGGCTGGTTGCGCTGAATATGAACGATAAGTATAATGTAAAGGTGGCCGTCTCCAATTGCCTGGGCCTGGGCCATGAGGCTGAGGCGGAAGTGTGCAAACAGGAAAAGGGCGGGCATGGCGACGAGGCTGAAACATCAGACATGCTGGTCATCCGGCCGGATCTGGTGCGGATGGACCAAACGACGGAAGAGTACTCCGGCCAGATTCCCGGTTGCTGGAAGAATGGCGTGAACCGCGTCTACCTGCCGCACAAGATGGCCACGCCTGCCGGCACGAACGGCAACAGCACGCTGGCGACGCGTGAAAAGGGCGAAGCGATGCTCCGGGCAAAGGTGGACGATTTGGCGGAATTTCTGGAGAGCTTCGCCAAATGGGACCTGAGCCCGATTCCGTGAGTGAGAGAGATGCGTATGAGTGATCAATATTTGTTACCCGGAACACAGCATGACAAGGGCCCTTACTTCGCGGATGGCGAGGGCGCGTGGCTCATCGCTGAGAACGGAGACCGGTATCTGGAGTTGAGCGACATCACCGTCTTTCTAGGCACAAAGCACCCGCGTTTCACCGAAAAGATGTTGCGGGCCATACAGGGCGCGAACACCTTGCGGGGCGAAAACCACGACCGCGACAGGCTGGCCGCGCTGCTGATGGCGCAAACGAACCACGACTTTTCTTGCCTGCACCTGACCGCTTCCGGCTCCGAGGCGGTGGAGTGCGCGGTGAAACTCGCGCTCAAGCGCACCGGCCGGTCGGAAGTCATCGCGTTCTGGAATTCCATCCACGGTCGCACCAAACTCAGCGCTTCCATCTCGGGCGTGCCGCGCCTGCGAAAGGAATACGGCCCCGCGTCACCGGGTGTCGTGTTCGGCCCGTACCCGGAGTGCGGGCATTGCCCCATTAACCTGAACAGGGAAACCTGCGGCTTTGGCTGCATCGCGTTTCTGGAGCGCAAGATACAGCACGAGTCGTCCGGGGATATTGGCGCGCTGATCATCGAACCGTATCTCGGCAGCCGCATCGTGTTTCCGCCGCCGGGCTACCTGAAGGCGCTGCGCCAATGGGCTAAGGATCGCGGCATCGTCTTTATCATGGATGAAATTCAGGCCGGGCTTGGCAGAAGCGGGGCGCTGTTTAACTACCAGCGTGAGGGCATCAAACCGGACATGCTTCTCGTGGGCAAGGGCCTCGGAAACGGCCTCCACATCAGTGCGCTGCTGCTGGACGAGCGACCGCCCATGGCGCACGCAGGCCCGTTAGCAGGCGGCTCCGGCGACTTGCCCCTCTCCTGCGCGGCGGCGGTTGCCGTCCTGGAGGAGTTTGCGCAGGGAGACCTGCTGGCACAAGTACAGCGAACCGGGGCATACTTGGCCGAGCGGCTCGGCGCGCTTGCGCGCGATACGGGCAAAATAATGGAATGCCGTGGTCAAGGGCTGGCGGTCGCCGTTCGGTTCATTGACAATGAAACGGGCGAACGCGTGATCCGGGCTATGGCGGAGAACAGGATTCTGGTGGGCAGTATCAGTGGAAACACGCTGCTGCTCAAGCCGCCGCTGGTCCTGACACCCTCGGATGTGGATGTGTTTATAGACGTACTATCAGAGGCATTGGCGTAGCATAAAAAAGGATGGGTGACGGCATGCAAGAAAGCAACGCAATTGAGAGAGATTCGCATATACCCATGTATATGCAAATTGCGGCCGCATTGAAGCGAGAGATCCTGGCGAACCGATATGCGGACGACGGCAATATCGGTACGCATACGGAGATCGCGCGGCGGTTCAACGTAAGCCTCATCACCGTCCGAAAAGCGATTCAAATGCTGGCGGATGAAAACATCGTGTCCGTCAAGCAGGGGAAGGGCACCTACGTCCAAAATGCCGTGCTGCAGGACAGCGTTCAGTTTCTTGCCGGCGTATCCAACCTGCTTTCCAGCAAAAAAGTTGCGTCTGAAATTGAGGTGCGCAGTATCAAGTTTGTTGCCTCCGCGGAATACCTCCCGGCGGATACTGCCGGCAAAATCGGTGAAACCTGCATGCAAGTGCTGCGCCTGCACAAGGTGGACGAAAAGGTGATCGCGGTGGCGAACTTGTATCTGCCCGAAGGGCGTGGCAGGCTACTATCCATGGCAGATCTGGAGCATTTCACGGTGTATCAGCTCTACCAGAATAAGCTCGGCGTGCCGCTGGGCAAAGGCCGCCAGCACATTAGCGCGCAACGTGCGGATAAGCGGCTCGCGGAGCTTCTTGGTGTCGGCGAAGGGTGGCCTGTGCTGCGGATTCTCCGTCATTCCTACAGTGCGCAGCAGGAGTTGATCGAGTATATGGAGCTGTATTACGATTACCGAAGCTATGCGTTCGTCGTAGAGCTGGATCTGAACGCGGAGTGAAGACGGGTTTTCAGCACTGACTGCGTTGTCTCGCAGGTGATGCTTAGTGCCGCTTCCTTCGGAGCGTAATCCGTGATAGACGGCCTGGAAGATCGATCGGGTTTCGATCAGAGCACATGTTCTCTCCTCTTATTTCAACTAGTACCGTATCAAATTAGGAATCAGAGACAACAGGATAAAGGCGTTTGAGTTGGAGCCACGCGCCGCGAGTGGAGAACTGCCAGTCGACATGAGAGCACCCTGCATTCCTCCTACAATAGCAGATTATACGGCCCACTGCCGCACCACCTCATAAATGCCGTTCCCGTTCTTGTTTTCGTTGCCGAACGTTTCCCTTGACGTATTTCAGAAGCCGGGTGCCAAAATCCAGCGGGGCGTCGCCGTCCGGCTGGTCGGGTGTATCATCGTCAGGCTGATCGTCCGGCAACGGGGATGCGGGTGGGTCAGGCTTATTCAGCGTCGGCGGCGTGGGCGGCGTAGGCGGTTCCGGCACATCCGGCCCGACCGCGCCCGCAACATACTCAATGTAGGGACACCTATACCAATGTGTCCAACGCCGCTTCGCCACCTCGGTCATCACAACGCCCTTGGAAAAACTCTGCGCCTCGACCGCCCAGCCGTTGCCGATGTAGATGCCGCAATGATCCTTATGGTACAGCAGCAGGCCAGGGATTTCAGGCAGCGTATCAATAAGCCCCTTGACCTTCACCGTCTCGAACATGCCGTTCGCGCCCTTATCGGGGCGACCGTCAAGGCCATAAATCTGCTTTCCATCGTCGCGCAGCCAATAATACCCCTTCACGTAGGGTAGAAAAGCGCCGCCTTACATCATTGCTGATGCAGGTTTGCGCCAACGCTTCGAACCGTGCTTGCGCCTCTCAGCGCACACAGCCCTTGGCGTCAGTTCCGCCAGTATCACCCAGTCGTTGTTTCGTCGAGTTATATCCCGCCGAAAAATATCGGCGATTCCAGCATGCTGATTTGGCCATTTCGCTTCTTGTACATCTGCTGTTCCCATCCTCCAAGTGCAAGGGTTTTCCCCGTTTTCCTGCTTTCCCTTGCTCTTGTTCGACGTCCGTGCCGGCTTTCCCTTTTGGTTTTATTGGGTTTGTGGGTTGGGCAGGAGACACTGCGTAGTTTCCACTACGCAACACGCCAAGCGAAACAAGGCGGCATCAAGCAGCCAACCGAACAACAAAGTATCCCATAATCCACCGCTGCACAAGAAAAAAGAAAAGCGGAGCCTCCTGAAGAGGTTCAGACTGCCGACAAACCCACCGGCTTCAGCCGGTGATGAAGCACTTCAACGCAATCTCCACACTCGCGAACTCTTCCAGCCGTTCCACGGACAGCACAACATGATCCCCTTCTTGCCGCGCCGAGACTTGCGAACCCCAAAGATTCCGCGCGGAGGCAAGTGTTTTGTCACGCGCGGGAATACTCACTTGGAACGGCCCGACGAGCACCAGCTCTTTCAGCGGCCGCTGAGATGTCCCCGTTACGTTTAGCATGGAAATAATCATCCGCGAGGGATCATCCTGCGCGGAGATAGCGTTGATATGTACGCTGCGTGGCGCATTGCTTGTCAGCGTATAGGCTCCGCCCACCGCGTAGTCAATCGCATTGTACAACAGCTCGGTATAATCCTCATGCCCGTTGGTGAAGCATAGCGCGTCTGCTGTGTTTGCGAAGAACGCGACGCGGCCCTTGCCGTATTCGCGCGTGACAATCGTCGCGAAATCGGTCACGTGATCCTTGCGCCACGCAAACTCCGGCGGTTGGTTGGGGATGATAGGGATGTACGTCGCGACCACTTGCGCGCCCTCGCGCGGGAGTGCCAGCGCCGTCTTTCCGCCGTTCATCAGCATGTCCGTATCGCCAAGGCCGCGCAGCACCGGCGACGACCGGTCCGCCACGCGCTGGTAGCAGTCATTTGCCGTATCGACGGTGATCCCTGCGTAGTCACAGCCGAACACTTCGGCCAGACCATAGTTCTCGCGCGCGGAGCCATCCGCGCGGTACAGCGACGTCTCGAACGAAGCGATCAGCCCACCGCCGCCCTTAACGTACGCGCGGATGGCCTCGATCTCCTCATCCGTCATCACCGCGGCATTCGGCAGCAGCAACGCCTTCACCCCGGCCAGCTTTTCCGGCGCAAGGCCTTCCAGGCCGGCGACAAATCCATACTGGATATGCCGCTCGGTCAGCACGCGCTCCATGCCCTTGATCGCTACCCCGTAGCGGTCCTGCGCCTCATCCATGCTGAGGAAGCGGTCCCGGGTGTGCTTGGAGTAATAGATCGCCACGTCGCGTATGGGCACTGTGTCGGAGATCTTGTCGGAATGATCGGCCAGGTACGTGAATACATCCCGCTCGCTGTAGGCCGCGCGCCGGTCGTGCGTGCGCTCGGGCGACTGGCCATTGAAGTAGCAGTTCCAGATGCCGCCGCCAACGCTGGCGATTTCCCACATCCAGAGCCGCGTCTCAAGTGCCGGGTCCGCGATATAGCGCCAGCGCGTGCCGTTGCCGCCGGTGCAGATGACCGGCTGCTTTTCCGGCTGGAGCGCGCGGGAGAAGCGGATGGTTGTGGCGGAGTTATGGATGATGTCGTACACGCGCGTTTGCTTCGGCGAGTGCATGGAGTTCAGGAACACGCAGCTGATCAGGAAGTCAAAGTGCCGCTTGGCGTTGGCGTGGTCAATGCCTGTGCCGCGCGAGAACGTGCCGTTGTACACGTCGAAAATCTCCGCGCAGTAGACCCTTTGCTCGCCGAACGCCTTCACCGCCCCGCGAATCCGCGCGATGTGCTCGTCCGCGCAGCGGGCCTTCCACGCGCGGTATTCATCAAACACCGGCTCGTCATAGCCGATCAGCTCGCGGTTCTCCTTGCCGGCCTCCTCGGGCAGGCGGGGGATTTCGTGCCCCGTCTCCGCGCGGTAACGGTCGCGGCAGCGCTTGCAGTAGCAGGGTCCGTACGCGAAGCCGAGGGCGTTCTCCCAAATGCCGTCGATGTCAAAGTGGCTGAGGAGGTAGGTGATGAACTCCACGGCATGCTCGTTGGCGTAGTACGCGTTGTAGCACGGCGCGACCAGCGGCACATGGCCGTGGCCCGGGCGCGGCTGGCCGTCCGGTCCCATGGAAAACCAATCGGGCCGGCTGCCATACCGCTGGGGATCAACACCACGGAAGTCCACCCGCACCATCACGTGGATGCCCGCAGCGTGCGCCTCTTGGCAAATATCCCGCAGCATGTTCTCGTGGGTCATGAAGCGGTTGACGTTCGCCATGGGCAGCGGATTGTTGAAGAAATCCACAATGCCGCCCGCGTTGATCACCAGGCAGTTCGCGCGCACCTCTTTCATGTACGCCACAGTCGCCTTTGCGTCGTAGTCGATGATGTCGATCTCCCGAAGCACCGTTTGCAGGAACCGCATGTTTTGCTGATACCATAGCTTTTCCATGTTGCACCTCATATGTAACGGGTGTGGATCGCCTCAATATCGATCCGTCCCGCCGTGTCGTTCATAATGTCGATGTTTTGCAGGACGCGCTCGGGCGTCCGCATGCCGATCAGCGCGACGTCCACTAGGGGATTGGAGAGCACGAACTGTATCAGCGCACGTGTATAGTCAAACGCGTCGTCCGGCCGGACCATCTTGATCCACCGCTGGAATGTGCCGGACGTCGTCGCGCGCATGACCGCGATGCCGAGGCCTTTCGCGTCAGCGTCGTAGAGGCTGCCGAACGGACGGCTCGGCTCGTAGGGGTGCTGAAACAGGAGGTTATAGCACATCTGCACGCTGTCAAAGCGGCCGCTGTCGAAGAACTCATACATGCCGATGTTGTTGTCCTCGCTGGTAAAGCCGATGAAGCGGATGACGCCGTCCTTTTTCAACTTCTCAAGCGCCTCGACCGTGCCGTGGGGCGCAAGCGCGCGCGCCGCGTCCTCGCGCGTATACGAGTTGCCGTGGAGCTGCAACAGATCCACGGAATCGCGGCGCAGGCGGGTGAGGCTCCCTTCGATGGAGCGCATCACATGGTCGTAGTCCCCGGCCTGCCCATCCTTGGAGAACGCGAAGCATTTGGTGGCCAGGAAGATTTTTCCCGGCTCCACATCGCCCAGCACATGACCGAACATCGTCTCCGATGCGCCGTTTCCGTACCCGGGCGCGGTGTCGAAGTAGGTGATGCCGTTTTCCAGCGCCGTTTCAAGCGCGCGGTAAACCTGCCGCTTGCTCTCGTCGAGGTCCGGGTCGTACGCCGACAGATAGTTCTTCAGCCCAGCCACCGCGCCGCCAAAGCCGATGCGGCTGACGGTGGCGCCGGTGTTGCCAAATTGCGTGTATTCCATATGCCTTATCCTTTCACCGACGCCGCTACGAGGCCGTTGATGATCTTGTCCTGCAGGAACAGATACACGATCATGATGGGCAAAAGGCCCACGATAACGCCCGCGGACAGGAGCGCGTAGTCGGTCGTATACTCGGTTTTGAAGAACGCCAGCGCGACGGTCAGGGTGCGCAGGTTGCGCGAGGGCAGCATGATCATTGCCCAAATGTACTCGTTCCAGACGTTGATGAACGCCATGATCAGGATCACGAGCAGACCGTTTCTGCTGAGCGGCGTGATGATGCGGGTCAGGAGTGTCCATGAGTTGCAGCCGTCGATGATCGCCGCCTCTTCAATGGCGTCCGGGATGGCCTGCATGAACGACACCATCAGGAAGATGGAGAACGCGATGCGGCCGGAGGTGTACACCAAGATAACGCCGGGACGGGTGCCGAGCATGCCGAGCGTGCCGATGAGCTTATAGACCGTGCCCATCGTGACCGTGCCGGGCACGAACATCGCCGCTACGAACATCAGGTATACGTAACCCCCGAGCTTGAACTTATAGCACGCCAGCGCGTAGGACGCCATCAGCACGATGACCGCGGTCAGAATCATCACCGAGCCGGTGACGATCACGGAGTTCAGAAACGCCCGGGGGATGACGTCGTTGGTAAAGATGGTGACATAACTGTCGAAGTTGAACTGCTCGGGGATAACCCGGAACACGCTGTATATCTGCGTGTTGGTACGGAAGGAATTGACCGCCGTCCAATAGATCGGAAACAGCGAGATAAAGGTGATCACCAGCAGAAACAATGCCTTGACCAGCGTGCCAAAGGCATACCCAGGTCCTCTAGATCGCATTGGCTCCCTCCCCCTTCCGTCATTCGACCGAAAATCTCGTCGCGATCACCTTGCGGACGAAAATGGTCATCGCCAGCACGCACAAGAAGATGATCATTGCGACCGCGCCGCCGTAGCCGTACTGGCTCTTCACGAACAGCGCCTTGTACATGTAGGTCGCGGGCACCTCGCTGGCATGGTTCGGGCCGCCGTAGGTCAGGATGAAAATATAGTCGAAATTTTGAAACGCGCCGTTGATGGCCAATGTGATGCACACCGCCAGCGTTTTCCATACGCCGGGCAGCGTGATGTAAAAGAACTCGGTCAGCGAGTTGGACCCGTCGATCCTCGCCGCCTCGTAAAGGTCCTCGGGCACGTCCTGCATGGCGGCGAACAGGATCACGAAGAAATACCCGATCGCCTGGTAGATCGGAATGGCGATGACCGCGCCAAACACGGTTTTCGTGTCGGTCAGCCAGTACCTAGTGATGTTGTCCAGCCCAATCCAGCGCAAGAAGATGTTGATGAAGCCAATCTCCTTGTCGTACATGATGGAGAACATCAGACACATGGACGCCGCGGACATGATGTAGGGCACGAACACGACGGCCCGGAAGAATTTCACGCCGCGCATCGCCTTTCTCAGCACATACGCCAAGAGCAGCGCCGCCCCCACCTTGAAGAAGATCGACGCGGCAACCCAGACAAAGATGCGCTTGAGCGACGCGATGAACACTTTGTCCGCGAAAATCTTCTTGTAGTTTTCCACGCCGTTGAACACTGGCGCCGTGAACCCGTTCCATTCCGAAAAGCTGTAGATGAACGTCTTCAGCGCGGGGTAGATGAAAAAGACGACATACAGTACGATGGCGGGAATCATGTAGAGCGCCACGCTCTTTCGGTATTTGAGTACACCCATGCGCGTGCCTCCTTTGACGGCGGAGCTGATTTAAAAAATCTGGCGCCATAGAGGGATTCCGCAAGGAATCCCTCCTGTGAGCGGGATAAAATGGGCGGATACCCGGCGCGCCGTTATAGGCGCGCCGGGTCCCAAGTCGACGGCGCGGATTTGAAAAATCTGGCGCCATAGAGGGACTCCGCAAGGAATCCCCTTCGCATAATTTTACTGTTTGCCGTATAGCGCGTCGTCCAGCGCCGTGGCCAGCGCCTCGGGCGTATCAAACTCGCCGTAGTAGACGCCGTTGATGGCCAGACGGAATTCATCCACCACATCGGCGGCGGTCTTGGACAGCATCCACTTGCAGGATTCCGCGGCGTACGCGAGCTCTGCCGCCTGCTGCTGCAGCGGGTGCACCATCGACTCGTCCGGTGACACGCCCAGGTGCGGGATGATCGCGCGGTCTTCCTCCGCATACCGCTTGGCGGCATCGCGGGAGGTCAATTTCTGGATGAACTTGACGATGTATTCTTTTTTGACCGGGTCCGCGAAGCCCTTCGCGCTCGCGTAGACGAGGTTCGTCAGGTCAAGCTCGTTGAACGGGCCGTCGACCTGCGTCGTCGGTGTCAGCGGGAAGTCCAGCGCGGCGAACTTGTCCATGACCTCAAAGGGCATATTGTTCCATACCTGGCTGGCGTTTTGAATTAGCATGCCGGCGCGGCCGGTGTTCAGGTACTTCTCAATGACGGAGGTGCTGGTCAGGACGCTCGAATCCTCGGGCGCGTAGCCCGCCTTGGCCACATCCATGAAGTAGCCCAGCGCTTCCAGCGCGTCCGGCTGCTGCCAGGACTCCTGGCCGGTCATCAGGCTGATGCCGCGCGCGTTGCCCAGCGTCGCCTCGATGACGGCGTTGAACAGGCGGGACGCATCGTCCAGGTTCTCGCCCGTGTCCGTCGCCCAGACGACATAGCCCGCCTCGTGCAGCTTCTGGCACGCGGTGACGAGCTTATCCCAGTCCGTCGGCAGTTCCAGGCCCAGTTCGTCAAACAGCTCCTTGTTGACGATGAAGCAGGTGTAGAAGTTGGCGCGCGGAATGCCGTACACCTTGCCATCCACCGTGCCGGTTGCCCAGGCATAATCCGGGAACATACCCTCATAGAACGGATCGGACTTCAGTTCCGACAGATCCGCCACCGCGCCAACGGAGATATAAGTGTCAAAATCCCATTTCTTCTCCGGCCGCCAGTACGTGAACACGTCCGGGCAGTTGTTGGCCATGATGTCGGTGTTGATCTTGAAGATCAGGTCGTTTCCGGGGGATTCCTCAAGCTGGATGGTCACATTGGGGTTTTCCGCCTCGAACTCCTTGATCAGCGAGCCGATGACGGAAGTGGGCGTCAGCGCGCCGGTTGCGAAGCGCAGCGTGACCTTCTCTGTGGCGGACGCGCCAATCGGCATCGCGAACATGCCAATGAGCAGCGCCAAGGTGAGCGCGAGAGTCAAAAACCTTTTCGACATAGGGGGTACCTCCTTTGGTCGATCTATGATCTTCGGATGACCGCAGCTTCCCCGTCGGTATCATCCGATGATTCCGGTGTTTAGCGCGTCGTCCAGCCGCAGCACCTCATCCAGCAGCACCATCGTGCGCACGGTGTCCTGGAACGTCAGGGCGGGGCTTGCGGCGCCGCGCACGCAGTCGATGAAGTGGCGCATTTCGTCCTCGTTGCCGAGGCCGGAGTTTGCGAACGGGAAGCCGAGGTTTGGCTGCCAGACGAGCGCGTCCGTCGCGGCATCCATGCGCGCATCCTCAAAGCGGCCGGTGTCGCCAGCGGGCCGGTGATACGCCAGCGAGCGCATGTTGTCCACCTGGACGAAGCGGCCGACGCCTGTCACCTCCACCCGCTCCATTGGGTAGCGGATGTCCTGGAGGCTTGACGACTCGATCGTCACGAGCGCCCTTTCCCCCGCCACCGCGCTGAGCTGGAAGCCCACGCGCTGCGCGTCGATCTGAATGGCGCGAAGCCTCAACTCCGACAGCTCGCCAACGAGAAAGCGCGCCAGATCCAGATGGTGAATCAGGTGGTTGGTCAGGAAGAAACGGCGGTCCCGGTAAGGACTGGCGTGGAACTTTGAGGAAAAGAGCGTAGCGCCGCCAAACTCCGGGCTATCGATGATCCTTTTCGCCATGGCGTATCCGGTGGCGAACCGGCGGTTAAACCCGGTCATGACCAGCGCGCCGGTTTTGCGTTCCAGAGCGGCGATCGCCTCCGCTTCGGCCATCGTGTCGCACGGGGTCTTTTCAATGAACACCGGTGTGCCCAGCGCGGCGAAATGGGCCGCCACTTGGCCGTGTACTTTGCTGCTGACCGCGCAGACGATGGCGTCCAGGGTTTCGTTTCGCGCCATCTCGCGGTAGTCGGCGTAGAAGGCCGGGACACCGTGCGCGGCGGCGAAAGCCCGCGCCCTATCCGCGTCGGTGTCGCAGACGGCAACAACCCTTGCGGGCAAGCCGTCCAGCGTGCGATAGAGTACGCTTTGGGTGTGGTGGCCCAGGCCGATCCAGCCGATCTTTACGGTTTGCATGCTCTTAACCTCAAAACGCGCCGATCGTTCCGTCCGCGGCGAAGACCATCGGCGCGAAGCCGGTGAGCGGCTCGCACCGCGCGGGGTCCGCCTCGGCGAGCAGCGCGTGCGTCAGGTAGATCTCGTCCAAATGCAGCGTGTCGCGGATGCGGGCCATGCGGATCGTTTCCGGCGTCGCGTTGCCGCCGCTGACCGCCAGGCGCACGGCTTCCTCATCCGTCCCCGCGACGACCGGCAGAAAGCCGCGTTCCAGGAAACCGCTCGTGATGACATTCTCGTTCGTCGCGCCCCAGTCGATCCGGTCGCGCAGCCGCGCCGTCGTGATGTCCGCCAGGCCCACGCCCAGCGCGTTGCCGTGGCTTTCCGGGGTCAAATCCAGCACCGCGATGCGGCCGCACACGGGCTCGCCGTCCGGCTGCCCCGCGATCCGCAGGCGGCCGATCACGTTCGTGTCCATTCCCGTGCCGCTGATGTTCTTGCCCATCGCGTCCACGACCAGCGCGTCCAGCGACCGGAACGGCAGCCGCGCCATCATTTCCCGGGAGCGCGCGAGGAACGCGCGGTCCAGCGCGAACACCTCCAAGCCGGGGGCGAACGCCACATCCGCCGTCTGGTCGTAGCCATCTTCCAGCACCGCGAGCGCTCCGAGCACCTTGCCGCGCTCGATCACCGCGCGCGCTACGCGCGGGAAGTTGTCGCGCAGCCCTTCCGCGCCGTAGCGGTGCAGCGCCACTGCCTGCGCCTGCTTGCCCAGGCCGATGGCCATCATCTTGACGATGCCGCTCTCGTGCGTGCCGTGGAAGTCCGTGTGCGCCTTTACG
>JAVBOM010000097.1:0-29468 GCA_031550535.1 Eubacteriales bacterium
ATGCGCCGCTCCAGCGTGCCGTAGACCAACTCTGTGACCAAATCGCGGTCGCGCTTGTCAATCTTCGATTCCCGTAGGCGCTTGGACAGCGCGAGCGAGGCATACGCGTCCGCGCGCGTCACGTCCATCAGCGTGTTCAGCGCGATGAGGCGCGGGTTCTCGGCGGGCGGGCGTGGCTTCGCGGGGCGGGGGCGGGGCGCGCCGGGCGCGGCGCGGAAGGCGGGGCGTTGGCCGGGTACCGGGGGACGGCCCGGAGCCGGGGCGCGCCGTGGTGGCGCGTACCCGGTCGGCGCATCCGGCCTTGGGCGGTTGCCATCCGGCGTGCGGGGCCGGTTCGAAGGTTGTGGGCCGCCCTGTCCGGCGGGCCTTGCGGGCCGCGCGAAGCCGCCTTCCGGGGTGCGGGGCCCGCCGGGACCTTGTGGGCCGCCTTGCCCCACGGGCTTTGCGGGCCGCCCGTAGCCGCCTTCCGATGTGCGCGGTCTGCTCGGGGTATACGGGCCATCCTGCCCGGCGGGCTTTGGCGATCTTGGATAGCCGCCGTCCGGTGCTCCGGGCTTGCTTGCGCCTTGCCCAGTGGACTTTGCGGGCCTTCCGTAGCCGCCATTCGGCGTGCGGGGCTTGCCCGCGCCTTGTATGCCGCCCTGTCCGGCTGGCTTTGATGACCTAGGATAGCCGCCGTCCGATGTCCGGGGCCTGTCCGTCCCTTGCGGCGCACCCTGGTTGGCCCCTGCGGGCCTCGCGGGCCTTGCATAGCCGCTCTCCGGTGCACGGGGCCTGCCCGCCCCTTGGCCGTGCGATGCGCCTCCACCGGCTCCGGCGGGCCTCGCTGGCCTTCCGTACTCGCCTTCCGCTTTGCGCGGGCTGCGCGGACCCGGGCCATGTGATGCGCCTTGCCCGGCTCCGGCGGATCTTGGCCTTCCATAGCCGCCGTCCGATGTCCGGGGGCGATTCGCCCCCTGCGGCGCGCCTTGATCCGCCCCGGCGGGCACATCCCGCCTTGGGCGGCTGTTATCCGGCGTGCGCGGCGCGCGCGGTGCCCGGGGGGCATCCCCCGCCGCGCCCGCGCCCTGCGACCGCGACGCGTCCCGCGCCCCCGCCGCGTTCCCCGCCGCCCCGTCCTTCCGTGGCCCGGCCTTCTTCGGCGCGGGCTTGCCGTATCGTTTATCCATCAATCCTCCACGCCGAGCATGACGCCGGCCTCCATCGGGTGGCCGCGCAGGTAATCGCGCGCGGGCATGCGCTTTGCACCCGGCGCCTGTAGTTCTACAATATCCAGCACGCCCGCGCCCGTAGCCACAGCCATGCCGCGCTTGGCGTCGGCATGCAGCACGGTGCCAGGGGCGGCCTCCGCCGCGTCCGCAGGGTCGATGGCACGCGCCGTCCACACCTTCAGCACGCCGCCGTCCGGCAGCGTTGTCCACGCGCCGGGCCACGGGTCCACGCCGCGCGCGAGGTTCACGATCCGCGCGGCGGGCCGCGTCCAATCGATTAAGCCGTGCTCCTTTTTCAGCATCGGATGGCGCGTCGCCGCCGCGTGATCCTGCGGCACGCGCGGGCAGTCCCCCGCCTCGATACGCCGCAGCGTCCGGATCAGCAGCGCCCCCCCGATTTCCGCCAGCCGCGCGGTCAGCGCCCCGGCCGTCTCATCCGGCCCGATGGGCACAGGTTCCGCCAGCAGGATGTCCCCCGTGTCCACGCCCGCGTCCGTCATCATCGTGGTGACGCCGGTCACGGTTTCCCCCTCGATGACGCACCAGCTGATCGGCGCGGGGCCGCGATACTTCGGCAGCAGCGACGCGTGCACGTTCACCGTGCCGAGGCGCGGGATGTCCAGCACCTTCTGCGAGAGGATCTGCCCGTACGCGGCGGTAACGAACAAATCCGGTGCGAGCGCCGACAGCGCCGCCACGCCCTCCGCCCCGCGCAGGCGCTCGAACTGCAGCACCGGCACGCCGCGCGATACGGCCAGCGCCTTGACCGGGCACGCGGCCAGCTTATGGCCCCGGCCGCTCGGCCTGTCCGGCTGCGTGACCGCGGCGGCCACGTCGTATCCCGCGTCCAGCAGCGCCCGGAGCGGCGGCACGGCGAACGCCGGCGTGCCCATGAATACCACGCGCATCAATTCGTATCCCCTTCGCCGGATTCTTCCTCATCCTCGTCCGTGGCCTCGCGCGTCATTTTATCCACGAACATGACGCCGTCCAGGTGATCGATCTCGTGGCAGAACGCCACCGCGAGCAGCCCTTCGGCCTCGATCTCGATGGGCCTTCCCGCGCGCGTGATGCCCTTGACCGTGACGCGCAGCGGCCGGGGCACATACCCCCGCCGCCCGGGCACGCTCAGGCATCCCTCGGCGTTCTCCTGTTCGCCCTCCATGCGGACGATCTCCGGATTGACAAGCTGGATCAGCCCGTTGTCGTCCCCCACGTCCACGGTGATCGCGCGCCGGAGCACGCCCACCTGCGGCGCGGCCAGGCCGCACCCGTTTTCCTCGTACATCGTCTCGGCCATGTCGTCCAGCAGCATGAGGATCCGCTTGTTGATCACATCCACCGGGCGGGCCTTCTTCCGCAGCGTCTCGTCCCCGAAACGCAGCACCTTGCGCAAAGCCATGGGATTCCTCCTGTTTTGGGTTGGTAGTGGGGGCGTTACGTTGGGGGACACTGTCCCCCAAACCCCCTGTCAGAGGGGCATTGCCCCTCTGGACTCCCTTCTTTGCCTCACGGCAAGGGAAGGGGGTAGATATTAGTATGAAGTTGCACCCGGCGCGAGCAAATGGGAAAAACCAACCCGCCCACAGGCGAAAATGAAGGGAGTCCAGAGGGCGAAGTCCTCTGGCGGGGTCCAGGGAACAGGAGCCGCATTCCGCCAGTGGCGGAACCAAATGCGGCGAAGGTTCATTTGGATACAGAGCGCCGTTTATGGCGCGACAATATCCAAATGCCGATGCCCCTGGCGTCTCCCGTCTCCCCCTACCCTCACAACATCGTCGCCGGATCGACCTCCAGAAACACTTCGATCTGTTTATCGTACCCTTTTGCGGCCAGCGCGTCAAGTTTTTCAATAATATCCGCCGTGGGGCCGCGCGCGTAGAGCTTCAGGAAGAGCTGCCAGCGCGCTTTGCCGCGGATGAACTTGACGGGCGCCTCCATGGCGCGCATCTGGACGACCTGTTTCAAGAGCTGAGGTTCGGCGTCGAAGAAGGCTTCCATCTCGGCGGCGAGGGCCTCGGCGGTTTCCTTCGCGAACGCCTCGGCATCGGCCTCGACGAGCAGGCGCACCAGCCGCGTGAAGGGCGGGAACAGACCCCGGCGGCGGCGGTCGAACTCCGACTCGAAAAACGAGCGAAAATCCTGCTTCGCGGCGGCTTGGATGGCGTAGTGGTCCGGATCATACGTCTGCACGATGACGCGGCCCTTTTGCTCGCCACGCCCGGCCCGGCCCGCCACCTGCACGATCAGGGAGAACGCGCGCTCCGGGCTGCGGTAGTCGGGCAGGTTGAGCGTCGCGTCCGCCGCGACCACGCCCACCAGCGTCACGCGCGGGAAATCCAGCCCCTTGGCGATCATCTGCGTGCCGACGAGCGCCTGTGCCTCACCGCGCCGAAACGTATCCAGGAGCTTGGCGTGCGCATCCTTGCCCTGCGTGGTGTCGATGTCCATGCGAACCGTGGTAATGCCGGGGAACCGCTCGCACAGCGCCTCCTCCACCTTCTGCGTGCCCGCGCCGAAGTACTTGATGGACGGGCTGCCGCACTTGGGGCAGAACTCCGGCGGCTTCATGGTCAGCCCGCAGTAATGGCACCGCAGCACGTCCTCCGCGCGGTGGTACGTCAGGCTCACGTCACACTGCTCGCACCGAAGCGCCTCGCCGCACGCGCGGCAACTGATGAACGTGCTGTGCCCGCGCCGGTTGATGAACAGCATGGCCTGCTCGCCCTTTTGAAAGCATTCGCGCAGCGCGCCGTCCAGCGCCTGGCTGAACACGGAGCGGTTGCCGCGCGCCAGCTCCATCCGCATGTCCACCACCTCAATATCCGGCAGCGGGCGGCCCAGCACGCGGCGCGGCATGTCCAGCAGCGTCAGCGGGCCGAGCGCGCTTTTCAGGTGCGGAATCGTCCGGGCAAAGCTCTTCAGCGACGGCGTCGCGCTGGCGAGCAGCAGCACCGCGCCCTCGCGCTCGCACCGGCGCTGCGCCACCTCGCGCGCGTCGTAGCGCGGGTGCTTGTCGGACAGATACGTCGTCTCGTGCTCCTCGTCTATGATGAGGATACCCAAATTCTGCACCGGCGCAAACACGGCCGACCGCGCGCCGATCACCACCCGCGCGTCGCCGCGCCGGATGCGCCGCCATTCGTCAAACCGCTCCCCGTCCGACAGGCGCGAGTGCAGCACCGCCGACCCCTCGCCAAAGCGGGCACGGAACCAGCCGGTCATCTGCGGCGTGAGCGCGATTTCCGGCACGAGCACGATGGCCGATTTCCCGGCCTTCAGCGCCTCGCGCACGGCGCGGATGTACACTTCCGTCTTGCCGCTGCCCGTCACGCCCGACAGCAGGAACCGCCCCTCCCCCCGCGCCATCGCGGGCAGAATCTCGTCCAGCACGCGGCACTGGTCGTCCGTTAATTCCGGTTCCGGCGCTGTGTCGCTGGGCGGGCTATACGGCCTGCGGAGCGTTTCCTCGTCGTACAGTTCGATTAAGCCCGCCGAAACGAGCTTCGCCACGCCATCGGCGGAAAGGGCGCGCAGCTCGGACGCGGGCAAATCGCCTCCGCGCAGCGCGTTCAGGATGTCCGCACGCCGGGGCGCGCGGGACTGCGCCGCGACGGCTTCTTCCAGCGCATCGCCGGACACGGCCAGCCGCGCCATTTGCGTGGATTTCTCCTTCACGCGGCCGCCGCGCATCTGCGCCGGGAGCATCAGCCGCAGCGCCTCCACCAGCAGGCAGTGCGTCTGCTCCGTCAGCCAGTGCGCCAGATCGATCAGCGCGGGGATCAGCGCCGGATAGTCCTCCAGCGGCCGGAGCACATCCCGCACCTTTTCCTTTGGCACGTCACCCGGGTCGTCCTTCAGGCGGAGCACGTACCCTTCCACGCGGCGCGGGCCGAACGGCACCATCGCCCGCGTGCCGGGGACGAGCGCCATGCCGTCCGGCACCCGGTACGTGAACAGGCGCGACACGTTCTCGTGCGCGATTTCGACGATGACCTCGCAGTACGTCACGCGAACCGCTCCACACTGCCGGAGCGCACCACCGCGTACACGAGCGGCGGCGTTTCGGCGCGCTCGGACCCGATCGTGATCGCGCCGCGTATCTTCATCTCGATGTCGGTTGTGTCCATCGGGCCGTTCACGTGCAATACAGCCAGCGGCTGGCCCGTCTCCACGCGGTCGCCCAGCTCCACTTGCATCACAAACCCGACCGCCGGGTCGATCACGTCGTCCTTTGTCAGCCGTCCCGCGCCGAGCCGCTGCGACGCCTCGCCCAGCGCCGTGGTGTCCATGGCGTTGACATACCCGCTCTTTTCCACCGTCACGGGGAATTGCCGCGTGGCGGACGGCAGCAGGCCGGTATTGTCGCACACGCGGGCGTCGCCACCCTGCGCCGCGATCATTTCCTTTAACTTGGCAAGCCCTTGGCCGCCCGCGAGCGCCGCCTCCAGCTTCTCGCGGGCTTCCGCCTCGCTTTTCGCGTATCCGCCGGTGACCAGCATCATCGCGCCCAGGCGGAGCGAGACTTCCAGCAGCCGCCCGCCGGCGCGCCCGGCCAGGATGTCGATGGCCTCCTTCACCTCCCGCGCGTTGCCGATGTGCGTGCCGAGCGGCTGGTCCATGCCCGTCACGAGCGCCATGGTGGGCCGCCCGGCCAGACGGCCGACCTCAACCATCGCGCGGGCGAGGTCGATGCTGTCATCCAGCGTGCGCATCAGCGCGCCGCTGCCCGCCTTCACATCCAGCACGATGGCCCCGCTGCCCGCCGCGATCTTTTTGGACATGATGGATGACACAATGAGAGGCTTGCTGTCCACCGTCGCGGTCACGTCGCGCAGGCTGTACAGGGCCTTGTCCGCCGGGGCGAGGTCGCGGCTCTGGCCGATTACGGCGCAGCCGACGTCCTTCACCTGGCGGAGGAAGCCGTCCATGGAAAGCTCGGTCTGAAACCCCCGGATGCTCTCCAGTTTATCGATGGTGCCGCCCGTGTGACCGAGGCCGCGCCCGCTCATCTTGGCGACCTTCGCGCCGCAGGCGGCCACCAGGGGCGCGAGCACGAGCGTCGTCGTGTCGCCCACGCCGCCGGTGGAGTGCTTGTCCACGCATACGCCGCCCGCGCCGGACAGGTCCAGCATATGGCCGGACTTCGCCATGGAGAGCGTCAGGTCGCGCGTTTCCTCGTCCGTCATGCCCTGGAAGTAAATGGCCATCATCAGCGCGGCGAGCTGGTAGTCCGGGATGCGGTCCTTGGGGTCCTCCGCGGTGATGCCGTCCATCCATTGCTGGATTTCCGCGTGCGTCAGCGCGTCACCGCGCTTTTTTTTCTGGATCAGCGGCAGAATGTTTCTTGGATCGTTCATGGCAAGTTCTCCTGTTCCGCCGCGACGCGCACAGCGCGCCACGCGGCTAGCTTGTCCTCAAAGGGAATGGCGTGCGCCGGGCTGGTAGACGGCAACAGGTACAGCGATCTGCCGCCCGCCGTATCCCCGGCGAGCCTGGTAAACAAAGTCTGGGCCAAGCGCCCGTTGAAAAACACGGCGCGGATGCCCGGGCACGCGGCGAACAGCTGGGCGAAGTCGTTCGGCACGGCGCCCCGGATGGCGGCATCGCCGCTGCCTTCGCGCAGACAGGTCGCCGCAGCGTCCCAGAGCGCCACGCCATGCGCGGTCGCAAAGGCAAGGCGGTCCTCATAGCGCGGCGCGGGCGCTTCGCCCCAGAGCGCGTAGAGCACGGACCAGAACGCGTTGCGCGGATGCGCGTAGTATTGCCCCGCCTGAAGCGAAGCCACGCCCGGCATGCTGCCGAGTACCAGGACGCGGCAGCCGGGCGTGAACACCGGTGGGAAGGATACGCACAGGGATTCCATGGGGGTATTATACCACCGGGGCTTCGGCTTTGACAATTGCGAAGAAGCCGGGATTTCTGGCGAAATCCCCTTATGGCGCCGGATTTTACAAATCCACGCCGCCGTCTCGAAAGCGGAGAGCCGGGGGCGGTCAGGTCAGCGCGCCGTCCGCGATGCGGAAGAAGCTCAGGTGGCCGTTTCCGCTGGACGAGCCCGATGTGACGGCAGCCCTTAGGGTAACAGGGTTTGGCGAGGAGTTTACAACGCGCACTGTGGTGCCCGCCGCATAGAAGGCTACGCGGTTAATTGTGATCGTCCCCTCCGTGCCGGCGTTGGCCGCAGGCGCGGCGATTGTGGCTATGGGTGTCACTATGCCGTTTAGGCTTATGCCGAAGGAACTATCAACCGGGGTATTGGGCGCGAAATTGAGTGAGCAAACCAGCGCATACACGCCGGGATTGGTGATCGTAAAGGTATCCGTGCCATTATAAACAACGCCATTCACCGTAATCGGCCCACCCACAGGAGGATATAGCACCGGCGCGAGCGACGCGATTGCTGGCTGATCCTGAATGTTGGCGTTTACAAATGGTTGCAGCAGCGGGCTGACGGTGCCGGTAGGACCGGTGGGGCCGGTCACGCTCGCGCCGGTGGCGCCGGTCGCACCGGTGACGCCAATGGACCCGGTCGCGCCACTCGGACCGGTCGGACCTGTCGGGCCGGTTGCGCCCGTGGATCCGGTCACGCCAGCCGCACCGGTCACACCTGTGGCCCCGGTCGACCCGGTGATGCCAATGGACCCGGTCGCGCCACTCGGGCCAGTCGGACCCGTGGGGCCGGCTACGCCGGTCGCGCCCGTGGCTCCGGTCACGCCAGCCGCGCCGGTCACGCCCGTAGCCCCAGTGACTCCGGTCGATCCGGTTGCGCCAATGGATCCGGTTGCGCCCGTGGATCCGGTTGTACCCGTCGCCCCCGTGCTCCCGGTCGCGCCGGTCACGCTCGCGCCCGTCGCGCCGGTTGTGCCGGTTGCGCCCGTGGCCCCGGTCGCGCCTGTAGCCCCAGCCGACCCGGTGATGCCGATGGCCCCCGTCGCGCCGGTCACACTCGCGCCCGTCGCGCCGGTTGTGCCGGTCGCGCCGCTCGGTCCCGTAGGCCCCGTGGGGCCGGTTCCGCCCGTCACGCCCCTGGCGCCCGTCGCGCCTGTAGGCCCTGTAGGGCCAATCACGCCCTGGGGTCCTTGCGGGCCAATAATGCCTTGCATCCCTTGCGGGCCGGTCACCCCCGTCGCGCCGGTTGTGCCGGTCACGCCCATCGCGCCGGTCGCGCCCGTCGCGCCGCCGACGCCGGTCGCCCCTGTCGCGCCCGTGCTTCCCTTGGCTCCGGCGGCGCCCGTAGCGCCGGTTGCGCCCCTTGCGCCAGTCGCCCCGGCCGCGCCCGGAATGCCCATCGCGCCCGTGGCCCCTTTTTCGCCGGGACAGCCGCGCGGTCCCATCGGCCCGCGCGGCCCCGTCGGACAATTGCAGTATCTATTTCTACAATCCATCATGATAAGTAGTACCCCTTTATCGAAGATGTGTGCATTTCCCGTAAAGAGCGATTGCGCGGGCCGGTTTTCGAGTTTTTTCACCGCCCCCGCCATTGCGCATATGTCTTTTTACGGAACACCGCACTACAATTTATGTATTTATCGCGTTTCCGTTCCTTGACGGGGATTTGACACGAATTTTACCCCGCGATTCTCTTTATGATTTGCAAAACGGTTCCATTGCCGGTATAATGATTGGCGTGGGCGCATAGGGAACCAGGTGGCTTCCCGAGAAAAGCCCGCGGAAAGGAGTTCTATGGAGAAACAACTGCTTTTTGACCAGGAACAATACGATATGGAGAGGCTGCGCGCCAAAAACGCGTTCATCTGCGACATGGACGGCGTGATTTATCACGGCGACCGGCTGCTTTCCGGCGTGCCGCGCTTTGTCAAGTGGCTGCAGGCGGAACAGAAAAAGTTCATCTTCCTGACCAACTCGTCCGAGCGAGCGCCCAGGGAGCTGCAGCAGAAGCTGTGGCGCATGGGGCTGGATGTGGACGAGAGCCACTTCTACACCAGCGCGCTGGCCACCGCCAGCTTCCTTCGGCATCAGTCGCCTGGCTGCAGCGTGTACGTGATCGGCGAGCCGGGCCTCGTGGGCGCGCTGTACGATTCCGGCATGATGATGAACGACATCAACCCGGATTACGTCGTCTTTGGCGAGACGCGCGCGTATGGCTATGAGAAGGTGGAGCGCGCGATCCGGCTGGTGCTGGGCGGCGCGAAGCTCATCGCGACCAACCCCGACGTGACCGCGCCGGGCGAGAACGGCATCATCCCCGCGTGCAGCGCGCTGATCGCGCCCATCGAGCTGGCGACCGGCCGCAAGGCGTACTACGTCGGCAAACCGAACCCGCTGATGATGCGCCACGCGATGAAGCGCCTGGGGACGCACGTGGACGATACGGTGATTGTCGGCGACAGGATGGATACGGATGTGTTGTCGGGCCTGGAGGCGGGCGTGGAGACCACGCTGGTGCTCTCCGGCGTGACAACGCGGGAGATGGCCGACGAGTTTTCCTACCGGCCCAACTATGTCCTGGACGGCGTGGGCGACATCCCGCCGGACGCGTTTTCGCTGGACGAATGATTATCGAGGAATCCTTACCCCAGCCGCGGCGCGGATATGAAAAATCAGCGCCATAGAAGGATTCCGCCAGGAATCCTTACCCCAGACGCGGCGTGGATTTGAAAAATCAACGCCATAGAAGGAGTCCGCCAGGAATCCTTACCCCAGACGCGCGGCGTGAAGCCCCCGGCGCACCGCGCGGGCGGAAAAGTACGCGCACGCGACGGAAACAGCGTCTTTGAGCAGATACGGCAGGGACGAGATGGCGGCCGCGTTCAGCGGCGATACCCCCGCCACCACAGCGAACCAAAGCACGCCCAGCGCGTGGCACGCGATGAGGCCCAGCCCGGCGAACCACGGGCCGCCAAGCCCGCAAAGCCACGCCAGCGCGAGGAAACCGATCAGGAAGCCGCCCGTCACCCCGGCGAACACGCCGATCCCCCCGATGAACCCCGCGAACACCGGAATCCCAATCGCGCCCAGGAGCAGATACGTCAGCACCGCCAGCGTCCCGCGCCGCGCGCCCAGCGTGAATCCGGCAAGGGCCACGGCGAACGTCTGCATCGTGACCGGAACGCCCGACGGCAGCGGGATGGCCACCTGCGACAGCACGGCCAGCAGCGCCGCGAACACGCCCGTCACAATGAGGTTTTGCACCGAAACGGCATTTTTTTTCATATTTTGCAGTGTACCGAAAGGCGGGGCGTTTGTCAACGGCAGCGGTTTTCGGCTTTGTTTTCACAGGATAACCAAAAGAAGAAAGGATGCGTTGCCATCATGAACGAAACCCTTCGCCAGCTCCGCGCGCGCAAGAGCGTGCGCGCCTTTTTGCCCGACCCCATTCCGCAGGATGCCCGCGATGCTATTTTGGAGGCCGCGTTCCAGGCGCCCACGGCAGGCAACCAGATGATGTACACGATCCTGGACATCGCGGACCCGGCGCTGCGCGGCACGCTGGCCGACCTGTGCGACCACCAGCCGTTCATCAAAACCGCGCCGTGGGTGCTGATTTTTCTCGCCGACTGCCGCCGCTGGCTGGACGCGTACCGCGCGGCGGGCCTCTCGCCCAGGAAGCCGGGGGCGGGCGACCTGATGCTGGCGACGGTGGACGCGGCGATTGCCGCGCAGAACGCCGTCGTCGCGGCGGAGAGCCTGGGCGTTACGTCCTGCTACATCGGCGACATCACGGAGCACTGCGAGGAGGTCCGCGCGCTGCTCGCACTGCCGGAGGAGGTCATGCCGGCGGCGATGCTCGTGTTCGGCTACCCGACGGAGCGCGCGGCCCAGCGGAAAAAGCCCGCACGGTTTGACGCGCGGTACATTGTGATGGAGAACGCGTACCGAACGCTGGCGCCGGAGGAGCACCGGGAAATGTTCCTGGACCGCGAGGCGCGGGAAGGGACGCCAAACCCGGACTTTGACCGGCAGATCACGGCGTTCTGCAAGCGGAAGTACGACAGCGACTTCAGCCGCGAGATGAGCCGGTCCGCCGGGGTGTACTGGCAGGCGTTTATGGGGGAGGAGTAAAGATTCACACGGATGGCGGCGGGATTCCGCAAGGAATCCCTACCACTCCGCCCGGAGCCGGTCGAACTCCCGCCAGAAGGCGAGATAACCCTCCCAGCCGTACGGGTCGCTATCCAAACGAGCTTTCGGCGTGCATTCCGCGTACGCCGCCTTTACGCTGTCGGCGAAGGCGAGCACGGCGCGGCGGTACTCCGCGAGCGGCACGGTTTCCTCCGCGCCGCTTTCCGATGTCAGCCGCACCGCGTCACCCTCGTGCCGGACGGAAAAGTCCGTGCCGTACGGGCAGCCGATCATCATCACCGTGCCGTCTTCCTGTGGAAACATCGAAAATCCGCAGCACGGCAGCATTTTCTGCCAGCCGGGGTCCGCGTCCGCCGTTTCGGGCATGATGTGATCCGTCTTCAGCGAGCGCAGCAGGTACAGCGCCCCCGTGCTGACCGTATAGCTGTCGCGCACCGTTTCCCCGCCTATGGTCAGGGCGAAATCCCCGTGCAGGCAAAAGTCCTCCGGATTGTCCTTGCTCTTGTCGATCCAGTACCAATTCTCCAGCCGGATATCAAACACGCTGGCGCACCTCCCTTTCAAAAACAGTATACACGCCCCGGTTTTGCCCGGCAATAATTTCTGTACCGAACCAATATAAGAAGAAAAGGTTGCCCTCCGTTTCATCTGGTGCTATAATTCGCCCATATACTCTTTTTTCATGTTTTGACGCTATACGCTCAAACTTGAATAAGGGCGAGGAACCGAAGGTTCCGAGCCATCGGAGGATTCCGCAAGGAATCCTTGCCTTAATGAGCGGGGGGAAACGAATGCTGACGGTTGAATCCTTCAGGCGGGCGCGGGACGTGCTGTCCGGCGTACTGCTGGACACGAATCTCATCTATAGCAAGCACTTTACGAAAAGCTCCGGCAACCGGGTGTACTTCAAGCCCGAAAACCTGCAGGTGACCGGCGCGTTCAAGGTGCGCGGGGCGTACTACAAAGTCTCCACGCTGACGCCCGAGCAGAAGGCCTGCGGCCTGGTGACCGCGTCGGCGGGCAACCACGCGCAGGGCGTGGCCTACGCGGCAAAGGCGGCGGGCGTTCACGCGACGATCGTCATGCCCACGACGACGCCGTTGGTCAAGGTGAACAACACCAAATCCTACGGCGCGACGGCCGTGCTGCAAGGCAGTTGCTACGACGAGAGCTACGAGCACGCGGAAACCCTGGCGCGCGAGGAAGGCATGACGCTGATTCACCCGTTCAACGACCTGGACGTGGCCGTGGGCCAGGGGACGATCGCGTACGAGATCTTCAAGGACCTGCCGGACACGGACATCATCCTGGTGCCGGTGGGCGGCGGCGGGCTGGCGACCGGCGTGGCGACGCTGGCGAAGCTGCTGAACCCGAACGTCACGGTGTACGGCGTGGAGCCGGTGGGCGCGGCGTGCGTGGCCGCCAGCCGGAAGGCGGGCTGCCTGGTCTCGCTGGACACGGCAATTACCATCGCGGACGGCGTGGCCGTCAAGACCCCGGGCGACAAGCTGATCCCGTACCTGACGGAAAACCTGGACGGCGTGATCCAGATTGACGACGACGAGCTGGTAGACGCGTTCCTGGACATGATGGAAAAGCACAAGCTGGTGGTGGAAAACGCGGGGCTGCTCACGGTCGCGGCGCTGAACCACCTGTCCGAGCGCGGCAAGAACGTCGTGTCCATCCTGTCCGGGGGCAATACGGACGTGATCACCATCGCGTCGCTCGTGCAGCACGGGCTGATCAACCGGGGGCGCGTGTTCAGCTTCTCCGTGCTGCTGCCGGACCGCCCGGGCGAACTGCTGGCCGTGGCGCGCACGGTATCCGAGCAGAACGGCAACATCATCAAGCTCGACCACAACCAGTTTGTCAGCATCAACCGGCAGAACGCGGTGGAACTGCGCGTGACGCTGGAAGCGTTCGGTCACGAGCACAAGGCCCGCATCATCCAGGCGCTGCAGGAGGCTGGCTACGACGCCCGGATCGTCAGCACAACGGCGATTTAGCGCCAAGGCATTATCCGGTCAATACAAGCAAGGAAAAGGAAGTACATGGAAAAACAAGGGGTTCTCCTCCGCATCCGGGGGATTTTTGGCGCGCAGGACATGACGCAGGGAAACCCGCTGCGCTGCCTGCTGCTGTTCTCCGCGCCGCTGCTCGTCGGCAATTTTGTCCAGCAGCTCTATAGCACGGTGGACTCCATCATCGTCGGCCAGTATGTGGGCTATAACGCGCTGGCCGCCGTGGGCGCGAGCGGGCCGGTGCAGAACCTGCTGCTGGTGCTGTTCATGGCGGTATCGACCGGCGCGGGCATCCTCGTCGCGCAGTATTTCGGCGCGAAGGACCGGCAAGAGCTATCCAAGCAAATCGGCAACGCGCTGCTGCTCATCCTGATTATGGGTGTGATTACCACCGTTGTAGGCTTGGCCGTCGCGCGGCCGATCATGCGGCTGCTGGGCACACCGGAGGAAATCTTTGAATGGGCGTGCCAGTACCTGGAGATCATCTTCGGGGGCATCATCGCCGTCGCGTTCTACAACATTGTGTCGGGCATCCTGCGCGGCATGGGCGACGCCATCACACCGCTGCTGTTCCTGCTCGTTGCGTGCGTGATGAATATCGTGCTGGACTATGTGTTTGTGGTCTACTGCGGCTGGGCGGTGATGGGCGTCGCCGTGGCGACTATCATTTCGCAGGCCGTATCGGCGGTGCTGTGCGTGTGGCGCCTGTTCCGCATGACCGACACGGTCACGCTGAACCGAGGGACCGTGCGGCTGAGCGGGGAACGCACGGCCCAGCTCCTGAAGCTGGGCATGCCGTCGGGCGTCACGCAGGGCATTTTCTCCATGGCCATGGTGATGGTGCAGGCGCTGACGAACAGCCTGGGCACGGTGGTCATCGCCGCGTCCGTGGCGATCATGCGCGTAGACGGGTTCGCGATGTTGCCCAATTTCACGTTCGGCATGACGACATCGACCTTCGTGGGCCAGAACATCGGCGCGGGGCGCATGGACCGGGTGGACAAGGGGTCGCGCGTGGCGTTCCGGCTGAACATGGCCGTGGCGGGCACGCTGGTGCTGGCGATACTGATCTTTGGCCGCTCAATGATCTCCTGGTTTACGGATGAGGTGGCGCTGATCGACCTGGGCGTGCGCGGCCTGCGCATCCTGGCGGTCGGATACCTCGCGATGGGCGTGACACAGGTGTTTGGCGGCATCATGCGCGGCGCGGGCGATACGATGCCTTCCATGTGGATCTCCCTGATCGTGACCGTGCTGCTGCGCGTGCCGTGCGCGTACCTGCTGGCGTTCCTGACCCGCTCGCCCGAGTGGCCGAATGGATCGCCGGACTGCCTGTACTTCTCGCTAGCCCTCGCGTGGGTGTCCAACGCGGTGCTGACGTATTTGTGGTATCGGCGCGGCAAGTGGCGCGAGAAGTCGGTTATCCGCAAGACGGTGGTGCCGGCAACGGAGGAGTTCGCCAGCGAACCCGTGGGCTGAGCCAAGGATTCCGTCAGGTAACAAACCGCCCCTGGATCCGCATGGACCACGGGGGCGGTTTGTTATATGCCCGGATTATCCCGCAGATGCCGCAGCACAAACCCCTCCCGCACCGTCCACGGGAGCATCCCCTCGCTTTGCAGCCGTTCATTTGTGGCAATCGCTTCGGCAATGGGAACGAACACGAGCCGGTAGCCGTACGCGCGCTCGTAATCGTCCAGATTCGTGCTGGACACCGCGCCTTCTGTCCGGCAAACGTAGTAATAGGAAATCTGCTCAAACACCCCGCCGCCGCGCCCGTTCCGGTGGATTTCCCGGGTCATGCCATACGGCCGGATGGACGCGGGCACGACCGTCAGCCCCGTCTCCTCCCTGGTTTCCCGGATGAGCGTTTCGGCGTGGGATTCCCCCCGCATCGCGCCGCCGCCCGGAAACTTGTAGTCGCCGTACTTGTCGCTCCTGACCATCGCGAGGAGGCCGTCCCGCGGGATGATCGCGCGCACGGCCTCGCGGACGGTGCGGGGCGCGCCTTCGTCATAGTCCTTCGCATCAAAAATGTGCAGCAGTTCCACGGATCAATCCCCTGTTTTCAATTTATCCAGGTTCAAGGTGAAGGTAATGTCCATCTCCCCGCGCTCCATGTCCGGGGGGACGGCGTCCGTATCGAAAGGACCGCTCCCATAGGCAGCAAGCTCGTTAAGGTCGAGCGCCGAGTAGTATTCGCCGCCCACAGCGTACCAGCCGTGGCCATCCACGACGAAATAGCCCTTGTCCTGCCACGCCTCGGGGTCCATCTCGCCCGGCCCGGCGATGGTGACACCGTGAGACTTTATCGCTTCCTTCCTGGCCGCGATGTCCGCCTGCGCGTAGCCCATTTCCTTGAAATACGCATCCAACGCAGCGTTCACCATGACCATCGGCTGATAGGGCCGCTTGACGATGAACCGCGCCGTGATTTCCACCTCGCCGCCAAGGTCCATGCCGGATACATCGAACCGGGCGCCGCGCACGCGTCCGCCGTCTGGATGATCGGCATTGCCGATGTCAAACACATTGGGCGACCAGATGTCAATCGGGTAATCCGCGTCGGCCGACACGCGCTGGCCGTTCACCAGCAGTTCCGCGTACAGCACAAGCGCGGTGGTTTGGGGGCGCAGGTTGTCCGTACGCCAGCCGGCGATCAGCCATTCCCCGTCAAAATACACGCCCTCGACGGCAATGGCGACATCCAGCGCCTGATCTTTATGATTCAGTGGCTGCGCGTGATGTACATCGTAGCCGCATTGGTAATCCGTTAAAAACTCTTCAAAACTCTGCGCCGGCATCGCGCATGCCGTCCAGCACACGGACGTCAGCGCGAGGAACACAACCATGGCGGTTGCCTTTTTGTACATGCGTATGGTGGCACCTCCATCTCTTCTTCGTCTTTCTAAAAAGAGGCCGCCGCACCCGCGACAGCCCCTCGTTTGCCGTTTTCCCCGGCTCAGCCGAACTCCTGCACGCTATGGTACACGCGGAGCACGGTGCTCGTTTCCGCGGAGACCGTGACGTAATAGTGCCCGGGCTCCTGCGCGTCTGCCAGGATGAAGTAGATCTCAAAGGAGGTTTGCGCCGGAACCATCGGGTTGGGCGCGGTCAAATACTCGATATCGGGCACATACCGCTCCAGAACGCCCGCGTGCAGACCGAAAAAGTCGTACACCGCCGTCTTGGCAAGGTCCACGGCGAGGTCGGAATCCTCCTCGGACAGGCGCTCGCCCGTGGCGGTATCCTCAGAAAGCAGCCAGCCGGAAGACAATACCTTGCCCGACACGGCGTCGATGGCTACGTCAAAGGAGCGGCGGTCCGCCACGCCCTCGGCGGGCGCAAACGCGATCTGCCACAGCTTCTGCGATTCGCCGGAGGAATCCTGAAGCGCGCTGTCGATCCAATAGCTATTCTGAAATGTCTCCGCGTCCGATCCAATGGCCTTCATCACGCTGTCCATCGCGATCTTGATGGCGTCGGGCTCGGCCAGGTACGCTGTCTCATTCGCAAGCGCGGCGCCTGCGCCCAGGGCGGACGCGAGCAGCGCGCATATCAATGCCAGAATACGAATGCGGGGGAAAATGTTCTTCACGTTTTGTTCACCTCCAGATGCTTCTCCCCCATAGAACGCAGAACGAATGGAAAACACTGCCTTGGGAAAAATTGTCATGCCCCATCATACAGAAAATTTTCGGCTTCCCGCACGAGACATTCATAGTCCACGCCAGCAAAATCCGTCGCGTCCACGGCAATGATCCTGCCCGGGGCGCGGAACTCCGCCAGCGGCCGCGCGGCGCGGGCAAAGGCGTCGGCATCCGCAAGGCCGTGGTATTTGTGGATGGGGTGGCGGTCTGGAGTCCTCTCCCGCGCGGCAAAGCGGCCGTACAGGGCGGCGAGATCGCCCAAAAACAGGAACGTCAGTACCTCGCAGCTGTGCCGCTCAACGAGATCCCGCACAAACGGCGCTTCCTGGGGCTTGAAGTTGCTCTCCAGGATCACGGACCGCCCCGCGCGGAGCATTTCGTCCGCAACCAGCAGCAATACATGAAGCGACGCAACGCTGAGACCCTTCCGCACGTCCAGGCTTGGGATCGGCATACGGTCTGCGAAGGTCTCGTTCAGCGCGTCCTTGCGGAACGCGGGCACGCGCAGCCGCCCGGACAGCGCCCGCGCGAATGTCGACTTGCCCGAAGCGGGGTATCCCGCCACGAGCAGCAGCTTCCCACCCGGCATGCCCCTCACTCCGCGCCCAAAACCGCCCGGGCCTCGAACACCGCGCGGCCGTCGGACAGCCGCTTGCCCGCGAACAGTGTGGCGTCCCCTTCCGGCTGGGCGCACAGGTCCAGCGTCTCGCCGGGCAGCGCCTCGGCGGTGTAGTTGATCTGCCACTCCGCGAGGCCGCGCGCCGCCAGCGCCTTGTAGTCCATTGTGTCGCACACCCAGTCGATGTAGCGCGTGTTGTTCATGTGCCCGTTGACATCCACATCGCTGTAGCGCACCGCCCTTGTGCCGAGCGGTTCGCCGCCGGTCACGCGGAGCATGCCGGGCATTGGCAGCGGCGCGGGGCGGCCGCACGCGGGCACCTCGCCGTCGATCACCGTGGGGCGCAGCGGGCGGCGCGTGTTAATGTCCATCAGCACCCAGGCGGTGACGGCGTCGCCCAAGTGCGTGCCGTCCGCGCTGTCAAACGTGAAGCAGCGCGGGAACAGCGGGCCTTCCACCGCGCCCGGCCACGTCGTCACGCCTATTTCCTCGCCAAAGGGCGGCAGCGTGCGCATCACCACGCGCTGCCGGTACAGCACCCAGCACATGCCGCGCTCCACCAGCCGCGCGCGGGAAAGGCCGTAGGAGGACGCGTGTATTTCGCCGACCTCCTGCATCAGGACGAGCAGCGCCGACGGTCTGATCCTGCCCCGCTCGTCGCAATCGCTAATGCTTACAGTTCTGGTTGTCCGGTATTCCGCGCTCATTTCGTTCGCTCCTTTTTGAGAAGTGGATTTATTCTGTCTGTGCGGCTTGCTCTGCGGGGAGGTTCCGCCGGAGGTACAACCACGCGATCGCCAGCGGGGGCAGCGAGCCGCCCAGGATCAGCAGCAACGCCTGTGGCAGGGCCATTTCCATCGCGGCAAGGTAGGGATTCCTAACAGAATCCCTCTATGGCTCGGAATCTTCGGTTCCTCGCCTCTGTCATGGAGCTCCCCGCAAAGCACGCCTGCGCCGCCAGGGCGATCCAATCCACCAGCGCGTGCACTACGGCCACGGCCCAGATGTTCCGGCATCTGAGGTACACGGCGGAAAACAGCACGCCGCCCGATGCCGCGTTGATTGCCTGCACCATGACGGTCACGGGCGGCGCGAACGCCATGTTCGGCAGGTGCGACAGGCCAAAGACCGCCGCCGAGACCAGCACGGCGCGCATGGTTCCGCGCCTGTCCCGCCCCCAGGCAGCCAGCAGATGGTTCAGCACGAGGCCACGGTACGCGAGCTCCTCCCCCACGCCCACCAGCAGCATGTTGGCCGTGAACAGCAGGAGGCCCGGCACGCCGATGAAGGTCCCGAAGGACAGTCCATCGTTGCTGATCCAGGCCGATACCAGTCCGATGACGAGAAACGGAAGGCCCAGCAGCAAACCGCGCCCGAAAGCCCCGCCGGAAAATCCCGCGTCCTTCCACAGGTCAAGCCGCCGGATCAGCAGAAGGCACAGGCCGCTCGTCAGGGCGTGGGCGCACAGCATGTCCAGGCCGCCCAGGGGGTCGCCGTCCAGGTCAATGCCCCACAGCAGCAGCGCGGACACCGCGACCGCAACGGAAAAGAGCACCGCGTGTTTGTGCGCGAACCGGCCAATCATCGGCTCCACCCGCCTTCCCTCTTTGATGGCGGCGCTGATTTGCACAATCGGGCGCCATAAGAGGATTCCGCCAGGAATCCCTTACCTTTGTGCGTATGCGGTACAGTATAGCCAACGGGGCGCCAAGTTGCAAGAAATACTTGCCCCACATTTCACAATTCTTCACAAATTGGCCATTCTTTCTTTCCATATATAGGGTATAATGGAGATGGGTAAAAAGATTCTTAAGGAAGGGCATGGTGAGAAACGACAATATAGTTACGAAAGGGGGTAACACCATGAAAAAACTCTTCTGCGCGGCGCTTGCGCTCGCGATGATGGTAACGTCCGGCATAGCGATGGCCGGAACAGTGGACTATGACCCGCACAAAGGCGACCAGGGCGGCGCGCTCTCCGCCAAAATCGAAAAAGCCATCCAGAATGGCAAGGACCCGTCCGTTTACGTGAACGTTCAACCCGCCTATACCTCGCCCGACCTGGTCGTTTACACGACGTACACCTACAGCACGATCAACCAGACTTCCTTCACCTTCACCGACGTACCCACCTCCTATGGGGTGCGCGATTCAGTCTACGAGGCGTTCCGCAGCCACGCGCTGAAATGGTACAACTACGCATACGAATTGCAGCGTGATTTCGGCAACTTTACGGCCTACTTCACATACGCCTACAATGCCGAGGTGAACAACTACTACAAGTACGGAAACAACACGAAAATGACGCTCGACACGTATTTTAACATGATTATGACGGCGAACAAGAAGCCCTACGCGTCGTAAGCCTCCCCGGGATTGGGCAGGTTGGCGAACGCTCACCGGCGCGCGACATGGGGTCGCCAATCGAATGAGGAAGGTAGCGGTTCCTGGCGGAATCCCCTTATGGCGCCCGATTTTTCCAATCGCGCCGCCGTCATGGTGGGATTGCGCCCGCCGCCCGAATTGATCGGTGACCCCGGACGGCCGGCGGGGTTTAGCGCGGGCGAATGCCCGCCGATAGAGAGGGGGGCGAGATGGCTCGTCCCCCGGTTTTTGCGGCCATTGCATACAAAAGAGGCGGGGATTTCTAGCGAAATCCCCTTATGGCGCCCGATTTTTCAAATCGCGCCGACGACGAGGTGCTTGTCCATGCCGATACGCGCGGTCTCCTTTGACATCGGCCACACGCTCGTGTGGTATCCGCACCCCATCAACTGGCAGGCGCACTATCCGCCCGCGCTGGTGCGCATGGGCGAGGCGATCGGCTTCGCGGCCACGGATGGCGCGCTGCGGGAAGCCGCCGCGATCCTCTCCGCATACAACACACGCGAGCACCCGCGCCAGTATGAGGTGCGCGCCCGCATGGTCTTTGGGGAAATTTTGGACGCCTGGAGCGTTCCCCTGGACGCGCTGGAAGCGGTGCAGGACGCGTTCTTTGGGTACTTCCAGACGGACGCAACGCCGTTTGAGGACGCGGAGGAAGCGCTGCGGGCCCTGCGGGAGAAGGGCATCAAAACCGGCGCGCTGACGGACGTGGCATACGGCATGGACAGCGCGCGGGCGCTGCGGGACATCGCACCGATACGCGCGCTGCTGAGCACGGCCGTTACCTCGGCGGATGTGGGCTACAGGAAGCCGCACCCGGCGGGGTTCCGGGCGCTGCTGGACGCGCTTAGCGTCTCCCCCGCCGAAATGCTCTATGTCGGGGACGAGCCGAAGGACATCGAGGGGGCAAACCGGCTGGGCATCGGCTCCGTGCTGGTCTGCCGGGAGGGCGTAGCGCCGGACTATGGGCAGGGACATACCGTGCGCGGGTTGGCGGACGTGGTGGGTCTGGTGTAAATTTTGTACGAAAGGCGGGGTTTCCATGGGAATTGAGAAGCCGTTGATTACGAGCGCGGGCCAATTGACGGCGGCACACCGGCATGCGCATGACCGGTATGAGTATTTCAAGAAGGTCATCCTGTCCGGTGAAAACGGGGACAAGTGCAATGTGGCTGTGTATGAGGTTCCGCCTGGGAAGGCCGCATACCCGTATCACTGGCATTTTCAGAGCCAAGAGGTCTTTTACATCATCAGCGGAGCCGGGACGCTGCGCACGCCGGGCGGGGAAACGGGCGTTGGCCCGGGGGACATCCTCGCCTTTCCGGCGTGCGAGGCCGGGGCGCACAAGCTCACCAACGCGTCGGACACCGAGATGCTGGTCTATATCGATTTTGATACGTACCATTCGCCGGAAGTGTCCTTCATGCCCGATTCGGACAAGGCCGTCTTGTATGGAAAGGGGCTGCGGAAGGTCGTCAAAAATGGCGCGGAGGTGGATTACTACGAGGGGGAATAATGTATGCAGAAAGCCCCCTTCCCTCGCGTTATCTCGCGAAGGAAGGGGGCTTTTTTGCGGCCTCATGGCACGGCACCGTTCATGCGCGCCCAGGACTTCAGCACCCAATGCTCCGGTCCCGCGCGGTCACCACCCACCGGTCCACCACGCGGCCACCCTCCACCACGTGCGCGAACGGGTACAGCGCGTTCGTGGGGCAGACGTGCATGGGGATCACGTACAGTACCGTGCCGATGTCCGGGGGCGGCGCGCCGTTTTCCATTTGGTACACCCAGTGCTCCTCGCTCTGGAACAGCGCGGCCGCGCCGGGCACGCCCAGCAGCACGCCCCGGCCGGGCATATCCTGGGAGATGCCTTTGGAACCCAGGTCGATGGTGAACAGGCCGTCCGCCGGGTGGCTGACGACGCGCGTCATGATCGCGACGGCGGGGGTAAGCTCAAGGTCCGCGAGGTCCTCGGCGTAGCGGTAATCGGCCAGGAACACCGTGCCCGGGGACAGGTACACGTCGTCATACGCCGCGTGGATGGGGAACGACGGCGTGCCGCCCGCGATCAGCAGCGCGCACGGCAGCCTCTCGGCCCGGAGCGTCTGGCACAGCGCGTGCACCGCCTCCGTGCCGGGCAGCGCAGCCTCGCGGCGCTCGGCAAAGTCATTCTGGTGGTTGTGTCCGTCGTAGGCATGCAGGCCCGCCATGGACAGGCCGGGCAGCGCGGCGGCGGCGCGGTACAGGGCAGCCGCGCGCGGTAGCGGTACGCCGGTGCGGTTCATGCCCATGTTGATGTCCAACAGCGTGAGCACCGAGCCACCGCCGGAAGCGACAGCGGCGTCCGACAGCAGGCGAAGCTGGCCCTCGTCGTCCCCGATGGCGTAGAAGGCGCTGTCCGGGTATTTGGCGCGGAGCGCGAGGAACCGCACGATGTTCGGCCCGATGAGCGGATACGCGATCAGGATGTGCGGCGCGCCGCAGCGGGCGACCATCTCCGCCTCCGCGACGGTGGCGCACTTGAACCGCTGGATGCCCAGGCCGAGCTGGATGCGGATCACCGCCTCCATCTTGTGCGACTTCACGTGCGGCCAGAGCCTCTGCGCGCCGCCCGCGACGCGGATGGTCCGCTCGGTGTTCCGCTCGATGAGGTCCTTGTAGTACATGAGCGCGGGGGTGATGATCCCTTCCGTGCCTTCGACATGGTACAGCGGTGTGTCCATTTCCTGCGCCTCCTGTTTTAGTTGTATATTGGGGTGGGATACCACACGGCCGGCCGGTCCTCCCGGTTTCGGTCGTCCCAGACGAGCACCTTATAGCGCGGCGTAAAGTCTCCGTCCGTGAACAGCGTCTCCCACAGCGTCTTCATGTTGTAGCCGTCTGCGTTCTTCAATCGCTGCACGCGCACGCACCCGGCGCTGGCCTTTTGCCCCAGCAGGCGCTCGCAGTAGGTGTAGTTGCGCTTGCCGGTGCTCTCGTCAACGGTGCAGGGCACCTCGTGGATCAGGGAGCCGCCGTTGTAGCGGACAGCCATGTCGCTCAGGAAGCCGTTGCTCCAGAAGCCGCCCACATAGCCGATCGTGGTGAACTCCCCGGCGATTGTCTCGCGATAGAGCTTGCCGCCGGCGGGGCTGCCGGTGGAGATGAGGAACTCCGTGACGCGCACGCCGTCCACGAACAGGTACATCCGTTGCGTTAGCTTGTCCACCAGCAGGCCGATATGATCGCTCACCTCGACATTTTTGATGTGCAGGGCTTCCAAATACCCCTGTTTGACATCGAACGCCTGGTCGAGTTCCGCCGCCCTGGGCTTAAAGACCAGGTCGTAGTTGCTGAACGTTTCCACCAGCACGTAGCCGTACTCGTTGATGTCGCCAAGGATGTGCAGCCCCTGGGAGCGCGCGTGAATTTGCGCGACCTTCCTGCCCGTGCCGTCCGGGTTCTCCATCAGGTACGCGTGGCCGCTGGAGTGCTGCTCGTAGTTATTCCAGACATAGATGGGTTGCATCATGATCTCCCAGATCACGGCGTCGTCGATCTCGCCCGGCGTCATGGACCAGAACGTGCCATCGTCCTCGCCGGAATACGGCAGCGACACGGGCAGCAGGTAGAACGGCGCGGCGATGGCCGCGCTCTCCCCCGCCGCCGTCAGGGTGATTTCGATCGTGTAGGAGCCGAGGGGTGCGCGCTCGCCGCCGAGCCGGCCCTCCCAGCGGTAGGTCATCACGCCCGCGCCGATCTGCATCTCGGACAGGTCGGCGACCACCTCGCCGCCACCCGAAAGGAGGCGCACCGTCAGCGTGCCCGGCTCGCGCGCGTCAAAATCGATGTCGATGCCGCGCGATGTGACCCGGTTCGTGCTCTGTCGGACCAGGGAGAGCAGCGGCGCGTCCGCGTCCCGCGCGGTGGCGTCCGGGGCGGGCGATGGCGCTTCGGGCGAGCCGTCGTCCAGGTAAACGCTCAGCGTGTACTCCCCTTCCGGCACCCGGCGTCCGTCCAGGGCCGTGCCGTCCCACGGAATCTCGCTAACCCCTTTGGTGACCGCGCATCCGGCGAGGATGTCGTACGCGTCCGCGTTCTCGTCCATCAGCACCAGCGAGGCTGTCCCGGCGGACGGCATATCCACGGAAAGGCGGGCGGGCGGGCCGTCCGGCGGCACCGTCACCGCGCCGATGAACGCGGGCAACGCCATCGATAGCGCGCCGCCCATGGGCAACAGCAGCAAAGCGATCAAGCACACCGCGAACACGCGGGGAAGTTTTTTCATTGGCATAGATCCTCCCGGGGTGACTTTCTTGTATGAGGTGGCGATTTCTGGCGAAATCACCTTATGGCGCCCGATTCTTCGAATCAGCGCCGCCGTCGAGGTAAAGATTTCTGGCGAAATCCTTCCATCTACAGGCGATTTCCTTATTTTACGTCATTTTCTGGCAAAAAACCAGCCCGAACGGCGTGATTTCGTCCGGTTTGTGCAAAATGCTACGAATTTATGACTGGAGGAGGAAAGAATTCCTTGCGGAATCCCTTCATGGCGCGCGATTTTTCAAATCAGCGCCGCCGCCACGAGGGCGTTGGCGGAACCCGGCTTGATTGAAGGCCGTATTTATGATAAGATGCCCAGCGGACAACGGACGCGAAAGGAGCGATGCGTATGAAACCGACGACGCCCTATGAAAAGATGGGCAAGAAAGCGCAGCGGGCGCTGGATGCCAGGCGGCGCGGGAGCTGGGGCGACATCAGCCCCGTGACCCGAAGGCCGGAAAACCCGAAGGCCTACAAGCGCAAGCAGGCGCGGCGATGGGAGTGTGATCCCAGCACCGCGCCTGTTGGTTTTTGGGTGGGGTAATTGATTACGCCCCGGGCACGAACGACGACGCGATGGCGTCGCTCTGCGCGTCGACCAAATCAAGGTCGGCGGCGCGGTCCATGAAGATCGTGTACGTAAAAATATACACCTGGGTATCCACGGGGTAGTACATCTGGACGATGGCGACCGTTTCGCCACCGGGCTGCGCCGTGGCGGCGATGGCGTAGTAGGTCAGGTCCCCGATCGCGAGCTCGACCCCTTCCGCGTTCACTTCGATCTCGCCGTAAATACTCCGCAGCTCGTCAAGCCCCATCGGGCAAAGCTCGCTAAGAATGTCCTCCCCGGTGACCGGCCCATCCAGCGGCAGCGCGTAGAGGTTGAAGTTGAAGGCGTTATCCGGCGAGACGCAGACGAACATATCCACGGCCTGGATCGTCTCCTTTAGCGCCTCCATGGCCGACGCGTCCACGGCCGTGTTTCCACTCTCCTTGATCGCGCGCAGCGCGCCGTCAAAGTTTTCCTTGTCCAGCATGAACCAATCCGCCGGGTAGCTGATCTGAAATCCGTCGGTCGGATGGGTGTACCGGACATAGTCCGGGGACTCCGCCAGGGCGGGGGCCAGGAGCGTGATCAGGAGCGCAAGGGTCAGGATCTGTGAAAGGGTTTTCTTCATGTGCGTTCATCCCTTCGTGTATCTTTTGTGATTCGTTCGTGTATCATACCAAATGGGGCACGCGGGCGCTGGTTATACCCCCGGCACGAATGACGACGCGATGTCCTCAAACTGCGCGTCAAAAGCGTCAATGTCGTCCACCAGCTCCACCTTCAGCGTGACGGTTAAGATATAGATCGTGGTGCCGTGCGGATAATAGAGCTGCGTTTGGAGCATCGGCGTATCGCCCATCACGCTGGCGAACGCATAGTACGCGTACTCGTTGTCCCCAAACGTCACCGTGTCGCCGGGCTCCACCACTTCCATGCCCGGGAACACGGTTTTCATCTGTTCGATGACCATGGGGAGAAGGCCGTCGATGATGTCCTGCCGGGAGACCTCGGCCGGCATCGGCTGTATCTGCATGTTCATGTTGATCGCGCCGTCCGGCGACATGCACAGCATCATGTCCGTGGCCAGAATCTGCTCCTTCAGCGGCTCCACGGCGGACACGTCCATGCCCGGAAGGCCGCTTTCCAGCACCAGCTCCATCGCTTCGCCAAATGTTTCCTTGTCCACCAGAATCCAGTCCGAGGGATAGCTGATCCGGTATCCGTCCGCCGGATGGGTGTATTCGGTATAGTCCGCGCCCGCGGATAGGGCGGGTAGCGCCAGGGAAATCGCCAGGGTCAGCGCCAGAAACAATACGGCTGTCTTTTTCATTGCGCAATCACCTTTCTCTTTTGTGTCAATGACGGCGGCGCTCATTAATAAAATCGGGCGCCATAAAGGGATCCCGCGAGGAATCCCTTCCTCCGATGCTTATCTTACCAGAAAGGGCTGCGCCGCGCAAGTTTATATGTGATTACGCCTCCTCCGTCTCCTGCAGATACCGCGCGCCGCCCCACAGATCTGATTCCCGGTAGATATGAAACGCCGGATAATGCGTATCCACGAGCAGGTCAAGCCCCAGCACGGACGCGCGCACGCAGAAGTGGCGGTCCTCGCCGACAAACGTCAGGTTTTCCACCGGCTCAAACGACACGCCCGCCGCGAGCGCCTTGCGGCTGATGAGCGTGCACGCGCCAAGGCCGCCCACCCGGTACGCCCCGGGCACGCGCAGTGTGGCGAGGAACTGTAGCTGTCTCGCCGTTTCCTCCTGTGGGGTAAGCTCCTCCCAGAAGGCGCGCGGAACCAGGTCATAGATGTCAAACAGCCAGACATTGGGCATCTCCATGTGGTCCGGCCGCCAGCGCGTCCAAAAAATCTCGCTGAGGATGTCCTTTTCCGCTGCCCGCAGATGCTCCAGCAGCTTTGGATGCAGAATCAGGTCCGAATCGACCAAAAAGACGTGCGCGTACCCCCCGTCCAGCGCGCGGCGGAAAATATCGTCCTTGTACCGCGCCACCTTCAGCGTCAGCGAGCGCCGCCAGTGGTGCTCCTCCTCGTCGCAGTGGTAGGCGAGGCCGCCCGCCTCCTCCCCGGGGATGACGGTCACGCCGGCGCCCTCCGGCGCAAAAGCGCGTAGGGCGTCGGAGGAAGCCGCGTCCTGGTTGTCGTCAATGAACAGGAAATCCACGCCAAAGCCGCCGTGCGCGAGCCTGGCCAACGATCTGAGGTACAGCGAAAGGATATCCGGCTTCTGGTACACCGGGCCGCCGATCAGCACGCGCTCCATGTCACGCCTCCTTGAAAGGGTTGTCGCTTTTCCGTTATGTTTAGTATATGGAAGCGTATGGCGGGCGTGCGTCGGGTATGACGGGGGCGGCGCGCAGACAAGCCTAGCCCAGCGTGAACAGATCCTCCACCCTCAGATTCAATAATCTCGCGATTTTCATCGCCAGTTCCAGGGTTGGGTTGTATTTGTCATTTTCAATGGCAATGATCGTCTGGCGGCTTACGCCCAATTGCGCGGCCATATCCTCTTGCCGCAAACCGGCTTGCTTTCTATACAGCTTGATGTTGTTTTTCACAGCAGCGCCCCCGCTTATTTCGCCACGGACGCCAGGTACACGCCGACAGAAAGGGTCACGGCGATCACCGCGACGATGAGGATGGCGGACCGCAGCAGCCTGTTTGGCTCCCGATATTCCGCATCGCCGGCAACCATTTTCCTTTTTATCGCCATTTCCGAAAAACCTTGCACGCACAAAACGATTATCAGGATGAGTGAGGGCAAAATATTGTAGCTGCCTTCATGAAACAGCCGATTCCAGCTTTCGTACAGCGTCCACACAGCCAGCGCCAGCACCGCCGCCTTAAAGCCGAATCCCTCCGCGCGCAGCTTGATGTTTCTGTCCATTTCGTCCGTTTTTTTCATGGCACACCTCCAAGAAATGTTAAACGCTCTTTACATTTCACAGTATAGCACGTCTTTCGAAAATGTCAAGAGATCTTTACATTGTTGAGCGGTGTTCCGGCGGCCCTACGGCTCCATCGCCTCCCCGATTCTCCTGTCTCCCGCCTCCTCGCCATGCTTTTCCACGTCGCGGCGGGCGGCGGGGCGGTGCGTCAGGCACCCGGGCCCTCCGATGCACCCGCCATTACACGCCATGCCCTCGATGAAGTTGTGCGGCAGCGCGCCCTTGCCGGCGCGGAGCAGCGCGGCGCGGCACGCCTCGATGCCGTCGCAGGCGATGGGGCTGTACGCGAAATCCTCGCGGCCACGCTCGCGGATGGCCTCGGCGACCGCGTCCGCCACGCCGCCGCACCGGGCGAACACGCGGCCAAAGGACGACGCGTCGTCCAGCTTTGTCTCCGGTAGCGCCGTGATGTCGATATCCCGGCTGTCCAGCAGCGCCATCAATTCCTCAAATGTCAGCACGCAGTCCACATACGGGCGGACATCCTCGCGCCTGGCTTCCATCTTTTTGGCCGTGCAGGGGCCGATGAACACGACCTTCGCGTCCGGCGTTTCTTCCTTCAGGCGGCGGGAGACCTGCGCCATCGGCGACAGCGTGCGCGACACATGGCCCGCCATGCCGGGGAAGTTCTTTTCCGCGTAGGCGACGAACGCCGGGCAGCACGAGCTGGTCAGGAACCCTGCTTCCAGCAGCTCCTCCGCCTCCTGGTAGGCGGTCATATCCGCGCCGAGCGCCGCCTCCACCACGCGGTCGAACCCGAGCCGGTGGATGCCAGTGACAACCTGCCCGAGCTTCGCGTAGGTGAACTGGCTGGCGATGGACGGCGCGACCACCGCCAACAGCGGAAAGGACCCCCCCTTCTCCCGCGCGCGGATGAGGTGGACGGCGTTCAGGATGTACGACTTGTCCATGATCGCGCCGAACGGGCACATGGTGATACACGCGCCGCACGCGATGCACTTGTCGCCGTCGATGCGCGCGGCCCAGTCCTCGTTCATGTCGATGGCGTTCACCTTGCACGCGTTTTCGCACGGGCGCTTGATGTTCTGGATGGCGCTGTACGGGCACGCCTGCGCACATTTGCCGCACTCGACGCACTTGTCCTTGTCGATGTGCGCGCGCTGCTGCTTGTCAAAGACGATGGCGTCCTTGGGGCACGCCTCCTCGCACCGGTGCGCGATGCAGCCCCGGCACGCGTCGCTGACGAGGTAGCCGCCGACCGGGCACTCGTCGCAGGCGATGTCCAGCACCTCGACGGCGTTCGGGTTGTCCCACGTACCGCCCATCGCCATCTTGATGCGCTCGGCGATGATGGCGCGCTCCTTGAACACGCAGCAACGCATGGTGGGCTTGGGCCCGGGCATGATGCGCCCCGGGATATCGTGGATGGTTTCCAGGAGGCGGCCGGCAAAAGCTTCCCGGGCGACCTCCGTAAAGACACGGTTTTTCAGTTCCTGGACCTTGGTATCGAATTTACGCATGGCTCATTCCTTCTCGCGGGTGATTTTTTCGTTTTCTTCTTTGCTTATTTTTCGGTCGGGTATGAGAACTCCTTCATTGTGACGTAATTAACAAAATAACCATCCACCGGCGTAGCCGGTGGTATTTCATAGGCGGGCCTAGCCCTAGGATACTAGCCACGCCTCACGTGGCGTTGGTACGGCCTGACATTTGCATAGGCTTGTTACTGGCCACCCGTTAACGGGTTTCTGT
>JAVBOM010000050.1:0-71193 GCA_031550535.1 Eubacteriales bacterium
TAAGGAGTAACGCGATGCCCGAGCAACCGCGCGCAACCCGCTTCAGGAATGCTCGGCCCAGCGGCTTGCGTATTCGAGCCTGTGCTACCGTGGTCTCGAAGGCGAAGCCGCCCGGTTTGCCGACGAACATGGGCGCTGTCAAACACCGCCGAAGTGAAGCATCAGGCGCAGTTCTCCGCGGAAACCAACCCCGAAGCGATTGTGAAGTGGCTTCGCCGGGAAACCCCGCAGGCTGCCCGCCCCGCGCTGTATCAGCGCGCCATACAGTTCAAGCGTGAAATCGTTCCCGCCGTGCGGGAGCGACTCGTCACCACGCGCAACCACGACTTTGTCCAGAACGCGATCCGCGTGTCGACCTGGTGCGATACCGACTACACGGACACGCTGGTCGGGTTGTACGATTCGATCCGGCATGTCTACGTCCAATCCATGGCGTGTCTTGTCCTCGGCTTCCGCGCCGGGGCGGACATCGTCCCTTGGATGATGGATCGCTATGCCGACACGAAAAAGCGGTTCCCCGGCGAGGCGTACGCCGAGGGACCGCTGCTTGTGCTTGGCGAGCTGCACGCGCGAGGTTTCCGGACGCTTAGCCCATGTCCAACCAATTACCCAATATCCCCGGGTGCGAGCGAGTGGGCGTCCTCTTCCATCGTGAGCAACGCGATCGCCTCCGCTTCCACAAAGCCGCGCATCAGCGCGCCGCCCACCAGCGCCTCGACATACGCCCATCGGTATTCGTTCACGTATTCTGACAGGAACGTCACCTGCGCCCCCTCCGGCAGCCGCACCAGGGTCTGGTACGTTGCCACGGGGTCGTCCGTCAGGGCGCATGCGCGTGTGATCCGCGCGGCCGCGTAGTCGAACAGGAGCTGCGGCGCGCTCACCCGCTCCTTGAAGTCCTTCGCCTGCGCATACCCCACGCGGATGTTGCCGTTGTTCGTCCAGTACATCACCATCAGCCAGCCGTTTTCCCAGCCGCCCACATACACGCTCCCGTTCGTGCTCGCCATGGCCTTGCCGTCGGCGGCGCGATAGTACTGCGTGCCCGGGCCGGTATAGACCGCCAGCTTCTGGTTCGGGGCAAAGGCGACATCCCGGAAGGACGAAAACGCGCCGTATATTGGCGGCTCATAGGCGACGGTGGGCAGCGGCCTGCCGCCTGGGTTTGTCGTGCCCAAGGCGCGCATCTCCGCGCGCACTTCCTTCAGCAGCCGTTCGTTGTGCCAGTCGATGTTCGTCATCAGGTGCTCGTAGATCTCCTGGTTCGTCAGGTATCGCTCGTTCTCATGATACCAGATCTGCGACCGGAAGTAGTTGTCGTACTTCTCCCCCGGCTTGAAATGGTATCCGTGCCGGGCGAAGATTTCATTGAAGATATAGCCAAGCGCTTCATACTGCCAGGTCCACAGCTCCTCGCGCGTCAGGTATCGCCTGTCGCTGTCGGGGATAATATAAAAATTGGACGCCAGCGCGGGCGCGGCCAGCGCACCCAGCAGCGTGATGGCGATGAGCAGCGCGACGGCACGTTTCATGGCGCATCCCCCTCTTTATTGACTACCTCTTCCCCATCTTATGCGCGTACATCAGTTGATCCGCCCGCCCAACCACCTCGTCCACGGAACCCTTGGGCGTCAGGCGCGTGATGCCGTAGCTGATGCCCAGCTTATACGGCTTGCCGCTCTCCCGGTTGTACGCTTCCAGCCGGTTCTCAATCTTTGCGAGGACGCCTCTGGCCTCCTCCACGCCGCACATGAGCAGCAGGATGAACTCGTCCCCGCCCCAGCGGCAGATGATGTCGCTCTTGCGCACGCACGCGCGGATCAGCCCCACGGTCGTCAGGATCATGTCGTCGCCCGCGTCGTGGCCGAAGGTGTCGTTGACGGCTTTCAGGCCGTCCAGGTCGATGAAGGCGAGGCTCGTCACCATCGTGCCCGGGCCCGTCTCCGCCATGCGTTCGGTCATGAGCTTCGTGCCCCATTCGCGGTTGTACGCGCCCGTCATCATGTCGATGGACGCGTAGTGTTTCAGCTGCTCCTCGTATTCCTTCTGCGTCGTGATCTCCGTCGCGGTCTCGATGTGTACGTCCCGCCCGTCAATCCACTTGATGAACGAATCCCTGACCAGGTACCAGCGTTTGTTCACCGTGTTCTGAAATTCCCATGTGAATGTCCCGCCGTTTTCCAGCATGCCCTCCGCGATCATCTTGGGCATGGGGCAGAACGGACACGGGCCTTCCATGCCCCGCTGGAGCCGCTTATAGCAGATGCTCCCCATCAGGTCGTCCGCGGACTGCTGCAGCGAGTCCGCCAGCGCCTTGTTCAGGAAGATGATCTCGTAGGTGTGCACGTCGTTGACGTAGATCACGTTGGACAGGTTGTCCGTAATCGTCTGCAGCACCGCTTTGCTGCGCACCAGCCGGCCCGCCGAATTTCTGCGGACGATCAGCGACACCACGACGCTCGCCACGTTTTCCAGCACGGCGATTTCCGGCGCGCTCCACTTGCGGGCGCGCTCGCAGTCGTCAAAGCCGATATACCCCATGGCACGGCCGGCGTGGATCAGCGGCAGAATCGCCAGGGACTTGATCCCCTGCGCCGAAAGGATCGAGCTTCCTTCCGGCAGGCCCTCGATATCGTCCGTCACAAACAGGCCGCTGGACACGATTACGTCATAGGGGTAGTCCGTCTTGCGCAGGTTTTGCAGATCCTGGATGGCAGGCAGCACGCCCGGCGCGCACCACTCGTATGTGTTGCGCGTGGCTTCTTCGGATATCTCCTCAAAAACATACGCGCGGCTGACCTTCACGCCGCTGCCGATGATCGCCAGCACGCTGTCGATCGCCTCGTCCGCCTGCTCGGTATGGTTCGCCGCGTGGAACACGGCCGTCAGCAGACCGATCCCGTCCACTTCCTCTGCGGATGCCCCCTGGTCATACAGGTACAGCGCGTAGTGCCGCGCGTCGCCGGGCGCGGTAGGCTCCACGGTGTTCGCGTCGACCGATACGGTTACGGGCTCGCCCGCGTAGTTCACCAGGTACGCCGAAAAGCCGCTGACATACCCCGCGCGGTCGAGCGCGCGGAACATCTCCGTGCACTGATACGCGTTCTGGAACCGCATCAGGTCCGTGAGCGGGCTTTCGCGGTCCGCGTCCATAAGGTTGTCCACGGATAACTTGGGATTGAGCAGCAGGCGCGCGGCGGTGTTCGCGTAGGCCAGCGGATACCCCTCCCCATCCTCGCAGACAATCACCGGAATTCTCAAATTCCTATATAGACGCTCAAAAAACGGCTTCATGTGGCGCTTCCTTTCGTATTTCACACGTACAGTCTTCGTTACGGAATCCCCATAATGCGTAACTCCTACTTGTTACTCCATTGTACCAGAATTGTGAAAAAAAGGGAAGCCATAGGGTGGCGCTTTTTGACAATCTGGGGTATAATTGATTGGTATACTACGAAGGCGGCGCGGATTTTGTAATCCTCGCCATCAAGAGGATTCCGTCAGGAATCCTTATCTCTGCCGATAAGCACAGATGAGGGATAGCATGGATCAAGCCGAAGCGGCGGGCGCAGGCACCGCACGCGAAACAGAGCTGCTGGAAATAATCAAGCGGCAGACGCTGAACGAAAAAAAACTGGAGCGGAAAATCCGCCGTCTCGAACAGGACCTGGAATCGCTCGGGGTCATGTACGGGAACGCCGTTCAGCTTCGCGATTTCAACGCCCATGAAAAAGAAGCGCAATACCTCTATAACCGCCTGCTGCTGGAGGCGTGCCCGAGCCTGCTCATCGTGTTCGATACGGACCTGCGCTACGTGATTGGAACCGGGCGCCGCCACCTGGGCGACCCGCTTGGCGCCAGGGGCGCGGACCCGCTGGCCGGCACGCCGCTTGACGCGCTGTTCGCGGGCGCGTATAGCGCGGACTGGATCGCAAGGACTCTGGCGCGCTGCCAGGAGGTCCTGCGCGCGCGTTCCCCGCTGCTCTACAGCGACACCGACCGGGCCCCGGACGGCCAAAACCGTTACAATAGCATCGCCATCTCTCCCGCCGTGGACGACGCGGGGGCGCTGATGGGCCTTGTGCTGATGGTGCACGACGTGACGGACCTGGCCAAGGCCCGCGAGGCGGCCGAGACGGCGTCCCGCGCCAAGAGCAACTTCCTGGCCAACATGAGCCACGAAATCAGGACGCCCATGAACGCCATCTCCGGCATGGGCAACCTCCTGAACCTGACCGACCTGACCGACCAGCAGCGAGGCTATTTGAAGAATATCCTCGCCGCGTCCGATTCGCTGCTCAGCCTCATCAGCGACATCCTTGATTTCGCGCAGCTCGACACGCAGCGGCTGGAGCTATCCGAGCGGCCGTACCTGGCGGCCGAGATGCTGCGCGATGTCGCCAGCGCGGCTGGCCTTCGCGCCATGGAAAATGGCCTCACGTTCGTCGCGGACATCAGCCCCCGCCTGCCCTCCGGCCTCTTCGGCGACGACCTGCGCCTGAAGCAGGTGCTCGTCAACCTGCTGAACAACGCCGTCCAGTATACGCAGGAGGGCGTCGTCACGCTGGGCGTCGAGGTGGCCGATGCCGCCCGCGCGGAGGACGGTGGCGGCGCGGGCCGCGTGGACATCGTTTTCACCGTTTCGGACACCGGTGTCGGCATCCGCACGGACGCCATTCCCGGCCTGTTCACCGCCTTTGCCGACGACGAGCTGCGCAAGCGGCAGACCATCCAGGGCACCGGCCTGGGCCTCGCGCTTGTCAAGGGCATCTTGGACGTGATGGGCGGCGAAGTGCGCGTTGCGAGCAAGATCGGGTGCGGCACCGCGTTCACCGTCCGCGTGCCGCAGGGCATCAGCGACCCGCAGCCCATCGTTTCCATCCGCGATCCCGGCAAAAAACACGCGGTGCTGCTCGGCGCGGGCCCCGCAGCCGACGCGCTGGAAAAAATGCTTTCCCGGCTGTTCATTCCCTGCGACCACGCGGAGGACGCGGACGCGTTCCGCGCGCTGCTCGTGGCGCGCACGTACACACACGCGTTCTACTGGTACGACCAGGGGAACGATGTCATCCGTTCCGAGCCGGGCCGCCTGCGCGACACGGTCGTGGTCGCAGTCAAGCGCATGGTGAGCGTCGCCGCGCAGGATACCGAGGGCGATGTGCGCGTGCTGTTTGAGCCGCTCCTGATCGGCGACGTAGCGCGCCTCCTGGACACCGCGCGGCGCGATCCGGGCACCGGTGCCATGCCCAGCGCCTTGGGCGGCTTCCAGGCCGAGGGCGTGCGCGCGCTGGTGGTGGACGACAATGAGATCAATCTGCTCGTCGCCGTGGAGATGCTGCGCGCCTACGGCCTCACGGTCGATACGGCGGAGAGCGGCCAGGCGGCGATTGATCTGTTCAAGGCCAGCCGGTTCGACATCGTGTTCATGGATCATATGATGCCTGAGATGGATGGCCTGGAGGCAACGGAGCGCATCCGCGCGCTGAGCGGCGCGGGCGCGGCTGTCCCCATTGTCGCGTTGACGGCGAACGCTGTCACGGGCATGCGTGATACGTTCCTCGCCAGCGGCATGAACGACTACCTCAGCAAGCCGATTGAAATTGTCGAGCTCAGCCGCGTGCTGCGGCGGTGGCTGCCGCCCGGCTCGATCCGGGAATCCGGCGGAGACGCGCCGTTTCCGGCCGAGCCTTCCTCACCCGCGGAGCGCGCCGCGCCCCTGCGCGAGGTGGCGCGCACGTGTTCCCTTGCCGTGGAGGAGGCGCTGGCCCAGATCGGCGGGTCCGAGGAGACGTACCTGGTCATCCTCCGCACGTTCAACAACAACATTAAGCGCAAGGCCATGGGGCTGCTGGATTTCCTTCAAAACGGCGACTGGCGCGGGTTCCAGATCGAGGTGCACAGCCAGAAAAGCGCGCTGAGCAACATTGGCGCGAAGGCGCTGGCCGAGGAGGCGAGAAGGCTCGAACTGTCCATCATGCGCGCGAACATCGCCTATGCCCGCGAGCACACCGGGGCGTATGTGGATGAGGTGATGGCGCTGCACCGGGCGCTGGACGCCGCGCTGGGCGAAGGCGCGCCCATGGCCGCCAAGCTGCCCGCCACCGACGCGGACCGCGCCGCGCTCGCGGACCGCCTAGAGGAGATCCGCGCGCTGCTGGACGCGCTGGAAAACGACGAGGCGACCCGGCGCATGGACGACGCGCGGCGGCTGGACTACGGGCCGGACATCAACCAGCGGCTGGCGGCGGTTGCGACCGCCATCGAGAACTTTGACTACGACGCGGCCATCGAGGGCCTGGACACGGTGAGGTAGGGATTTCTTACGAAATCCCTTCATGGCGCCCGATTTTTCAAATCGCGCCGCCGTCCATGAAGAAAGGAACGACGGATGTCTGACACACTGGAAAAGGCCATGATCCTGGTCGTTGACGACGACCCGACGAACCTGCGCTTCCTGGGCGAGATCCTAAAGGACGACTACCGGCCCTACCTCGCGCCTTCGGGCGAGCGCGCGCTGCGCTTTCTCGCGGAGCGGACGCCGCAGCTCATCCTGCTGGACGTAGAAATGCCCAAAATGAGCGGGTACGACGTGATCCGCGCCATCAAGCAGGACCCGGCCCTCGCGGGGATTCCGGTTATTTTCCTGACCGGCCTGGAGGGGCGCGACAACGAGCAGCGCGCGCTGGATCTGGGCGCGGTGGACTATATACTAAAGCCCATCTCCGCCGGCATCGTCAAGTCGCGCGTGTCGCTGCATGTGGAACTGATGGCGTACCGCAAGAACCTGGAGCAGATGGTGGAAACGCGCACCACACAGCTCAAACGCACGCAGGACGCCATCCTGGACATCCTGGCGAACCTGACCTCCTTCCGCGACAACGAGACCGGCGCGCACATCCGCCGCACCACGACCTACTGCGAGGTGCTGGTGGAAAACCTGCGCAGAAAGAATCACCCGGGCTATATCCTGACGGGCGCGTACGCGGAAAGCATCGTCAAGGCCGCCAAGCTGCACGACATCGGCAAGGTGGCGGTGCCGGACAACATCCTGCTCAAACCAGCGCGGCTCTCCCGGCTCGAATTCGAGATGATCAAGCAGCATACGGTCTACGGCGCGCAGATTCTCGACACCGCCATCCAGGACCTCGGCGGGCCGGAGGATTCCGAGTTTCTGACCGTCGCGCGCGAAATCATCGCCACCCACCATGAGCGGTGGGACGGGCGCGGATACCCAAACGGCTTGGCCGGAACGGAAATCCCGCTCTCCGGCCGCATTCTGGCCATCGCCGACGTATACGACGCGCTGATTTCCCACAGACCCTACAAGCCTTCCTTTCGCCACGAGGCCGCCGTGCAGACCATCGTGGAGGACGCGGGCACGCACTTTGACCCGACACTCGTGGAGCTGTCGCTGGACGTGATGGACCGGTTCCGCGAGATCGCAGACATGTACCAGGACCACATGACAACCGCGCTGGACCTGTTTGATTTCAACCAATAAGCGAGGGATTAACGATGATTAAGTCTGCTGTCGCGACCACCGCCGAGATTGACGACATCTACACCGCCGCTGCGGAACTCTCCGCCTCCGTTCTGCGGGATGTGACGCTCCTCGCGCACAGCGTTGGCATTCTGTATTACGATTATGAGGTGGAGGGCGATTTGCTCGCCCGCCATCTGCAGGAAACGCTCTCCATGCCGATTGTCGGCTGCTCCGCCATCGCGCTGCTGGACGGCAAGACGGGCTACCGCGAGATGTCCGCCATGCTGTCCGTGCTGACATCCGACGACGGCGTGTTCCGCGCCGCCGTGAGGGAGCCTCTGGATCCGGAGCGGGCGGGCGATCGCCTGGCTGCCGCGTACGGGGCCGCGCGCGGCCGCCTCGCGGAGGACCCGAAGCTGATCTTCGCGCTCCCGCCGCTCAACCCGGACATCGTCTTTGACCGCTATCTGGACGCGCTGACCGACACGGCGCACGGCGCGCCCATCGTCGGCGGCATTCCGTCCAACAACGGCGGCTTTAAAAACGCCATCCTGTTTGATGGCGCGTTCCACAGCCACAGTGCCGTGCTGGTGCTGATGTCCGGCGCGATCAAACCGCTGTTCTCGCTGGCCAGCGTGCTCTCCCCTATCTCTGGCCGCCGGGGCGTTGTCACGCGCGCGAACGACACCGTGCTCTACGAGGTGGACGGTGCACCGTTCGTCAACTTCTTGGAAGGGTACGGCCTGCGCGTCCAGGGGCTGACCGGGCAGGCCGCCACGACGTTTTTTCACAAATACCCGGTGCTGATCGAGGGGGCGGACGACGCCGGCCGGGCCGACCTGCCGTATGTGCGCATCATCAACCGCGTGGAGCCGGACGGCAAGACGGCCGTGCTGCATGGCTGCGTTCCAATCGGCGCGACCGTGTCGCTCGCCGTGCTCCAGCGGCAGGACCTGGACGAGTCGCTCCGGCGTGCCCTGCTGGACATCCTGGCCCAGATTGACGAGGCGAACAGCCGGGGCGGACAGTATTCCACCATCATCTGCATGTCCTGCGGCGCGCGGCACCTGATCATGAACCCGCAGTTTGACATGGAGGGCAAAATCATCCGGGAAATGCTCCCACCGGGGCTGACGCTGTTCGGGTTCTACAGCTTTGGCGAGCTCTGCCCTGTCGCGACGGAGGCGGGCAACGCCAGAAACCGGCTGCATAACGCGTCCATCGTGTTTTGCGCAATATAGTAATACCAATTTCCTTTTCGGCGTGCCAGAAAGATTGCGGGAGATTATTGTTGCTGGCAAAGCCGCCGTAGCAAGCCGTGGCAGTGCTACGGCAAAATGATCCGCAAGATTTCCGCAATATGAAAGTGGAAATGGTCTACATAGCAAGATAGCAAAGGAACGGATACATATGAAGATCAGGCCGTATTTGACGTTCAACGGGAATTGCGGGGAAGCCATCGCGCTCTACCAGCGCGCGTTCCAGGCCGAGCCGCTCCAGGTGATGCGTTTCTCGGACTTGCCGCCAAACCCCGCCTTCCCCATCCCCGAGGAATACAAAGACAGAATATTGCAGGCGACGATGCAGCTTGGCGACGATTTCATCCGCCTCTCCGACTGCGGCCCGGGCGGCACGCTGAACGACCCGGAGTCCGAGCGCGTTTCGCTGGCCGTGGAGACGGACGCAGACACGGTGCGGCGCGCTTTCGCCATCCTGGCGGAGGAAGGCCGCGTCGGCATCCCGCTGGCGGAAACGTTCTATAGCCCCTGCGCTGGTGTGGTGTTTGATAAATTCGGTGTCATGTGGAATTTCGTGGGGCAGGCGCAGTAAACCGCGCTTCCTTGTCCAGCACGCCCATTTGCCGCGCGATCCAACTGGTGAAGTAGTCCCGTATCGCGTCCGCGCACCGGGCGCGGATTTTTTCGTCTGTGACATAATGGTAGCACGTCAGGTACTCGTGCAGATAGTAGAAGTACGTGAAGTACCCGTAATAGCCGATCCGCTCGTTCCGCAGACGGTAGGCGAGGCCAGCCTCCGCCAAGCACGCGTCAAACCGGGAAAAGCGCGGGTCCGCGATGAAAAACCACGCGTCCCGTTCCGGCGGCGCGTACATCGGGTGGTCCCAGTCGATCAGCGTGAAGGCATCCTCCGTCAGGATCGCGTTGCCGCCCGCGTCGCCGTGGGTCACCACAAAGCCGCTTTCGTCGGCAGCGCATGAACGCGCAAAAGACCGCAGCCTCTCCGCGTACGCGGCCAGGAGCGGTCTTTTTTCTTCAAACAGCGCGCGCACACCCCGGGATACCGGGTCGCCCGGCAGTGCTCTGACCTGCGCGGCCACCACCTCCAGAATGCCATCGCCAAAGCGTTCCCGCTCAATCCCTTCCGGGGGCTGGGCGCGATAAATCCGTGCGAGCGTCCGGAACAGCCTGTCCAGCGGGTAGTCCTCGGTGTGCTCACCCGGGATGAACGCGAACAGCGCCAGCGTGCCGCCCTCGAAGTCCGCGCACAGCGCGCCGCGCCGCGTCCGTATCAGCGGCGCGATGCCCGGAATCTGCTGGTCCAGCAGCCCTTGCAGCACGGGCAGGTTCCGCCGGTACACCGCCTGGTGCGGCGACCTGTCCAGCTTCGCGATGTAGCGCCCCCCGGCGGTCTGAACGTCCCATGTTTCGCCGTAAAACCCCCGGGGCGCTTCCCGGAAGGACTGGATCGTCAGGCTCCATTCGTCCGCAAGGACGGCTTTCAGCGCGGCGACGCTCTCCGCCGGCCTTGGACGCGCATTGTACATGCCTAGCGTCTCCCCGGGAGTCTCACCAGCGCCCGCGCCCCCAGCAGCAGAACGATGCCGGACACGCCGCCCGCAAAGTCCAGCACAATGTCCTGCACCTGCGAGCCGCGCCCGGTGAAGAGCTGGATGGTTTCATCCGCCAGCGCCACGAGGAGCACGAAAAAGGCGGCGTGCAGCACCGTATGCACGTTCACCCGCCGGAGCACGGTCAGCATCACCACCGCCGTCATCCCCAGCGCGCAGAATTCCACGGCGTGGGCGATCTTGCGCACGTGCGTGCGCACATAGTGCACCAGATAGTTACTGTGCCCGAGCGTTCCGCCGAGCACTTTGGCGAGATAGTTCGCCACCGCCTGGCTTCGCTGGCTCGAAGCGGCCGAGGAGAGCATGGAGTTGCTCCATATAAACCACACGCACGCGACGAGCAGCGCGCACGCGGCGGCCGCGCGCCAGACCCCGATCGGCTCCTTATTCGATTGCATCCGTTCGCTGCTCACCCATATGCTCCTTAATCTTCTCGAAAGTAATCTGGCTGATAACGTGTTCCATCCGGCAGGCGTCCTCGGTGGCCGTTTCCTCGTCCACCCCCAGGTTCATCAGATACCGCGCCAGCAGCCGGTGCCGCTCGTACACCTGCTCCGCCAGCGCGCGCCCCGCCTCGGTCAGGTGCAGCCCGCCCGCGTTGTCCACCGTCAGCAGCAACGCGCTTTTCAGATTCCCCACCGCAACCGACACGCTGGGCTTGGAAAAGCCCAGGTAGTTTGCCACATCCACCGACCGCACAAACTGCTGCCGCTGTTCCAGCACCAGGATGGATTCCAAATAATCCTCCCGCGATTCATGATTCTTCATGGCTTCCTCCGTTCTGTTCGTGCCGCATGGCTGTCGGGAGAGGCAGGGATTTCTATCGAAATCCCTTTATGGCGCCCGATTTTTCGACTCAGCGCCGCCATCCATATTTACGTTTCCACCCCGGCGGGCAGAACCGCACCGTCCTGTCGGCTTCCTATAGTATACCCAAAAACAGGCCGCGTTTCTATATCACGACGGAACAATCGCGCAGGTTCTTCCCTCTTCTTTCCGTAAATCTTTTTCGAAGGCGGCGCAGATTTGAAAAATCGGGCGTCATGGGAGGATTTCGCAGAGAACCCTTACCTCTCCATAATACCACAGCCGGAATTACAAGGCAATTCGCTATTTTTGAATGTAACCACTCGCGTAACCCATTCGTGTATAAAAAAGCCGCCCCTGTCCGTGCAGGAGCGGCTTTTCGCTTTTCAACGGCTACACCAGCCGCAACGTCATCCCTTCGTCCAGCAGCTTTTGCTCCAGCTCCGGGTCCAGATCCCCGTTGATGATCGTCAAATCGACCGCCGAAAGCGGGCAAATGGACATGAACGCGTTGTTGTGGAACTTGGACTGGTCGCAGAGCATCACGCACTTGCGGGAGTTGGCGATCATCAGCCGTTTGATGGCCACCTCGTCAATGTTGAAGTCCATGAACCCGGATTTCACCCGCACCGAGTCCGACGACATGAACGCGATATCCACGTACAGGTCGCGCAGCGTGTTTTCCGTAAAGCTGCCAACGAGCGACGCGGTCGGCTTTTTGAGCACGCCGCCCGCCACAATCAGGTCGTTGCTCGTCCGCTGGGAAATTTCATACGCGACGCCGATGTCGTTCGTCAGCACCGTCAGCTTCGTAAACGCGTCCAGCCGCATGGCCAATTCCCGCATAGTCGTGCCCGCGCCGACATAGATGGTGCTGCCATCGCGGATCATTTCCAGGGCCGCCTGGGCGATGGTTTCCTTTTCCTCTTTGAACATCCTGTGCCGCAGTGAAATTGGCACATCTTCCAGCGCGGGCTTCACCAGCGACACCGCGCCACCGTGTGTCCGCTTTAGCTGTTTGCTCTCGTCAAGGTAGATCAGATCGCGCCGGATGGTCGCTTTTGACACGCCAAGCCGGCTACAGAACTCGTCAATCGAAACAACGCTCAGTTCGTTGACGATTTCTAGTATCTTTTCGTACCTTTTTTGTTTGATCACTGGCTATATCCCTCCCACGAAAACATAAGAGACTCGCGCACAGTCCAGTGTCTTGCGTACAAACCGTATAAATCCAAGGATAATCACGCATTATACTACACCACCGGCGCTTCTTTGTCAATAAAATGCGCAACCGGTGAAGTGAACTGCTGTTTTGTCCTTTTTACCTGAACTTCAGCAAAAAAAGAAGGCTTATTCGCCTTCTTTGCATTTATTTGATCTTTTCAGAGCGGTAAACGTGCAAAATGACTATGCGTCACGCTTCCGCCGCCCCACCCGGTATAAGAGCTGCAGCACGCAGTACAGAACAAACATCACAATCAGCCCGCCCAGCATGCCGTACAGCATAATGGGCAGCACGGACACCAGCGCGTTCAGATCAAAGGTAAACTTCATTTTCTTTCACTCCTTCCGTCGCTGCGCATCACAGCATTTGCTCCACCAGGCGAATCACCAGCCCGCCCGCGATCACCGACGCAATCTGGCCGGCCACGTTCGCGCCCGCGGCATGCATCAGCAGGAAATTCTGCGGGTCCTCCTGCAAGCCCATCTTATGCACCACACGCGAGGACATCGGGAACGCGGAAATGCCGGCCGCGCCGATCATCGGGTTCACCTTTTTCTTGGAGAACACGTTCAGCAGCTTCGCGAACAGCACGCCGCCCGCCGTGTCCATCACGAACGCCACGAGGCCCAGCGCGATGATGACCAGCGTCTCCGGCGCGAGGAACTGATCCGCCACCATGCCCTTGGCCACCACAATGCCTAGCAGGATGGTGATCAGGTTGGCGAGCGAGGTCTGCGCGGTTTCGGACAGGGAGTTCAGCACGCCGCACTCGCGGATCAGGTTGCCGAACATCAGGAAGCCCACCAGCGCCACCGAGCGCGGCGCGACGAGCCCCGCGATCATCGTGACAACGATGGGGAACAGGATGCGCACATACTTGGGAATATCGCGCTGTTGGTAATCCATGCGGATGCGGCGCTCCTCCTTCGTGGTCAGCGCGCGGATCACGGGTGGCTGCACGATGGGCACCAGCGCCATATACGAATACGCGGCCACGATAATGGGGCCGATGTACTTGCTATGGAAATACCCCGCGACAAAGATGGACGTCGGGCCATCCGCCGCGCCGATGATAGAGATGGAGGCCGCGTCGCGCAGATCAAACCCCAGCAGCGACGCCAGGCACAGCGTAAAGAAAATACCGAACTGCGCGGCCGCGCCAAAGAACAGGAGCTTTGGGTTTGTCAGCAGCGGGCCAAAGTCGATCATCGCCCCGATGCCGATAAACAGCAACAGCGGAAGCAGCTCGTTCTCAATGGTCGCCCTGTACAGGACGGAGATGATGCCAGGCTCCACAGTCGCGCCGACCAACTGGTCAATCGCGCCGGAGAGCGGCAGGTTGACCAAAATGGCGCCAAACCCCATCGGCAACAGCAGCGATGGCTCCATCTCCTTCTTGATGGCAAGATAGATGAGCAGCCCGCCTATGCCCCACATAACCACCTGCTGCCAGGTGACCTGCAACAGGTTCCCGTATAGCGCGTCCATGAAGTGCCTCCTTACGCATATTTGCCTTGCGCATTTTATCACATTCCGAGAATAAATGCAACAAACTGCCCGATATTGACGGATGCGCAGGTTTTTTATGCATCTTCCGAAAAGTTTATGCTTCGTCCTCCCGCGATCCGCCGCTCATCAGCGCCTCCTGCGCGTTCAGCGGCGGCTCCCCCCTCGCCACACGGCAGTACGTCCCGTCCGCTTCCATGCGCCACGCTTTGGCCGTATCGGCCCACTGCGTGTCCAGCACCTGCTGCACCCGGGCGCGGACAGCCGCGTCCTCCACCGGGAACATCAGTTCCACGCGGCGGTTTAGGTTGCGCGGCATCCAGTCGGCGCTGGACAGGAAGAAGCGCGCGTCCCCGCCGTTTTCAAAGCGGAACACGCGGCTGTGCTCCAGAAAGCGCCCGATGATCGACCGCACCTCGATTGTCTCGCTCAGATCCGGCACGCCCGCCGCCAGGCAGCACACGCCGCGCACAATCAGCCGGACGGGCACGCCCGCGCCGCTCGCTTCGTACAGCAGGCGGATGATCTCCGGATCGACCAGCGAGTTCATTTTCGCGAAGATGCCGCTGGGCCGCCCCGCGCGCGCGTTGGCCGTCTCCGCCTCGATCAGCGCCGCAATCTTCGGCCGAAGCATCTTTGGCGCGTAGACCAGACGGCGCATCTCCGGCGCGCGGCTGAACCCCGTGATCATGTTGAAAAACGCCTGCGCGTCCTCCCCCAGCGCCTCATCGCACGTTAGTATGCCCATGTCCGTGTAGTGCCGGGCGGTCACATCGTTGTAGTTGCCCGTGCCCAGGTGCACGTACCGGCGCAAGCCCTCGCCCTCGCGCCGGACGATCAGCGTGATTTTCGAATGGGTTTTAAGCTGGGGCAGGCCGTAGATCACGGTACAGCCCGCGCGCTCCAGCACAGCGCCCCAGTGGATGTTGTTCTCTTCATCAAAGCGGGCCTTGACCTCCAACAGCACGGTCACGCGCTTGCCCGCCTCCGCCGCGTCGCACAGCGCGCGGATGACCGGGGAGTTCCCGCTGACGCGGTACAGTGTCTGGCTGATGGCCAGCACGCGCGGGTCCTCCGCCGCCTCGCGGGCAAAGCGGAGCACGGCGTCAAAGCTGTCGTAGGGGTGGTGCAGAAACACGTCGCCCTCCTGGAGCGTGTCAAACACACCACGCGCTCCCATAAGCCGCGCGGGCAAGCGCCCCTGGAACGGCGGGTAGCGAAGCGCGTCCATGCCCTTTTCCTTGTACAGCTCCTTGGACAGAAACGTGAGCTGCAGCGGCCCGGCGATCCGGTAGACGGAATCCTCCGGCACGGAAAAGGCGGCGCGCAGCTTTTTCTCCACGTCCTCCGGCGTTTCCGCGTCCAGCTCCAGCCGCACGACATCGCCGGTCTTGCGCTTGCGGAGCGACTCACGGGTCTTTTTCAGCAGGTCGCCCGTCTCGTCGTCGGCCACGGTGAAGTCCGCGTCCCGCGTTACGCGGAAGGGCCAGCAGCCCAGCACGCGCCTTTTGGGCACCAACTGTGCCACCGACGCGATGATCATATCCTCCAGCAGCACCAATCCGCCGCCCAGCGCGGGCGGAACCCGCCACACGCGCCGCAGCGAGGGCGGGATGCGCACAGACGCCAGCTCCGATTCGCCCTTTTTGTCCAGCAGCGACACACAGAGCTGCAGCGCGCGGCTGGGCGTTTTGGCGAGCGGGTGTTTCGGTCCGGCGATCTGCACGGCGATTTTGGGCAGGATATCCCGCTTGACGCAGCTTTCCACCCAGCGCGCCTGCTCCCGGTTCCATTCCCGGGGCGGCAAAAAGCGTAGTCCCGCGTCGCGTAGCGCGGGCAGCACGTGCGCTTGCAGCACCTTGATTTGCTCGTCCATGAAGCGGTGCGTGTCCTCTCGAATCAGGCGAAGCTGCTCCCCCGGCGTCAGCCCGGCGGGGTCGGGCGTCTCGTCGCCAGCGAGCGCGAGCGCGCGCAGCGAAGCCACCCGCACCATGAAGAACTCGGCCAGGTTGGACGCGGTGATGGACAGGAACTTCATGCGCTCCAGCGGCGGGTTGTCCGGGTTTTCCGCCTCGGCCAGCACGCGCCGGTTGAACGCGAGCCAGTTCAGCTCGCGGTTATGATAGGGCAAAGGGACGTCCCGGGACGGCATGCGCCTCACTCCATTGCGTTCGGTTCAGGTGTATGGTATACTACGACGACCGGAGATCAATACAGTACGCCGCCCCGATGCGGCAGGAGGGTTTTGGACAGCCATGCGTAAAAAGAACAAAAAGCAGGCGATGGTCCGCACGGTGGCGCTCGTGCTCGTCGGGCTGATGCTGCTCAGCGCCGTCGGGACGCTGCTCTTCCAGGGGCTATACTACTACTGAATGACGCCCGCACGAAACACCACCGCGCCCGCGCGCCTGCAAAGGCACGGGGCGCGGTTTTCTGTCCGGCGGAACGCGCATCCGCCCGCTATCCGCTCTTATGCCGACCACTCCGCCGCGCCGGGCGTCATGTCGTACAGCACCCGGTCCACCGACGGCAGCTCCTTGTGGATGCGCTCCACCGTTCGCTCCAGCAGGTCATACGGCAGGCGCGCGGCGGTCATGCCGGGATCCTCGCCCTGCATGGCGCGCAGAATGATCCGGTCGCGCCCCTCCCCCGTGTCCAACATGGCGAAGTACCGTTTGAGCCGCTTGTTCAGCCCCGCCTCGGTCAATTCGTCCAGGAACAGCTCGTCCGCCAGGCGCAGCGTCCTAAGGCGGCCCGCCGTCACCTCGCCCTGGATGCGCGCCGCCAGCCCCATGCCGGGGAACGGCTGCCGGTGGATGACCGACGGGGAAAGCGCCAGCGCCTCGCCAAGCATGCGAATTTCCTCTTTGAACAGCTCCATCAGCGGCTCGACTGTTTTGCCGATCCGCTCCACCCGCACAGCGTGCGCGCCGCCCAGCACGTCCACGTAGTTCGTGCCCTTGATGAAGACTCTTTCCCGCCCCGTTTCAGCCGTCTGCGCCTTCAGCGCGCGGAAAATCTCTTCTTCAATCACGCGCCGCTTGTCCGCCAGCGACGTCAGGCCGCGCAGTCCCGCCAGCACCCGGTCCGAGACATCCACGCGGGTGAATGGCAGCGATAACTCATCCCGGAGATAACGCTCCGCCGCCTCGCTCTCGCCCTCGCGCATCAGGCCCGTGTCCACCAGCACACACGCGACGCGGTCGCCCAGCACGCGCTTGGCGATCACGGCGGCCACGGTGGAATCCAGCCCGCCGCTCATCGCGCAGATGGCCTCCCCGTCGCCGACGCCCTCGCGGATAGCCCTCTCGGCCATCTGCAGGATGCTGTCCGCCGTCCACCACGCGGTACAGCCGCACACGGCATCCACAAAGCCCAGCAGCATCGACATGCCGTCCGGGTCGTTCCGCTCGATTTGGAATTGCAGCAGGTACACGCTCGCCGCGTCATCGGCAAACGCCAGCGGGAAGCGCGCGCCCTCGGCGATCACGCGATACGGCTCCGGCATCGTGAACGGCTCCGCGCGCTCAATCCACCGCTCCCCCGCGCCCACATCCTCGAAAATCGGCGCGGCCTGGTAGGCCATCTGTTCCACCGCGCCGGTGGTTTCCTCGCCCTCCCCGCGCGTGCCCAGTGCCGTGCACAGCGCGCGGGCCGACGAGCCCAGCGCGAGCAGCGGAATCGAAAGGCCCAGCAGCGCGGTGGTGGGCGCTATGGCACCCTCGGTTTCCTCCCCCGCGAGAATCAGCCCGGCGGGCGATTCGCGGATGATTTCGTCAACGCCTACGCCGGACGCCATCAGTTTACAGCAATAATGCTCCGCCCTGAGCTTCCTGGCCACAGCCTGCCCGCTGGGCGTTTCCGCCCCCAGCACAACGATCCAATCGCGCATCCCGCCACCCTCCGTTTCACTCTGGTCGCAGAGGCAATAGACAATGATCCTGGGCGCTCCCCGCCCCGCGGCCCGCTATCCGGCGTACCCCTCGGCAAAGACCTTCTCCACCGCCTGCCGGGTCGCCGCGCCTTCATGCACTTTCTTATCACCGACATAGTATGTCGGAACATACCAATAATCATAAGCATTCGCCACATCAGGCTGCTGCCATTCGTCAACAATCGTCAGGTCGACCTCCCGGTACTCGGGATGTTCCGCAAACAGCTCCTCCATCCACGCAGCCGCCTGCCTGCAGTATGGGCAGGTCGCCATCATAAACATTTTCACGGGTTTCATACGTATTTCCCCCTATTCCGGCGCTCCGACTGGAAACTGGCTCATCCGCGCGCACGTCGTTCCATAGGGCGCCAGGGTGATCTCCCGCGCCTCCGCCGCGTGGATCGCCGGCTGGATGGGTGCGGGCGCTGGCGTGCCGCCGCTCTGCTTCCACGCGGGCACGGGCGCGGCGTGCGCGCGCACAACCGTCGTTCCCCCCGCGCGCTCCAGGTGCAGCCCGCGTTCCGGCAACAGCGCCAGGTTCCACGGATCGCCTTCCGCAAGCGGCAGCGCGAACGTCAGCGGCCCCGCCTGCACGGAAACTGTCTGGTGATACCAGCGCGCCGTCCGCACCGCCATCGGCAGGGTGAGGCGCAGCGTGTCGCCGTCCCGCCACTCGCGTTCCGCCACCGCGAACGCGCCGGGTTCGCACGCGCGGGTGTGCTCGCCCGGGACGTCCAGCAACGCGCCTTCCGCCCACAGCGGAACGCGCAAATGCACCGGGAAACGCGCGGGCGCTTTCAGCCGGACGCGGAGCGTGATCTCCTCCCCGTGCGGGTAGTTCGTTTCCATCTCTATGCGCACCGGCGCGCCCGCCAGAAGCCAGCGCGCCTCGCACGGCGCGTATGCCCATACGGCCAGCCCGCCGTCCGCCGTGGCCGTCAGCAGCGACGCGGCGAATTGCGCCATGCCGGTAGCGTGCTCTCCATCGCCCGGGACAAGCTGGTTGGCCGCCTGCGCACCCCTTGCCGCGGGCAGCGCGCCGTAGACGGTTTCTTCCATTAAATCGCCGACATACGGGTCGCCCGACGCCCATTGCAGCACTTCGAGCGTGCGCAGGAGTTCGGCCACCGTCCGCGCCTCCACCGCGCGCGACGGGTTCGTCCCTGCCAGCACCGGGTCCGCGTTACACAGCCCGTGCGCGGCGCCGTGGTACTTGATCAGCTTGTCCCAGCCCGTGCGGAACGCCGTTTCGTTCTTCAGCCCGCCCAGGAACAGCGCCTGGAGCGCGGGTGTTTTCAGGGACGCCGCGATGGCCGCGCCGTTCACACGGGCGTACGCGTCCGTGCCGGGCGGCGGGGCGTCTTTGACCGCCTTTACCTGCGGAAACACATGGAATGTGCTCATCCAGTCCGGCGCACCGGCGGCAAGCTGGCGGCACAGCGCCAGCAGCGCCTTTTGCCCCGTCAGGTTGTACAACCATAGCGCCGTATGCAGTGTGTCGCCGATGTCAGCCGCCTGCCACGGGTCCGGCTCCGCCTGGTCCAGCGCCGCGCGGAGCGCCTTCATAGCGCCCAGCAGGTAACGGAGCACGCGGCTGTCCCCCGTCGCGCCATGGTAGCGCATCAGCGCGCGCAGGGCATCATGGTCCGGCGTGTCCGTTCTGAGCAGCAGCGCGTTCACCTCGCGCCCGGCCGCCTCGATGCCCGCCGTGTCCTCCAGCGCGTAGGCGGCCGCGAGCCGGCCGTCCAGTGACTGCGGCCGCTCCGCCGCGACAGCCTCGCGCAGCCATCCTCTGGGAAGTATCGCGGACAGCGGCAACGGCGCGAAATCGTTCGGGGAGAGCGGTTTGCGGTTCCAGGCGATGGGTGCGGGCATTTGGTCAGCGCCTTTCCAGTTAATCTTTCCCGCTTATTGTACCGCAAAACCGGATGGTTGTCCATCATAGCTGAAAACGTGGGCGTACCCACTGCAAACGCATGAACACGACTCCAGGGGATTATCAAGGGGCCGAAGCCCCTTGATTTCGATCCGGCATCGGCGGCTTTGCCGACGAACGGATGAAAACCGTCAGGTTTTCTTTCCTTTCGTTCTCCGCGCCCGGAAAATCGTGAGATTTTCAGCGGAGGACGTTTCTTCCGGGGGCACGGAACCGAAGATTCCGGACCATGAAAGGGATTTCGCCAGAAATCCCTTCCTCATCCGTTCTTCCAAACGCGTGAACCGCAGTTCACGCGTTTGCAGCGCGCGTATCGCGCGCGATACTTGACATCTCCAAACGCGTGAACCTATAATGACAGCGTATTCCCGCATGGAATGAAATGGAAGTTCCCCGGGCACGCTAGCACGAAAGAATTCACGAAGCCTCTAAGGAGGGCAATGCTATGAGCCGACCGCCGCTTGGCAGCACGCTCGATATTTTTGGGCTGAGCATCAACTGGTACAGCTTGCTGATGATGGCCGCCGTCGCAATCGGCATCTGGCTGGCCATGCGCGAGGAGCGCCGCCTGGACCTGCCCAAGGACATCATCCTGAACATGGCGCTATTGGCGATCCCCCTGGGCATCATCGGCGCGCGGCTGTACTACGTCGCCTTCACCTGGAATCGCTACGCGAACGACCTGCTGGAGATCCTTCGCGTGTGGAACGGCGGGCTCGCCATCTACGGCGCGGTGATCGGCGGGCTGATCGCGGCGCTGATTGTCACCAGAGGCAAGCGGCATACGTTCCTGTCGCTGCTGGACGCGTGCGCGCCCTCGCTGGTGCTGGGGCAGGCCATCGGCCGCTGGGGCAACTACGCCAACATGGAGGCGTACGGCGCGCGCATCTATACCGAAGCGTTCCAGTTCTTCCCCATCGCGGTGGAGGTGCGCCTGCTCGGCGCAAACGGCACGGAATTCTGGTATTGGCACATGGCCACGTTCTTTTACGAGTTTGTCTGGAACGTGCTCGTCTTTGCCCTGCTGATGGCGTACCGGAAAAAAATGAAGCGCCCCGGCGACGTGGTGTGCTGGTACGCGCTGCTGTACTGCGCGGGCCGCACGGTGATCGAGGGCTTGCGCGACGACAGCCTGCTGCTGAACGTGGCGACCGCGCAGGTGCGCGTCTCGCAGATCGTCAGCGCGCTCGTGTGCGTAGCCGTCGCGGTCGTGTTCTTCGTCCGCCTGACGAAGTCACGGAAACTCCACCTGGCCGACTACCTGAGCTGGGCGCTGATCGCCCTGGGTGTGGCGTGCACGTTTGTGGGCGAGTTTGAGCGCAACGCCTACATGATGCTGTTCAATGTCGCACAGGCGATGGTGCTCGCACTCGCGCTGGTGGATCTTGTCTTTTTCGTGCATTTTGTCAAACGCGCGCGGGCCGTCACCGGGGTGGCCGCGCTGCTGCTCGCGGGCTTTTTGCTTTCGGTGCTGACGCTGGTGCTCGGCATCGGCCGCCTGGGCGTGGATAACATCGCCTACATTGCGCTCCGGCAGTCCGTCGCCATGCTGCACGTCATCGTGGGCGGCGTGTGGTTCTACCTGCGCGCGGGCGCGCCCAAACGCCGCCGGACGCGGCGCGTCGCGGAATCCACGCCGGTGACGGATGCGGAAGTCGCGCCGGAAGCGCCGGCGGACGGTGTGCCGGAGGCGCCCCAGCCTTTTCCGGGAGGTTTGGAGGGGGCGTGAGGCTCCGGGTTTCCGCATTGTCGCGCACCGGGTGCGCTCTGTGCGGAAACCGACCTCCGCGCCGTCTGATCGCCCCACTGGGGCGACGGCGCTCCGGTCCCTCCAAGTGTAATCAGCCCCGGCGGCGTGTGCGGCGGGCCGCCGCAGATTCCAGAACCAGTCCCAGAGGGAAGGATTTCTTGCGAAATCCTCGTATGGCGCTGATTTTTCAAATCCGCGCCTCGCCGTGACTGGTGGCGGAATCTGTACGTTTACCTGAGGCCGCCCGGAAAACATCGCAATGTTTTCAGGCCGAATCCGCCTCGTTCCCCTTCGTCAAAAACCTCAGTTTTTGACGACTACCTACAAAAGGAGCGTAACAACCCTATGGACGGACGCAACCTGACCATGATGACCGACCTGTACCAACTGACGATGATGTACGGGTATTTTCGCCACGGCATGGGCCAGAACCGCGCGGTATTCGACCTGTTCTACCGCCGCCAGGGCGAGGAGACGGCGCACGCCGTCGCCGCCGGGCTGGAGCAGGCCGTGGAGTATATCCAGCGCCTGCATTTTGACGGCGAGGATCTCGCCTACCTGCGCTCGCTGCGCATGTTTGACGAGGATTTTCTCGCGTATCTGAAGAACTTCCGCTTTCACGGCGATGTGAACGCCGTGCCCGAGGGCACGCTGGTGTTCCCGGGCGAACCGATCGTGCAGGTCGTCGCCCCGCTGATCGAGGCGCAACTGCTGGAGACGGCGCTGCTGAACATCATCAACCACCAAACGCTGATCGCCACCAAGGCCAGCCGTGTGGTGCAGGCCGCCGGCGGCGACAGCGTGCTGGAATTCGGCCTCCGCCGCGCGCAGGGGCCGGACGCGGGCATTTATGGCGCGCGGGCAGCCATCATCGGCGGGTGCGACGCGACGAGCAACGTCCTCACCGCCGAGCGGTTCCAGATCCCCGTGCGCGGCACCCACGCGCATAGCTGGGTCATGTCCTTCCCCACGGAGCTGGAATCGTTCATGGCGTATGCCGACGTGTTCCCGGACGGGTGCCTGCTGCTCGTGGACACCTACGACACGCTGAAAAGCGGCGTGCCCAACGCGATCAAAACATTCGAGGCGCTCCGGTCGCGCGGTCACAATCCCCAGGGCATCCGGCTGGACAGCGGCGATATGGCGTACCTCAGCCGCAAATCCCGCGAGATGCTGGACGCGGCAGGCTTCCCGGACGCGAAAATCTGCGCGTCGGGCGACCTGGACGAAGAAGTCATCTGGGACCTGAAGGCGCAGGGCGCGCGCATCGACATCTGGGGCGTGGGCACGCGGCTGATCACCAGCGAGGGCAACCCCGCGCTGGGCGGCGTGTACAAGCTGGCCGCCGAGGAAGTGGACGGCGCCATGCAGCCGCGCATCAAAATATCCGAAAACCCGGCCAAGATCACCAACCCGGGCGAGAAAAAAACCTACCGCGTGCTGGACCCCGCGACCGGCCAGGCCATCGCGGACCTGATCGCGCTGGCGGACGAGGTGTACGATCCCTCCGTTCCGCTCACGCTGTTTGACCCGGAGAACACCTGGAAGCGCATGACCGTGACAGATTACACGCTCCGCCCGCTGCTCACGCCGGTGTTCAAGGACGGCGCGCTGGTGTATGACCTGCCCAAAATACAAGAAATTCGCGCTTATGCCAAGCGCGAAATGGATTCCCTATGGCCGGAGTATAAGCGGCTGCACAAGCCGCACTACTATAAGGTCGACCTGAGCTACCCGCTCTGGGCACTCAAACAGCGGCTGCTGACGGAGCAGCGGGGGCGGGCGTAAGGGTTATGGGTGAAAACGCCGGGACGCTGTCCCGGACCCTGCCAAAGGGCCATTGGCCCTTTGGAATCCCATCATGATGGGGTGGTTATAGATTGACCTGCCCGCCGTGAGGCGAAATGATGGGATTCGCAAGGGATGACATCCCTTGCGTGGGGTTCCAAGGGGCAAAGCCCCTTGGCGTCCCCCCTGGGCTTGCGCCCCGCTACATCAACTGGTTCTTGGTCTGCGTGAACTTCTGCTTGGCCGTCTGCACGTCCGGCTGCTGGGCGGGCTTGGTCTGATACCAGCCGCGCTGCTGCATCTGCTGGAAGATCTGGAACTGGTCGTTGAACGTCTCGTCCAGGTTCGTGGTCAGCACCTGGCGCAGCGGCTGGCTGCTGCCCTCGATGATATAGGAGCCATACTCCGTGGCGATATGCTTGGCCGTATCCAGCAGGTCCGACACCATGCAGCGGTCGTCCCAGGACTCGCACGCCTGTTTGTTCTGGTTCATCTGGTTCATGTTGTTGAAGTTATTCTGATTGCTCATGGGTTCCGCCTCCTTACTGCTGGCCGTTGAGGTAGTTGTACATCGTCTCGTAGCGATGCTTGTGATGCGACGCCAGCGTGTTGGCCAGCGCCTTGAGCTGCGGGTCCTGCAGCGATTCCGCGTAGGCGGCGGCCTTCTGGTTCGCCAGCGCCTCATGGTTGAGCTGGTCCTCCAGGATGCTCAGGTCCTTGCTTGATAGAGCGTTCGGCATGGGATGTTCCTCCTTGCAATATTTTCAGCGGTAGGGATTTCCTTTCGGAATCCCTCGATGGCGCTGATTTTTTCAAATCCGCGCCGTTACGCCGGTAGTATGTCCCAGAAAGGGTTGAGCCTATGCAGCCAAAAGGCCGGGCGCTGGACAGGGCGCTGCGTTCCCTGGCAATGCGCGACCACAGCGAGCGGGAAATTGTGGACAAGCTGACGCGCGCGGGGTATGACGAGCGCGAGATTGCCGAGGCGATGGCGGCGCTCGCCCAACATAACCTGGTGAACGACGAGGCGTTTGCGCGGCAGTGGACATCGGCGCGCGCCCGGCGCGGGCTCGGCCCCCGGCGCATCGCCTGGGAACTGCGCGAGAAGGGCATCCAGAGCGAAACGCGGGACGCGGCGCTCGCCGAAATCGACGAGGACGCGATGCTGGAAGCCGCGACGGCGCTGGCCGCGCAGCACCTCCGGCGCGGGGATGAGAACGCGAAGCGGCGGGCTCTGGCCGCGCTCTCCCGGCGCGGTTATGGTTATGATACGGCCAAACAGGCGATCCAGCGCGCTCTTTCGATAATCGAAGCACCATGATGCACTAAAAACAATCCATGCAACGTCTAATCGAGGTAGGGATTCCTGGCGGCATCCTCCTATGGCGCCCGATTTTTGCAAATCACGCCGCCATAATATAAATTGACGCCATCATATGAATCTGGTACTATATCTATAGGATTGCCCGCAAGGAGGCGTATTATGAACAAGCCATCGCGTGTAATAAGGATACTGGCGCTCGCTTTGCTCGCCGCGCTGCTACTCACTGCCTGCAAGACGCCCGAGCCCGCGGATCAGCAGGAGCCGACGCCGTCGCCTTCCCCCACGCAAGCCCAGCCCGTCTGGACGCCCGTGCCGCCCGATCCGACGATCACGCCGCGGCCAATGGAAAATATCGAATACCCGGAGGCAGGCGCTACGGCCATCCTGATCGACCCGTACGACAAGCCTACGCCCAAGCCGCTGGTCTTTACGTATGCCCCCGTCAGCCAGGATGTCGTGAACACGCTGGGCATCACCTTTGAGGTTCCCGCAGGCTGGGAAGCTGCGCCGCTGACCGAGGGAAGCACCGCCAAGTTCCAGTTCCAGGAGCCGCTCGGCGCCATCCAGAACGACGTTGGCGTGCAGGCACTGGCGATCGTCGCCGCGGTGGATTACACCTCCACGCGGACGCCGGACGACGCGACGGCATTCCTGAACGACCAAATTACCCAGCTCCGCGAATCGTGCAAGGCGAACAACTGGAAGCTGGAAGTTTCCTCCCCGTCCCCCAACCAGTTGATGGGCAAGGATGGCACCTATGTCTCCTATTGGATTGACGAGTTCGATACGACGCTGGGCACAAAGGTGCGCGTGCGCGGCCGCCTGCATGTCGCGGCGATCGACCGCAAGATTTACATGATCCGCACGCTCTGGCCCACCGAGTTTAACACCGAGTACGACGACAAGGTCTACAAGCAGATTCGCAAGACCATGATAATACCCGCCGCTCAGTAGCATTTCCGCGTGTCTCATAGAAGAACGCCCGGCCATCGCGGCCTGGCGTTCTTTTTTTCGTCTTCCCCGGTGAAGCTATGCCCTGTGCAGCGCGTTCAGCAGCATCGCCGCCTCCCTCGCCTCCTGCAGCGCGCGCTCGTCCTGCCCTGCCGGCACGCTGTCCGTATCCATGGAGAGCACCGTTGCCGCGCAGGGACGCCGCACATCCATAATCTTCATGATCGTCAGCGCGTTTCGAAGCGGAATGGTTTCCGTGCCCTTTTCCGCGCCCACGAGCACGATAACCCCGTTTTTCTTCTTCACGGCTCTTGTCTCCTTGCGGAAATGACCGGCCGAGAAACGCGTCTGCATTCTGCTCGCGAGGTTCAGCAGCGACCCGCTCAGCGACGAGAACCAAATTGGCGACGCGAGAATGACGTTATCGCAGGCATCCAGGTACGGGTAGACCGCTTGCATCTCATCATCGATGCTGCATCCCTGCCGCGTCCGGCAAAACCTGCAATCCGTGCAGGGGCTGATGCCATCCTCGCAGGTAAGCACCTTTACCTCTCCAATCAGGCGCTCTACCATGGCGTTCACCAATGCGTCCGTATCCCCGCCTCTCCGCGGGGAACCATTCAGAACGAGCGTTTTCATCCAAACCTCCGGGTTTCTTGCCGATATAGCCGGGTATACGCCCACGTTTACAATAAACGAAAATATACACAAAAGCAAGCGGCCAAAAACCCGCGCCATGCCTTGGGGGTCTTATAGGCATAGCTACAAAAAAGCGCAAGGAGACTGTCTCCATTGAAGAAGGAGCAATTCGAGCAACAGGTGACCGGCCTGACCCACATGATGTATCGCGTTTCCAGCAGCATTCTGCCCCAGGCGCACGACCAGCGCGACGCCGTGCAAAACTGCCTGCTCAGGGCGTGGGAACACTGGGACAGGCTCCGTGACGAGCGCAGCTTTCGCCCCTGGCTGATGCGCATCCTCGTCAACGAGTGCTACCGGCTGGCCCGAAAGAGGCGGCCCCTGCCGCTGGCGGACATCCCCGGCGCCCCGGCGGAAATGCCGGACGGCACGCTCCTGGACGCCATCCGCGCCCTGCCAGAAAAGCTGCGCCTGCCCGTGGTGCTGCACTACATTGAGGGCGCGGGCGTCGAGGAAACCGCGCGCATCCTGAAAATACCGGCCGGCACCGTCAAAACCAGGCTGCGCAAGGCGCGCGGGTTGCTCAAAGACGCAATCGGAGAGGAGGCATAGGCCATGCGGGACAAGACGCGGCAAACGCTCCAGACGGATTATGGATTTGCCCCTCAGGCTTTTCAGGATGCCGTGCAATCCACCCTGGACACGATAAAGGAGGAACAGCCGATGAAGCGGTTTACCGTGCGCACGGCGCTAATCGCGGCCCTGGTGCTGGCGCTCATGGCGGGCATGGCGCTTGCCATCGCGGGGGAACTTGGCGTATTGGGCGTGATCGAAAAAACAATCCCCCTGCCCAAGGAAGCAAAGGAGCAAATCCAGACGCGGTTTACCCAGTCCGGCGGCGACGCTCCGGATATCACGCTCCGCGTGCGGGACGCGGTATCCGACGGCAAGACGCTGTTCGTCGCGGTCGAGGCGAAGGCGAAGAACCCGGACGACGTGCTTCTGACCCAAATGGATGCGTCCGATCTGCTCGATTCCCGGACGATCTATGACATGACGCCGCCGGGCAGCGCCGCCCGGCCGGATTTTTCAGCGATCAGAGGCGACCAGCGCGTGCTTACCCTCGCACCGCACAATATCAAGATTCTCCCCGAAGCGGAAGGCGAGGCCCCACAACTGGTGTTTGGCTATAGCTGGCGCTACGAGGGCACGGACACGGTGGTCATCCACCTGTTCATCGCGCTGGACCGCCTGAGTGACCCGCGGGAGACGCTCGTCATCCGGTTTAACCCCGCGCTGCACGCGCTTTCCCGCGCCGAGTCCACCGCCACAAACCTGAACGGCCCGCAGCTTGAAACATCGCCGCTGATCGTGGAGGTCAACGCGGGCAAAATGGAGGCGCGCCGCGCGGTCGCGAAGGTGCCGTTCGACTTTATGGGCATCCGTGTCGACGCGATGGAAGTGGTCACAACGCCGCTGGCCACCTACGTCACGGTGAATAAAACGGCGCTGGAAGAGCAAAACAAGCGGTTGCTCCCTTCCCTCCCGTTTTTTGTATGCGATGCGGAAGGCATTCGCTATGAGGATCTGGTTCGGACGCGCACCTTTTCGCAAGAACTCACGCCGGATTCCTGGGAGGGGGTCCCGAGCGAGTTTATCTATGAGCGGCGCGGCGATCTGCCGGCGTCCATCGTGCTGATACCCAGGGAGATGTACGGCCTCAGCCCGGACGCGCGGCCATGGGACAGCCTGGTGGTACCGCTGACGGAGGTCACGGACGGCAGTGAGTAACCCACTTCGCCGCATACGCGAAAAAACCCGGAGCCTCGCAAGGCCCCGGGTTCGTCCTATCTCCTATTCCCCATTATCCCTTTTTCCTGTCCGTCTCGTCCTTCTTCTCCGGCTCAGGCGCCCCTTGCATCGCCGTGCCCAGCCGCCCGCCGACGAACCCCGCCAGCAGCGATTTCAGGTCCAGCCCTATGCCCTCGGTCAGCCCGTCGGATACCTGCGTGGTGGACTGTACGATGTCCTGGATGAGCCGGGCGCTGTTGCCCTCGCCGTACATGGTGATCTTGTCGACCTTGGACAGCGGCTCCGCCACGTTCCTGGCGATTTCTGGCAGCGCGGCGAAGTACATTTCCAGCACGGCGGCCTCGCCGTATTTCTTCATCGCCTCGGCCTTCTTGTCGATGCCCTCGGCCTCGGCCACCGCCTTGGCGCGGATGGCTTCCGCCTCGGCCAGGCCGAGCTTTCGGACGCCCTCGGCCTCCTGCTCCTTCGCGAACCGGGCGGCTTCGGCCTCCTGCTCCCGGGCGAAGCGATCCGCCTCGGCCTTCAGCTTCATGGCCTCGGCCTGGCGCTGCGCCTCCACCAGCTCGGCCTCCGCCTGTCGCTGCCGCTCAAACAGGGCGGCCTCTGCCTTCTTCTGCCGCTCAAACAGGTCGGCTTCCGCCTTTTTCTTGACCGTCGCCTCCAATGTGCGCTCGGTCACCTCGACCTCTTTAGCCTTTAAGATTGCCTCGCGCTCCTGCCGGGCGATGTTGGCGTCCGCGCTCTTGACCTCTATGGTCTTGCGCTGCTCTTCCTTCTGGATGCTGTAGGCGGCATCAGCCTCCGCCTGCTTGATGTCCGATTCGTTTTTTAGCTCGGCCTCCTTGATGCGCAGATCGTTTTTCTTCATGGCGATCTGTGTCTCCGCCTCAATCTGCGCGTCGTTAGCCTCCTTCGTGGCCTGTGCCTGTGCCTTTGCGATTTCCTTGTCGGCCTCCGCTTTGGCGATGGCGGCCTTTTTCTTGATCTGGCTGATGTTGTCGATGCCCAGATCGTTGATGACGCCGTTCTGGTCGGTGAAGCTCTGCACGTTGAAGCTGATGATCTCAAGGCCCATACGCTTGAGATCCGGCACCGCGTTGTCCTGCACCTTCTCGGCGAAAGACTTGCGGTTGGTGACCATCTCTTCCAGCCGCATCTGGCCGATAATCTCGCGCATATTGCCTTCCAGCACATCCTGCACCGACAGGATGATGTAATCCTCCTTGCGGTTCAGGAAGTTTTCCGCCGCGATGGCGAGCAGCGCCGGCTCCGTGCTGATCTTGAGCTTGACCGCCGCATCCACCGTGATGTTGATGTACTCCGCGGTCGGCACGAATGAGCTGGTCTTGACATCCACCGACATCATCTTCAGGCTCAGCGTGTCCAGCCGCTCCAAATACGGGATGCGGACGGACGACTTGCCGATGATGATCTTCTTGCGCAGGCCCGAGATGATGTAAGCCTGGTCCGGCGGCGCTTTGACATAGCCGAAGCCCGCCAGAAGGACGATGAGAACCCCCACGACGACCGCCACAATGATCGAAACAGTCAAGGATACCATGCCCCCCTTCCATGAAATATAAGTCCTTTCCTTTGCCGAATATAACGATAGCACGCGCAGAGAAATAATTCCATATCTTGGCGCTGAGTTATGCATTTCAGGGATTGGGATGACGTACAGGCGCACAATGTCATTTTTTACCGAAAATGACGCGAAAAAGCGGGCCGCCCGCGATCCATCGGATCACGAAACCGGCCCGCTCAAATCCTACGTGTCTAGTCCCGTACCGCTCAGCCCTTCGGGCCCGCGTCCACAATCGCCTTGGGCATGTCCTTGTACTTGGCGAAGTTCTTCACGAACAGCCCCGCCAGGTTCCCCGCCGCCGCGTCGTAGGCCGCCTTGTCCTTCCACGTGCTCTTCGGCGTGAGTACGTCATCCGGCACGTTCGGGCAGGTCTTGGGCACCATCAGGTTAAACGTCTCGTCCGTGTAGTACTCGCTCTTCTCCAAATCGCCGTTCAGCGCGGCCGTGACCATCGCGCGCGTCAGCTTGATGGCCATGCGCTTTCCCTCGCCGCCCGCCGGGCCGCCGGACCAGCCGGTGTTGACGAGGTACACGTTGGAGCCGAACTCATCGATGCGCTGGCCGAGCAGTTCCGCGTAGCGGCTGGCCGGCAGCGGCAGGAACGGCGCGCCAAAGCAGGTGCTGAACGTAGCTTGCGGCTCGGTGACGCCGCGCTCCGTGCCCGCCAGACGCGCGGTGTAGCCGGACACGAAGTGGTACATCGCCGCTTCGCGCGTCAGCTTGCTCACCGGCGGCAGCACGCCGAACGCGTCCGCCGTCAGGAAGATGACGGTCTTGGGGTGGCCCGCCACGCCCGGAATCTGCGCGTTGGGGATGTACTCGACCGGGTAGCCCACGCGGGTATTCTCGGTGATGCTGCCGTCGTCGTAATCCAGCGTGCGGGCGTTCTCGTCGATCACGACGTTCTCCACCAGCGCGCCGAAGCGGATCGCGTCCCAGATCTGGGGTTCGTTCTCCTGCGAGAGGTTAATGCACTTGGCGTAGCAACCGCCCTCGATGTTGAAGATGCCGGTCTTGCTCCAGCCGTGTTCGTCATCGCCGATGAGCTTTCTGTCCGGGTCGGCGGAGAGGGTGGTCTTGCCCGTGCCCGAGAGACCGAAGAACAGCGCGCTGTCCCCTGCCGCGCCCACGTTGGCGGAGCAGTGCATGGAGAACACGTCGTTCATCGGCAGCACATAGTTCATCACGGAGAACACGGATTTCTTGATTTCGCCGGAATACTGGCTGCCCGCGATGATGACCATCTTCTTCTCAAAGGAGACGAGGATGGCCGCCTCGCTGTGCACGCCGTCGACCTCGGGGATGCAGTGGAAGCCCGGCGCGGCGATGATGGTGAAGTCCGGCGCGAACGACGCAAGGTCCTTCTCCTCCGGACGGATCAGAAGCTGATGGATGAACAGGTTCTGGCTCGCCATCTCGTTGACGATGCGGAAGTTGGCGCGGTACGTCGGGTCGGCGCCGGCGTAGCCGTCAAACACGAAAATCTCGTGATTCTGCAGGTACGCGGTCATCCGGCCATAAATCGCGTCGAACTTTTCCGGCGAGATCGCCACGTTCGTCTTGCCCCAGTCGATTTTGTCATGCACGGACGGATCGTCCACAACGAACTTGTCGTCGGGCGAGCGGCCGGTATACTTGCCGGTGTAAACGCACAGCGCGCCATTGTCGGCCAGGGTACCCTCGCCCCGCGCCAGGGCCTTTTCGACCAACGTCGGAATGGGCAGATTGCGGTGGATTTCCTTGGTGTTGATGATGCCCAGATACTCCAGGTTCACTGTTGCCATGGGACGCCTCCGTTCTATGAATGGGTCTTTGAGTAGGTGATCGTTAAGGAAACAACAATGTTCCCCTTTTTCTGACTATACGACGAATATTCTTTTTTTCCTGCCCGGGGGGCATAAAAAACACAAAAGTTCCGGTGACGGCGGCGTTGACTCGAAAATCGGAGGCATCGAGCACGCCGCGAGAAATCCCGGCCGCATTGTTGACAGATAAACCCAAAGCCTATACACTGTATGCGCTATATGCGCAAGGGGGTAAAGAATGAATACCCGTCAATTTGTCTTTTTTATGCTGCTCAGCGGGTTTTACGCGGCCTATATCTCCAGGACGCTGTCGCTGAAACGCCGGGGCATCCGGAGCAACCTGCTGGTCGGCCGGCTGACGCGCGGGCAGATCGTCCAGTGGGCGGTGTTTGCCGTTACGTTGTCCGGCGTGGCCGTGCAATATGCGAGCGTATGGCAGATCAAAAGCGAACCCGCCCTATGGCTGGTCGGCTTCCTGCTATCGTGCCTTGGTCTGTATTTTTTCGTGATGGCGATCCTGACCATGCGGAGCAACTGGCGCGCGGGCTACGGCGCGGAGCAGAACACGGACCTCGTCACCGGCGGCATCTACCGCGTCAGCCGCAACCCCGCCTTTGTGGGGTTTGATCTGCTGTACATCGGCTGCGCCACCGCGTATCCGGGCGTGCTGAACATTGTCTGGGCCGTGCTGGCGGTGTTGTTGTTCCACCTGCAAATACTGGGCGAGGAGCGGTTTCTGACTGAGCGGTTCGGGCGCGCGTACGTGCGGTATTGGCAGAAGGTCGGGCGGTATTTCGGGAGACGGGGCGGGTGACGCGGGCGCGTACACCCATCCCCGCCGTGTTGGCACTTGCTACAGCGTGCTTTCGTACTCTTTCACATTGTCAATGTACTCTCTGAAAATCTGCAAAAACGCCGTCATTCGTTCCGCGTTTGATAACACTTCCCATGAGAAATTAGGTCTTTTACCGAACCAGTCTCCCGCAATAGTGATGCCTGGTATTTTTCTGAACTTTTCAATCAGTACCGACTGTTTTTCTTGTGTGTCGTATGGCGCCTTATAATACTGAGAGTATATCTCTATCACAGTATTCTTTCCGTGGATTACGGCGCATAACTGATGTGGAATTTTACCGTTATAAATGGGAACGATGCTGCCATGTACTTTCCCGCGGCCAAAGTTGATCGAGCACCCCATATCCCTGAAACCTCGCAAAAGTTGACGGCACACCTCGACCGCATCTTCACCGGATGAAGTGCGTGCGTTCTCCAAAAAGCTCTCCTCATCCCAATCGCGGGATTCTGTTTTTCCCTTCGCCTGCATGCCAAGGACTGTCTGTCCAACGATCTGCGGCACGAGGGTTTGCACCTTATCCGAAGACAAATACTGCCTAATCTCAAGACCGAGTACTTCCGTTTGGGACATCTGCTCGTTCAGGAACTCAATGATCCGTTGCAGGTTAAGCGGGATTACATCCGCGACAAACAAAAGCCTCAGCCTGCCAGCCTTTAGGTTTGCCGAAACGTTTTGCCAGTATGCTTCCTGCTTCTCCTCGGCAATGCCGATGTCCGCGAGTATTTGTGATCTGCCGCTTGAAACTTGCTCCTCATACTTCTCCCGTATCTTTTTGATAGGCCAAGAAACAACGGCATTTGCCGCATAATCCATCATCTGCCCCACAACCTCGCGCCGAATCCGGGCGTCCGTGCTGCGCTTGACTTCCACAAACGTAAGGATGGCGTCCTGGTCAATAAAAAGATGATCCAGGTAACCATAGTTGCCTTGCTCTCCCGCGATTGGCACGGCCATTTCCCGGGATATGAAAATCCACTTTCTTGGGTTGTCCGCGTCGATTTGCTCGCCCGCGAGAAGCTCCGGATGTTTTTCGATCAAATCCTGGAACAGCGTTTCATTCTCGTATGGGGTCTGGCTTAGCACGGATAAATTGTTATCCTTGTCCACCAAGTAAATGTTCTCCCTCACCGTAATGCCTCCTCTGCAATGGCTGCCGTGCCGGGTTTTCGCCTGGCACGGCAGCTCTTTCGTTTCGTCTATAGCACCCTCTCAAACTCAAACTCATGCGCGATTGGAATCCCGTCCTCCCCACGCTCGGGGATCGCGGGCTTCAGCCGCCGCGCTTCCGCCATTGCGCCGATGTGCACAGCCGCAAGCGCCATCCCGTACTTCTGATAAAACCGGATCGCGCCGGTGTTATCGTTGGTGGTGATCAGCCACACGCGGCGGGCGTGTTCCTTTTTTGCCGCCTCCGTGACCGCGTCCAGCAACTTCGTCCCGATGCCCATCCCGCGCACCAGCGAGAACAGCGCGGCCACCTCGCATTCGCCGCCATCCATGCGGTACAGCGCCGCGCCGAGCAGCGCCCCGTCCTCCACGGCCACAAAGCCGGGCAGTTCGCGCGTGTCCAGCAGCTTGCCGCGCGAAGCGACCATCGGCCCGCCCCACAGGCAGCGGATGTACGCGCCCACGGTCTCGCGGGCCGCTGTGTCCATGTGTTGTATTGTCATAAAGGTTCCTCCATTTCTTTGCCGCTTGCTTTTTCAAACCTGAGACGCGCGCAAAGCAACGCAGGAAATGCCGGTGACCTGTTTATGTAGGGGATTTCGAAAAGATACCTTCCGCTCCATGAAGGCGTCACCGGCCGCTTTCCCACGGCCTTTCATGGAGGAATACACGATCCGGGACGCGCCGTATCATGGCGGGTTCACCTGCCCGTTGCGTTTAATAACACCATTCTACCATGCGCGCGCAGAGCACGCAATATTCTCCTGTTCCTGACGCTACGGCGCGGCAACCTCCCGCCCGCACGCCCCGCACACCCCGTCATGCTGGCTCACCACACCGCCGCACGCCGGGCACAGCCACCGCACCCGATCAGCCGCGAGAAACGCGGCCACCCCGTCGCGTCCGGCCGCCCGGCCATTCACCACCAAACTAACCCCGTACTTTTCCTGGTAGCTCTTGTCCAGCCGCTTCACCCGCGCACACGGAAACGCGGCGCACAAAAAACAGTGCGCATGCCCTTTTTCGGCCGCGCACTTTTTGATTGCGCAGGCAAGGCAGTGCCCCGCCTTGCCCTCGTCCCCCATCAGGCATCCGGGGCAGGCGTTTTTCGCGCGCAAATGGCGGTAACAGGACATGCAGTTTATGCCGCACGGCGCGAGCATCCCGTCCGGTATCGCATCCGGCATCCGCATGGCCTGTCCGCCTCCCTATGGCAAAATATGTTTTACCGCTTCAAATACTTCTCCCCGTCGCCGTATTTCTCAATGATGTAATCGATGTCCTTGTCCCCGCGTCCGCTCAGGTTCGCGAGAATCGCACCCTGCTTGTGCTGCTTCGCGTAGCGCATCGCGAAGGCGACGGCGTGCGCGCTCTCCAGCGCCGGGATGATGCCCTCGTACCGCGATAGCTTGAAGAACGCCTCGATCGCGTCCTCGTCCCCCACCGCTTCGTACGTCACGCGGCCCAGGTCGCGCAGCAGCGCGTGCTCCGGCCCGACGCCCGGATAATCCAGCCCGCTCGCGTTGGAGTACACCGGCGCGCAGGAGTCGTCGTCGTTCAGTAGGAACATGGACTTGAAGCCGTGCAGCGTGCCGAAGCGGCCGTAGGTCATCGACGCCGCGTGCTCGCCCAGCACCGTGCCCGTGCCCAGCGGCTCCACGCCGTACAGGTCCACCGGATCGGCCAGGAACGGGGTCAGCATGCCGGCCGCGTTGCTGCCGCCGCCCACGCACGCGCAGACCGCGTCGGGCATGATGCCGGTCATTTCCAGGAACTGCTCGCGCGCCTCAATGCCGATGACCATCTGAAAATCGCGCACCATCAGCGGGAACGGGTGCGGGCCAACGACCGAGCCGATGCAGTATATTGCGTCCTTGTACTGCGTAAGGTAGCTGTCGAACGCGGAGTCCACGGCTTCTTTGAGGGTTTGCAGCCCGTGCGTGACAGGCACCACCTCCGCGCCCAGCACCTGCATGCGCGTGACATTCGGCGCTTGCTTTTTGATGTCCACCACGCCCATGTGGATTTCGCACTCCATGCCGAAATACGCGGCCGCGGTCGCCAGCGCCACGCCGTGCTGCCCCGCGCCCGTCTCGGCGATCAGCTTCTTTTTGCCCATGTATTTGGCCAGCAGCGCCTCGCCCATGCAGTGGTTCAGCTTGTGCGCGCCGGTGTGGTTCAGGTCCTCGCGCTTGAGGTAAATCTGCGCCCCGCCGATCATCCGGGACAGCCGCTCGCAGTGGTACACCGGGGTCGGCCGGCCCTGGAACTCCCGGCGGATGCGCCGCAGCTCGTTGATGAACTGCGCGGAGTGGCAGATCGTCTGGTACGCGTCCGCGATCTCCTTCAGCGCGACTTTCAATTCGTCCGGCACATACACGCCGCCATACTCGCCAAAATAACCGTCAGGGCTGGGGTATTTGCGAAAATACACGCGATAATCCATCGTAATGCCTCCAAGTGCTGATTTTCGATAGTATAGCACAAACCGCGCGCATTACAAGGATTTTGCAGACAAAAAGGCGATCCATCCGCGAAGATGAATCGCCTTTTCCGGGCGGTGGCTACCCTTTGTTGGGCCTTTGGGGCCTCTCCCGCTCTTTGACCAAGCTGCTTTCGGAGGTGATCACGATTTTCGCATAGTCTATTTTTGTACCAGTGAACCTTATGACGTATTCCTTTTCTTTTTCGAGGTTAGCCAGCGTAATCGTGAACTTTGTTTCGCCAACCGTGCCATCCCACGCATCCGTCCAAATAACATCTCCCGTTTCGCGATCCACAATCTCCAAAGTGCCGCTTTCGCCCCTCATCTGAAAGGAAGCATCCAAATCCAATGAATCCATATCGGCTGAAACGTAGATCAACTTTGCGTTCACAAACGGGTCGGATGTATCATAATTCTTCGTTAGTTCCATCTCTATGGTTGTCTTTGCCGCTGCGCTGCCACATGAGGCAAGCAGAGCAGCCGCCAAAACCACTGCGATGCAAACCGTAATCCTGTTCACTATTCTTCTCATTGCGCCTCCTCCACCACCAAAATCGGCAACTCCAGCGTGAACGCGCTCCCCTGCCCTGGCTGCGACTTGACGTGAATCTTGCCGCCATGCGATACCGCGATGATCCGCGCGATCGCCAGACCCAGGCCGTGCCCGCCGGTCTGGCTGTTGCGCGCCTCGTCCGCGCGGAAAAACCGGTCGAAAATGCGCTGCAGGTCCGCCTTCTTGATGCCCTGGCCCGTGTCGGTCACGGTGATCCACAGGTTTTGCCCCTTCACTTCGCTCGACACGGCGACCGAGCCGCCCGGCGGCGTGTACTTGATCGCGTTCTCCACGAACACGCGCACCGCCTGCTTCACAGCCCCCCGGTCCGCCAGCAGCGTGCACGGGGCGATGCCGCCATCCTCGATCCTGTGCTCCTTGGCGATGATCTCCGTTTCCTTGATGAGTTCCAGCAGCATATCCCGGCTGTCGAACGGCTCAAAGCTGAGCGACAGCGTCTTTTTATCGTGCCGGGCCAGGAACAGCAGGTTCTCCACCAGCTCCTTCATGCCCTTCGTTTCGCCCGCGATGGCCGCGATGGCCTCGTCGCGTATATCCGGGTTGTCCTTGCCCCATCGCTCCAGCAGGCCCGTGTATCCCTGGATGACCGCGATGGGCGTGCGCAGCTCGTGCGAGGCGTCCGAGACGAACTGCTTCTGCCGGTTGTACGCCGCCTCAATGCGGTCCAGCATGTCGTTGATGACCACGGCCAGATCACGCAGCTCGTTCTGTGTCCCCGCGACATTGATGCGGGCCGATAAATTCTTTTCGTTCATAAGCTGGGCCGTTTCCGTAATATCGTAAATCGGTTGGAACACCTTCGCGTTGATCCGCCTGCCGCGCGTTAAAAAACTGAATGTCGCGTACAGCAGCAGGACAAGCAGACCCACCAGCAGCATGCTGAGCACCCGCCAGTCCTCCTCCAGGGAGAACAGGAGCTGCGCGGTATCGCCGCCCCGGTATGGCTCCTGGTACTGCAGGCGCACGCGGAAGGGGTTCTCGTCAATGTAGACGCCCCAGCCGTCGAGGATCACAAAGCCATTGATCCCGAGTTGATCCGGTGGGATCATCCGCATCTCCACGCCCGGCACTTCCGATACGGGCGTCGTTTCCAGCGCCGCCTGCTGCCGCGCCAGATAGTTAGGCGCCTGCAAATACCCGTACAGGATCGTCAGCGCCAGCGCCATGGGGATCAGGAGCCGGAGCAGCAGCCCGCTGTAGCCCACGGATGTCCTAAGGCCGATGGACAGGCGCAGATACCTGGACAAGAGCGACGAATACCCGCGCGCACGGTCGCTGGCGCGGTTGAACGGGTTGTCGTCGGCGGCCCACTCGTGGGCTTTCGCCTTGGCCCGCCGCGCATGCCAGGCGGCCTTCGCCTCCTTGGCGTGCTGCGCCTGGCGCTTGCGCTCCTCTTTTTGCCGCCGGTCGGCCTCCTGCTGGGCACGCCGCTTCTGGTCGCGCCTCTGCTTTTGCTGCTTGCGCTGGCCTTTCCGCCCCTTCGGCTTCGCTTCCTCGTCGGGCCGCGCTGCCTCGTCGGGCCGCGCGTTCTCTTCAGCCTTCGTCATACTTAAACAAATAGCCGACGCCGCGGATCGTATGGATCGTCTTGACGCCGTGCGGCTCGTCGAGCTTCTGCCGGAGGTAGCGGATGTAGACGTCGACCACGTTCGTGTCGCCGTCGTACGACCAGCCCCACACCTTTTCCAGCAGCTCGTCGCGCGTCAGCACGCGGCCCCGGTTGCGCATCAGGCATTCCAGCAGGTCGAATTCCGTCTTGGTCAGGGACAGCAGCGCCGTGCCGAACGCCACGCTGCGCGCACCCGGATCCAGCGACAGCCGCCCTTCGGTCAGCTTCTTTCCACCCGGCTTGCCCTCGCTCCCCCGGCGCTTCAACAGCATGCGGATGCGCGCCAGCAGTTCCTCGATGGCGAAGGGCTTGGTCATGTAGTCGTCCGCGCCCATGTCCAGGCCCATCACCTTGTCGGACACGTCGTCCTTGGCCGTCAGCATCAGGATCGGCAGCGACTGGGTCTCCTCGGCCGCGCGCAGGCGGCGGCAGACCTCGATGCCGGAGATGCCCGGCAGCATTAGGTCCAAAACGACGAGGTCGGGCTGAAAGCTCGACACCGCCTGCAGCCCGCCAAACCCGTCGCCCGCCGTCTGAACCTCGTAGCCCTCGTGCTTCAGCTCCAGCTCCACAAAGCGCGCGATCTTCGCCTCGTCCTCCACGATCAGTATCTTGCTCAACCGCAATCTCCCCAGTCTTGGCTATTGTAAGGCGGTGTTATTCGATGGTGATCTCGCCGCCCTCGTCGTCATTGTCGTCGTCATGCCGGACCGGCGGCTTGTTCTCGCCCCGCACGGTATCCGCGAAGTTGGACGCGGTCTTTTTCACGTTGGAAACGGTCCGGTCCACAAACTCCTCCACGCTGCCGGGCATATCGGCGGGCTTTTCCTTCTTGAACTTGACACGATAGCCCATGCCGAACATGATCGCCACGGAGCCGACCGCCAGCCACGGGGCCACAAGGGCCGCGCCAGCGCAGTACGGCGCGCTCAGGTTCGCGATGGTCTTTTTGGTCTCGCCCGCGCCCGCTTCCACCACGACCCGGTGCTGCATGGCCTGCTTGAAAATGCTCTCGGCCTTCTTCTTGCCGTGCTCATACTTCTGCTGCTCGTGCGCCTTGTGGGTGTAGTGCGGGCGCTCGGCCTGCCCGCCGCCCTGCGGATACACGCGGCCCTGCCGCTCCAACTCCACCAACACGCGCATCACGTTGCCGTCAAACCGCTCCAGGAGATCGGCCGCCTCTTCGTAGCTCACATCGGCCTTCTCGCGCAGGTATTCGATATTGCGAAGGACATCATCATTCATCATTGTGGGTTCCTCCTCTTCCTTTTCGTCCGTTTTGCTTTCGACAACCGCATGATACCACCTACGGCCCATTCGTTGCTTGTGAACGCGCTAAACGGTTGATTAGAGGATGCTTAGAAAACGCATATTTCATGATTTTCGCTTTATGTTTTGCTTCGAAGCGCCAACGTAACGCCGTAGCACGCGGCCAGCGCGAGCACGATCGTCGCGCCGGACGCCGTATCCCACGCGAACGACAGCAAAAGCCCGATCACGCCGCACCCCAGCGCCAGCAGCACCGCCAGCGCCTGATACCCGCGCACGCTCCGCGCGAGGTTCCGCGCCCCGGCGGCGGGCAGCACCAGCATCGCGCTGATGATCAGGATGCCCACCCAGCGGATGGACAGCATCACCACCACCGCGAGCAGGCACGCGAAAGCAGTCTCCACCGCGCGCACGCGCACGCCCCGGCTGGACGCCAGCGCCCCGCTGACGCCTGCCAGCAGCAGCGGGTTATACAGCAGCACCCAGAACGCCAGCGTGATGAGCAGCACCCCGCCCACACCGAGCAGATCGCCCGGCTGGATGGCCAGCAAATCGCCGATCAGGTAATTGGAGTATTTCGCGAACCCGCCTCCCTTGGACAGCAGCACGACGCCCAGCGCCATGCCCGTAGCGGAAAACACGCCGATCGTCGTGTCCGTGGAGGCGGCCCCGCGCGACTTCACCCACATCAGCAGCACGGCGTACAGCACGCCGAACAGCAGCATGGCCCACAGCGGGGTTTTCATGCCGAGCAGCACGCCGATTGCCACGCCCGTCATGGCCGAGTGGCCGAGTGAATCCGCGAAAAACGCCATGCGCCCGTCCACCACCACCGTGCCGAGCAGCCCGTACAGCGGCGCGATGAGCAGCACCGCGACGAGCGCCGTGCGCATGAACGCGTAGTCCATCCATTCCCACGCAAACGCGGCGATGAAGTCCATCAGGCATCCCCCCCGTCCGCGTACCCCGGAAACAGCGCCCCAAACGCCTCCCCGCCCAGCACGTGCTCCGGCTCGCCTTGCGCCAGCACGCGATGGTGCAGCAGCACGGCGCGGTCGGCGTATTGCCGGACGAACGCGAAGTCATGCGAGATCATCAGGATGCTGATGTCCAAATCGCGCCGCAGCGCGTCGATTGTGTGATAAAACGTGGCCAGGCCCTCCGCGTCAATGCCGCTGACCGGCTCGTCCAGCAGCAGCAGGTCCGGCCTCGGCGTCAGCGCCAGGGCGAGCAGCACCCGCTGCGCCTCCCCGCCGGATAGCGCGCCCAGGCGGCGGCCTACAAGCTGCTCCGCGCCAGTGCGGGCGAGCGCCTCGCGGACGGCCGCGCGCTTCCCGGGCGAAGGCGACAGGAACGCCGGCGCGCGGGACAGCGCCGCGCCCATGAAGTCCAGTACCGTCACCGGCGCGAGCGGATCCACGGACAAATGCTGCGGCACGTAGCCGATGCGCGGCGCGCCGGTCCGCGCGCCCTCGGCGTCCACGAACGTGATTTCGCCCGTGTACGGCACTTGCCGCAGGATCGCCTTCAACAGCGTGGTCTTGCCCGCGCCGTTTGGGCCGATGATGGCCGTCAACTCCCCGCAGTGCAGGTGCAGCGACACGTCCTCCAGCACCGGCAGCCCTTCCAGCGAGACGGTCAGGTGCTTGAACTGTGTGCAGCACGCGCCGCACGCCGAGCGCGTGCCCTGATGCCGGGTCATTGCAGCGCCTCCAGCAGCGTCGCCGCGTTCCGCCGCATGACGCGGATGTACGCGTCGTAATCCGTGGGGTCCACCTCGCCGGAAACGGCCGGATCCAGGATGTACACCGGGACGCCCGTCTCGCGCGAGAGAATGTTCACGGATTCATCGTCATACTGCGGCTCCGCGAACAGCGCGCGGACGTCATCCGTGCGCACCGTCTCCGCAAGCGCCGCGAGCTGCCGCGCGGATGGCGCGACATCATGCCCGCCGGACACCGTCGCCACCGGCATCAGATCAAACGCTTCGGCGAAATAGTCAAACGCTTCATGGAACGTGACGATGGGTTGGCCCGCCACGGGCGCGAGCGTCTCCGCCATCTCCTGCCGGAGCGCGGCAAGGCGGCTCAGGTACTCCCCCGCGTTTTGCGCGTACTGCTCGGCGTGTGCCGGGTCGGCCTCCGCCAGCCCCAGCGCGATGTTCCGCACCTCACCCATCATGCCGTCCACGCTGACCCACACATGCGGGTTCACGCCCTCGTGCTCGTCCGGCAACAGGGCAATGCCCGCGCTCGCGTCGATGACGCGCCCCGGCAGCGTCGGCAGCAGCGCGTCTAGGAAGCCCTCCAAGCCCGCGCCGTTTTGGATAATCACGTCGCTGTCCTGCAAATGCCGCCGGTCCGCCGTGGTCATCTGGTAATCGTGCAGACAGCCCGCGCCCGGCGGGGCCATGCACGCCACCGTGACGCCCGGCACATCCCGCGCGATGTTGATCGCCGCGACATACAGCGGATAGAACGTGGCGGTGACGGTCAGGTTTTCGCCAGACGCCGCGCAGGCCGTCGCCGAGAATAACAGGCACAGCGCGGATAGCAGCGCCGCCACCCTTTTGAAATCGAAATAAACGCGCAAATTGATACCTCCCGATTCGTATGGCCATTATACCCTAGTATGCTTCGGTCGTCACGCTTTTTTTCATTATTATTGGTTCGATCATCCGCATGTGCCCGGCGGGGCTCGCGTTGCAAAAAGATAAACCGAGCATAAACAAAATCCCCCGCGAAATTAACCATCTGTTTACCAAGGCGGGCTATACTCTCCTCAGACACAGGGGAAACACAAGGCCGCACATACCGGCGCGGGTCGGCAGGCGGACAATCCGCAAGCGAAATACACAAAAAGGATGTGACAGATATGATGACAAAGGAATACATGGAAATCCCCGCCGTTGCCGGCCCGCTGCGCGGCTCCACGCTGCAGATGGTACCCCGGGAAATCGACGAGTGCAGCGGCATTCTGGTCTTTGGCAAGCACATCAAATCGCTGCTGTTCTCCACCGACGTGGCGCTGATCCGCAACAGCAACGCCGACGCGGTCATCGCGGTCTACCCCTTCACCCCGCAGCCCGTGATCAGCCAAGCGATCCTGCTGGTGGCGGACGTGCCGGTGTTCTGCGGCGTGGGTGGCGGGCTGACGTGCGGCACGCGCGCCGTCGCGATGGCGGTGGAGGCGGAAAAGCAAGGCGCCACCGGTGTGGTGCTGAACGCGCCGACGCCGAATGAAACAATCGAGCGGCTTGCCGGCTACCTGGACGTGCCGATCGTCGTCACGGTGGCCAGCGACGGCACGGACATAGACGGCCGCCTACTGGCGGGCGCGGACATCTTCAACGTGGCCGCCGGGAAACGAACGGCCGCGCTGGTGGCGCGGATTCGGGACGAATACCCCGGCGTGCCGATCATCGCGACGGGCGGCTCCACGCCGGGCAGCATCCTCGCGACCATCGAGGCCGGGGCCAACGCCATCACCTGGACCCCGCCGTCCTGCGCCGAGCTGCTCGGCGGCGTGATGGACAACTACCGCCAGGGCAAGCCCTACGCGTAACGCTCAGGGCGATTGCAAATCGTCCTGACGTAACGATAGATATATCAATAAAGCAAAGGAGACATGAGCTATGATGAAAGGGATTAAGACGCAGCGCTGGATGCTGCTGGTTTCCGGTATCCTGATGGTGCTTCTGGGCATCGTGACAATCTTCACACCGGCGGGCGGGCTGGTCAGCCTGGCGCTGCTCATCAGCATGGGCATGGTGATTGCGGGCGTCGCGGAGGTCGTCGCCTACTTTGGGGAGGACAAGGCCGTGCGCTCCGGCTGGATGCTGGCGCTGGGCATTCTGTCCGCGCTGCTCGGACTGTGGCTGCTGTTCAGCCGCGGCTTCGCCGTGCTCGCGACGATCATCCCCTATGTGTTCGCAATCTGGATGGTTTCCTCCGGCATCATGCGCACGGTGGGCGCGTTCTCTCTGAAGGACGCTCGGTATCCGGGCTGGGGCTGGGTGCTCGCGATGGGCATTTTACAGGTGGTGGCCGGGTTTGCGCTGATGTTCACGCCGGTATTGACGGCGGCCGTCACGTCCATCATGATTACGGTGACGTTCATCAGCCATGGCCTGGGCGACATCGCGACGTTTGCGGCGCTCACAAAGGTCAAGAACCTCTTCAAGTGGGCCGTGAACAGGCGTCGGGACACGCTGGACGAGGGTGCGGAGTGGGTGTGACACTGTAACCGTTTTGTAACAACCCTCTATACAAAAGCCTTGACACGCGCTATAATAAAATGGTATGATAGACGTATATTTTATCATGCTAATGCGTTAAAGGAGGATTCCCGATGAAAAAGCTGCTCGCGTGCCTCATGGCGCTGGTGATGCTGGTTCCCTTTGCCGCGCAGGCCGAAGGCGCCACGGACGGTTCGCTCCAGTACATCTTGGAAAAAGGCGAACTGGTCATGGGCTTCGACCCCGGCTTCCCCCCGATGGGCTTTGCGGACGAAAACGGCGACTATGTCGGCTTCGACATCGATCTGGCCGGCGCCGTGTGCAACCTTCTCGGCATTCAGCTAAAGCTCCAGCCCATTGACTGGGACGCCAAGGAAATGGAGCTGAACAGCAAGAACATCGACTGCATCTGGAACGGCTTCACCATGACGCCCGAGCGCGAGGAAGCGTTCAGCTTCTCCATCCCCTATATGGCCAATGAGCAGGTGCTCGTCGTCAAGGCCGATTCCCCCTACCAGACCCTCGCGGACCTCAATGGCAAGAAGCTGGGCGTGCAGGCGGCCTCCTCGGCGGTGGACGCGCTGAACGCGGCGACGGACTTCAAGGCCTCTCTGGGCGAGATTGGCGAGTACGACATGAACACGGTCCTGCTGATGGACCTGAACAAGGGCGGCGTGGATGTCGCGCTGCTGGACGTGATCGTCGCCGGGTACTACATGTCCACCGAGGATGTGGAGTTCCGCGTGCTGGAGGAGGCGCTCGCGCCGGAGTACTTCGCCGTCGGCTTCCGCAAGGAGGATGTGGCGCTGACCGAGGCGGTCAACCAGGCGCTGATCGAGCTGGCGCTGAGCAGCAGCATCATGGCGGAGATCTCCACCGATTGGTTCACGGATGATATCACCATCGTGGCCGAGCAGGTGGCCATGTCGGAAGAGCATTAATCCACGAGGCAGGGATTTCTCGCGAAATCCCCTTATGGCGCCCGATTTTCAAATCAGCGCCGCCGTTCCGGGCAAGGGCTGCCGCGCCTGCGTTACGCGAGCGCGGCGGCCCTTTTCGGATTGCATCCGGCCGTATTTCCGTTATGGCGCCGATTGCCCATACCCGGGTATCGTGGGGCGCAGGCGAAAATCCCGATTGGGCTGGTTGGTCTGCATGTTGGCATAGCTGTAGGTAGCCGGCACGGCCATCAGCCCGTACTCCGGCAGGGGCGTCGCGGAGATCGTGGAGCCCCGGCTCCCGGTGATCGCGTAGCGTCCGGACGCGTCGGTCGGCCCATTGGTGTAGTTTCCGTTCACACTGTAGCTCATCGGGTAGTACGACGCCGGCCGGCCGTCGACGCCATACACCCGCCCGCTCATGGTTACGTTCGCTCCGGCGGGCTGCCTGTTGTAGTTGTAGCATCCGCAGCGCTGCATGCAGTAGTCCAGCTCGCTCTGCGCGTACGGCTGGGGATTAGCCGGGGTGTATGGATTCCCGTAATTTCCGTCCATGATGGAAGCACCTCCAGATCCATGGCCTGGCAATGTATGCCGGCCTACATTCAGGATATGGAAGCGCGCGCCGCGATGATTGTAGAATAACGCCTTGCCAAGCACCTTCAGGAGGCCGCCATGAAGTACCTCAACAACCCGGACGCCCTGTGGAAGCTGCTGCTGTTGCTCGTGGACGGCATGGGCGCGACGGTGCAGATTTTTTTCTTTACGCTGCTCTTTTCGCTGCCGCTCGGCCTCCTGATCGCGTTTGGCCGCATGTCCCGGCATAAGGCGGTCAGCGGGCCGGTTTCGCTGTACATCCTGGTGATGCGCGGCACGCCGCTGATGCTGCAAATCTTCGTGGTGTATTTCGTCCTGCCCAACTGGGTGGGGCGCATGCCCGCCACGATCATCGCGTTCACGCTCAACTACGCCGCGTATTTCGCGGAAATCTACCGGGGCGGCATTCTGTCCATCGAGCGCGGCCAGTACGAGGCGGGCAAGGTGCTCGGCTTCACCAGGGCGCAGATCTTTTTCCGCATCGTGCTGCCGCAGGTGTGCAAGCGCATCCTGCTGCCCACGAGCAACGAGGTCATCACGCTGGTGAAGGACACGGCGCTGGCGACCGTGGTCGCGGTGGGCGAGCTGTTCCGCGCGGCCAAGAACGAGACGAGCCGCACCGCCTCGGTGGAGCCGCTGTTCGTCGCCGCGCTGTTTTATCTGGCCATGAACGCCGTGATTACCCAGGTATTCGCGTTCATCGCGAAGAGGCTGGATTACTACCGCGCGTAGCGTTTTTTGAAGGAGAACCCGCATGCTTGTTGCCACGGACATTGTCAAATCCTTTGGGATGCTTCAGGTGCTCAGGGGCGTCTCCGCCGAGGTATCGCGCGGGGAGGTCGTCGCGGTGATCGGGCAGTCCGGGTCCGGCAAGAGTACGCTGCTGCGCTGCCTGAACCACCTGGAACTGATCGACAGCGGCACGATCTCGATCGACGGCGAGGTGATGGCCGCGTCCCCCGCGCCGGGCGAGCGTGCCGTGTACGCCGAGCCGGGCGTGCTGCGCGACATCTGCCTGAAGATGGGGCTAGTGTTCCAGAATTTCAACCTGTTCCCCCATTTTTCCGTGCTGCGCAACCTCACGGAGGCGCAGGTGCACGTGCTGAAAACCCCGCGCGCCGACGCGGAGGCCAAGGCCATGGCGCTGCTGAAAAAGGTCGGACTATCGGACAAGGCGGCGCAGTACCCGTTCCAGCTCTCCGGCGGGCAGCAGCAGCGCGTGGCTATCGCGCGGGCGCTGGCGCTGGATCCCGCGATCCTCTGCTTTGACGAGCCGACGAGCGCGCTGGACCCGCAGCTCACGCAGGAAGTGCTGGCCGTCATCCGCGCGCTGGCGGAGGAAAAACGCACCATGATCGTCGTCACACACGAGATGAACTTCGCCCGGGAAGTGGCGGACCGGGTGATCTTCATGGCCGATGGCGTCATCCTGGAGGACGGCCCGGCAAAGGAGATCCTCGGCGCGGACAGGACGGAGCAGATGCGCGCGTTCCTGGGCGAATGGCAGGCGTAAGCGCCCGGATCACCGGTTCCTCACTCTCCCATCCCTATGTTTTCTGCCGTGTAAATTTTCTTCATTGAAACCAATTGCATTGAGACAATGACCACGCATGTCAGCAGCGTAACGTAGAGAATACCCTGTATCCCGACAAGCGAAATAACAACGGCGGCCACGCTGGACCCCAAGGCGGAGCCAAGCTGAATCGCGGAATTGTTCATGCTGATCATGAAGCTTGACTCATTCCGCGTGGCTTGGGTGACGCCCGTGACGAGCTGCAGGCCCGTAAACCAGACGCTCATGATCCACAGGATCGCAAACGAGACGGCAAGCCACTGGACCTGCCGGAACACCAGCATCAGGATCACCGCCGCCAACTGGAGCAGCCCACCCACGAGCATCGACCTGGCGTACCCGATGCGGTCCGTCACATGCCCCCCGATCAAGTTTCCGGTGAAGCTTGCGATGCCCAGCAAGACCAAGATGAGCGGCAGCAGCGCGTCGATGGTCGGAAAAAAGAACAGCAGATACGGCGTTATATACGTGTAAAACGCGCCCTGGCCCATGAACATGACTAGCGCGAACCCGACTATCAGCAAAACCTTTCCATCCCTAAAAAACGCAAAATCGCCGCGCATGTTCGGGCCGGAGGATTCCCGCTCGCCGCCGGGCAGGCGCAGGGCAAAATAGATCAGTGCCAACACCATCATCCCGATCAATATCCAGAAAACGCCCTGCCAATCAAGGACGGAGGACAGAGCGCGTGTCAGCGGCACGCCAATCACGAGCGCCGACGCGTTGCCCGCGATCAGAATCGCCATCGAGCGCCCGAGCTTCTCCTTGGGGGAAAGCGCAGCGACCGCCGCGGTGGCCAGCACGCTGTAGCTGTTGGCGGAAATCCCCATGATGAGCCGGATGATCAGCATGAGCGCGAAGTTGCGCGCGATCACAAGCGACAGCGACATCAGAATCGTTACCAGCAGCATAGTCTTCAGCATGGCGGAACGGCTGATTTTTCGCAGCAGGATCAGCACGACGGGCACCCCGATCCCGGCGCCATACGCGTACATGCTGTTGAGCAGCCCGGCATTCGCCACCGAAACGCCCAGAGGAACGGCGACCAGATCCAAGATGCCACTGAACACGGAGGCTGTCATCGCGAGAACGAAGTTCATGAAGGTAAACACGGCCAGCATAAAACCGGTGATTGCCATAACGCCCTCCTTGCCCGGTTAAATCGTATTCAATTGCAGTATAGTCCCTTGACCTAGCTCCAAGTCAACAGCCAGAAAAGCAATTGGTGATTTTTTCTACTTTTTCTTTATCGATCAACAATATGTATTGTGAATTATTGCCCGAACCGGTTCGCGCCGGATGCCTGTTGCGACAAAATTCGACAGGGCTGGCAACCCATTCCCCCGCTCATTCGTCTTATTGGATAGCATATCATCTAGAAAACCAGCACTTGGACGAGGTGACGACATGACGAAGGCCGTTTGCCGGACATGGCTATGGGCCGCCGCGCTGCTTGCGTTGCTCACGCTGCTTGCGCTGCCCGCCCTCGCGGAGGATCTGCCCACGCTCTCCTACAACAGCAAAGGCGAGGCGGTGACCTCCCTGCAACAGCGCCTGACCGAGCTAGGCTATTACACATTTCGCGTCACCGGCGTCTATCAGGAAAATACGCAAAAGGCGGTCGCCGCGTTCCAGGCGGACAACGGCCTCCCCGCGACGGGCGTAGCCGACGCCGCCTTGCAGCAGTTGATCCATAGCCCGGCCGCGAGCGCGAGGCCCACCCCGACCCCCATGCCGACGCCGACACCGCTGAATCTGTCGATGCCCTTCCCCGGGAAGCTGGAGTATAACAGCGCGGGCGACGATGTCCGCCGCGTGCAGACGCAGCTTCTCGTGCTGGGCTACTATACGGGCGATATCAGCGGCAACTTCCTTGGCAATACCAGAAACGCCGTGCGCGACTTTCAGCGGCAGAACGCGCTGACAGCCGACGGCGTGGTGGGCGAATTGACGTGGAACGCGCTGTTCTTTGACAATACGGCGGTCAGCGCCTACGCCACGCCCAAGCCGACGCCCACGCCCACCCCAGTGCCCTACCGCATCGGCGTGGACGTGACAAACCAGGTCACCACCATCTACGGCCTGGATGAAACCGGCAACTACACCCAGATCGTCAAGCGCATGCTCTGCTCCACCGGCACGGAGAAGGACCCCACACCGCTGAAAACCTATGTGTTCAACGGCGCGACCGCCCGCTGGTGCTACTTTCCCAAATGGGGATCGCACGCGCAGTACTGGACGCGGATGGACTCCGCCAACGCGTTTCATTCCGTCATCTATACCGAGGCGGACCCGATGGCGCTGTCGACAGGCAGCTACACGGGCCTGGGCAAGCGGCTTTCCCACGGCTGCGTGCGCCTGATGGTGGAGGACGCCAAGTGGATCTACGAAAACTGCGGCAAGGGTACGGAGTGCGTCGTCTATGAGGGCGAAAAGGACGAGGAGCTGACCAAGTCGCTGAAGATTCCGCCGCTGGACCGCAGCCGCATGCTGCCCCAGCCCACGCCCGGGCCGACGCAATCGCCCCTGTACCAGCCCAGCGGCATGCCGCCCATGCCGTTCCGGACCCTGGAGCGCGGGTCGGAGGGCGAGGACGTCTACTGGCTGCATTGCAAGCTGGCGGAAATGGGCTACTACAAAGGCACCATCACCGGCGGGTACTACGCCGGCACCATTGAGGCCGTGAAGGCGTTCCAGCGGGATCACGATCTCTCCGCGGACGGCAAGGCGGGCAAGCAAACGCTGAACAAGGTGTACGAGAGCGTGCTCGCCACCCCCACGCCGACCATTCCGCCTACGCCACGCCCAAGCGCCACGGTGCCGCCGCGCGACCGGCCGTACATCGAGGGCGAGAGTTCCGCGCCGTCCGCGACGGCCACGGCACGGCCTACCGCCACGGCCACCCCAACGGCAACCGCGACCCAGGACCCGAACGAGACATCCGCCACGTGGTTTGACACCACCGGCGCGCCCAGGACGGTCAACCCGTAAAGATCTGAAGCGGCGAACCCCCGCGGAGCCTTCCGGCCCTGCGGGGGTTCGTTGTTCGCTCAGTCCGCCGCTTCCGCCGAGATCGGCAGCTCGATGAGCTGGCGAACCGGCTCGCCGGACTTCGGCACGATCAGCACAACCACATAGCTCGCGATGGCTTTGCCGTCGTCACCTCCGGCGCTTTCCCCGTTTGCGGTTTCAAACTTGTTCAGAAGCGGGGCTAGGTCTATCTCCGTGGCGGTCCCTTCCAGCCGGATGGAATCAAAGACCGCATTTTGCACCTCGTGCTTCTTCCCTTCGCCGTCCAGCACCGTGTCGCTGCCAAGCCATCCTTCGGCCATTTGATAAAAGACCGAACCCCGGGCCAGCCTCTCCTGCACAGCGCCGATGTAAAAGGCGTGCGCGTTTTCCACCGGTTCCCATGTGATGACGTATTCCTCATGGATTTGGCCGGACGCTGCGACCGGGTTCTCCGGCAGTCTGTACAGGAGCGGCCCTGCCTCGCTGATGGATATTCTCTGCGCAAGGTTCCCCTTGGCAAGCCCCGCGGGCGCAACGAACATCGCCGCCAAAATAATCAGGCACCAAACCGTCTTTTTGTTCATGGTTCAATATCCTTTCACTTTCGTTCCACCGGCAGCTCGAACGGCAGCTTTTCCGTCACGAACTGATTTTGCAGCGGCGGGAACCCGTCATCCGTCCGGGCGTATGTCACCCAGCACTCCATTGCCGCCAGATCGCCCGTCTCCTCAATGATTGGATCGCGCAAATAGGTGACGGAGCCGTCCTCGTTGTCAATCCAGTCAATGATATTAGTACCGGCTCCACCGTGTACGATCTCCAGTGTAACGTAGTATACCGGCAGATCGTCGCCGAAGGTGGGCGCTGACAAGAAACCGTTTTCCAGCGATTCCCTGTTGACAAGATGCCCCTGGACACCCGCCCTAAGCGATAGGGTGGTGGCAAGGTAGTACGTTTCGCCATCCCCGACCGCGTCCGTGACAACGACATCCAGATCACCGGCGGTCGCCACCAGCAGCGGTTTGTCCGCGCGCACGACGTCCGTGAATGTCCCGGGCAGTTCATAGCCGTTTTTCCGGTTCCATTTATCGAAGAAATCTGCCACCATGGCCCTGTTCGCGATGGCGAAGGCCGTCGTTCCAAGAATCAGTATCAGCGCGGCGGCCAGCGCGGCGATCGGCATTCTGCGCGCCATTTTCGGCTTGTCTTCCAGCGCCTGAACCGCTGACGCGACGGCCAGGTGCACCTCCCGCGAAACCGGCCCGAACGACGCTTTATCTGGCATATTCATGCTCGTCACCCCCTTGCGCAAGTAGCTCCCTGAGCAGCGCACGCCCCCTTGTCAGGCGAAACTTCACAGTTCCCTCGGGCACGCGCATCATGCGGGATACCTCCCGGGTGGTGTAGCCCTCGACGTGGTGCAGCACGATGGTCATGCGGTATTTTTCGTCCAGCGCGGCAAGCGCTTCCATCATGACACCGTCCGAAATCGCGGGGGCAACCGCTTCCACCTCGTCGAGTGGGCATTCCTGTTTTCTCTTTTTGATGAAATCGCGGCATACGTTCAGGAGGATGCGCAGAATCCATGTCTGGAAGTACGCCTCTTCCCGCAGGGAAGCCAGCTTCTTCCACGCGCGCGCGATGCTCTCCTGAATGGCGTCCGCCTGGTCGTGCGGATTTTTCAGCATGCTGTAGGACACGCGGTACATGGTGCCCTCCAGGGCCGTGACCCTGGCGGCGAACTCGTCCTTACTCATCAGACCACTCGGGAACGATTCCGTAGGCGATGAGCGTGTACTGATCCAAAGCCACAACATATGGCTGACCGACGGCAAGCGCGCTGGGAATTCTCGTCTCTTCCACGATTGACACCCTGAGCTTCTCCGGCCTGCCATCGTTTGCATAGTCAGGACTTTTTTCCATTTCGATAAAGGTAGGTTCGCTTTTCGTGATCGTGCCGTGATAGACCTCCAACAGGGGGTGGGTTCTCACATCAATCACATCCCCGTCTGCCGGAACGGGCGCGCCAATCTCCGTGATGATCTTTGCCGCTTTATCGGCAAACGCCTCTATATCCGCGTGTTCCTTGGCCCGAATGAAAAACTCTGTGCCTTCTGTGGTTCTCATTTTGAACAGATAGTAGCCATCGTCCTCTTGAATTACATCCAGGACAAAGCCGATATACGTCGGCCAGGTTTCCAATCCATTAACGCGCTTGGGGTATAGCTTCGCCGGGCTGGAGGACTCATCCAAGCGGAAGGACGATACTTCGACCCGCAGCCCTTCCTCGAACGCGTCCGCACCGGTGAGCACTATGTCCAGCGAGGGCATCAGCGCATAGCGGGTCTTAGTCCCATCTTCCTCCAGAATCGTGTTTCCGTCTTCAAATCCAATCACCGTGCCCGTAATCGTGTCCCCCGTGGCACAAGCGGCTGTGCACGCGAAAAGCGCGGCGGCAAACAAAAGCAGCAGACCTATGGGTTTCATGCGTGTATACATCAGAATCTCCTTCATTGAGGCGGCGCTGATTCGAAAAATCAGGCGCCATATGGGGATTCCGCAAGGAATCCTCTCCTCGTGTAATGCGGTCATTTACCGTTCCTTCGGCTTCGGTGTCAGGACGCGGAGGCCTCCGTGTTGTCCTTACACATGGTTAGACTGCATCTTTTCGCAAATGGTTGGAGTTCTGTATGGATTCTTACTTTTTTTCTTTTGACTGCGCTGTTTCCCGTTTCCGGGCAAAGTAAAACGGCGGCATTGCTGCCGCCGCCCAAATTCCCTCTCGACACGTCAAACTGTCGCTATCCGCGCCGAGTGGTGCTTTGTATGGATACCATCTATGCACCACCCCTTTCTGCAGAAACGTTAACATGCATGTTACAAGCGTAGTGTACCACACGAAGATCGATCTGTCAATTCACATCATTCAACAGTCACCGACTTCGCCAGGTTCCTCGGCTTATCCACGTCGCACCCGCGCGCCAGCGCCACATAGTACGCCAATAGCTGCATCGGTAAAATCGCCAGCACCGGCACGGCGATCGGCTCCGCGTCCGGCATCTCCCACAGCTCGTCAGCCACTGGGGCCACGCGGTCCCGCATGGAGCGCGTTGTCACCATCAGCACCGTGGCCCCGCGCGCGCGCACCTCCCGCACGTTCGACAGCATTTTGTCCAGCAGCGCGGGATGCAGCGCCAGCGCCACCACCAGCGTGCCCGGCTCAATCAGCGCGATGGTCCCGTGCTTCAGTTCCCCGGCGGCATACGCCTCGCTATGCGCGTAGGTGATCTCCTTCAGCTTCAGCGACGCCTCCATGGATAGCGCGTAGTCCATGCCGCGCCCAATGTAGAACACGCTGCGGTGATCCGCGTGTGCACTGGCAAACCGCTGGATGTGCGATACGTCGCCGATGATACTCTCTGCCTGCGCGGGCGTCTGCATCAGCCAGCCCAGCCGCTCGGATACCTCCGCCGGCTCCAGTATCCCGCGCGCCTCGGCGAGGTACAGCGCCAGCAGCAGCAGCGTCAGCACCTGCGTGGTGTAGCCCTTTGTCGTCGCCACGGCGATTTCCGGGCCCGCGTGCGTGTACAGCACGCCGTCCGCCTCGCGCGCCAATGTCGATCCCGTCGCGTTCACAATGCCAAGCGTTTTGCACGTCTTGGCCGCCAGCCGCATCGCCGCCAGCGTGTCCGCCGTCTCGCCCGATTGGCTGATGCACACGCACAGGTCGTCCGGGCGCAGGATCGGATCACGGTAGCGGAATTCGGACGCGATGTCCGTCTCCACCGGCAGCCGCGCCAGCGTCTCAATGGCGGCCTTGCCTACCATCGCCGCGTGGTACGCCGACCCGCACCCGACCAGCAGCAGCCGCCCGAGCGCCCTCGCGTCCGCCTCGGGGATCGGGATCGCACCTTTCTTGAACACCACCCGGCCCGCCTGCGCCTCCGTATACGCGGCCAGCACTGCGCGCATCGCGGCGGGCTGTTCGTCGATCTCCTTCATCATGTAGTGCGGATACCCGGACAGGTCCGCGCTCTCCGGCTGCCATTCGACGGTCTTGATTTCGGGCTGGATCGGCTGGCCGAGCTTGCCAAAGCACTGGCAGCCCTCGCGCGTGATGAGGGCCAATTCCTTATCCCGGAGCAGGATGACCTTCCGTGTATGCGGCAAAAGCGCCGGAATATCCGACGCGACAAACTGCTCCCCTTCCGAAAGGCCGATCACGAGCGGGCTGTCCAGCCGCGTGCAGCAGATGGTATCCGGCGCGTCCCGGCAGAGCACGCCCAGCGCGAACGACCCGCGCAAATGCTGCACCACATCCTGCACGACTTGCTTCAAATCCCCACGCCAGAACCTGGCCAGCAGGTGCGCGATGACCTCGGTATCCGTCTGCGAGTGGAACGTATACCCTTCCATTTCCAGCAGCCCCCGCAGCTCCGCGTGGTTCTCGATGATGCCATTATGGACCACCGCGAACCGGCCGCTGTTGTCCGTGTGCGGGTGCGCGTTCTCGTCCGAGGGGCCGCCATGCGTGGCCCACCGCGTGTGGCCGATGCCGATGGTGCCGTGGATCGGCGCTTTCTCCAGCAGGTCGCGCAGGTTGGACAGGCGGCCGCGCGCCTTGCGCACCTGTATCGCGCCGTTTTCCATAAGCGCCACGCCCGCCGAGTCATACCCGCGATACTCCAGCCGCGACAGGCCGTCCATCAGGATCGGCAGCGCGTCCTTGCCGCCCACATAGCCAAAGATGCCGCACATAGGCATCCCCCTCTCGTACTATTCAGATTAATTTACTATATGCGGCGCTGGGTCGATGGGGACGCCGTTCAGCCACGCCGCGAAGTGTACGTGCGGCGCATCCGATTCCGCCTCCGCCACGCCCACCGCGCCGATAGCCTGTCCCGCCCGGACGGTGTCACCCGCCTTCACCTGCGCGGGCCACCGCAGCGCGCTATAGCGCGTCACCAGCCCGTCCGCGTGCGCAATCTCCACCACGCCGCCCCAGAGCCTGTCCCGGTACGCGGCGGTCACGGTGCCGTCCCTGGCGGCGCTGGCCGGCGCGTCCCGGTCCGCCGGCAGGTCCAGCGCCTCATGCGCGCCCCAGCGGGCGAGCGTCGGCAGCCAAGCGGCCCCGGAAAAACCCAGCAGCGCGCCTTCCGCGCTTTCCCCCTGCGGGGTGGCGGGCACGGGCCGCACCATCTTCAGTTTCTCCGCGTCCGCGAGCCGCTGCGCGTATTCGGTCGATACGTCCGCCAAAGGCTCCTTGACCTCCGTGTTCAGCGAACGCGCCCAGAGTCCTGACGCCACAATGATGCCGGCGCACACCGCCAGCATGATGAAAAAACCTTGTTTTTCAAAGAACGCGCGAATCCGCTTCATCCAGACGCCCCCTCTTGCGGTTGGGATTTTCTCGATGGCGGCGCTGATGTGGTAAATCGGGCGCCATGAGGAGATTTCGCAAGAAATCCCTGCCACCAATCCCTTTATTTGGAAAGGATGCCCCGTTTGAACGGTGTTCATGCGCACAATCACTCCGTGCGTACAGAAATTGCTACACCTGTGTAGTAGTGAAACAGAATATCCGCGAATGTCGCGCCGCTCTTGGCCATCGCGTTCGCGCCCGCCTGGCTCATGCCCACGCCGTGGCCGTACCCGCGCTGCGAAATGGTGACCGTTCCATCCTCGCGCTCAATCTCAAAGTTCGTGCTGGACAGCCCCAGCGCGCTGCGGAACAGCCGCCCGGACATCGTGTGCGCGCCGACCCGGATGGTCAGCACCCGGCCGCTGTCGCTCCGGTCCAGCACTTCCAGCGCCACCACGCCGTCCGCCGCCTCATCCGGAAAAATCGCGGCCAACGCTTCGTCGTCAAACGTCTGCACGGTCTCAAAGCGCGACGCGTCCTCCTCGCCCGGCGATGGCACGCTTCGAAGATACGGCAGCGCGTTCGGGTAAACGGCTTCCACGTCCTCGGTCTGGCCGCCGCTGACGGCGTGGTACAGCACCTCGATCGGTTCGCCGTCATATGTCAGGATCAGGCTGCCCGTCTCCCGCACCGCCTCCAGAATGCGCGCGCGGTAGAGCGCCGCGTCCTCGCCCCACCGCGCGTCCTGTTCCTCTTCCGTCAAAAACGCCTGGCAACACCGGCTATCCGTGCACACGTCCGCGTCGGAATGGGATAGGCAGCGGCCGCGCACCGCCCGCGTTCTGGCCGCCACCGCCTGCGCCTTCAGCGCCTCTTCCTCATACTCCGCGGGCATTTCCCCCGCGACCACGCACACCAGGTATTCCTCCCACGTCATTTCGACCACTTCCATGCCGTCAAACACGCGAAGCGTCTCCTTCGCTTCCGCGGACAGCGGCATCAGCGCGCACAGCGCCGCCGCCAACAGCCCGGCAACCACCCACTTCACCCAACGCATCACGATACCGCCGCCCTCCTCGCGGAAAAGATTCTTGTTCAAATACCAATAACGGCGGCGCTGATTTGAAAAATCGGGCGCCATAAGGGGATTCCGCAAGGAATCCCTGCCTCTTCCGTCAGATCTCCGCAACCCGGTTCACCCGCGCGCCAAGGCCCTGCATCGTCTCCTCAAACCGCTCATACCCACGGTCGATATGTCCCTGCGGGTCCTCCACACGCGTCACGCCCTCGGCGCACAGTCCGGCGATGACGAGCGCCGCCCCGCTACGAAGGTCTGGACAGGATACGCTCGCCCCTTGCAAAGGATACCCACCTTCGATCACGGCTACCCGGTCTTCCACGCGAATGTTCGCGCCCATGCGAATTAATTCGGGGATATGCATGAATCGGTTCTCGAAAATGGTCTCCAAAAAGACCGAGGTGCCGGGTGTTACGCACGCGACCACCATCATCTGCGCCTGCATGTCCGTGGGGAAGCCAGGGTAACTCAGCGTGCGCACCTCCATGGGCCACTGCGCCTTGCCGCGCACGCGCAGCCCGCCGGGGAATTCCGAGATGGACACGCCCGCCTCCTGCAGCTTGAACAGCAGCGCGCGCATGTGGTCAGGTTTCGCCCCGCGCACAAGAATGTTTCCGCCCGCTGCCGCCGCCGCGCAGCAGAACGTGCCCGCCTCGATGCGGTCGGGGATCGGCTGGTGCGTGGCGCCATGAAGCCGCTCCACGCCGTGGATCACGATCGTACCCGTGCCCGCCCCGTGTACCTGCGCGCCCATGGACACCAGGCACCGCGCCAGGTCGATGATCTCCGGCTCCTTCGCCGCGTTTTCGATGCGGGTGACGCCCTCCGCCAGCACCGCCGCCATCATGATGTTCTCCGTCGCGCCCACGCTGGGCAGGTCCAGGTAGATGACATTTCCATGCAGCTTGCCGCGCAGCTCCACAAACCCCTGCCGCGTGACAATCTCCGCGCCGAGCGCCGCCATGCCCTTTAAATGAATGTCAATGGGCCGCTGGCCAATGGCGCAGCCGCCCGGCATTGTGATGCGCGCGCTGCCAAGCCGCGCCAAAAGCGGCCCCATCACCAGCACGGACGCGCGCGTCCAGCGCATCATATGAGGCGCTGCCGGCAACGTTAAGGCCGGGGTCGTAAACGTCATGGTCGCGCCCTCGCGCCTGACCACGCAGCCACATTGCCCCACCAAGTCGCAAATGGAACGCACGTCCGATAAGTCCGGCATATCCGGCACGACCAGCGTATCCGCTGTCAGCAGGGAAGCCGCGATGATCGGAAGCACCGCGTTCTTTGCCGGGTGCACGGTCGCCTCTCCCATGAGCGGCGCGCCAGGTTCGATCTCAAAAACTGTCAATTCGCTCCCTCCCATGCTCGTTCGTCTGGTTCCATTCTTTCCGACCGGCACAGGATTATGAACGGCAATCAAAGCCGGATTTTCCAACGAAAAAGGCTTGACAAGCAAAAAAAGAAGCGGCGCCGGAACAATCCGGACGCCGCTATTTTATCCTGATTCTATTTACCAAACGCGGTCTCCATGGAGGAACTTTTTGGCATTGTTTTCGGTGTCAGGAGGCTGACGACCGGCACCGTGACCAGCGAAACCGCCATCGCCAGCACGCCGCCCACCACAGTATCCGGCACAATGCCAAGCGTCGGCGCGAGCACTGAGGTGAGCACGCCCAGCACCATGCCCGAGAACGCTCCGGTTCGCGTCGCCCGCTTCCAGAACAGACCGAACAGGAACGGCGCGAGGAATGCGCCCGCGAGGCTGCCCCAGGAGAACGACATCAGCGTCACGATCGGCGTATCCTGCATGCCAAACGCGATGATGAGGGAAAGTATCACGAACACCACGCAAAGGCCGCGCATGATGAGTGTCTTTTTTTCGTCCGTCAACTTCGGCATCAGCGCGCCGCACAGGTCACTCGCGATGGCCGACGACGACGAGAGCACCAGCGCCGTCAGTGTGGAGATGCTGGCGGAGAGCACCAGCACCACGATCAGCCCAATCAGGACATCCGGCATGGCGACCGCCTGCGATAGAAGCATGTTGGGCACCACGGCGTCCAGCCCGCCCGCCGGCACGACGCCGTTCAAAATCTGCTTGCCGAACGCGCCGGAAAAGTACGCCCCGCCCGCGATAACCAGGCAGAACCCGGTCGAGATCACCGTCGCCTGCTTGACCGCCGTCTGATCGCGAATGGCGAAAAACTTGTGCATCATCTGCGGCAGACCCCATGTGCCCAGCGAGGTCAAGAGCACCAGCGACAGCAGGCTCGCGCCCTGGCCCTTCGGCCCCATGAGCGTATTGAAGCCCTCGCCGCCGATGCGGCCCATGCGCGCCAGCGCCTCCGTAAGCCCGCCGCCCGTGCCGGTTTCCGGGTCAAACGCCGCGCCGCGCACGACGAACACGACCATCAGCACAATGCCCACCAGCATGATGCAGCCCTGGATGAAATCGGAAAGCAGCGTGGCGCGGTATCCGCCCGCGAACAGATAGATGCCCGCCAGCAGCGCGATGCCCACGATGCACCAGAAAAAGTCAATGCCGAGCGCCGCTTCAAAGAGGTAGCCCATGCCCTGGTACACCGACGCGGAGTACGGCACCAGGAACACGAAGATCAGCACGGCGGACACAAGCCCCATGCCGCGCGAGTCGTATCGCTTTTCGAAGAAGCCGGGCATGGTCATGACATCCAGCTTGCGCGCCATCGCGTTCGCGCGGCCCGCCAGCAATATCCACGCCAGCATGTTGCCCAGCAACGCGTTACCGATGCCGATCCACACGGTGGACAGCCCGTGTCCCCAGCCTATTTTGCCCGCGTAGCCGATAATGATGACCGCTGAAAAGTACGATGTGCCATAGGCGAACGCGGAAAACCAGGGGCCGACCTTGCCGCCGCCCAGGAAAAAGCCCTGCAGGGTTTGCGATTTTCTGGATGTAAAAAAAAGTACGCCCGCCATCATGAGGACATACAGCACCAGAACAAAAATACGCATACGTCTACCATCCTTCCATACTACGTTTTCTACAAAGACTACCAACTTTGGCAACCATTCTACAGGCGCGAGTATACCACAGCGCCGCGCGGTTGTAAAGCATGAATTTCGGGAAGCCATTTACGGACGCTCGCCGCGCCCATGAACGCCTGCCCATTTTTCGACATACGCTATCCGGTAAGCCCCGCTAACCTATTAAGAGGCGCGGGCGAAAAGGAGGCGTTTGCCGGATGAGGCAAAGACATAAAAGATATCTGGGCATTGTTTTGGTGCTGCTGTTGTGCCTGTCGCTCGCGGCGGTGTGCCGCGCGGAGGACAACGGCTCCATACGTTATTTGACGAAAGACGACCCGCGCCCCGCGCTTGGCGTGGACGGCCAGCTTGAAATTCATGTCATTAACGCCGCGGCAGGCGACAGCATCCTGCTGCGCTTTGGCGGCGAGACCATGCTGGTGGACAGCAGCATCTACAGCCGCGCGGGCCGTGTCATCGCGTATCTGCAGCGGCAAGGCATCGCGAGGCTGGACCGCGCGTTCATGACCCACCCGCACGACGACCACCTCGGCGGGTTCCGCGCGATTCTCGCGGAGATTCCGGCGGATGTGTTCCTGCGGCCCGCGCTGTATGATGATTTCAAGAGCGATGGCGCGCGGAAACTGGCCGAGGCGCTGGAGGCGCTGGAAATCCCGGTCGAAACCGTCCTGAGCGACACGCGGATGATGCTCGGCGGCGCGACGCTGACGTTTTATCAGTGGGAAAACCCGAAGTCGTCCATCAACGACCGGTCCATGCTCATCCTGGCGCGGTACGGCGAGAGGACCATGCTGCTTGCGGCGGACCTGGAGACGCCCGGACAATCGCAGATCGCCGAACTATACGGCAGCCTGCTCGCCGCCGACGTGGTGAAAATTCCGCACCACGGCGTTTCATCGTACCGCAAGGTGCTGCGCGAGGCCGTCGGCGCGGAGCTCGCGGTGTTCACCAACTCGCCTACCAACATCCAGAACGCGATCGACTCGGTGAAGCGTTCCGGCGCGGAAATGATGTTCCAGTCCAGGGGATCGGTTGTGCTGGTGACGGACGGGGCGACGTGGGTGGTGTGGCAGGAGGACGACCGGTAGACCTGTGGCGTTTTCCGCGATCTTCTTTTACGAGCAAACCCGCCCGTCATCCTTCCGGTGTCTGGGCGGGTTTGTTCAGCTTTGCGTCCGGACCTTTTTGACCTGGCGGTTGATGGCATTCGTAAGATTTCAGTCCAGTTTGTCGGATGATCTCCAAATCAGCAGCCGAAAACACTTTAGCATTATACAGTTTCAAGTATTCTTCCGATACTGCGCTATCAAAGATAAGCAAGTCATCGGTATTGATTGTCACAGGTATCCCATTGTCAAACAGTTCTCTAATCGGGTGCTCAGCGTAAGATGGCACCCTTCTCAGCATGACATTGCTTGTGGGACAAATATTCAACTGTATTCTATTGTTGCTTAGCCACCTCATTACCTCTCTAGATTTTACAGCCGCAATTCCATGATGGACTTCCGAAAGCTCCAGCAACTCAACAGCTTCCCTTACGTCGTTGGCTGCGCCAAACTCCCCAACATGGGCCTTCAGTTCCATGCCATAGCTCTGCGCTTTTCTGTAAATCCTCTGAAAGTTTTTAATCTGCTGGGCGAACTCATCGCCACAAATATCGATCGACCGAAACCAGCCTTTGCCCAATATCTCATCCAGCCTGTTGTACGCTTCATCCACATCACATTCACGTCCAAGCGATAATTCCGGATAATACTCCGTTTCAGGCGCATACGCTTCATGATAAGAGTTCAGGGTGTCGATGAAGCTGTCGATTCCACCTAGAAAGTCTATTACTTCCATGCCAAAACTCAAAGCTAAAACAACAATATGATCTTCCCTCGCCTGTGCAAATGCGGCCTCTATCCTTTTTAAATATCCTGGTTTTCCGTTGTCATGGATTTTTACGTTCGCTCTGAACCAGTTTTGCATTTCTTCCAAACTCTCAAAAGGACGTTCTGAGGCACTGATGTGTATATTTGCCCAATCCGAAAAGTACTTTAGCCGACCACCTTTGCCCCCATGCGTATGGATATCGCTTTTGGGCACAAGCATCAGCTTGCTTGTAGACTGATCCAGCAACGCTTCTGCAAGAGTTATCATACTCTATGTACCTCGGTTCCGATTTGGTCGTATGACGCAAGTGTTTGAATCGGTGCACATATTGGAAAAGGGGCCTTCCGGCCCCTTTTGCGTGTCCCGTCACCCTTCCGTCTGCCGGGAGTAGTTCGGCGCTTCCTTGGTGATGTAAATATCGTGCGGGTGGCTCTCCGTCAGCCCCGCGCCGGTGATGCGCATGAACTGCGCGTCGTTGCACAGGGACTCGATCGTCGCCGCGCCGCAGTAACCCATGCCGGAGCGCAGACCGCCCACGAGCTGGAAAATCGTCTCCGACAGCGCGCCCTTGTACGGCACGCGGCCTTCCACGCCCTCGGGCACCAGCTTTTTCGCGTCCTCCTGGAAGTAGCGGTCCTTGCTGCCCTCTGCCATCGCGCCGAGCGAGCCCATGCCGCGATACACCTTGAACGAGCGGCCCTGGTAGATTTCCATGGCCCCCGGGCTCTCGTCCGTGCCGGCCAGGAGGCTGCCGAGCATGACCGCGCGCGCACCCGCCGCGATCGCCTTCACGATGTCGCCGGAGTACTTCACGCCGCCGTCCGCGATGACGTGCACGCCGTGCTTCTCGGCTTCTTCCGCGCAGTCGGCGATGGCCGTGATCTGCGGCACGCCGATGCCCGCTACCACGCGCGTGGTGCAGATGGACCCGGGGCCGATGCCGACCTTAACGCAGCTCGCGCCCGCCTGTATGAGATCGCGCGCCGCCTCCTTCGTGGCGATGTTGCCGCCGATCAGCGCGAGGGACGGGTGCGCGTTCCTGATCGTCTCGATCATCCGCAGCACGCCGGAGGAATGGCCGTGCGCCGTGTCGATGGCGATGATGTCCACCTTCGCGTCCACAAGCGCCTGGACGCGCTCCAGCGTGTCCTTGGCGATGCCGACCGCCGCGCCGCACAGCAGGCGGCCGTTGCCGTCCTTGGCGCTCGACGGATATTTCGTTGCTTTTTCGATGTCTTTGATGGTGATGAGGCCGCGCAGCATGTAGTTTTCGTCCACGATGGGCAGCTTTTCAATGCGGTGCTTGGCCAGAATGCGCTTGGCGCCCTCTAAATCAGTGCCCACCGGCGCGGTCACCAGGCCGTCGCTGGTCATCACGTTGCCGATGGGCTGCGAATAATCGGTCTCAAAGCGAAGGTCGCGGTTGGTCAGAATGCCCACCAGCTTGCCCTCGCGCGTAATCGGAACGCCGGAAATGCGGTAACGCGCCATCAGCGCCAGCGCGTCAGAAACCTTGTGCTCTGGGGAGAGAAAGAAAGGATCGGTGATGACGCCGTGCTCGCTGCGCTTGACCTTGTCCACCTGGGAGGCTTGCGCCTCGATCGTCATGTTCTTGTGAATGATGCCAATTCCGCCTTCGCGCGCCATCGCGATGGCCAGACGCGCGTCGGTCACGGTATCCATGGCCGCGCTCATCAGGGGGATGTTCAGCCGAATGCCGGGCATGAGCTGCACCGACAGGTCCGCGTCCTTGGGAAGCACATCGCTTCTGCGCGGCACCAGCAGCACATCGTCAAACGTGAGCCCTTCGCGGACATTCGTAATGTTCATAGGCAGCACCCCTTCTCTCACTTCAATATATTTTACCGATTTTAGCAAAGCGTTCCCCCATTGTCAAGGAAATAAATGCGACAAACGGCCACAAAGGTAGGAATTTCTCACGAAATTCCTTCATGGCGCCAGATTTTTGAAATCAACGCCGCCGCCAATAGATAAAGAATTGCGCCTGATGGAAAAACATGGATGTTTTCCGCGCATAATGGTATACTTCTTATCGTTTATCCGCAAATGCGGTTATCAATGAACTACAAGGAGAACACCAATGATGCCAATGAAGAAAACGCGTTGCATGCTGGCGCTCTGCGCCCTCCTCTGCCTGCTTATGGGCCTCGCTTTCGCGGCGGAAGCGCCCAGCGACGACTGGATGGACTATCAGGTGATGCTGGACGGCGCGCTCTACACGCTGCCCACGCCGCTACAGACGCTCTACGGCAACGGCTGGACGCTGAAGGACCAGCCGGACGAAACGCTGAAGCCGAACCGCTACACGCTCAGCCAGCGGCTGGTGAAGGGCGACATGGAGGTCTATGTGCAGGTCATCAACCTCAGCATTGACGAGTTGCCCATGGGCGAATGCCTGGTGGGCCAGATCTCGCTGGACGCCTTCCAGGCGAAGAAAGGCGCGGCGCTCATCGTCGCCAAGGGGATCACGCTCGGCAGCGCAAAGGACGATGTGGACGCGGCGTTCGGCCTGCCCGGCAACACCTACGAGAGCGCCACGCGCGTCGCGTATACGTATTCATCCGACAGCTACTGTGAAATGAAGATCGACATCGACGCGGAAACGAAGCTGGTGGCCGGCCTCGCCGTCAAATGCTTCAACGAGCCGGAGGGGTACAACGACGCCGCGATGGCCGCGCCGGACGAGGTGCCCGAGGCCATCACCGCTTACGCGCCCCCCGCGGAGCTCGGCGACGATCTGCTCTCCTTCAACATCCGCGTCGGCGACGCGCTGTACACGCTGCCCGTGTCGCTCCCATACATGGAAAGCCAGGGCTGGGTGCTCACGGGCGTGAACAAGCTGCCCGCGAAGATCCCGGCGTGGGGCTCGCAGAGCTTTGTCACGGTGGTGCTGGGCGGCTTCAAGATGGACACACAGCTCGCCAACTGGTCCCCGAAGGCCACCGCGCCGGGGAACTGCTTCGTCTCCACCTTCCGCATCGATGCCGGGACGGGGCTGGACGTGGAGCTGCCGCGCGGCATCACGCTGGGCATGGCGAAGGAGGACCTGGACAAGGCGCTGGAAGGCGTGGAGGGCGTGGAGGCGGACGAGGGGAGTTCGTACTATAGCTACCGTGTGCGCAAGGAAGTGCTGCAGGAGGTGTCGCTGATCGTGGGCAAGGAGACGAACACGGTGATGACGATTGAGGTGAAGTGCCGGTAGAGGAAACCCTACCCAAGGAAGGAGAACCCATGGAACGCGCGCGACTGCTCACAGCATACATACAGAGCTGGCTTGACGACGACAAACGGATGTTCTTGGACACGCTCCATGCGGATATCCATATTGTCGAATGCCACGGCGCGAGCTACGTTGGCAAAAACGAAGCGGATTGTTGGTTCGAAGCCTGGAACGCGGTCGGCAAAGTGCTGTCGTGGGAGATTGCGGAGACGTACTACGACCCCGCCAAGGATGCCCTCATGGCGACGTGGGTGTTTCAGTACCAACATCCCGATACGCACGGCCTGCCTTCTTGTTTTGACGGCATTTCGGTTCTGAACGTGCGGGAGGGCCGGATCATCCGGCTGTATGAATACTCCATGAAGCATGATCTGTACCGGCCGTATCGGGATAAGGGATAAAGCGTCTATACGCAAAGCGGTGAGTGTCCCGCAAGGAATCCTCACCGCTTGTCAGTTCTCCTGCCCTTCAAACAAATGCGGATACGCAAGCTTTGCCAAATCCATTGCGCTTTGCACCATGTATTGCGAGTTGTGAATGCTGAGGGGATGAACGTTGCGGTTTTGAATCGCGGAAACGGCCAAAAGGCCCGGCATTTCCAGCAGAGACGCGGTACGCCCATCCACATAATCCTGACTATAGTCAAGGACGTACCCGTCCGTATCCGCGCTATACGGCGCGAAGGCGATTAGCGCGGGATTCCATTCCGATAGCAAGTGGTCGTCAATCTCCTGGTAATAAGGTTTACTTACGAAGACATTTCCGCGATCGCTAATGACATTCGCGGCCTCCGCGATCACGTCAAATGTGCTGGACGGAGAATAGTTGCGGTAATAGGTCGCGCGTACGCGCTCGTTTTTCGGAATGGCCGAAACGATTTGCGCAAGCCGCGCACGTTTGGTTTCAAAATCCCGCACCATCCGGGCGGTCTGTTCCGGCGCGCCGACGATATCCCCCAACATCGTCAGGCTGGCCGTTACCTCCTCAAAATCTTGTGGCACATCCACGAACAAATAGGGTATGCCAGCCTGTTCCAACGCCGGGAGTAGCGTTTCGTAAGCACCGAAATTCGCTTTATACAGCAGCACCAGATCGGGCGTTGTATCCAGGATAGTTTCTTCATCGTAAATATCCATCTCATGCCGCATATCCTTTGTCAGCGCCATCGTAGGGGAGATCACTTCTCCATTCTCATAGTAATCATGTCCAACGCCGACAATGCGCTCAGGCCCGATCATTTCCAGAAGCATTTCTTCCGCGAAAAACGGTAAAACAGCAATGCGTTGCGGTTCTTCGGGTATCCGTGCCGTGGTCCGCGCTTCAGCACGTGCATGCGCTATCCCAACAGTCAATATCACAAAACAAAGCGAAAGGACGAGCAATGGCCGCGCCACGTTCGTGATGACGTGCGCAATGTCGAAACGACGAGAATGCTCTTTTTTCACAGCAATCCCCCCCTTCATATACCCATAATACAAAAGGGATCGTCTCTCGACAACCCCTTTTCCCACATTTCCGTCATCGCGCCCAACTCGCCTCAAAACGCGACCTTCTCCTCCAAATACGCCTTCAATTGATCGCGGTGCACGCGCACCTGCTGCATCGTGTCCCTGTCGCGCACGGTCACGGTGCCGTCCTCGACCGTGTCAAAGTCCACGGTCATGCAGAACGGCGTGCCGATCTCGTCCTGGCGGCGGTATCGCTTGCCGATGGAGCCGCTCTCGTCGTAGTCCACCGCAAAATTCTTCGCGAGCTGCGCGTGGATTTCTCCGGCGAGCTCGCCCAGCTTATTCTTCTGCAGCGGCAGCACAGCGGCCTTGAACGGCGCGAGCGCCGGATGCAGACGCAGCACGACGCGCGTCTCGTTCTCCAGCTCCTCTTCCTCGTAGGAATCGCACAGGAACGCCAGCGCCACGCGGTCCGCGCCGAGCGACGGCTCCACGCAGTACGGAATGTACTTCTCGTTCGTGATCGGGTCCGTGTACTCCATGGATTCGCCGCTGGCCTCCTGGTGCGCCTTCAGGTCAAAGTCCGTCCGGTCCGCAATGCCCCACAGTTCCCCCCAGCCGAATGGGAAGCGGTACTCAAAGTCCGTGGTGGCCTTGGAGTAATGCGAAAGCTCTTCCTTTTCATGGTCGCGCAGGCGCAGGTTGTCCTGCTTCATGCCGAGCGCCAGCAGCCAATCGCGGCAGAACGCGCGCCAGTACTCGAACCACTGCAGGTCCTCGCCCGGTTTGCAGAAGAATTCCAGCTCCATCTGCTCAAACTCGCGCGTGCGGAACGTGAAGTTGCCGGGCGTGATCTCGTTGCGGAACGATTTGCCGATCTGCGCGATGCCCAGCGGCATCTTTTTGCGCGTCGTCCGGGCGACATTTTTGAAGTTGACGAAAATGCCCTGTGCCGTCTCCGGCCGCAGGTAGATTTCCGCCGCGCTGTCGTCGGTCACGCCCTGGTACGTCTTGAACATCATGTTAAACTTGCGGATGCCCGTGAAATCGTGCTTGCCGCACGTGGGACACGGGATCTTATGCTCCTCGATGAACGCGGTCAGCTTTTCGTTCGGCCAGCCGTCGCCCGTCACCGGCTCGTCCCATTCGCGGGTGAAGTCCTCCACCAGCTTGTCCGCGCGGAAGCGCGCCTTGCACGCCTTGCAGTCCATCAGGGGGTCGTTGAAGTTCGTGACATGGCCGGACGCGACCCATACGGCGCGGTTCATCAGGATGGCTGCGTCCACGCCCACGTTGTACGGGCTTTCCTGCACGAACTTCTTCCACCACGCACGCTTGACGTTATTCTTGAACTCCACGCCCAGCGGGCCGTAGTCCCACGTGTTGGCGAGGCCGCCGTAAATCTCCGATCCCGAGAAAACAAAGCCCCTGCCCTTGCAGAGCGCCACGAGCTTATCCATCGTCAGGGCCATGGGAAAACCTCCTTTGGGTGTCCTTTTATCAATGCAGTCAATGGAAATGATGATAGCCAATGGGCTGTGGTTTGTCAAGGAATTTGTCGCCTCGGCGGCTTTCATACCGCAGGCCGCGTTCTCAATACAAACAGTTGACAGCACCAACACATCCATATACAATAAATCCATGAGAAAGATATATCAATCGCACAGGAAAACGCTCGTCGCGGCACTGTCTTTTTCCCTTATCCTGTCGCTCCTTCAGGTTTTCGATGCGTTCGTTTTCCAGCGCATGGTCGATGCCATCGTCGCGCTTGATTTGAGAACGGCCATCCTCACCATCTTTGTGACCATCGCCGTCATCGTATGCGTCATCCTTTCGTTGGCGCTCAAGAGGCGGGCCGCCAACAAGTATGTGGAGGATGTTCTGGAGGACACCCGGTACGCGCTGTTTGCCCGCTACATCGGCGCGCCGTATGCCGCGTATTTCGACCGCGGCGTCGGGGATTACATCAACACGATCGGCCCCCTGTGCAATGAGCTGCAGACCCAGTACATCCGCCCGATCCTGAACATCACCACGCTGGTTCTGCAGTCCGTCCTCGCGCTGCTGGCGGTCTTTCTGTACAGCCCCATCATGGGCCTCCTCATCCTTTTTCTGATGGGGCTGGAGATGCTCATACCGCTGCTACGCAAGAAGGTCATCTCGGAAAACTCGCAGGGGTTTGTGGAGAGCTCCGCGACTTTTCTGAACAAGAGCGAGAACCTGCTCAACGGGTTCGAGCTGATCGCCTCGCAGAACATTCAGCCGAGCATCCTGCGGATTTTCCGCTCCTTCAGCGGCGGCTTCGCGCAGAGCCGGTTTCAAATGAACAACGCGAAATCCATCTCCGACTGCGTCGTCTATCTGGCGCACCGGCTCATCATCATTGTGCCCTGGTTCGTCGGCGCGTGGCTCGTGTCGGAGGGCAGGCTCACATTCGGCATGCTGATGGCCATCAGCCAGCTCAACAACCTTGTCACCGAGCCGATGTCCGACGCTTTCCAGAACATGAACGAGCTGCTCAGCGGGCGCAAAATCGCCGCGAAGATCCGGGGCGACATTGCCGCCGAGGAACGCCCGCCCGCACCTCCCCTCGCGCTCGCGGAGCCGTTTGCCAGCCTGGAGCTGCGGAACATCCGCTACGCGCGCCAGTCCAGGGAGATTCTAAAGGACATCAACTGCACGATCGAGGCGGGCAAGAAGTACCTTGTCATCGGCGGGAGCGGCGCGGGCAAGAGCACGCTGCTGAAGGTCGCCTGCGGCCTGCTGACGGATTTCGAGGGGGAACTGCGCGTCAACGGCCACACGGTCGACCCGGCGCGGTGCTCCCTGGCGAACGTGATCGGGTTCAACCCGCAGGATGTCTACCTGTTCAGCGACACCCTGCGCAACAACATCACGCTGTACAGGGACTTTCCGGGCGACGCCATCCAGGACACGGTGAACCGGCTGGGCATGCGCGGCTTTGTCTCCGCACTCGACCACGGCCTGGATACCCCGGTCGGCAGCACCGGCCAGTTCGCGAGCGGGGGCGAGAAGCAGCGGATCGGGCTCGCGCGCCTACTGATGAACAAAACCCCCGTGATCGCCCTGGACGAATCCACCTCCGCGCTCGACGTGCGGCTGTACTACGACATTGAGAACCTGATCCTCTCGCTTACCGACGTCACGATTCTGTCCGTCACCCACCGCTTGGAAGAGCCCATTCTCAGGCGGTATGACCGCATCCTGGTCATGCGGGACGGGGAAATCGTCGGCACGGGCACATTCGACGAGCTGATGGCGCACAGCGACGAGTTCAGGCGGATGGTCGCGGAGCGGTAGGCGTCAGTTCTTCCGGAACACATCCAAACTATGGTTCGTCATCCCCACCATATCGCTGCGCTCGCACATCGCGAAGTGATATCGCAGGTACAGCGCGAACGTCCTGTCGTCCATCGCGTCCACCGCCTCGCGCATGCCGGGAAAGTTCGTCATCAGGTCCGTGGCGGCATAGTGCAGGCGCGTCACGTCAAAGCGCGCCATCAGCGCGTCGATGTCCTCCTTCCTGTGCAGTTCAAACACGTCGCTCGGCTTGGAAAACGCCTTGAAGCCTTCCGTCTCGATCATATTCTTCTCGATCAGCTCGAAAATGTGCCCTTCCAGAAAGCCATAGCGCAGGATGGACGCGTCGCTGACGCAGTACGCCGCGAACACGACGCCGCCCGCTTTGGTTACCCGGATGGCCTCGGACAGCGCGCGCAGCTTGTCCGCCTCCGTGAACAAATGATACAGCGGGCCGAGCAGCAGCGTGACGTCATACGTGCCATCCGCAAAGGCGGACAGATCGGTCGCGTCACCCTGCCGGATGGAAACCGTCTCGCCCGGCGCGGTGTTCTTTTGAAATATTTCAATGTTGCGCGGCACCAGTTCTACGGCGTCCACGGCATAGCCCGCCCGCGCGACCGCGTGACTATACCGCCCCGTACCCGCGCCGATCTCCAGCACGCGCGCGCCCGGCGCGAGGTATCGCTCGACATAGCGCATCGTGGTCCGAAACTCCACCTGGCCGTGCCGTGACAGAAGGCGTCCGTCCTCGTCATACGCGCCGTAGTAGTCCAGAATGGGCTGCATCGCATCTCCCTCCTTATCGTTTTTTGTATATAACAAAACAAGCGGCCAGAAGCATGTGCTTCAGCCGCTTGTTGGTTTCGCGCCTTGGCGCTGGCGTTATCGCGCCACGCCTGAACAACCAAAAAGGGCCAAAGCCTGTGTACCGCAACCGTGCCACAGGTACGCCAGCTTCATGGTGTTGTAAAAAAACATGTCGCGGTTTGCAAAAAACACGAGGCTTCCTCCCTTCTGATTTGCGGATTAGTATAGCAGGATGGGGAATCGTTGGCAACTGTTATTTTTCTGTGTTCCACGCGTGCTTGCGTTGCAATTCCAACATACAACCGTCGCTCTTTTCGGTATCCTATGATCCGTGAGCGACAAGCAACCATCAATATACTGTGGAGGCGGAAAAAATGGAAAATATGTTTTGCTTTCAGTGTGAACAAACGGCGGGCGGCAAGGGCTGCGCCGCGAGGGCCGGTGTCTGTGGCAAGCAGGGCGGCACGGCGAACCTGCAGGACGCGCTGACCGGCGCGCTGATCGGCCTGGCCCGCGCGGTGGACGGCAACAAGCCCACGGCGGACACCCACCGGACGATGCTGGAGGGTCTTTTTGCCACGGTGACGAACGTCAACTTTGACGACGGCGCCCTGGAAACGCTGATCCAGAAGGTACATTATGAGAAGGAGATGCTCATCCCGCGCTGCGACGGATGCGCCTCTGCCTGTGGCCGCAATGACGACTACGATATGCGCCAGGTTTGGGACGCGGACGAGGACATCCGCTCGCTGAAGTCGCTGATCCTCTTCGGCCTGCGCGGCATGGCCGCCTACGCCTACCACGCGCTGATGCTGGGCTTCACGGACGAGGCGCTGAACCTGTTCTTCTACGAGGGCCTGCGCGCCGTCGGCAGCGAATCCGGCATGGATGTGCTCCTGCCCATGACCCTCAAATGCGGCGAGATGAACCTGACCTGCATGGCGCTGCTGGACAAGGCGAACACGGACGCCTACGGCGTGCCCGTACCCACCACCGTGCCGCTGGCCATCGAAAAGGGGCCGTTCATTGTCATCAGCGGGCATGACCTGCACGACCTGAAGCTGCTGCTGGAGCAAACGGCGGGCAAGGGCATCAACATCTACACCCACGGCGAGATGCTCCCGGCGCACGGCTATCCGAAGCTGAAATCCTACCCGCACCTGAAGGGCAACTTCGGCACCGCGTGGCAGAGCCAGCAGAAGGAGTTCGACGATATCCCCGCGCCGATCCTGTTTACGACCAACTGCCTGATGCCGCTCAAGCCCAGCTATGCCGACCGCGTGCATACCACGTCCGTCGT
>JAVBOM010000021.1:0-15734 GCA_031550535.1 Eubacteriales bacterium
CGCCAAGGGATGAAACCCCTTGGTGTTCCTTCGTTTGCACAGCGATTTATCCCTACGCGTTTTCCCTTGTCCACTGCTCCAGCGCGCTGGCGAGCTGATCCGGGCAGGAGGTGCCGTTCTGGCATTGGATGCCCTTCAGCATGGGGATGATCTCATCGACCCGGCGTCCGGTGATGAGCTTGGAGACGCCCTGCAGGTTGCCACCGCACCCCCGGTCAAATTCACAGCTCTTGATGATACCGTCCTCAATGCTCAGGTGGATCGCCTTGGAACAGGTTCCGTGTGTCTGGTACGTAAACATTTCATTCCTCCGGTCTGGATAGTTTTCCCTGGTAGCGGCGCTAATTCGAAAAAATCGGTACAACAATGATTGCGCCCCAAAGCCTTTCTTCTGCCGCTGCCTTCACCGCACACGCCGCGCCCGCATAGGATGCACCAGCAACGGCGCGGCGGGGATCTCTCGCGAAATCCCTTCTGGTGCGGAACCGTAGGTTCCGTGCCGCCGTCGGGGAGGGCATGGCATGCGCGGAAAGCTGGCGGTATCCGATTCGCTCCAAGGGCTGCTGGCAATACTTACGCTGCCCGATCTTGAGGTGGGTCACCGGGTGCGTGTGCCGTTTCGCCCCGGGCGGCTGCTCTATGGGTCGTCCCTCTACTGCGCCGATGCGTCCGACCCGTCGGTACATGTCCTGAACCCTAGCACTTTCGCCCTGGAAAAAACGTTCTCCACCGCGCCTGAAATCGAGGCGCTCTCCCTTTCGCGCAACGGCATGTACTTATACGTACTGGCGGGCGGCGCGGACAGCGTGCAAATGCTGGACGCGGGGCAGGGCCGGCTGCTGAACATCGCGCATGCCGGCATGCACCCGCGCGGGCTTGCCCAGGATGAAGCGGGGCGCTCCCTGGCCGTGGCCTGCGGCGGCACGTGCGAGGTCGCGCTGCTGGACGGCGCGACCCTCCGCGTTTGCGCCACGTATCCTATCGAGGGCGTGGCCTCCGATGTGTGTTTCTTCGCCGGCAAGCTGATGGCGATGTGCGCCGCGGGCGAATACGACCTGGGCACCGTCGTCGGCGCGATTGACGTGGACGGCAAATGGAAGCCGTGGACCAGGCTGCCGGGCATTCCTGGCGCGATGGCCGCGTGCGGCGGCGGGCTGCTCGTGGGCCACCTGCAAAGCCTGACCATGCTGGACCCGCCGAACGGGCGCATCCGCTGGCAAACAAAAATCGCCGGGCTGCCGACGGAGATCGTGCCACTGGGCCGAGCCGCCTGCATTACCGACGAGCTGGAAGGGCTTGTAAGCCTGATTGACCTGAGGCGCGGAACCGTGTTGCGCCGCCTGCGCGTCGGAGAACCCAAGGGGCTTGCGGTGTTGGAGCTGTCGCCTTAATAGCGGGAATCGCAGTATCTAGGGTGGCTTGGAGGGGCGTGAGGCCCTCCAAGGGCAATCGAATCCAGCGACCTGTGCGGTGGATTCGCGCAGATTCCAGAGCCAGTCCCGGAGGTAAGGATTTCTAGCGAAATCCTCTGATGGCGCTGATTTTTTAAATCCGCGCCCGCCTTGACTGGTGGCGGAATCTGTACGTTTACGCAGGGCCACCCGGAAATCCCAGAGGATTTTAGGCTCCGTCCTCGTTCCTCTTAACTCGTTAAAAACCTCAGTTTTTAACGACCCGCGACCGCGTTAGCAGCCCGAAAGAGGCTCTTCTTCCTGCTCCCCCTCGCCGAGCGAGTGGACAAGCTGGGCATAAATGCCCGCCGCCTCCCCAATCCATGCGCCGCAGAACTTTTCCGCCTGCTTGTGCGTCGGCACGCTCACGGCGATATCCAGCAGCGTCGCGTCCTTTTCCAGCAAACGCAGGCGCACCCGGTATTCGCCTTCGCGGACCCGCTCAAACGTCGCGGGCATCTGCCGCTCCCGCCGGAACCGTTGCCGAAAGGCGTCCGCGCGCGCTGAAATCGACGTACGGCGCGAATGCGGAACGCGCCCGCCAAACATATCCAGCGAGTCGCGCCCCTTGCCCGTCAGCGTGTACAGCACGCCTACGGGATGCTTCTCTTTGCGCAAAAGCTGCGCCTCGGAAAGTTCGGCCAGGCCCAGTTGAATGGCGATGTAGCCCATTTCATCCATCTCCACCAAAAAAAGCAATAGCTGCTGCGCGGTGACAGGCCCCAGGCAGTCCACCGCGTAGAGCAAGAGCAGCTTATTCTCGGTATCGGACGGATGGCGCTGCATGGTCAGACCGTGAACGCCTTGATGTCCTCCAGCAGCGCGTCGCAATCGTCGCTATGGATTTCCAGCTTCACGGGCTTGGAAAGATCCAGGCTGAAGATGCCAAGGATGGATTTCGCATCCACAACATGCCGGCCGGACCGAAGGTCCATGTCGAACGGATAGCGATTCACGGCGTTGACAAACGCCTTGACGTTTTCCGCAAGGCTGAGGCGAATGGTTACGGATTTCATGGTAGTTTTCTCCTTCTTCCTTTTACATAAATCAACGAATCGATTATACCCTTGTCCGTGAAAAAAATCAACCGGCATAAAAACGCCGTCGCGGCTTCATAATAGGTCCGACAAGTCGCTGGATTTTCAGAACACGAGGAGGCGTTAGCATTGAGAGCTACGGGCATTGTCCGCAGAATCGATGAACTAGGGCGGGTAGTCATTCCAAAGGAAATCCGTAGGACCCTTCGCATTCGCGAAGGCGATCCGCTGGAGATCTATACCGACCGGGACGGCGAGGTTATCTTGAAGAAGTATTCCCCGATTGGGGAAATCGCCGCCTTCGCGAAGGACTATACCGAATCCCTGTTTCGTTCGCTGGGACACATCACATGCATCTGCGACCGCGATATGGTGGTCGCGGCGTCCGGGGTGCCGCGCAAGGAACTATGGGACAAGCCGATCAGCCGCGAGCTGGAGGCAGCCATTGCCGGCCGGCAGGCCCTGACCATCAACAAGTCCGCCGGTGGGAAGGTGTTTGCCATCACCAACGAGGACGAGGCGGTCAGCTACACCGCGCAGGTATTTTCCCCCATCATCGCCGACGGCGAGGCAATCGGCGGCGTGCTGCTGCTCAGCCGCGAGGCGGGCGTGAAGATGGGCGATACGGAGCTGAAGGTCGCGGAAACCACCGCCGGGATTCTTGGACGGCAGATGGAGCAGTAGCGCGTCCATATGGAAGGGATTTCTCGCGAAATCCCCGTATGGCTCGGAATCTACGGTTCCTCGCCATTCATAATGGAGCCGCGCCTTGAACTTTTTCCGCAATTTGCTATAATAGTGGCAAGTTGCGGTTTTTTTTGCCGAAGGAGGCACTATGAGCAAACGTAAAAACTCGCTGGTTGGCGGGGTGGCAATCCTGGGGTTAGCAGGCATCATTTCCAAGATCATCGGAATGTTTTTCCAGATTCCGCTCACCTACGTGATCGGGCTGGACGGCCAGGGCGTGTTCCAAAAGGCGTATCCGACCTACACGCTTCTGCTGGCGATATCCACCGCCGGTATTCCGGTGGCGATTTCCCGGCTGGTGGCTGAAAATGTGACGCTGAAGCGGTACCGGGAAGCCAAGGCGCTGTTGCGCACGGCTTTGATCCTGCTGGCCGTGGTCGGCGGCGTGCTGACGCTGCTGCTGATCGCCCTGGCATACCCGCTGGCGGTCTACGGTGTGAGCGACCCGGCAACGATGCTCGGCTACCGCGCCATCGCGCCGTCCATTTTGTTTGTGTCGATGATGTCCGTGTTCCGCGGCTATCTGCAGGGCCGGTCGCAGATGACGCCGACCGCCATATCGCAACTCATCGAGCAGGCAGGTAAGGTGTGCTTCGCGCTGCCGCTGGCGTGGCTTGGTACGCGCTACGGTCTGGCGTGGGCGGTGGGCGGCGCGTTTCTGGGCATCACGCTCAGCGAGCTGCTGGCGCTCGTCTTCATGTTTTTTACATACCGCAGCAAGCGGGGGCAGTTTGACGACGACGAGGCCGAAGATACCGCGCCCGTGCCCGCGTTTGGCGTTCTGGCCAAGCGGATGATCGGTATCGCGATACCAATCACGATCGGCGCGATCATTGTGCCGCTGGCGCTGAACGTGGACTCCTTCATGATTACGCGCATCTTGACGTCCATCGGCTTTACGCTGGACGAGGCGCGCACGATGTTCGGCGCGCTGAACGGGCCGACAAGTTCGCTCATCAACATGCCGACCGTGTTCGCCACGGCCGTGTGCATCAGCCTGGTGCCGCTGATCGCATCCGCGCGCGTGGAGGGGCGGAAAGAGGATATGCACCGGACAAGCCAGTTGGGGCTTAGGCTCGGCAGTCTGATCGGTCTTCCGTGCGCGGTGGGCATGTCCATCCTGGCGACGCCAATCCTGAAGCTACTGTACGCGAACAGCCTGACGCCGGAGGAAATGGTGCTGACGGGCGACGTGCTATCCCTCAGCGCGCTGACCATCTTCTTCTTTACGCAAGTGCAGGCAACGACGGGCATCCTCCAGGGCGCGGGTCTGCAAAAGGTGCCGATGGTTTCCCTCGTGATCGGCGTATTGTGCAAGGTTGTGATGAACCTGACGCTCGTGTCGATCCCGTCCGTCAACATCCTGGGCGCGCCGTGGGCCTCCATGGTGTGCTACGGCGTGTCGATGACGATCAACACGGTCTGGATTGTTAGGAAGACCGGGATGCGGATCGACTGGGGCGCGGTGTTACTGCGGCCCGGGCTATCCACGGCGGGCATGGCGGCGGCCGTGCTGCTGATGATGGCGGTGCTGAACATGAACAGCCGGTTCAACACGCTTGTCGCGGTGGCGGCCGGCGTATTGGTCTATGTGGTGTTGGTGTTCGTGACCGGCGCGCTCCGGCGCGAGGATATGGATCAGGTGCCCGGCGGGCGGAAGTTGGAAGGGCTGATGCTGAAGATAGGCGTTTGGCGCTAAACGCGTCATTACAAAGGAGCTGCGGATGAACGAAATAACGGTGGTTGCCCTAGGCCCGGGGGATGCCGGGCTGATGACGCTCGCGGCCGCGGAGGCGCTGAAAGCGGCCGGGAAGGTGTGGCTGCGCACGGCGCGGCACGGCGCGGCGGAATGGCTCGCGGCCCAAGGTGCGGCATACGAATCGTTCGACGCGGACTATGATGCGGCGGACGACTTTGACGCGCTGAACGCCGCCGTGGCGGAAAGGCTGCTCGCGTTGGCGGGGGAGGAACCCGTGTGCTACGCGGTGCCGGACCCGGCGACAGACGCGACCGTCGCGGCGCTGCGGGCGCGGGGCGCAAGGCTCCGCGTTTTGGCAGGCGTGTCGCAGACGAACTCCGCGCGCGCGGCGCTGCTGGGGACGGACCTGGAAGCGCCGGGGGGCCTTGTGTCAATCCCCGCGGCGGACTTTCACGGGCACCGGATCGATCCCGCGCTGCCGCTGCTCGTCACGGAGCTGAACAGCGCGCTGCTCGCGGGGGAAGTGAAGCTGGGGCTGCTGGACGTGTACGCGCCGGAGACGCGCGCGCTCTTTTCGGGCGCGGTGATCGCGCTGGACACGCTGGACCGCCAGAAGGGGTACAGCCACGAGTCCTACGTGCTGCTGCCGCCCAGCCCGTATTCCGAGCGCGCCCGGTATACATTTAATGACCTCCTGGATGTGATGGCGCGCCTACGGCGGCCCGGCGACGGCTGTCCGTGGGATTTGGAGCAGACGCACAAAACGCTGCGGGAATACCTCATCGAGGAAGCGTACGAGGCAGTGGACGCGATTGACCAGGGCGACCCGTGGATGATCGCGGACGAGCTGGGCGACGTGCTGCTGCAGGTGGTGTTCAACGCGCAGGTCGCCAAAGAGCACGGCGAGTTCGCCATCGGGGATGTGACGACCGCGATCTGCCACAAGATGATCACGCGGCACGCGCACATCTTCGGCGAGATTCACTGCGAGACAGCCGAGGACGTGCTGAAAAGCTGGGACGCCATCAAGCGCAAGGAAAAGGGCCAGAAGGCCACATCCGAGGTGATGCGCGACGTGCCAGGGCATTATCCCGCGCTGATGCGCGCGGGCAAGGTGCAGAAAAAGGCGCGGCAGGCCGGCTTTGACTGGGACAGGCCCGAGGAGGCGCTGGCCAAGGTGCGCGAGGAAGCGGACGAGGTGCTGGCGGAGCTCATGGCGGGGCGCGACCCGGAGGCGGAACTGGGTGACCTGCTGTTCGCCGTGGTCAACGCCGCGCGGCTCTCCGGCGTGCAGGCGGAGGTGGCGCTGGGCCTCGCGACGGAAAAGTTCATCCGCAGGTTCACGCGGATGGAAGGGGCCATCCTGGCGGACGGCAAAGAAATGAAGGGCATGACGCTGCCGGAGATGGACGCGTACTGGGACGCCGTGAAGCGTGCGGAAAAGGAGGGCGTATGAAGCCAGTTTTGTCGGTGGTGATCCCCGCCTATAACGAGGAAGAGGTGCTAGCGGCGTCCTTCGCGCGGCTGGATGCCGCGATGCGCGGCATCGGGGAGCCGTATGAACTGATCTTCGTCAACGACGGCAGCCGGGATGGCACGGCAGGCATCTTGAAGGGGTTGGCGGAAGCGCACGAGGCAGTGCGCGCGCTGCACTTTTCCAGAAACTTCGGGCACCAGATCGCCGTCACGGCCGGGCTAGACGCGGCGGAGGGGGACGCGGTCGTCATCATCGATTGCGACCTGCAAGACCCGCCGGAAGTGATCCCGGAGATGGTGGCGAAGTGGCGCGAGGGGTTCGATGTGGTCTATGGCAAGCGCGCGAAGCGCGAGGGGGAGACGGCGTTCAAGAAGCTGACCGCGTGGGGGTTCTACCGCGCGATCAACGGGCTTTCCGGCGTGAAAATGCCGGAGGACACGGGCGATTTCCGCCTGGTGAGCCGGGCGGCGGCGGACGCCGTGCGCGCGATGCCGGAGCACAACCGGTATCTGCGCGGCATGTTCACGTGGATCGGATTCCGGCAGGCGGAAGTGCTGTACAACCGCGACAAGCGGTTCGCCGGGGAGACGAAATACCCGCTGAAAAAGATGTTGAAGCTGGCGATGGACGGCATGCTGTCCTTTTCGCTGAAGCCGCTCGCGTGGATCACATGGCTGGGTGGGTTGCTGGCCGCCGGTGGCGGGCTATGGCTGCTGATCCTGCTGGTGCTCGCGCTGATCGGCCACGACTGCCTTGGAACGGCCTCCCTGGCGGCGCTTGCTCTGCTGCTTTCCGGCGCGATCATTGGCAGCATTGGTATCCTGGGCGCTTACCTGGGCCGCGCGTATGATGAGGTGCGGGGCAGACCGCTGTATTTCATCGCATCGAAAGACGGTTATCTCCTTGAAGAACCCGAACAATCCGACAAAAAAAGCTAAAATATTCGCCTTTTTGGTGCGGAGGCCTTGCCTTTCAGCGCCGCATGCGCTACAATCAGATCATCGAAGGGATTTCGTAAGAAATCCCTGCTTACTTTTTGCGTGGAGGTCGACAGCGATGGAATTCATGGAGCGGCGTATTGCGGAGGAAGGGCGGGCGCTGGACGGCAACATTCTGCTTGTGGACTCGTTTCTGAACCATCAGATCGACATGGCGCTGATGCGCGATATAGGACACGCGTTCGCCGAGCATTTTAAGGATCGAGGCATCACCCGCATCCTGACGGTGGAAAGCTCCGGCATCGCGCCGGCGGACATGGCGGCGCTGGAAATGGGGCTGCCACTGATCGTATCCAAGAAGCGCACGTCGCGTATCACCAACGGCACCGTGTACCAGACGAACGTGCAGTCCTTCACCAAGAACACGCAGTACGAGATGACCATTTCCACTAAATTCCTGCCCAAGGGCGAGAAGGTGTTGTTCATCGATGACTTTCTGGCCATGGGCGAGGCGGCGCTCGGCGCGGCGAAAATCATCCGCGAGGCCGGGTGCGAGCTGTGCGGCATCGGTATCGTAATCGAAAAGACGTTCCAGCCCGGGCGGGCTCGCCTGGACGGGCATGGATATGAAGTGTTTTCGCTGGCGCGGGTGACACGCATGTCGCCGGACGGCATAGAGTTTGTGCCGGAAGAGGCGCAGGGGTAATGCCGGGTATAGCGCATGGAAGCGTGTGCCTTCGGCCATGGCTGCAGGACGACGCCGAGGCGTTGATCGGCATAACCCAGTGCGCGCATGTACATGTGTGGCTCAAGGACTGGGCGAACGTGGACGAATGGGCGACGCAGTGGATCGAAGGACAAAAGTGGCGCCACGAAAAAGGCGATCCCGAGCGGGAGTTCATGAGTTGGGCGATTACCGTGCCGCCTTCCGACTTGCCCGTGGGTGTCATCAACCTTGGCGGCGATGAAACCGCCCATCGTGGGGTGAGCCTGGGTTATTTCCTGCACACGGATGCGCTACACAAAGGATACGCCACGGAAGCGGTGCTGGCACTGTGCCGCTATGTGTTTGACCGCTGGGATTTCGTGGAGATTCTCGCGAGTGTGCGTGTGGAGAACGCGCCTTCCAGGGCGGTGTTGGAGCGCGCGGGATTTGTGTTCATGAAGACCGTGCCCATGCGGTTGAGCGGATACGAGCAGGAAGTTTCGTGCGCATGGTATGGGAAGGCGAGATGACGGGGTGGACAATACACCGGCATGAACGAAACGGGCCGGCAGGGTTGACATTTCGCGGCTGACGGTATAGTATATCATCAATCCTTTTGAATGACGAGGAAGAGTACCCCGGATCCCCGTTCCAAGAGAGTGCGGCAGCGGTAAGGATTCCTGCGGAATCCTCTTATGGCGCCCGATTCTTCGAATCAGCGCCGCCGTCGCGGTAAGGATTCCTTGCGGAATTCTCTCATGGCGCCCGATTCTTTGAATCAGCGCCGCCGCTATTGGTGTAAGCCGCGCGTTCGGGCCTGGGCGAAGACCACCCTCCGACAAGGGGCGCTGCGCGGCGATAACGCGCGTTGAGGTTTTGTGCGCTGCCTTAGGTTTTTCCGGGGCGGCATCAAACAAAGCAGGGTGGAACCACGGCAATACGCCGTCCCCGCATCGGGGGCGGCTTTTCTATTGCGTGAAATGCGGAGTGCGTGAAGGAGGAATCCCCATGGAGACAATCGCAAAGGATGGCATGACGCCGTTTGAACTGGCGGCGCGGGACCCGGAGATGAAGAAGCAGGCGCTGGCGGCGCGTGTGAACGGCGCGGTGGCCGAGCTGTGGCATCCGCTGGCGGCGGGGGACCAGGTGGAACTATTGACCTTTGCCGACGAGGAAGGCCGCAGAACCTACCGCCACACGGCGTCGCACATCATGGCGCAGGCGGTGAAGGCCGTGCGCCCGGGCACCAAACTGGCCATCGGCCCGGCGATTGACAACGGGTTCTACTATGATTTTGACACCGAGGAGCCGTTCTCCACGGCCGATCTGGCGGCAATTGAAAAAGAAATGAGCCGGATCGTCAAGGCGAACGAAAAGCTGGAGCGGTTTGAGCTGCCGCGCCCGGACGCTATCCGCTATATGGAGGAGCGCGGCGAGCCGTACAAGGTCGAATTGATCCAGGACCTGCCGGAGGAAGCGGTGATCTCATTCTACAAGCAGGGAGATTTTGTCGACCTGTGCGCGGGCCCGCATCTGCCTTCCACGGGCCGGGTGAAGGCATTCAAGCTGACGCACGTCGCGGGCGCGTACTGGCGCGGGGATGAGCACAACAAGATGCTGCAGCGTATCTACGGCACGGCGTTCCCCACGCGGGAGGAACTGGACGCGTACATCGCGCGCATGGAGGAAGCCAAGCGGCGCGACCACCGCAAGCTCGGCCGCGAGTTGGACCTGTTCTCCTTGGTTGAAGAAGGCCCAGGCTTCGCGTTTTTCCACCCCAAAGGCATGGTGCTGCGCAATCTTCTGGAGGAATACTGGCGCAAGATGCACAAGGACAACGGCTACAGCGAGATCCGGACGCCGATCATGCTGACGAAATCCATGTGGGAGCAGAGTGGCCACTGGGATCACTACCGCGACAACATGTACACGACGCTCATCGACGACGTGGAGTTCTGCGTGAAGCCGATGAACTGCCCGGGCGGCATTCTGGTCTACAAGAACAAGATGCACTCCTACCGCGATCTGCCGCTGCGCATGGCGGAGCTGGGCCTGGTACACCGGCACGAGATGAGCGGCGCGCTACATGGCTTGATGCGCGTACGCGCCTTCACCCAGGACGACGCGCACCTGTTCATGACGCCGGAGCACATCAAGGACGAAATCAAGGGCGTCATCCGCATGGACTGCGAGATGTACGATACGTTCGGATTTAAGTATTCCGTTGAATTGTCCACCATGCCGGAGGATCACATGGGCGACGAGGCGGACTGGGAGAAGGCGACGGAGACGCTCCGGCAGGCGCTGGAGGAAGTCGGCATGCCTTACGTGATCAACGAGGGCGACGGCGCGTTCTACGGGCCGAAGATTGACTTCCACCTGGAGGACTGCATCGGGCGCACGTGGCAGTGCGGCACGATCCAGCTCGACTTCCAGATGCCCGAGCGGTTTGACATGACCTATGTGGGCCAGGACGGCGAAAAGCACCGCCCGGTCATGGTGCACCGGACGATCCTGGGATCGATGGAGCGGTTCATCGGCATTCTGATCGAACAGTTCGCGGGCGCGTTCCCGGCGTGGCTGTCGCCTGTCCAGGTGAAGCTGCTGACGATCACGGAGCGCGGCGACGCGCGCGCGGCGGAGATTGAGCGGTTGCTCGACGCGGCGGGCCTGCGCGCGGAAAAGGACCTGCGCAACGAGAAGATTGGCTTCAAGATTCGCGAGGCGCAGATGGAGAAGGTGCCGTACATGCTGGTCATCGGCGACAAGGAGATCGAGAGCGGCGAAGTGGCCGTGCGCAGCCGCAAGGACGGCGACCTGGGCGTGATGGCCCTGGACACGTTCATCGCGCGGCTGAAGGAGGAAGTGGCGACCAAGGCGATGTGACGGACCGGGGTGGTTCGGGGGCAAGAAAGGGCGCGGGGGAGGCTCCGCGCCATTTTGCTGGTTTTGGGGGCAGGACTGCGGCGGGAGCGGAGATGTTCACCCGGGCGTCTCTTCCCCTAAGAGCCAAGGGGTATACTCTTCTTGTTTCAGTATGATTTCATGTTCTTTATCTGTCGTGTCCTGAATCACTAAATCGAGGCATCTCCATGCGACAAAATCCAAGCAATAGTCCCGGCCATACAGCTTTTCGTCCACGCAAACCCATGGATGCGCCAACATCGGATCAGAAAAGTCGCTTAGGACAACACTATACGGACCTGCCCAAATGCACCCTTCCACGGCAAGAACGCTATTCAGTGGGTTGTAGTACAGGGTGCGCCAGATGAACGTTTCCTCAAAATCAGGGTTATCCTCCTGATACGGAAAGAAAGAAGCCGCCGGGACATAATGAAGATCCTTCAGCGTTTGAAGGTCCAGAACGCTGTACCCGTATAGCTCGCGCGTAAAGACATAGTACCGCTTGCCGTTCGCGTGATTGAGCACACCGAGCGGCACACCATATCCATCATACGTCCAATAGGTGTACAGAACCTCCCCACCCGCGTTCACCAGCCGAACCCGGTTCACGTGCATGGGCGCATATTCCGGCTTTCTGTAAGGCTTCTCATAAACGGCCGATAGAACCCGATACCCCTCCGAAAGTTCAGTCACGTACTCTTTTGTAAAGAACGCCGGCACCGCTACCTCCGCGATCAATTCTTCCTTGTCGGCCTTGTACGCCTCGCTATAGGCGACATTGCGCATGTCCAGCGGCATAGGAAATCCCTCGCTTTCTGGATGAACAAAGGGCGCGGACAAAGCCTTTCGGCCTCATTCGCGCCCTGACTTTGATTCGGTTACGGTTTGGTCGTCGCGTCGCCCTGGGCGGTCAGGCCTTCCGGCAACTCCCACGGCACGGACGTCAGGTCGAACTCGTCAATCGTGCTGCCATCGGCGGCGGCAACGGCGAGCGCCAGGTTTTCCAGCGCCGTATCCAGCGGCACGTCATAGATCAGATCGAACGTCGCCTGTGTCGGCTTTGTGGCGAACAAGCCGGTTTTCTGGTCGAAGTCGATGCCACGCACCATGTAGTTGACCATGCCGTAGTACTCGCCTTTTTTCAGGTCCTTCAGCGCGATCAGCTCGCAGGCTTCCTCGATGTCCTCCATGGCGATTTCGCCATCCACACCCCCAACGCGCAGCAGCACGTACTTCCCTTCGGCGGGGGGCAGGTTGTCCTGCGGCAGGTACGCGGCGTTATCGGAGAGAAGGCGTACCTCCAGCGTATAGTTGTACCAGGAAATCTGCGGTCCCGCCGGTTCCGGCGCGGACGCCGAAGCGATGGCGCAACCAAGCATGAGCACGCATGCAGTGAGCACGAGCAAAGTCCTTTTCATTGCAATTACTCCTCTCCGGTATACCGCTTCTGGTGTTATGCGGCGGGTTTCGCTTCCGCCGGGATGATGCCCTGCTCGCGCAGGTCGTTCGCGTTGATGGACTGGACGTTCGGCGTGCGGCCATCCTCGGACTTGGGAATTTCCAGCTCGCCGCTCCGGATCATTTCGTAGATCAAGTCCTTGTCCGCGTCCTCCAGGTCCGCGCCGACGATCTTCCAGTTGTTGTCGCATACTGGGTCAAGCGCGCCGCCCAGTTCCGCGACGTACACGGAGATCAGGTCGCGCACGGCCGGCGTGTCCGCCAGGTCGATCGTGGAATCGAACACCAGATCCTCCGCGTTCAGCATGCCCGCCGTGACCAGCCCACCAAAGCGGTAGTTGTTCAGGGCAAGCGTCAACTCCTGGTCGTCCTTCAGCGGCTCGCCCTTGTACATCAGGTTCACAATGCGCTCGCCGACGGGCTTGGAAATGTCGATCTCGTACTCCACGCCGGAGAACATGTCGTAGTTGTACAGGCGGATGTTCGGATCAAAGCTGATGGTGACATCGCCCTCGCGGTACTGGTTGAAGTACGCGCCGGCCTGCTTCTCCATGATCGCTTTGAGCTGCGCGCCGGTAACCTTCACGGCCATCAGCGTATTGTCGTACTTGTAGACGTTCACGCTGTCCTTCTTTTTGAAGTCACCGGCCACGAGGTTCGCGTCCGCGGTGAACAGCGCCGCGAGCGAGACATCCGCGCCCGTGTAGTGCGTCTGCACGATGTTAATCAGGTCCACCAGGGCCGTATCCTGGATCTGCGCGGTCGGGATGCCCGGCAGGAAGAAAACCTGATCGAGGAAATCGGCGGAAACCTGGCCGATAACCTTGTTGGCGTCCTTGACGCTGTAGCCGTGGACATACTGCATCGCGCCCAGCAGGGCCTCGTCGGGCGCATATGCCTCCATGGAAACGGTCTCGCCCTTGCGGTCCGTGATCGCAAACTTGCCGTCCTTCTGCTCCAGCGTGATGGTCAGCTTGGAGACATGGCTGCCAAGGCTGCCCGGCTCCAGGATGGGCGCGCCGTTCTCGGACACCGATTCCTCGCCGAGGACCTCATGCGCGTGGCCGATCAGGAAGGCGTCCACCTCGGGGTATTTGGCGGCGATTTCCGTCACGCCCGCCGTGTTGTACTCGCCGTCGCGGCCGTAGTGAATCATGCCGACGAGCACGTCCACCTGATCGCGCAGTTCCTTGACCATCAGGCCCGTCTGCTCTTCGGGCGAGCGGAAGGACATCTTGTCGAAGTGAGTCGGGTCGGAGGCTTCCCACTGCGGGACGTGCGGCGCTTCCACGCCGAAGATGCCGACTTTTACGCCCTTGATCTCGCGGATGACATATGCCTGCGTGCCCGCCATGCCGCTGCCGTCCTCGTAGTAGGCGTTGCCGATCAGCACGTCGCCCGCGAAGTTATCCACGGCGCGGGAGAGCATGGAGAAGTCGTAGTTGAACTCGTGGTTGCCCAGATTCCAAATGTCGTACTTCAGCTGGTTGAACGCGTTGATCATCGGATGCACCGCGTCGCCGTTGAAGAGCGAGATCATGTTGCCCTGGACGGTGTCGCCATTATCGACCAAGAGAAGATCCGGGTCGATCGCGCGCTGTTCTTGGATATAGGTTGCCGCGCGGGAAAGGCCGGTTGCTTTTGTTTCAGCGTCAATCGCGTAGTCGTAGGAATAGATGGAACCGTGGAGATCGCTTGTCTCCAGAATGGTGATGGTGACCGCCTCGCCTTCCGCAATCGCGGGGGCAAGGGAGATCATCATCAGGGCCGCCAAAAGGAGTGCCAGGAAACGGGATGGGTTACGCATGAACTGTTCCCTCCTTCATGGGTCAGCGCGAACGCGCTGTGACACCATTCTACCATATATGGCGGGTTGTTTTCTACCGGGAATACAAACTTAACCTTCTTGTAATGGCGGGCCGTCAATAATCGAACCGCAGCGAATCCACCATGGCCTGGAACTGCGTGCCGACAGTCGCCTCGTCCGCCAGGTTATACGTGGCTGTGACGACAAAGATCAGATCCTGCCCGGCCTCCACCAGCGTGGAGAGGATCACCTTGGAATCCGGCGTTTCGCCGGTCTGGTGGCGCACCGTGCGCGCCGCGCGGTAGTCGATGATGGTGGCGGGCTGCTCCACGGCGCCCGGCTCCGCGAGGAGGGTTTGCACCTGCGCGTCCAGCGACCCTTCATAGCGGCCGATCCACACATACGTGCCATACAGCAGATCCGGGTTCGCATCGCCGCCGAGGGAGAAGAAGAAGTCGCCCGCGTCGCGGGCCTCATAGCGGTATGTGTCCACGTCATACTCGATCTGGTAGCCCAGGCTGCCCTTGATGTACTCCAAACGGTGCGGCATTTCTTTGCCTTCGGAGATGACCATGTTCCGCTCGATGCGCACGTTGCCGCGCGCGCCCTTCCCCTCGACCATAATTCTGTAGACGCCGTCCGCGGGGATGTCCACGAAGGTGCCCGGGGCCGCCGTGCCGTCGACGGTGAAGATCACATCGCCGGAATCGCGCTTGATGACGACCGTAAGCGTTCCCGCTTCACAGGCGCTAATGACGGAGAGCTGGTCGCCGGTCTTTAGCTGCATGGCGTGGGCTTCCGCGCCCGTTAGGCTATCGAACTGCATGGTGAAAAGACCGTCCTGCCGGAGCACGTTGGGCATATTGCCGGCCGCGAGCGCGCCCGCGCTCACCGCGCTTACCAAGATCAATAGGGCGATCAATAGAGAACCGATTCGGCGTTTCATACGTTCACCTCTTTCTGGCACCAAGCCACATACAGTATACCATACGAGTACCAAAACAGGCAAACGGTGGTAAAACGCAGAAAAAAGTGACGGAAGAGAAAGGGATTTCTGACGAAATCCCTTTTATGGCGGCCGAATTTGCAAATCAGCGCCGCGATCACGGAAAACAGGGGCTTGACACGGAGTAAAAATGCACGTATAATCCATCCCATATTCAAAACCGATGACGAAGACGAGTACTCCGGACAGGTTCCTTCAAGAGAGCCGCAGGCGGTGGGATTGCGGCAGGGTACGGCCGGGCGAATGGACTTCCGAGGGTGGCGCGAACGGGCAACCAAGTAGCAGCCGACGGGCATCCTCCCGTTACCAAGGAGCGCGCATGTCAGTGCGCGGCAGAGCGGCCGGAAACGGCAATTTGGGTGGTACCGCAGGAGCAATACAGCTCTTGTCCCTTATGTGGGGACAAGGGCTTTTTGTATACAGAAAACCACTGGCTAGGCCAGTGGTTCCAAAGAAGGCTTTTGCCGATGATGACGACAGAAAAACTCCTTTTGCTAAAATAGT
>JAVBOM010000088.1:0-40548 GCA_031550535.1 Eubacteriales bacterium
ATGCCCCTGGAGTTTGTGGGCAAGGACCCGGCCGTGCTCGCGGAGCTGACGGGCTTCCCGAACACGCTGCTCGTTACGGTGGACTGCCAGCACGGGGCGGGCAATGTCACCAAGATCCCGGCCGAGCACGTCTGCGTGATCGACCACCACATCCAGGAAACAACCGGGCACGCGTATGAGCGAATCGAGCCGTATCTGGGAAGCTGCGCGACGGTCGTCTGGCGCATGCTGAAGGAAGCGGGGTTCGACTACGGCGGGGACCGGGAAATCTCCACGGCGCTGTATTACGGACTGTACACGGACACAAACAGCTTGGCGGAGATCTTCCACCCGGTCGACCGGGATATGCTGGAGGAGCTTCGCTTTAACGAGGGGCTCGTGCGCCGCCTGAAGGGCTGCAACCTGACGCGCGAGGAGCTGCTCGTCGCCAGCAAGGCGCTGAGTGGCGCGACCTATGACAGCGCAACGCGCAACCTTCTCTTTGAGGCGGACCCGTGCGACCCCAACATCCTGGGCTTCATCAGTGACCTGACGCTACAGGTGGACAGCGTGGACACCTGCGTGGGTTTCTGCCGCGTGAACGGCGGCATCAAGCTCTCCCTGCGCAGCGCCACGTATGATACCATGGCCAACGAGTTCGCGGCCTTCCTGACCGAGGGCGTGGGCAGCGGCGGCGGCACCAAGGAAAAGGCGGGCGGCTTCATCCGGATGACCGGGGAAACCGAGGACGCTGGCGCGTTTCTCATGGACCGCATCAACGAATACTACACGACGTATGACCGGGTGGTGGCGCTAAAGCACCGCCTGGACCTGAGCGCCATGCGGCAATACAGCAAAAAGAAGGTTGTCGTCGGTTACGTGAGGCTGACGGACATCTACCCCGAGGGCACGGACGTGAACGTCCGCACGCTGGAGGGGGATGCCGCGTTTGTCGTCTCCGGCGACACGTACCTGATGATCGGCGTGCAAGGCGAAACCTACCCGATCAAGCGGGAGAAGTTTGAGCGCACGTACGAGACGCTGGAAGGCGTCTACGAGCTGAACCCCGCGTTCATGGGCGAAGGGTTTTACGCGCCGACCATCAAGGATAAGCTGTACCACAAGGCCGTGGACCTGATGCCCTACGCCAAGCCGTGCTGGTCCCTGCAGGAGGCGAGCATCTGGGCGCGGCCGGTGGAAAAGAGCACCAAGGTGTTCACACAGTGGTACGCGGAGGGCTACATGCTCGGCAAGCCGGGCGACTATATCGCCGTGCGCTGCGACGACGAAAACGACGTGTATATCATCGACGCGCGCATTTTCGCGATCACATATGAACCGGTGCAGGCGAAGGGGGGCGCTTGACGTGCCCGGGCCATACGCGTATGACTTCATGCTCTGCGCCCCGAACGACCCCCGGGACATCGCCATGGCGCGCCGCCTCGCGGAGTCCATCCTGGCGTACCGGCTACCACGCGGCCTGCGCCGGACCGCGCCGTCCTACCACCGCGTGCTGGAGGATTTCGCGGGCGACGACAGCGAGGAGGCGAACGACAGGCTGGACGAATGCCGATTCCTCGTGCTCCTCTGCTCGCCGCGCACAAAGTATTCCGGCGCGGCCCTGTCCCGGATCGCGCGCATGGCGCGGGATGGCCGCAGGCGCGCGATCATCGCGGTGCTGATGGAGGGCGAGCCCATCGACGCCTTCCCGGAAACGTTCATCGAAAAGCGAACCGTACAAAAGCTGCGCGCGGACGGCACCGTCGAGGAGATCGTGGAGACGCTGGAGCCCGTCGCGTCGGACCTGCGCGCGCCGAACCAGCGGGAGTTTCGGCGCATGCTGTCGTATGAGACGGTGCGCATCACCGCGTCGCTGATCGGCATGCACCCGGACGCGCTGGAGCGCCGGCACGAGCGCCGCCGCATACGGCGCATGGCGACCGCGATCGCGATCGCCGCGTCGGTGTGCGGCGTGATGGCGGGGACGTTCATCGGCTTCGGCGTCACCGCCGCGCGGGAGGGCCGCGTCGCCGAACAACAGACGGATGCGGGCGCGGCCATGGTCAACCGGCTGCTCACGCGGCTTCCGGAGCAGTTCGCCGGGGTGCCGGATGCCCTTCCCTATGTATCGGACTCCATTCTGGACAGCCTGGACGGCCTGTACAACCACGGGAGTGCCAACATCGCGCTGATTGACATCCGGTACGCGCTCGCGCCCAGCGTAAACGACGACCCCGCGCTGCTGATCCGAAAGGCCGCGATGTGGCGGCGTTTTGGCGGCGTGGACGCCGCGCGGAGCCTGTACCTGACCGGCATTGCCGCCACCGGCTTTGGCGAGGCTGCGCGCGAGCGGTTTACCGCCACGGCGGACGCGCTCCTGCTGGCGGAGGGCTGCCCGGGCTACGCGATGTACGTGTTCGGCGGCGAGGGGGATGCCGCGCTCTCCCCCGGGGAACTGATTGTCGGGCTGAACGGCGCGGCGTTCGCCACATACGGCGCGTTTTTTGACGCGCTGGACGCGGCGGTGCCAGGCGAAGCGTTCCGGGTGACGCTGCTGACGCGGGCGGAGGACGGCGGGTTTGCCGAAGCGGAACGCAGGCTTCCGTACCAGGCGCTGCAGGCGCTGTACACCGCCGGGATTTAAGCGAGAGCGTTTCACTCAACCCTAGCACACGTCTTTGCGGACCTTTTGCCGCCTCGTGTTGCCTCGTTCGTTCAGCGTAGCCCTGCTATGCCTCACTACTTCGGCGTAGCGAAACGACAAAATCTCTCGCAAATCCATGCGCTACGTTTCGGAAATTGCTCTGAGGGAGGTGGGCGCGTGCAGGAATTTCGGTACGATGTTTTTCTCAGCTACCGGCACAAGACGCTGGACGCGGCCGTCACCCGGCGCGCGTTTCAGTGCCTGGAGGGCTACCGCATGCCGCCCGCGCTGACCCAAAGGGGATACACAGGCATCCGGCGCGTGTTCCGGGACATGGAGGAGCTGGCCGTCTCCAACGAGCTGAGCGAGACGATCGTGAACGCGCTCCATTCCACCCGCTGCCTGATCGTCGTCTGCTCCACGGATACGCCGTCGTCGGAGTGGGTGGACCGGGAGGTCGCGACATTCATCGAGCTGGGGCGCGCGGACTACGTCTACGCGCTGCTGGTGAACGGCACGCCGGAGGTGTCGTTCCCCAAATCCGCCCTGCGCATCCCGGACATCGCGGACCGCACGCTGGACATTCGGACAGATCGGGGCAAAAAAGCCATGCTGCGCGGCATTCCCGGGGCCGTGCTGCCGGTGATCGCCCGCTGTGCCGGGTGTCCGGAGGCGGAGTTTCTCCGCGCGGACAAAATGCGGCGAAACCGCGCCATGACCGCGCGCTACGCCACGTCCGGCGCGCTGCTCGCGCTGCTCGTGGGCGTTTCGTGGTGGCTCTGGTCCCTCGCGGAAGCGTATCGGCAGACGGCTATGGCGGAGCAGTCCGCCACCATGGAGGCTGTCGCCTCGCTGACCTACTCGCTTCCCGCCAGCCTGTCCGGTCTGCCAGGCACATACGCGCTGCTGCCGGAGCTGCTCACGGAGAACATCGCGCAGATGAACGAGATCCTGGCGATTTCCAGGGACACGGACGGCGTGGAGCGCGAGAAGGCCGTGAACCTGGAAAAGCTGGCCAGCGTGTACGCCGTGCTGGGCGACGGAGAGGCCGCCGTCGCCGCGAGCCGGGACGCCGTGTCGCAGTACGCGGGCCTGTACGCCCGCCGCAGTGACACGCCCTCGCGGCGCGACCTGGCGGACGGGCACGGCAACCTGGGCAACCGCCTGGGCGACATCGGCGCGTACCAGGAGGCCCTGTCCGAGATCGAGCGGGCGATCACGCTGCAGGAAATAACGCTGGCCCTCACCCCCGGCCTCGTGGAGGCACGGCCCTCGCTCGGCATCTTCTGCCACAACTACGCCGCGAACCTCGCGCGCCTTGGCGAGTACCGCGAGGCGATCCATTGGGACCGGCGCGCCGTGGAAATTCTGGACGAACTGGCGGCCAAGGGATGGGACATCGCGGACCCGCTGATGAAAACCTGCCTGAGCCTGGGCGCGAGCTACGGGATGCTGGGCGAGTACGCCGCGTCCGTGCCCTGGTATGAAAAGGCCGTGGCCACGGCGCAGGCGCGCTATGACGCGGAACCGACCCGCGCCACGCTGACCGACCTGTCCGACGCGAATGCGAGCCTTGCCAGCGGCTACACGACCGCCGGGGAGCACGCGCTGGCGGCGGCAGCATACCAGGTCGCGATCGGGCAAAAAGAGGTGCTGGCGAGCGACGCGGACAACTACGCCGCGCGGGAGGCGCTGGCCGGCGCGTGCGCCAACTTCGGGGTGAACCTGAACCTTGCGGGGCGCTACGAAGAAGCGGCCGCGTGGTTTGAGCGCGCCGTCCGCATCCGGCTGGCGCTGGCGCAGGAGGGCAACCCCGTGGCGCGGGCGTCCCTGGCGCGCGCGTACTATAGCCTGGCGGAAAACCTGCTGGACATGGGAAAGCCGGGCGAGGCGCGGCCGTACTATGACGAATGTCTGTCGGTCTACGCCCCGGCGGCGGAGGCGCTCGGCCCGTACCAGCGGGCGGAATACCTCGCCCGGGAGGCGTTCTACGAAATCGTGTACGGCGACAAAGCCACGGCGCTGACCCTGGCGCGGGAGGCAATCGCCCTGACGCCGGATTCGTCGTTCGTCAGCTATATCTACGCCTACGCGCTGATGTACGCCGGGGAGCGCGACGAGTGCGTCCGCGTGACGGAAGCCATCGCCGCGCGCGGCGAGACGGAGCGGGCCAACTTCCGGGACGACTTCCGCATGCTGCGGGGCCTCGGATTGGAGCATCCGCTGATGGCCGAGTTGGAGAGGCTGTTTATGGAAAGCGAGGAGGAAGGTCATGCGTAAAGCACAGCGGGCAATGTGTGTGGCTGTGGCGCTCGCGACGCTCTGCGTGTCGCTGTTTGCTGGTGTGCACGCCGGGGAGGAGCCGCATGAGGAAGCGGCCCCCGTCGTGTACAGCGAGCCGCTTTCCTTCGGGCATATCACGTTTCTGCCGAGCGGGGCGCAGGGCGCGCTGCCCATCGTCATGGCGGGCGCGGACATGGGCATCACGAGCGAAAAGCCCCGCTACATGCCGCTCGACCAGGCGGGAACCTGCGCGGCGGACTTCGGCGGGGACACGGTGGTCTGGAGCGGGCAGAACGTGACCATTGACCAGGCAACCGGCGCGTGGACGGCGGACCACGAGGGCAGGGCGAGCGTCACGGCGGCCGTTGCCAGCGATTCGTCCCGGCAGGATACGTGGTCATTTGAGGTGATCGCGCTCAAAGTGACGTCGGTGGATCTCTCCGTCCTCAGGCTGTCGCCCCCTGCCCTGCCAGGAAGGAGCGCCTGGGTATACACCACGGTAAGCCATTCGCTTTCGGGGTGTGATGCCGCGGACCTCCCGGCGGACCGGGGGCTTATTGGCCGGTTCGAGCGCGAAAACATGGGCGTGCGCTACGCCACCAGCGCGAATATCGCGGTGGACCCACAGACGCGCGAGCTTACGATTCACGGCAGCGGCCCCGCCACGATACGCGCCACATCGGAGGCGGATTCGTCCATATTCTCGGAAGCGTCCTTTCCCGTGTATGACATCGCGCGCATCGCGATAACGAATGCATACGGCGCGCAGCCCGGGCAGATGGCCGTCTCGGCGTATGATGTGCCTTTCCTCGTGAAAGGGTATCTGTCCGACGGGCGGGAGATCCAGTTGAACTCCACGGAGAGCCTGGACAGCAGCGGCGGGATTGATACATTCACGATCTCTTCGGACCAGATCGCGAACCCCAGTTTGTGGTCGTTCGCCCTCCCGCAGGCGCGCCCGGGCGTGTCGCTCACCGTGGCGCTGGCGTCGAATCCGTCCGTCACGGATACATGGACGTTTGACGTGGTGGATACTGTGGCCGATGAAACGCTGGGCCTGTCCGGGACAATCTACTCGTACGCCAACCCGGTCAAGGTGGGCCAAACGGGCAACTTGGTTTGCACGCCGGACAGCTCCGCCCAGGAAATCGTGTGGCGCAGCACGGAAAACATCGGGATCACCTCCACGGGGAACAGAACCTGCGCGTGGACCGCGAACGCCAGGGGGATCGCCAGCATCACCGCGGCGCTCGCGGCCGACCCGGGCCAGTCCGTTACGTGGACGTTCGAGGTGACGGGCGGGTGCTGCGCCTGCGAGGGATGCGCGGCGTGCCTGAGGGATCCCGCGCTGCATAACACGGAGGAATGCACCTGCGCCCATAACTTCCCCTTTTACTGCGTGCTGTGCGGCGGCCCGTGCGAGAAATTTCTCCGCGCGGACGCGCAGGGCCGGTATCACACGCTGGTGGGCAACACGGCCACAAGATACGGCCGTTCCGGCATGCTGGACGTGGTGGAGCGAGTGCTCGTGGAGAGCGCGCTGGCGTGCTGGTGCGGTTCGCCATGCCCCGCGTGCAGGGCGGACGCGGGCGAATGCGGCGGCAGGAACTGCGTTTGCGGGCACGATTTCCCGGACTACTGCTCATTGTGCGAGGGAGCGTGCCAGCACGTGAGTTCCTTGGACGGCGAGGAATGCCACTACATCGGGCTGGACGGCCGGGTGACGCGGTTCTATGCGAACCCCCAATACCTGGCGCAGAATCCGCTTCCGGTCGACAGCGCGCGCTGCGACGCGTGTAGGCTGTACCGCTGGTACAACCCGGACATCCGCCGGGAAGTGAGCCCGTATGCCGGCGGGCCGGCGTGCAAATGCCGGGATCGCTTCCCGGCGTATTGCCCGTACTGCGAGGGGGCGTGCCAGAAGCCCGGGAACGAGCCGTTTGAGGAGTACCATTGGCTGAACCTGTTCGACACGGCCGCGCAATCGACGGTCCGAACCGTCGATGAGGAAGGCACTGTCTTGGACTCCGGCATGGTCGCGTTCCCGTTTGGGGCCATCGTCTTTCGGAGCATGAGCAACATTCATCCGACCGAAACGGATATCATCTACTACGGTTCGGCTTCCGGCAACGCGGATATGACGCAGATGTCGGACGCCAAGCGGCGGTTCCTGGCGCTGCAGCCCGACCCCGACCCCGACCCCGATCCGGACCCGAACCCTGACCCGAACCCGAATCCAGACCCCGGCACGGGCGGGGGCACGGGCACGAATCCTTCCACAGGATCTGGGACAACGCCATCGGCAGGCGGCACATCCTCCGCCACATCGTCCGGTGGAACAACGGCCACCCGGAAGGTCGCGCCCAAGCGCGTTTCCACGCACACCCTCGTGGACGGCAACGGCGTGCCGCTGGCCGGCCCCGCGCAGGCGTGGCAAACACTGCACTTCCCGGCGGCGGAAGGCGCGAGGCTGCTCACGCTCTGGACATCCGACGGGCTGATCTTCGGGCCGGACGGCGAAGCGGCGCTGCGGCAAATCGAGGCGCTGCAAGGGGCGCACCTGACGGTGTTCATTCCCCGCGAAGGGGACGATCCGGCGGAGGCGCTCGGCCGGCTGATGGCGTCAGGCATCATTCCGACGGTTCTGGTATCCACGGCGGAAAACCTGCTGCGATACACGGAACTGCTGGAGCCGCTGGAAGAATGGATCGCCGGGCAAAACGCGCCGAACCTGCGTGCGCTGCTGGCGTTGCACGCGGCTGACCACGCGGGGGAAGGGGAAGAAACCCCGTTCCAGCTTGTTCCGCTCCGTGGCGAGGCAGATGCGCCGGACGCGCCGCCCGCAGTGTCCGAAACCCCGAAAACGGCCCCGCTGTGCGCCTCCGTGTACGCGGGCGCGCCTGACGGGGAAAAGGCGGAGGCCGTAAGGCTCCTGGAGTTTTTGCTCGGCGAAGAAGGGACGCGCTTGCTGGCCCCGGAACACGCGGGCGGGTTGCAATGATAACAAAAAAGAAAAGGATTCCTTGCGGAATCCTTCTATGGCGCCCGATTCTCCGAATCAGCGCCGCCGTCGATGCGGGAAACCGCTTTTCGGCGCGATAGACCCGCGCAAACGCGGCGCTCGACGCCGTAGCGCGCGCTTATCGCACGAATCAAGAGAGTGGGGACGAGAAGATGCGCAAACTGTTGCAAGTTCTTTTACGGACGGGAAAGCCTTGGCAGCGGTGCGCGCCGTGCGTGACCGTGGCGCTCCTGATGTTTGCAATGCTGGCGCTTGTCGGCGCGCACGCGCAGGAAGAGCCGCCGGAGGCAACGCCTCCCGTCGTGTACAGCAGCCCGATTACATTCCAAAACATCACGTTCGTCGAGGGCGGGACAGAGGAGTTCTTTCCCATCATCATGGCGGGCGCGGACGCGGGTATCACCAGCGACAAGCCGCGCTTTGTGGCGGTCGGGCAAACGGGGGCCTGCACGGCGGACTTTGAGGGGGATGCGGTGGAATGGAGCGGGCAGAACGTGACCATCGACCCGGCGAGCGGCGCGTGGACCGCGGACCGCGAGGGCAGGGCGAGCGTCACGGCGACTGTTATCAGCGATGCGTCCAGGCAGGATACATGGGCGTTTGAGGCTGTGGAGCTGAAGATAACCGACATGACCCTGTATGTGGGCGCGGAAAGCCGGGACTACCTCTATCTTGTCGGGAGAGAGGGAAGGGCAACCGCGAATGTTTCCCACACATTTTCCGCGCTCCGCTCCGGCCAACTGGCGGGCATAAGCGTTTTCGACGATTTTATTGCCACCAAGCTGGGGGCCCGCTTTTCCGCCAGCCCGAACATTCGGATCGACGAACAGACCGGCGAATGGAGGGCGGTCGCGGCCGGTGCGGCCACGATACGCGCCACGTCGGTGAGCGATCCATCCATCTTCGCGGAAGCCAGTTTCACCGTGCATGAAGTCGTCGCCATCTCCATTGCGGATCAGTACGGCGCAAAGCCCGCGCAGGTGACAAAAACCGAGGAGCGCGTGCCCTACAGTGTGATCGGCCATCTTTCCAGCGGCGCAGCGGTCCTGCTCAATCAATATATCGACGGCACGCCCGCGACATCGCTGATCCAGCTTTCGTCAATGCCTGCGGTTTTCAAAGGTGTGTTTTTTGAACCGAGCGTTTCAGGCATGAGCGTAACGGTAACCGCTACCTTGCAGGTCGACTCGCCGCTGTCGGACACCTGGACGTTCGACATCGTGGATGCCGCGCAGGACGACCCCATCGGGCTGTCGGGGATGCGCTACGCGCTCGACGGCGCGGCGGTTCAGGCGGGCGAAAGCGGCATCCTGACCTGCACGCCGGCGGATTCGGTCCAAGGCGTGGTATGGACCGCGTCGGGCAATATCACGCTGTCGGAAACCGTTGGCAGAACCTGCAAATGGACCGCGAACGCGGCGGGCGCGGCGTTCATCACCGCCATGCTCGCGGACGATCCGGCCCAATCCATCATATGGACGTTTGAGGTGGGCGGCCCGTGCTGCACGTGCGCAGGGTGCGCCGTGTGCAACGAAAACCCGAAGCTGCACAACTCCGTCTACTGCACGTGCGATCATAACTTCCCTTTCCACTGTCCGCTCTGCGGCGGCCCGTGCGAGAAATACCTCACGGCGGACGAAATGGGCTCGTACCATACGCTGGTGGGCTCCGCCCTCACGGACAGGGGTTACATCGGCGCGGTGGAAGTGCAGGAACGGACGCTCGCCCAAGGCGCGCAAGCGTGCTGGTGCGGATCGGCATGCCCCGCGTGCAGGGCGGATGAGCGCAACTGCGGCGGCCGGGACTGCGTTTGCGACCACGATTTTCCGGCGTATTGCCCGCTGTGCAAGGGCCCGTGCCAGCACGACGGAACGCTTGCCGGGGGTGAATGCCACTATATCGCGCCGACTGGCCGGGTGGAGCGGTTCTATTCGGACAACGATCACCCGCTGCTGCTCTCCCCATCGGCGGATAGCGGCCTATGCGAGACATGCAGGGCGTACCGGGTGTATTACCCGGGGTATGACCGCGAGATGAGCTTGTACGCGGGCGGGCCGGCGTGCACCTGCAAGGACAAGCCCCTTTTTCCCGCGTACTGCCCCTTTTGCAATGGGCCTTGCCGGGCAAGCGTATATAAAGGCAATCACGTAGAATATCACTGGTTGAACGTCTTCTATGCGGTTGTGTATGACGCTGTGTTTAACCCTGATTATGTCTACGACGTGAGCGATCCCATGGAGCAATACGTGCAGGTGGAATTCCCATACGGGACCGTTGTGCGCCATAGCACGGACGGCATGCCCCAGCCAGCCGGCGCGGATTCCGTCTACTATGGCTCCGCCAGCGGCAACGCGAACCTGTCGCAGATGTCCGATGCCAAGCGGCGGTTCCTGGCCCAGCAGGGCAACACGGACCCAGGCGCAAACCCCGGCACCGACCCGCCGACGAACCCGTCCGGCGGGAACACGTCAAACGCGGGGAGCGGCACCTCCTCGGGCACAGGTTCCGCCGGCACGACGTCCGGCACGGCCGCCCGCGCGTCATCCGGTTCCGGCGGCACGGCCATCCCGAGGGTCACGCCCAAGCCCGTTTCCCTGCATTCCCTTGTGGATACCTACGGCGTGCCGCTGGCCGGTCCCGCGCAGGCGTGGGAGACGCTGTTCTACCCGGCGGAGGAAGGCGCAAAGCTGCTCACGCTCTGGACATCCGACGCGCGGCTCTTCGGGCCGGACGGCGAACAGACGCTGCGTCAAATTGAGGCGCTGCAAGGGACGCACCTGACGGTGTTTACCCCCCGCGAAGGGGATGACCCGGCGGAGGCGTTCGACCGGCTGATAGCGTCCGAGATCATCCCGACGATGCTGGTGGCCACACAGGAGAACCTGCTGCGGTATGTGGAGTTGCTGGAGCCACTGGAGGGCTGGATCGCCGAGGAAAGCACGCCGAACCTGTTCGCGTTGCTGACCCGGTACGTGGCCGAACACGCGGACGAAGAGGGAAAGGCCTCGCTTCGGCTCGTTCCGCTTGATGAGGAGGCGGATGCGCGGGAAACGCCGCCCGAAGCGCCTGAGGCGCGGGTAGCCGCCCGGCTGTTCATCGCGGTATACGCGGGCGCGTCCGAGGCGGAAAGGGCGGAGGCCGTTCGGCTGATCGAGTTCTTAATTGGCGAGGAAGGGGCGCGCCTGCTCGCGGGGGTCCGCTGATTCCAAGGGCAGCGTGCGGGACCGCACACATACACGCACAGACACAGGCCGCCGCGCCGGGAAAGAGACCGGCGCGGCGGCCCTCTTTTTGTGCACACGCGAGACCGGCGGCCGCCTCTCGGCCGAAATATTCCGGCGGCTCTCAATGGCCATTTGCCGGGAAAAAGCCGGTGTCAGATCAGGAATTGCATACGCGATGGCGCATTGCTTCTTCCAATTTTTCATACACATGGTACAATAAATAAAAACAATGTTAGCCGTGGTGACCATAAAAGAAACAAATAATAAAGAATAGGGGGAAAATGCATGGCGCAAGTGGTCAATGACCGGCAGATGAAGCGTGCGCGGCGGCAGCGCGCCGCGCGCAGAGTCACGCGGAACTGGGAGCTGTACCTGATGTTCGTGCCCGTGCTCGCGTACTTTATTGTGTATCACTACGCACCGATGTACGGCGTGCAGATCGCGTTCAAAAAATTCTCCGGCGCGAAGGGCATTTGGGGCAGTCCGTGGCGCGGGTGGTATAATTTTGAGCGCTTTTTCAACAGCAACTACTTCGGCGAGGTGGTCGGCAACACCCTCACCATCAGCCTCTTTACGATTCTGGTCGGCTTTCCCGTGCCGATTCTGCTCGCCCTGATGGTCAACGAGCTACGGTCTAACAAGTTCAAGCGGGTCGTACAGACGGTCACCTACGCGCCGCATTTCATCTCCACTGTGGTCATGTGCTCCATGATCATCCTGTTCCTGTCCCCTTCCAGCGGCGTCATCAACCGGATTATCAAGCTGCTCGGCGGCGATCCCATCTATTTTCTGGGCGTGCCCAAGTATTTCAAGCCGGTGTACGTGCTGACCGGCGTATGGCAGAGCGCCGGGTGGGGCGCGATCATCTACATCGCCGCGCTGGCGGGCATTGACCCGCAGCTTCACGAGGCGGCCATCATGGACGGCGCGAGCCGCTTGCAGCGCATTTGGCACGTGAACATCCCCGGCATTCTGCCCACGGCCATCATCCTGCTGATCCTCAACTGTGGCAGCATCATGAATGTTGGCTTTGACAAGATATTCCTGCTGAAAAACGACCTGAACCGCAGCTCGGCCGAGGTCATCTCGACCCTCGTCTACCAGCGCGGCTTAATCGACCGGGATTATTCCAGCGCGGCCGCGATTGGGCTGTTCAACTCGGTCATCAACCTGGTGCTGCTGGTGACCGTCAACACGATTGCCCGGCGGACGGGCGAAACGAGCCTGTGGTGAGGAGGCGGACGATGTTTAGCAATGAATTTAAGCGGCAGACGCGCGGAGACAAGGCGTTTGACATCATCAATGTCATTGTGCTGTGCATTGTGCTGCTGGTCATCCTCTATCCGCTGTGGTTCGTGGTCATCGCGTCCATCAGCGATCCGATGAAGGTCAGCAGCGGCGAACTGCTGTTCCTGCCGCAGGGCATCAACTTTGAGGGCTACCGGATGGTGTTTCGCGACCAGAACATCCTGACCGGCTACCGCAACACGCTCTATTACACCCTCGTCGGCACGACGATCAACGTGATCCTGACCATCATGGCGGCGTACCCGCTCTCGCGCAAGGACTGGGTGGGCAGGGGCTTCTTCATGGGCGCGCTGACGTTCACGATGTTCTTCTCTGGCGGCATCATCCCCACATACCTGGTGATGAGTTCCCTCGGCGTCGTTAACACTGTCTGGGCCATGATCATCCCCGGCGCGATCAGCGTGTACAACACGATCGTGATGCGCACGTATTTCACCAACACGATTCCAACGGAGCTGCAGGAAGCCGCGATGGTGGACGGCGCGACCAACACGGAGCTGCTGATCAAGATCGTGCTGCCGCTGTCGATGCCGATCATCGCGGTCATGACGCTGTTCTACGGCGTGGCCCACTGGAACGCGTTCTTCGGCGCGCTGATCTACCTGACAAAGCCCGCGCTGTACCCGCTGCAGCTCGTGCTGCGCACGATCCTGATCCAAAACCAGGCTTCGCAGGACATGCTGGGTGAGATGGATACACTGGCCAGCCGCGTGATGATGGCCGAAATCATCAAGTACGCGCTGATTATCGTCTCCACGCTGCCGATGCTCCTGCTGTATCCGTTCCTGCAGCGTTTTTTCATCAAGGGCGTGATGGTCGGCGCGATCAAGGGATGAGGTGTCTCAATTTTAATGGAACCCAACCGGCATGACGCCGGTCAAATAGAAGGAGGTTATCGCATGAGGAAACTGGTTAGTCTGCTGCTCACCCTCTGTCTGCTACTGGGCGCGTCGCTCGCGCTGGCGGAAACGAACACCGAGGGCTTCCCGATCGTGACGGAGCCGATCACGCTGACCGCGTTCGCTCAGGCTGGCCCGTACACGAAGGGCGACTTCAACGACCTGAAGCTGTGGAAGTACATGGAAGAGCTGACCGGCATCAAAATCGACTTCGAGGCCGCGCCGTCCGGGCAGGCGACCGAAAAGCTCGGCCTACTGTTCGCCTCCAACAACCTGCCGGATATCATCTTCAAGAACCCCATCACCAATGCCAACGTGACGGCCTACGCGACCGAGGGCCAGCTCGTCCCGATTGATGAGATGTTGCCCGTGTACGCGCCCAACTTCAACAAAATGCTGGAGGAGACGCCGGAGATCAAGAAGGCGATCACGATGGCGGACGGGCACATCTACGGCTTCCCGTACCTCGTCACCGCCGCCCCGGCGACCGTCACGCCCAAGACGTTCTACAACGCCAAGTTCACGGAGCAGAACGGCTTCGCGCCCGCCGACACGCTGGACGATCTGCTGGAGCAGCTCCGCGCGTTCAAGACCAGCGACTGGAACGGCAACGGTCAGGCTGACGAGATTCCGCTCAGCGGCGAGACGCTGCTCGGCCTGCTGAACGCGTTCTACGGTTCGTTCGGCCTGTGCACGCGCGGCACCGTGAGCGTGGACTGGGACATCGACCCGGATGGCAACCTGCGCTATGTCCCCACGGCGGAAGGCTACAAGCAGATGATGGAATACCTGGCGCAGCTCTACAAGGAGGGCCTGCTGGACCAGGAGATCTTCACCAGCGAGCTGCCGCTCTTCCAGGCGAAGGCGGAGCAGAACCTGATCGGGTTTGGCTTTGTGCACAACAATAACTACATGGCCGCGTACAAGGAAGATTTCCTTGGCCTGCCCGCGCCCCTGACCGGGCCGACCGGTGAGAAGCTTTACAGCGGCGTGCAGCTTTCCGTCTCCAACGGCACCACGTTCATCACCAGCGCGTGCAAGAACGTGGAAGCGGCGGTTCGCTACATCGACTATTTCTACAGCGAGGAAGGCATCCTGCACTACTTCATGGGCCTCGAAGGGGAGACATACGAGTTTAACGCGGAAGGTAAACCCGTCTTTACGGAGTTTGTCACGAAGAACCCGGACGGCATGAACATGGAGGAGGCGCTGGGCACGTACGTCTGCTGGAGCGGCGGCGGCAACCCGAGCGTCGCGGACGACGATCACTTCGGCGTGCACCTGATCCCCGAGATCACCGTGACCGCGGCGCAGAATCTGAAGCAGTATGAGCCGGAGGTGCTCTGGCCCCAAAACTTCACCTATACCGAGGAGGAGAACGAGCGCCTGGTTGACCTGAAGCTGGACATCGAAACCTACATGAAGGACATGCGCGCCAAGTTCATCAGCGGCAGCGAATCCCTGGACAAGTGGGACGAGTATGTCGCGACGATCGAGCGCATGGGCCTAGCGGAATACCGGGAGATCGTCCAGGCGGGCCTTGACCGCTACAACGCGATCGATTAAGCTGCAGGACATCTGAATGACAACCGGCGGCGGGGCGAGGACCATTCGTCCCGCCGCCCACGCAAAGAGGTGAGGCGGGCCGATGCTGCGCAGCTTGAATGGCTGGTTTGCGCGCAACCTGGTAGGCTGTCTGGCGCTGGCGCTGATCCTGGTGGCTATCGTCGGCTGGCCGGTCTACCGGACGATTCGGGAGATGCACCGCGCGCAGGTCGTGGACGGGGCCGCGCAGGGGCTTTCGTCGCTCGCCGCCTCGCTGGACGCGCAATGGTACGAGATGGAGCGCATCACGTACCTGACGCAATCGGACGGCAAAATGCTGCCGCGCCTTCTGCAGGAGAACGCGTACTACGCGCTGCAGGCGTCGCAGGAGCTTCACCGCATCTGTTCGGCCTCCAGCGTCATCGAGGAGGTCGCGCTGGTGTACACGCCCCGCCTGTTTTCCGGGGAGGAAAAGGTGTACACAGGCAGCGGCCCCATGAGCAAACGCCTCTTCTTTGAGTACGTGTACCGCTACGACCAATGGAGTCTTACGGAAATTAACCAGAACATGTCTGGCTACACCGGCCCGTTTCTCCGCCCGCAGGAATGGATCATGGTGCGGGGAACCGAGCGCGCGCGGTACATGACCTACGCCGTGCCGCTCAGCCGGGGCGGCCGGAGCAACATGCGCGGCGTCATGCTGTTTCTGATCGGCCGGGAGGCGTTCGAGTCGCTTGTCTCGCGCGCGAACCTGCCGGGAGAGGCAACGCTCCGCATCATGGGCGAAAGCGCCGGGGTGCTGTACGTGCGCGGCGACGCACCGCCGGACGGTTTGGAAACGGAGGGTCTCCCGGCGCAGAGCGCCGTCACGCTCGGCGGCGAGGCGTATGTGCTGCTCCGCCACCAGTCGCCCCATAACGCGTGGCAATACGAGCTGCTGGTGCCGGGCCAGTACATCGGCGCGGCCGTGGCGGGCGGTGTCCGTAGCGTGCTGCTGTTCCTGGCGCTCGGGCTGGTATCCGCCGTGGTCCTGTCCATGGCGCTGACCGTGTACCTGACGCGCCCGGTCCGGAGCCTCGCGGCCGAGGCAAAGGCGATTCTGCCCCCCGGTACGGGCGCGGACGAGCGCGGGGATGAGTTCAAGCTGATTTCCAATACGATCGCGCAGCTCGCGCAGAACAATGTACTGCTCCGGGACCGCGTGCAATCGCAGCGGAGCGCCCTGCGCACGCACAGGCTCCGGCAGCTGCTGGAGGGCAAGCCCGGCGTGGTCGAGACATTGGAGGGCAAGCCCGGCGTGGCCGAGACATTCGCCGCCGTGCTCGGCGAGGAGGGCATCCGCCTGGACGGGGAGCAGTTCCGCGTGCTCGTGTTCCAGATTGACCACGCGGCCGCGTTTGGCGAAAAGCTGGACCCCGCGACGCGCGAGATTGCGCGGCTCAGCCTGATCGACACAGCGCAGCAGACGGCGCGCGAGCGGGGGCTGGTCGGCCTTGGGTGCGATTTTGGGGACGCGGCGCGTGTCGCGCTCGCCGTGAACGGAGGCTCGCTGCCGGACGACGATGTGTTGACGTTCGCGTGGTTGGTAATGGAGGAGGCGGCCCGAAGCATGCGGCTGTCGCTGTCCATCGGCATCTCGGAATCCGTGAACGCGCTTTCCGCGCTTGGCGGCGCGTATGCCGCGGCGCTGGACGCGTCGGACCGCCGGTTCATGACCGGCGAGGGGTGTATTTTCCTCGCGGGCGCGCTGCCTGAAGGCGCGGTAACGCCCGCGGCGCTGGCCGCGCAGGAGGCCAAGTGCGTGGATCTGTTGAAGAAAGAGGAGTTTGACCTGTGCCACCAGGCGCTGGCGGAGTATGTGGACAGCGTGACGCGGTGCGAAGGCCCTCAGCAGGCGCGCCGCGCGATGACCATGCTGCTGCTGTCCATGCGCCAGACGACCCGCCTGCTGAATTTGCCCGGGCGCGAGGCACGCGTCGCGGAGATCAACGAATGGCTCTCCGCGCGCGCGGAGACTGTGACGGAGCTACAGGATAAGATCGGCGCGCTGCTGGAAAGCCTCGCGGGCGCGCGGGAAACGCTCGTGGCCGCGCGCGGCGCGCGCCTGGTGGGTGACGCGATGGACCACATGGAGGAGAACCTCGGCGACGCGTCGCTGAACATCGACAAGCTGGCCGAACAGCTCGGCGTGTCGTCCGGCTACCTGTCGCGCCTGTTCAAGGAACAAACCCACACCACGCCCATGCAGTACCTGGACTCCCTGCGCATGCGGAAGGCCCGCGCGCTGCTGCGGGACACAGGGCTGAACATCGCGGAGCTGCTGTCCGCGTGCGGGTATGTGGACAAGACGAACTTCATCCGAAAGTTCCGCCGCCTGTACGGCATGACGCCGATGGGGTACCGCCAGAGCGAGCAGCGCGGCGTCCCCGAACACGACAATACGGAGGAATCATAGCCATGTATCAATCCAGACTGCACGCCACGAACGGCCTTGTGTCCGTCGCCGTGGACGCGCTCAGCGGGGAGCTGCTGGAGCTGACGCTGGAGCGCACCGGGGATAACCTCATCAAGAACCACATCGCGGACGCGCCCGTACCGCTCCGGGCGGAGCTGTACATCGGCGAGGCGAAGCATGTCGCGTGCCCGGCGCGGTACGCGCAAATACGCGAGGACGCGGCGCTCGCGCCGAAGATCGCGATCGACCAGGCGACGGACCACGCGCGCGTGACGATTGACTACCCCGCGCTGGTGTCGGCGGAAGGCACGTTTCCCATCGCGGCGCGCATCACCATCGACCTGCCCGCCGGGGAATGCCGAACGCTGTGGAACCTGTCAATTCAGCATCATGAGGCGGACATGGAGGTCCAGCGCGTGCTGTTCCCGTATGTCAGCGGCATGTGGCTCGGCGATACATGGGAGGACGATACGCTGGTGATGCCGCTGCACGCGGGCGAACGCGTCGTGAACCCGGTGGAGACATTGTCGGCCAAGCCGCGCGCGATCCAATGGAAGTGGCAGGAGTACCGTTACACCTACCCGATCGGCGGGCCATACGGCGTGCCGGACGAGCGCGGCGCGTATGTGCACGAGCTGCCGTACTCCGGCGCGGGCTCCATGCTGTGGCTGGACCTGTACGACGAGGGCGAGAACGCGGGCCTGTACCTGACCTGCCGCAACGAGGGCTTCGCGATGAAGGCCATCCGCGCGGAGACGTTCGGCGCGGACAGCCCCGGCATGGGCGTGTCCGTGGTGCACTATCCGTGCCTGCGCGCCGGCGCGTGGCAGAGCGAGGCGTGCGTCATCGCGCTGCATGAGGGCAACTGGCACTGGGCCGCCGACGACTACCGCGCGTACCGCGAGGCCATCCCGCGCCCCACAGCATCCGGCCACCGGCCCAAGTGGTTTGAGAAAAGCCCCGGCCTGGTGACGCACTACGACCTGCAGTACCAGAGCGGCGGCATTGTGCACAAATACAGCGACATTCCCGCGCTGTACGAAAAGGCGCTGGCGATGGGCATCGACCATGTGATGTTCGCGGGCTGGCATGAGGGCGGGTTCGACTGCGGCTTCCCGGAGTACCGGTTCAACCCGAACCTTGGCACCGAGCAGGAGTTCATCGACGCGATACAGACCGTCCGGAAGGCCGGCGGGCACGTGGCGTTCTATCTGAACTCCCGCCTGTGCAACATCAGCCTGCCGGAGCGGCAGGAGACGGTGAAAAACAGCACCGTGATGCACCGGGACGGGTCGCTGCAGGTGGAGAAGTACGGCGCGGCGGACATCAGCTTCGCCAGCTTCTGCAACCAGGACCCCGTGTGGCGAGAGGAGTTCGTCGGCAGGATCAAGTACCTGACGGACACCGTCGGCGCGGACAGCATGTACCTGGACCAGATGGCGATGGCGCAGTCGCTGCTGTGCTACCACCCGGGCCACACGGAGCACGCGGGCAACCCGGCCGGGTGGAACCAGGGGTACGAAAAGATGCTCGCGGCCATGCGCGCGAACTACGACAAGGACGGCATGGCCATGCTGTACGAGGGCTGCAGCGACATCCACGGCCCGGGCGTGTCCGGGCAGTTGATCTCCACGATGTTCTGGACGTACAGCGGCGCGTACCCGGAGGTGTACAAGTACACGTTCCCGGACCAGATTCTGGTCGACATGATGAACCCGCGCCGCAACACCGGCATGCGGGCCGAGCACATCGCGCGCAAGTCCACGTTCCTGCTGTACCGGGCGTTCGTCGTCGGCTCCTACCTGTGGATCTACGACCTGGAATGGGACAACACGTTCGACCGCGACCCGGAGCAGGCGGCGCGGCTGCGCAAACAGATCGCGCTTCGGCGCGCGTGGCTGGAAAACTACGGCCAGGGGCGGTTTGTCGATACCGTGGGCCTTGGGCCGGTGCCGGAGGGCATGCTGGTCAAGCGGTTTGAGCTGGACGGCGGCGTCCTGATCGCCTACGCGAACGAGAAGCATGTGCCGGGCCAATGGACGGTCGACTGGCCGTACGAGCGCGAGCCAAGCGTGATGATGCGCACAGACGAGCGGCCTTTGGAGGAAGTGCCCGCCTCGTACAGCTTCCGCGTGCAGAATGGCAAGGGGATTGTGACGCTGAACGCGCCGCCGCAAGAGCTGGCGGTGTTCGTCATACGCTGATAAAGAATCCGCCGACAGCAAATAAGGAGAATCACCATGGTGAAAAGCCGTATCGTCCTAAGGGGCGCGGGATTTCTCATTGAAGCAAACGGCGAGCTGCTGCCGCCGTACGCGTACCTATCCTACCAGCCCGCGAAGGCGTGCTACGCGTCCTTCCGTGAGGCCGGTGTCAAGCTGTTCAGCGTCGCGGTGTACGCGGGCGACCGGGGCATCAACCTGCGCAGCGGCATTCGCCCCTTCCGGCCGGGGTTTTGGAAAGGGCCGGATATGTTTGACTTTTCGGCGGTCGACGAGGACTTTCGGCTGATCGTCGGAGGCGCCAAGCCGGGCGAGGTGTATCTGCTGCCACGGCTGATGCTGGAGCTGCCGAACTGGTGGGAGGACGCGCACCCGGGCGCGCTGTGCCGCGATGTGCAGGGCACGCCGCTGCACGTGTCGTACTCCGCGCCGGAATGGCTCGAAGCGTGCCGCGAGGCGATGGAGCGGTTTCACGCGTGGCTTGGCGAATCCGGCTGGGATCAATATGTCGTTGGCTGGCACCTCGCGGGCGGCAGCACGGAGGAATTCATCCGCCCCCTGCTGCACCCGATGCACTTCCTGGACGATTCCGAGCCCGCGCGGCGGCATTTTGGGCAGTGGCTTGCGGCGCAATACGCCTCGGTCGGCGCGCTGAACGCCGCCTGGGGCACCGCATACGCGGATTTCGGGGAGGCCACGCCCGCGACCCCGGCGGAGCGCGCCTACGCGCTGCGCGGGGAGCTGCGCGACGAGCCGCTGGAACGCCGCGCCATTGATTACTACCGGTTCCACAGCGAGGCGCTCGCGGACGCGGTCATCGCGCTGTGCCGCGCGGCCAAGGAGATCACCGGCGGACAGCAGGTGATGGGCGCGTTTTATGGGTACACCGTGAATATCGACAACCCGGACATCGGCCACCACGCGGCGCGGAAGGTGTTCGCGTCGGACGCCGTGGACTTTCTCGCGAGCCCCTTTACGTACATCGAAAACCGGGCGCAGGGGATGGACTGGCCGTTCCAGGCGGCCGTGGAATCCGCGATGCTGCATGGCAAGCCGTGGTTCATGGAGGCCGACGTGCGCACGTACCTGACCCGGACGCTCCGCGACTGCATGCCCTTCGCCAACCCGATCGGCAACGGCTATTACGACGAGCCGGTGTGGATCGGACCGAAAACGGAGGCCGGGTCGCTCGGCCAGATAGGCAAGGCGTTCGCCAAGGTGCTGACGCACGGCACGGCGGCCTGGTGGTTTGACATGTGGGGAGGCTGGTATGAGACGCCCGCCATGATGGCGTTCCAGAAGCAAGCGGCGGCGCTGTATCAGCAGGAGATGCTCGCAGGCGAGGCGCGCCCGGCGGCGCAGCTCGCGGTGTTCCTGGATGAGACGCTATACGCGGCGCTACAACCCGGCGGCCTTGCCGCGCATCAAGCCGTGTTCGCCCTGCTGAAGCAGCTCGGCTTTGTGGGCGCGCCGTATCATACGTTCCTGCGGAGCGACCTGCCGAAGGTTGATCCGGCACAATACAGGATGGCCATTTTCCCGTTCGACCGGGGGCTTTCGCCCGAGGAAAGCAAGCGTGTGGATGCCTGGAAGGGCGGCCTGCGGACGCTGCTGTTCACCGGGCCGATGGCCGCGCGCGCCTTTGGGGACGCGGCGGGGGCGCAGGATATTCCGCTGTCAACCGCCGTGTTTGAGGTGGACGGGGAGCCGTTCCCGGGCCGCGCGCCGCTGCTGCCGAACGAACCCGTGAGCCCTGGCGCGGCGGACGTGGTACTGCGCGGACTGGCCGGCGGAGAGCCGGCGCTTGTGCTGCGCCGCGCGCAGACGCACCAGATTGCCGCGTGCGTGCCGCTCGTGCCGCCGGCGGATATTCTGCGCGATCTCGCGCTGCTGGCCGGGGCGCACATCTACGCCTTTGACGGCGATGTCGTCTACGCGAACAGCCGCTTTGTCGCGATCCACGCGGCAACGAGCGGCGGGAAGCGGCTGTATCTGCCAGGGAAGGGCAGCCTTGCGGACGCCTTCACCGGCGAACGCCTGGAGGGGTGCGACACGTTCACGGATTTCGCCATGGCGTTTGGCGAGACGCGGCTGTTCCGGGTGTGCTGGCGCTGAGTTTCACAGTGCCGTGATCGACGAAAAGCGAGCCAAGCCACAGGGGCAAGGCTCGCTTTTTGTGTCGCTATTTCTTGACGGCGGCGCTGATTCGGAGAATCGGGCGCCATGAGAGGATTCCGTCAGGAATCCTTACCGCTACGCATCCGCTCTTTTGAAAACGTAGTAGTCCGTCTCATGCCCGCCCCAGCGGTAGTCGCCGCTCTTCCACTCCATCACCAGGTACTCCGTCCCGTCCCGCCTTCGGATGTCATACGCGCAGGCGGTGCTGTTGTACCTCCGAAGGAGAAAGCCGCGCGTCCAGGTCTGGTCCTCGGGGGAGGTGATGACGTCATCCCGAAAAACGCTGGTGCAGCGGCCATTCTCCTCAAAGGTGATGGACTCAAAATACCAGGGGTCCGCGGGTTCTTCACAGTCCGGCGTGAACGCCTCCCAACGATCGCAGAAGGCGACGGACAGCCATTTCCCCAGGACGCGCGAGTCAGGGACGAAAGGCTTGTCAATGTCGTCCGTCCGGGCGATTTCCCGGGATGTGTACGCCCTCTGGTCGAGTTGGCGCAGCACCAGCAGCGTGGGCTTCCCGCCGCGCTTGTAGTCATAGCCCTTGTTTTGGATGAACATATACCGGACTTCGTCGATTGCTTCGACTTCATAACGGTTCAGGGCGGTTTCGACGCCGTCGTCCCAGATCAGGAAACCCTTTGTCCAGCCGTAGCACCAGTAGGGCTTGCCGCCGGACAGGAAGTAGATTTCCTTGTGAATATCGCCGTAGGTTGTTTCCTGGCCGGGCCGCTGACCATCAAAATCCTCCCGGGCCGCGTACTCGCCCACCACTTGCCATTTTCCGATGACGCGCGCGTCGTCCTCAAACGGCACGGCGATGTCCTCGTGCAGCGGCGTCCATTTTGCCTGTGTCATGGTTTTCCCTCCCAACAAGAGTTCCTTTGCCTCGTCCAGGTGGGAGAGCGCCTCTTCGAGCTCCGCCTTCTTGCGGCCGATGTGCGCCAGCACCGCGCCTTTATCCTGGGCGCGGGGCAAAAGCGCGCGGATCTCCTTCAGGGAGAATCCGGCTTTCTTCAGCGCCGCGATGCGCAGGAACACATCGGCCTGCTCCGGGGTGTAATACCGGTAGCCGGTAAAGCGGTCGATCATATCGGGGGCCAGGAGGCCCTCCTTGTCGTAATGCCGCAGCACCGATATTTTCGTGCCGCAGGCGGCGGCAAACTCGCCGATTCGCACCTCATCACCCTCTGCTATCCAAGTTGAAAAGTACCTTTCAACGGGATTATAGGGCCGAAGGAAGGTTGAGAGTCAAGGGGATTTCGCAAAAAACACTTCTTTCTACTTTTTGTGCAGCACATGGCCCGCCATGGCCCCGGTGTGGACGCCGTTTTCGGCGGTCAATACGCCATTGACGTACACCCGCAGAATGCCTTCGCACGGGACGGCGGGCTTTACATACGTCGGCGTGTCGTTCAGCCTGTCAAAATCGAACAGCACCAGGTCCGCGCGCATGCCGACCTTGATGACGCCCCGGTCGGCGAGGCCGATGCGCGCCGAAGGCATGCCCGTCATCTTATGGACCGCCGTTTCCAGCGAGAACAGCTTTTGCCGCCTGCAATACTCGGCGATGACCCGGGGGAACGTGCCGAAATTGCGCGGGTGCGGGACGCTCGCCGTGTTCAGCGGCATGGCGCTGCCGTCCGATCCGGTCATCACGAACGGCTGCTTCATGATGTGGGCGATGTCCTCCTCGCACATGCAGAAGTTGATCTGGCTCACCCGCCCCCGCTCCTCGATCATCAGGTCAATCGCGGCATCGAACGGATCACGGCCCAGCGTTTCCGCGATTTCCAGCATGTGCTTGCCCTTCATCCACGCGTTCTTTTCGCCCGGCAGGTCGGAGATGAACACGTCCGACCACACCTTCGCCGAGCGGTCGAACGAATCGCGCATTTCCCGCGCAATTTGCTGCCGCGTCGCGGGGTCCTCCAGGCGGGACAGCATCTTGTCCATGCCGCCCTCGTACGCCCACTGCGGCACGGTGGAGGTCAGCGTCGTGGCGGAGGCGCGGTACGGATACTGGTCCACGGTCACGTCCAGCCCGCGCTCGCGCGCCCTTTGGATGAGCGCGACGGTCGCGTGCGACTTGTATTGCCAGTTTTTCCGGCCCGTCACCTTGTGGTGCACGATCTGCACGGGCAGCCCGGCCTGCACGCCGACGTCGATCGTGTCCTCGACCGACTGGATGACCTTGTCGCCCTCCCAGCGCATGTGGCTCTCGTAAAACCCGCCATGCGCCGCGACCACCTTCGCCAGCTCGATGATTTCGTCATTCTGGGCAAAGCATCCAGGTGGGTAAATTAGCCCGGTGGAGAGGCCGAACGCGCCCTGCGCCATGTTCAGCGCGGTGAGGCGGCGCATCTCGTCCAGTTCCGCCTCGCTCGGCGCGCGGTCGTCAAAGCCCATCGCGGCCAGGCGGACGCTGCCGTGCCCGATCATCATCGCGAAGTTGACAGAGGTGCCGCGTGCCTCGATCCGGTCCAGGAACCCGGCCGTGTCCGTCCAGTTCACGTCGATGTCGTCCGCGATGCCGGTGTAGCGCCGGAGCAGGTCCAGCTTCGCGGGGTTCACGGGCATGGGGGACAGCCCGCAGTCGCCGCCCAGTTCGGTCGTCACGCCCTGCAGAATGCGGCTCTCGTTCAATGGATGCGTGAGGATGTCAAAATCGCTGTGCGAGTGGATGTCGATAAACCCAGGGGCAAGGATGTTGCGCTGGGCATCGACCGTCTGGACGGCCTCACCCGCGTCAATTTTCCCGATCTTCGCGATTCTGCCGTCCTTCACGGCCACATCGGCGTAGTACCACGGTGCGGACGTGCCGTCGACCACCTTGGCATTTTTGATGAGCAGATCGTACATAATGGCCTCCTCAATCGGTATCTAGCGTTTGCTTGAATTCTACCATAGACGGAGCGGATTTCCAACCAAAGAACCTTTCCGAAAAATGTAGACTTCCAGGTCTGTTTGTGATATACTAAAATAGACTGAAAGGTCTATAATGCTCGATGGGAGGTTTCCGCGTGAAACGCGAGGACAAAAACCTGCAAAGCAGGCAGAAAATCATGGAAAATGCCGTGCAAGAGTTCGCCGAAAAGGGCTACGGCCTCAGCTCGATCAATACGATCTGCGAAACTGGCGGCATCTCCAAGGGGATCCTGTACCACTACTACAAGGACAAGGACGATCTGTACGTGTCCTGCGTGCGGGCGTGCTTTGACGCGCTCACGGCGCATTTGAGCGGGTACGCCGCGCCGGGAAAGGGGGACGCGCAAGCCCGCCTGGAAGCGTATTTCGGCGCGAGGCTCGACTTTTTCCGCGCGAGCCCGCCGTACCAGAGGCTGTTTTTTGAGGCGATCCTCTCCCCGCCCGCACACCTGTCCGGCGCGATTGCCGAAGCGCGCGCGGCGTTTGACACCCTGAATCATGCGGTATTCAGCGCGCTGCTGGACAGCGTCGCGCTCCGGCCGGACGTGACAAAGGGAGAAGCCGTGGAAACGTTCCGGCAGTATCAGGATTTTGTCAACGCCACCACCCCTGAGGGGGATATGGCGCTGCACGAGGACCGCAGCCGCCGCGCCGTGAGCGTTCTGCTCTACGGGGTGGTCGCGCGGGAGGGGGAACGGCTATGAGTGAAAAAGCGGTAGCAAACGAATCGATCCTCGGCGGCATGAAGCCGTCCAAAGCCATCACCAGGCTGGCGATCCCCGCCACGGTGGCGCTGCTCGCCAAGGCGGTCTACAACATTGTCGATACCGCGTACATCGGGATGCTGGGATCGGACACGGCGCTGGCGGCGGTCGGCGTGACGCTGCCGATTCTGCTGATCATGGTGTCCGTGGAGAACATCTTCGCGGCGGGCGCGGCGGTGCTGGCGGGCCGGCAGCTCGGCGCGGGGGAAAAGGGCGAGGCCAACCGCACGGTGTCCACCATTGTGGCGTTCTCGGCGGTCATCGGCGTGGTGCTCTGCGTGGGCGGAATCCTGCTGATGGAGCCGCTACTGCGCGCGTTCGGCGCGTCGGACGCCGTGCTGCCGCAGGCAAAGGACTACGCGCAGTGGATGTTCATCGCCGCGCTCGCCAACCTGCCCGCGCAGTGCCTGAACAGCGCGGCGAGGGCGGAATCGTCGGTCAAGATCACCACGGTCGCCATTGTCGTGGGTGCGGCGCTCAACGTGGTGCTGGACCCGATTTTCATGTTCGACTGGGGGCTTAACATGGGCGTGGAGGGCGCGTCGCTGGCCACCACGGTGTCCCAGTTTGTCACCTTTGCCATTCTGGTGTGGTTCTACGCGAGCGGGCGCTCCGTCATCGAGGTGCGGCCAAAGCATGTGAAGCCGGGCGGCAGGCTCTTTCGGACCGTGGCGGCCATCGGCGTGCCCAGCGCGGTGATCCAAATCTGCCTTGCCGTCGCGACCTCCATGACCAACATCGCGGCCAAGCCCCTTCCGGACGCGGACTTGATCATCGCCGCCTACGGCGTGGTGCAGCGGCTGGTGCTGATCGGCTGCTATGTCGTCATGGGCTTCATGCAGGGCTACCAGCCGGTCGCGGCGTATTCCTTCGGGGCGGGAAACGAAGGGCGATTCCAGGAGTCGGCGCGGTTTGCGCTGTGGACGTCGCTGGCGCTCACGGTCGCCGTCGAGGCGGTGTACATCGCGCTCGCGGGGCCGCTCATTTCGCTGTTCAACCGCAACCCGGCGGTCATCGGCTACGGCGCGAACCTGCTCATCTCGCAGGTGGCCCTGTACCCGGCGTTCGGGCTTTGCTACATGATGACGATCACGTACCAGACCATCGGCGCGTCGCGCCACGGGCTGTTTCTGTCCGTCATCCGGCAAGGGCTGTTCTATCTGCCATTCATTCTGCTGCTGCCAGGGGTTTTCGGCGTGAACGGCATCTACTTCGCGCAGCCCGCCGCCGATGTGCTGACGCTGCTGGTGTGCGTGTTCGCCATCCGGCCGATGAAGCGAATGGCGTCGGAGAAGATCGGGACGGCAAGCGCGGCATAGCGCGGGGGCGGACAAGGAGAAAACCTATGGCCGCGCCATTTCCCGTACCCTAAAGGGATTCGTTGCGGAATCCCTTTAGGGTGTCTGTTTATTTACATCCGCGCCACCGCCGCGGTACGCTGTCGGCGTCAGCCCCATGTGTTTGCGGAAGCTCTCGGCATAGTAGCTTGGGCTGGAAAAGCCGACGGCCAGCGCCACTTCCGTGACGGACAGGCCGGGCTGCCGGAGCAGGTCCATGCTCTTTTCCAGGCGATAGCGGGTCAGATAGCCGCCGGGCGTCTGGCGCAGGTGGCGGCGGAACAGCGCGTAGCAGGTGCTCTCGCTGGCGCTGCCCGCCCGGGCGATCTGCGCGAGCGTGATCTTCTCGCCATAGTGGCGCTGTACAAAGCCCACCATGTCGCGCAGCGCGCTAAGGCGCGGGTCCACGCGCGCGGAGCCGCCGGGGTCCGGCATGTGTGTCAGCAGCAGCGACGCGATGTGATACGCCATGCTCTGCTGTGTCAGCGCGAATGCCGGGTCGCCCTCGCCGTACAGTTCCAGCATCGCGGAAAAGGACCGCATCAGGTCCGCGTGCCACGGCACGTCCGGGGATAGTAGCGCGTGCGTGAACGCCGCGTTCCCCGTGATCGGCTCCACACACCGTTCTGCGAGGTATTTATCGCCGCAGAGCAGCGACGGGTGGATCAGCACGCAAACGTACTGGCAGTCCGTGCCGTCGGCGGAAAAGTTGTTGTGCAGTTGCCGCGCGTTGATGAAGATGCCCTGCCCCGTTTCCAGCGGGAAGACGTCGCCGTTGACTGAATACATCAAGTGCCCGGACACCACCTGGCCGAACTCCAGGTCATCGTGCCAATGGCACGCGGATTTCATATCACGGTAGGCCGACATCTGCCCAATGCACGCAAGGATCGGGTGTTCCGGGTCGCTGTACGGAACGCGTTCGGAGTTGTCGCTCATCACGTCGAGCGTATGATACTTCATGGACGGATCACCTCGCTTGACGGCGCGGAACCGAAGATTCCGCACCATAAAAGAATTTCGCAAGAAATCCTTGCTTCGCAGGATTGTTATAGAAACGCGCACAATACCGATTGCTGGCGGCGGCGAGCTACAGTATAATGATATCACGGTAGGGTTTGTACTGCAAGACCGCTGCCAACAATGGGGGTGTACATCATGCGGCAAAATTGGCCACGGCTCCTCGCGGAGGACATTGGGGTGCCGGAAGCGGAGATCGGGGCGCGGGACGGTGTCGCGCACGAATTCGCCGCCAGCGCGGAGGCCCGCGAGCAGCCGGGCGCCATAGGGGGTTCGCGCCGGAAATCCATTCTCCAGCCCATGCCCGTCGTGGAACCCAACCCTGGCGCGCCGGCGCATCGCGAGCGTCACGGGCGCTTCACGCGGGTGAATTCACAAATGTAGTATCACGCTAGGAGGCACGACCGCTTGTTTTCTATACTGCTCGCCATCATCTACGTTGCTTTTATCAGCCTGGGCCTGCCGGACTCCCTCCTCGGCTCGGCATGGCCGTCCATGTATGGGGAGCTAGGCGTATCCGTCTCCTACGCGGGCATCATTTCCGCCATCATCGCGGCGGGCACCATTGTGTCCAGCCTGCTGAGCGATAAGCTGATCCGGCGGCTTGGCACCGGCTTTGTGACCGCTATCAGCGTCGCGATGACGGCGCTGGCACTGCTGGGCTTTTCGTGGTCCGGCGCGTTCCTGCCGCTCTGCCTGTGGGCCGTGCCGTATGGGCTTGGCGCGGGCAGCGTGGACGCGGCGCTGAACAACTTCGTGGCGCTGCACTACAAGTCGCGCCACATGAGCTGGCTGCACTGCTTCTGGGGCGTCGGCGCGACGGCGGGGCCGTCCATCATGGGCCTCTGCCTGACGCGCGGGCTCGGCTGGCACGCGGGATACCGGACGGTGGGGATCATCCAGGCTGTGCTCGTGCTGTGCCTTGTCATAAGCCTGCCCCTGTGGCGCGTGAAGCAAGGCGGGAAGGCAGAGACGGCCGCTACTGCCACGCCGCGCGGCATCCGGGGCGCGCTGGCGCTGCGCGGGGCGAAGCCGGTGATGGTGGCGTTCTTCTGCTACTGTTCCCTGGAAACGACGACGGGCCTCTGGGCGAGCAGCTACTTGGTGCTGTGCCGGGGCTTTCGCGCGGAATCCGCCGCGATGATGGGGTCAATCTTTTTCCTGGGCATCACGGCGGGGCGGTTTGTGAGCGGGCTGATCGCCGGCAGGCTGGATGGCCGCCGCATGGTGCGGCTCGGCCAGGGGCTTGCGGGCGCGGGCGTTCTGTTGCTGTTGTTGCCGCTGGGCGGCATCGCGCCGCAGGTTGCGCTGACGCTGATCGGTCTGGGCTGCGCGCCGATCTACCCAAGCCTCCTGCACCAGACGCCGGAAAACTTCGGCCGCGAGCAGTCGCAGTCGGTGATGGGGCTGCAGATGGCCTGCGCGTACACGGGATCGACGCTCACGCCGCTGCTGTTCGGGTTTCTCGCGGACCACCTGGGCACGGCGCTGTATCCGGGCTACCTGCTGTTTTTCGTGGCGCTCATGTTCGCGATGACGGAGCTGGCCATGCGGCGCATCCGGGCGGGGCGGCTGGAACCTGTGTGACGCGCCGCCTCCGGCTCGATAGGGAAGGAAAAGGGCTGCCATGCCGGTTGTTCGGCGAGGGCAGCCCTGCTTTTGTGCCTAGGATAGTCGAATGAACACTGTTTTGGGAATCATAGGGGGAACCCCTTCCGCCGTGAGGCGACACGATGGGATTCCAAAGGGTTTGGACCCTTTGGCAGGGTCTGGGACGGAGTCCCAGCGTTTCCCTTCCCCACTTGTTGCCGCGCTATTGCGCCAGCCAGGCGTTCACCTGCTCAATGATCTCCGCGCCGCCCATGTCCATGACCTCCGCGTTCAGCGCCGCGAAATCCTCGGCGGACGTGCCCTCCACGATCATCCGCAGAATCTCGTCTCGGATGTAGTTGGTGATTTCGCCGTTCTTTTCGGAGTACGCCTCCACGCCCACCGTCGGAATGTTGACGATCGGGTTTTCCTTCGCGTAGGTGATGAGCCGCTCGGTCAGGTCGCTGATGTTCACGGACGCTTCCCACGCCTCGTCCCATCCGCGGTCGAGCACCACGCGGCTGTAGTACCCCCGGTAGTCCACCGGCGGTTTGCCCTCGATGAAGGTCGGCACGCCGTCGACGTATTCCCAGTTCTCGCCCTCCATGCCGTAGCAGATCAGGTTGACGACCGCCGGATCGAGCGACGCGTTCAGGAAGGCGATCGCGTCGTTCAGCTTCGCCTGGCTGGTGGCGGGGACAAACCACGCCATGCTGGTCAGGCCGTCCACGGTGTAGCCTGTCTCGCCGTTTGGCCCCACGGGCGGCGCGGCGTATACGACGGACGCCTCGGGCGCCTTCTCCAGCAGCGTCGGGATATTCCGCGCCGCCTCCGTGTAGTAGGTGTACATCGAGAAGCCGTTGCCCGCGACCATCTTTTCCAGGTACTCCTTGTCCACCAGGAACTCGCGGTCCATGTAGCCCTTCTGATACCATTCATGCATCTTCGTAACGAATGCGAGCCCCGCGTCGCTCAGGATTGGCACGGTGCACGCGCCGTCCGTGACATAGAAGAACGTCCGGCGGGTGTAGTCCACGCCCATCGCCGTCGCGAAGTTTGTCAGGCGGGCCATGTCCGCGCCCAGGATCAGCGGCGTCAGGTCCGTCTTTTCCTTGACGGCGGCGTACACCGCCTCGTACTCGTCCACCGTCGTGGGCATTTCCATACCGAGCTCTGTCAGGACATCCTCGCGCAGCGCCATGGTGCCGATCGGGCCCAGGCCGATGTAGCGCGGCAGGAAGTAGATCTTGCCGTCGATGCGGCCGGAATCTAGCACCTCGTCGGGGATGAATGCGAGCAGATCCTGCCCGACGGCGGCCAGCGCGTCATCCAGCGGCAGAATCGCGCCGGAATTGGCCAGTTCCACCAGCGGGTCGGGGTTGGCGAACTGGATCAGGTCCGGCGCGTTGCCGGAGGCGAGCAGCAGCCGCAGCTCGTCGGCGGTGCCCTCCGTAAAGTTCGTCCAGGTCAGGTCATACCCGGTCAGCTCCTTCAGCTTCTGCAGGTAATCGCTGTTGCCGACATCCACGCCATCCGGAAAGGCCGCGCCCGCGCGGATGGTGATGACGGAGAGGGGCGTTCCCTCGGCCAGCGCGGAGCCGGCCAGCGAGATGAGCAGCAGTGCGGCCAGAAGCAGGGACAGTGTGCGTTTCATTGGACAACCTCCTCCTAGATAATGTGGTTCCGATAGCTTCATCCCCTTGAATGGGGAGATCACTCCTTGATCGCGCCGACGGAAATGCCGGTGACGAAAAAACGCTGTACAAACGGATAGACGAGCAGGATGGGCACGGTGGCGATCAAAATGGTCGCGTTCTGCACGGACGACGGCGCGACGCTGCCAAAGACCGCCGTGTCCAGCGTCTTGGTGATCTCCTGCGAGTCGATCAGAATTTGCCGCAGGTACAGCGACAGGGGGTACATGTTCTGGCTCTGGATGAACATCAGGGGTCTGAAAAAGTCGTTCCAGTAATCCACGGCGAAGAACAGCCCGATGGACGCCAGCACGGGCTTGCTCAGCGGCATCACGATGCGCGCGTACACGACAAAGTCGGACGCGCCGTCAATGCGCGCGCTTTCCTCCAGGGACGGCGGGATCGCCCGCATGAAGCTGATGATGATCAGCAGATAGTACGGGCTGATGGCGGCCGGGAGGATCAGCGCCCCGTATTTGTTCAGCAGGCCCAGCCCCCGGACGACCAGATAGCCCGGGACAATGCCCGCGCTGAAGATCATGGTGAACAGCACCAGCCGCCGGATGATCTTCGCGCCGCGCAGGTCCTTGTGCGCCAGGGGGAACGCCAGCAGTGTATTGCCCAGCAGCGCCACCGCCGTGCCCGCCGCCGTGACGAGCACGGAGTTGCCGAACGCCACGAAGAACCGCCGCGTGCTCAGCGCGAAGCGGTACGCGCCGAGCTGAAACCCGACCGGCACAAAGCGCACCTGCCCGGCCAGCACCGCCGATTCATCCGAGAGGGACCGCGCCAGCACGCTGAGGAACGGCAGGATGAACACCGCGCACAGCGCGAGCGCGATGGCCGCGATCACCGCGTCGCGGAATGTCCACCGTTTCAGCCCGGTCAGCGCCCGCCCATGGGCCACCCCGCGTCCGGGAACGTGCTCCATGCTCACACCTCCTCCACGCGCCCCCGGAACCATTCCGAGAACACGACCATCACCAGCGCGATCAGGCTCTTGAACAGCCCCACCGCCGTCGAGTAGGAATACTTGCCCTTTTCCAGCCCTTGTTTATACACGAACGTGTCGATGATTTCGGAGCTGGCGCGCACCATTGGGTTTTGCATCAGCAGAATCTGGTCCTGGCCCGCGTCCATGATGGACGCCATGCGGATCACCAGCATGACGGCGACGGTCGGCAGCAGCGCGGGCACGGTGATGTGCAGGATCTTCCGCAGCTTGGTCGCGCCGTCGATATCCGCCGCCTCGTACAGCCCGGGGTCAATGCCCGACAGCGCGGCCAGGTAGATGATCGACCCCCAGCCGACGCTCTTCCAGATGTCGGACACGACCAGCACGAACCGGAACCAGGCGTTGTCCGTCAGGAAGAAAATGGACTCGCCGCCAAAGAGCATGACAACGCGGTTGACGACGCCGTTCAGGGAGAAGATGTCAAAGCACAGGCCCGCGATGATGACCCAAGACATGAAGTGCGGCAGGTAGTACACGTTCTGACACACGCGCCGCATCGGCAGGCTGCGGACCTCGTTCAGCAGAATGGCCAGCAGGATGGGCGCGGGGAAGCCGAACAGCACCTTCAGGAAGCTGATCTGGATCGTGTTCGTCATGACCGTGCGGAACTCGCGCGCGCCGAACAGGGCCTCAAAGTGCTTCAGCCCCACCCACGGGCTTTCCAGCACGCCCTTGAAGATGTTGTAGTCCTGGAAGGCGATCACCAGATTCGTCAGCGGCACGAAGCGGAACAGCACGTACAGCGACAGCATCGGGATCATCATCACATACATCCGCCACGAGCGGAGTATCGATGGCCGCTTGCGCGCGCTCAGGGTTTGCAGGGCCACGCGCTCACCTCCTCCCCGATGTGCCAATACGCCCGGTCCACCCATTCCAGATACTGGTCAAACCCGAGGATATCCCGCACGCGCGCGGCGCTCGCCTGCCGCATGTCGGCTTGCTCCGTGGCGGCGGCGCCAGCGGCTTCGCCCAGGTCCATCATCGTCCGGTTCAGGCGGCAGGATGCGGCGGCCAGATGGCTGAACCCGGCGCAGCGCCCCGCGACGAGCAGATTTTCGTATTTTTCCGTGACCAGACAGCCGAGCGGGACGCCGTACGGCTGGTCCACCGGCTCCAGCGCCTTCAGGCGCGCGATGCGCTCGCCGTGGGTGTCCAGCGGGTGATCGGCCAGCGCGACGCATTCTTCCGGGCGCGGCTGGCGCGCGTACCCGGCGCGCACCGTCTGTTCGGTCAGCATCGTTTGCGCGACGACCCGATACCCCTCGCGCACGCCGACGCGCGGGGCGATGGAGTGCAGGCGGTAGTTCCGGTGGCCGCATTCCCGCTTCATCCGGTCCCAATACAAATAGACGCGGGCCTGACATTCTCGCAGCCGCTCCTGGGGCGGCATGGTGCGGTATTCGTTGCCCTGCATCAGGGGCAAGGGGTTCAGCAGCAGATCCCCGTTCGGGAAGGCCGTGATGGCGCTGGCGGGGAAGTTATCCTTCAGCCATGCTGGCGCGCCGGTGTCCAGCGCCCATGCGGGCGCTTCATCGTTCACGGGTTCCGGCGCGGGCGTGACGCGGAAAATGAGGCTGACGCCGTTGAGGCGTTCCTGCGCGATTTCGGGCGCGGAAGGCTCGCGAAACCGCGACGCCGGGTCCTCGCCGAGCAGTGTTTCGCACCCGGCCAGACGCGCCACGGTGGCCTCCGCCGTGCAGTCGATCACGCGGTCCACCGCGACGCGCCATGCGTCCTGGGTGCGCACATCCCGCAGCCGCACGCCGGTGACGCGCGCGCCGTCCATATCCACCGCCTCCACCATCGCGCCCAGGACGACGCGCGCGCCCGCCGCTTGCAGTGCCCCGAGCATGGCCTCGTGCATCGCCACGGGCTCAAAGTGCACGCGCGCCATGACGTTCCAGCCGAGGCCCGCGCGCCGGAGGCTGTGCTCATACGGCAGATTCGGGATCAGACCGCCCATGCCCGCGTTCGTCTGAGGGGAATACGGGTACAGCGACCGCCCGACGCCGACGGACAGCGAGCGGCGGCGCAGCGTGTCAAAGAGAAGCCGGTTGAGGCCCATAGACGCGATGCCGGGTTCCCAGACATTGACGCCGCCCAGCGTGCTGGCGCCGCCGAGCATGTCGCCCGCCTCCACCAGCAGCACATCCGCGCCGCACAGCGCCGCGCGCCAGGCAGCGCCGACACCTGCGGAACCCCCGCCCGCGACGAGCACCCGCGTTTGCCGCTCCATCCCGCATCCCCCCCCTTTTTGTCCATGACGGCGCGAGGTTTACAGCGGACACACCGCCTGATCGATGCCCCACACGGTGATTTCTTCGGTTACGACATGCTCGTCCGTCGCGCAGACGGAGGCGATCGCCCGGCCGACATCGTCCCCGCCGAGCTTCACATCCGACCTCGGCCGGCCGCTGCTCGGGCCGAAGTTTGTGTTGCCCGCCGCCGGGATGAAGCTGGTGACGCGCACGCCGTGCGGCTGCAGCTCCAGGTAGAGGCACTTGCCGAACATGCGCAGCCCCGCCTTGGCCGCCGAGTAAACGGAGAAATCCGGCCACGCGTGGGTCGCGCAGACGGACAGTACGTTCACGATGAGGCCGGAGCGGCGCTCCTTCATGTGTGGGGCGAAGGCGCGCGCGCCGTACATCGCACCGTAGAGGTTCAGCGAGACGCTCCGCTCGATTTGCTCCATGCTCTGCTCCAAAAACGGGACGATGGCCACGCCGCCCCCGGCGTTGTTGATGAGGAAGTCCAGCTTGCCATACTTGCCGTGGATGAACGCGCGCGCCCTCTCCCAGTCCTCCGGCCTTGTCACGTCCATGGCGAGCAGGTCGTCCGCGCCGGATTCCGCCAGCGCGCTTTGCAGCGCCGACTCGCCGCGCGCCGCAATGACGACGCGGCACCCCATCGCCTTCAGCGCCTTAGCGGCGCCCAGGCCAAAACCCGACGAGCCGCCCGTCACCAAGGCGACCAAACCGTGCATATCCCGCATGCTATCGCACACTCCCTTCGTTATTATTGATGTGAATTTACCGATCTGAACAGAAGATGGATCAATTTCCTGTTCAGTATAGCATGTATTTTTGGCAAGTTCAAGAGCTTTTTTACATTTGTATTTGACATATGTTATGTTCTGTGTTACGCTGCACCTGGGCAAAAAAGGCGGTTTTTCGCCGTTCGCGCGGGGAGGTGGCGCCCTTGCGGCTGCTGCTGGGCATTGACTGCGGCTTGACATTGGTCAAGGCCGCACTGTTCACGCCGTCGGGGGAAAAGCTGTCCGAGGCGCGGCGCGCGACGCCCGTTCAGGGGGACGCCATCGGCATGGAGCGCGTGTGGGCGGCGGCGGCGGACTGCGTGACGGACGCGCTGCGCGGCGCAGATGCCACGGACGCGGATGTCGCCGCGTGCGGCGTATCGGGCCACGGCAACGGACTGTACGCGCTGGACGCGCGCGGCGAGCCGCTGATCGCGATTTCTTCCATGGCCACGGGACCGCGCGGCATCACCGACGCGTTTATGGGGTCGGACGTGTATGAGCCGTTCCAGCGGCGCGCGGGGCAGACAGCATGGCCGGGCCAACCGATGCAGATTCTGCGCTGGCTGCGGGAAGCGAGGCCGGATGTATACCAAGCCGCGCATACCGTATTTCTGTGCAAGGACTGGATCAACTACCGGCTGACGGGCGAGCGGTCCACGGACTTTTCCGACACGAGCGCCGCCGCGCTGCTGGATGTGGGCGGCGGAGACGGGCTGTTCGCGCTCCTGGGTATACCGGAGAAGGCGGGCGCGCTGCCACAGCCGCGCGGTAGCGCGGAGATCATCGGCGTGATTTGCGGACAAGCGGCGCTGCGGACCGGGCTAGCGCCGGGCACCCCGGTGTGCGCGGGGCTGTTCGACGCCGCCGCCTGCATGCTGGGCAGCGGCGGGGCCGTGCCGGACGCGTACTCGATCACGGCGGGCACGTGGGGCATCACCGCCGCGCACATCAGGCGGCCGGTGTACAGCCCCGCGCTGACGCAGACGTGCCGCTTCGCGGACCCGGGCGAATCCATGGCCATCGTCTCCGCGCCGACATCGTGCGTCAACCTGGAATGGTTTATCAGTGCCGTGCGGCCGGGCCTAACGTATGACGAAGCGAACGCCGTGGCCGCCGCGTATGGGCCGGGGGACACCGACCTGCTGTACCTGCCGTATCTGCACCCGGACATGCGGTATCCGCGCGTGCCCGCCGGGTTCATCGGCCTTCAGCCGGAGCACACGTGGCGGGATATGCTCCGCGCCGTGTACGAGGGCGTGGCGCTTGCCCACCGGCACCAGCTAGACCGGCTGCGTTCCGCCGGCATTGCCCGCGCGAAGGCGCGCCTGACCGGCGGGGCCGCGAACGCGCCGCTCTGGTGCGGGCTGCTGTCGGACTGTCTGGGCATCGAAATGGAAACGGCGCGGGAAAAGCAGGCCGGCGCGCTGGGCGCGGCCATGGCGGCGGCGGTGGCCGTGGGCATGTACCCGGAGCTTGCCGCCGCGGCCGCCGCCATGGTGCGGACGGATGCGCGCCATATCCCCCGGAACGCCGGGGCGTACGACGGGAAATACCGCCGGTTCACGGAACTGCTGCAAGCATTCGAGCGATAGGAGAACCGCGATGGATTTAGGGCTTAGGGGAAAGACGATCCTCATCACCGGCGCTTCGGACGGCTTTGGCCGCGCGCTGGCGCTGGTGCTGGCGGAGGAAGGCGCGGACCTGGCGCTGCACGACATTGACCTGCCGCACACCCGCACGAAGCTGCAGGCGCTCGCCGGGCAGCTCCGGTCGGAGCGCGGCATTCAGGCGCGGACGTTTTACGCGGACCTTTTGAGACCGGAAGAAGCGGAGGCGCTGGTCGGCGGCGCGGCCGAATGGAGGCCGCTGTACGGGCTGGTCAACAACGCCGCCGTGTGGCCCACGTCCACGGTGCGCGACATGGAGACGGCGCAGGTGACGCGCACGCTTGCCATCAACCTCGTCGCACCGTTCGCGCTGTGCCGGGGCATGGTGAACCACCTGCTGGCGGACGGGCGACCCGGCCGGATTGTGAACATGGTGTCGCAGGCGGCGTTCTACGGCTCCACCAGCGGGCACGCGGACTACGCGGCCAGCAAGGCGGGGCTGGTCGGCCTCACCGTCTCGCTGGCGCGGGAAGTCGCGGGGGACGGCATCCTCGTCAACTGCGTCGCGCCGGGGATGATGCGCACGCCGATGAACCGGCAGACGCTGGCCGAGCGCGAGGGGGACTACCTGCGCCGCATCCCGCTCGGGCGGATCGCGGATCCGACGGAGGTGGCGTGGAGCGTCGCCTTTCTGCTCGGCGGGCAGGCGGGCTACATCACCGGGGCGACGCTGGATGTCACCGGCGGCATGTTAATGAGATAACACATTTTTCTGAAATGATTGCAAGGGGGAATCGAGCGTGGCCATTGTGAACCTGAAACCGCTGCTTACGGACGCGCGGCAGCGTCATTACGCGATCCCCGCGTTTGACGTGAGCAACTATGAGATGATCCGGGCCGTCATGGAGGTCTGCGTACAGGAACGTTCGCCCGCCATCCTGATGCTGCTGAAGGTCGACCTCGGGGGGCTGGGGCAGCAAATGCTGGTGGACATGGCGCGCTCCGCCGCCGCGCTGTGCGACGTGCCGGTCGCGATCCACCTGGACCACGCGACGTCGTTTGAGGACATCCGGGCGAGCGTGGAGGCGGGCGTGTCGTCCGTCATGTACGACGGGTCCATGCTGCGGTATGAGGAAAACCTTACGAACACCCGGCGCATGGCCGAATACGCGCACGGGCATGGCGTGACCATCGAGGCGGAGCTTGGCCACGTGACCGACGCCATCGGCGGGCTGAGCGAGTCCGGCACGCCCACCCAGGACGAGCCAAGCATCGACGACTGCCTGACCGATCCGGACCAGGTGCGCCACTTTGTGCGGGAGACGGGCGTGGACTGTCTGGCCGTCGCGGTCGGCACGGCGCATGGCGTGTATGTCAGCGCGCCGACGCTGCATTTTGACCGGCTGGCCGCGATTGAGCAGGCGTCCCCATGCCCGCTCGTGCTGCACGGCGGCTCCGGCACGCCCGACCCGGACGTGCAACGTGCCATTTCGCTGGGCATCACCAAGATCAACATCTATTCCGAGGTGCTGGCGGCGATGAACGCGGGGCTGAAGGAAAGGCTGAACGCGATCGAGAACCTTTCCGCCTGGCCGTCCGTCGTCTGGACGCAGGCGCGCGACAACATGCGCGAGGTCATCCGGCACAAGATCCGCGTGTTCGGCGCTGCGGGGAGGGTGTAGGCATGCGGATTGTCGGCGTCGGCGACCTGTTTATTGAGGCGAAGTACATCGAGCGCGGCTTCGCGCCGCTCCGCGCCCAGGGGCACACGCTGGACGTGCTGGATTGGCCGCTCGCGGGCTTTGACGAGCTGCAGGCGATCAACCTGAACATCGAACAGCACGGCTGTCAGGCGGTGCAGCCGCCCGCGTGCGTGTTTGACCTGGCCAGGGGCGCGGAGGTGTTCATCACGCAGTTTTGCCCCGTGACGCGCGAATTGGTGGACGCGTGCCCACAGCTCCGCGCCATCGGCGTGCTGCGCGCGGGCATGGAGAACGTCTGCGCCGGGTACGCGCGGGAAAAGGGCATCGAGGTGTTCAACACGCCCGGGCGGAACGCCGATGCCGTGTCGGACTTCACCATCGGGCTGATCCTGTGCGAGGCGCGCAACATCGCCCGCGGGCATCACGGGCTGAAAACCGGCCAGTGGATACGCGATTACCCCAACAACGGGCATATCCCGGACCTCCGGGGCCGCACGGTGGGGCTGATCGGCTGCGGCGCGATCGGCACGCTCGTCGCGCGCAAGTTGTCCGGCTTTTCCGTTTGCGTGCTCGGCTATGACCCCTACGCGGACACGGACGCGTGCCGGGTCGCCGGGATTGAGCTGGTGGACCTGGACACGCTGCTTATGGAATCGGACTTTGTTTCGCTCCACGCGCGGCTGACGGAGGAAACCCGGGGGCTGATCGGCGCGCGGGAGCTCGCGCTGATGCGGGATACCGCGTATCTGGTCAACACATCGCGGGCAGGGCTTGTGGATGAGGAGGCCCTGCGCGGCGCGTTGGTTCAGGGGCGCATCGCCGGGGCGGCGCTGGACGTGTTCGAGCTGGAGCCGCCGGGAATGGATCACCCGCTGGTCATACTGGAAAACGTCACGGTCACGCCGCACATGGCGGGCGGCTCCAACGACGCGTTCTACAACACGCCCGTGCTGCTCCGGCAGCGGATGGCGCGGTGGTTTACCGCGCAGACACGGTAAAGATAAGGATTTCCTTTTACCATCAAGGAGGCGTCACATGCCGACACCCGAGGAAACCCACGCGATTGTACAGGCGGCCGAAATGTATTATAATCAGAGGCTGAACCAGCAGGAGATCGCGCGTCTGCTCGGCGTGACGCGCCAGACCGTCTCGCGGCTGCTGCGGGACGCGATCGAATACAACATCGTCGAGTTCCGCATTCACGTGCCGTACGCGCCGGTGGAGGACCTGTCCGAGCGGCTGGCCCGGCGGTTTGGCCTCGCGGCTGCCGTCGTGGTGCCGAGCAAGGTGGACGATTCCTCGCTGATCCCGTCGGTATTGTCGCAGTACGCGGCGCGCCATGTGTATACGCTGGTGGAGCAGGGGGCTGAGCGCATCGGGCTTTGCTGGGGCAGGACCATGTACCGGATGATTCACGAGTTTCCCGAGAGCCATTTCGGGCACGCGGCCGTCTTTCCGCTGATCGGCGCGAGCAGCCGGACCGCGCCGTATTTCATGCTGAACGACATGGTGCGCTGCCTCGCGGACCGGATGAACGCGGCGCCGGTGTACGCGTACATCCCCGCCGACCCGGAGTCCGAGGAGGACGAGGCGCTCTTCCGCCGCACGTCCACCTACGCGACCATCGCGGGCTACTGGCAGGGTATGGATTTGGCGATCTTCGGCATCGGCGTCCACCCCGGGCACGAGCGGTACACGCGCACGGAGTTTCCCGGCGAGCGGACCGCCCACCCGACGGAGCAGGTCGTGGGGGATATCGTGACGCACTACTTCGACGCGGAGGGGAACTTTCTGGATTCCGGCGCGAAGATCCTGTGCGCGGACCTTGGGGACCTGCGCCGCGCCAAGCGGCGGATGGCCGTGTCCGGCGGCAGCGAAAAAACCGAGGCCATCCTGGGCGCGCTAAAAACTGGCATGCTGACGGATATTGTCATTGACGAGCGGACCTGCAACCGGATTCTGCGGATGATTAAAGCCTAGGGCAACACCGCACAGTCGAGCACGCTGTCCTCGCGGATCTTTCCGCGCTGCTCTGTGTCGCTCTTTCGGTCGCCGTAGCGCTGCTACGGCTTCCTCCAGGCTCCTTGATCAGCG
>JAVBOM010000075.1:0-9832 GCA_031550535.1 Eubacteriales bacterium
CTTGTTGCCCGTACGCCTTCCCGTTCGCATAACCGCAGCGCGTCCTGCCGAAATTCCTTGCTATACTTGCTCCCCATTCTCTCACATCTCCTTGGTTCCTTTTATTCCCAAGGGTGTGCGCTTTTATTGTACTACTCCAGATACACTGAGTAAGTGGTTCCATGACTTCCTGATAAAGGAAGGACTTCCACTGATCCGGTTTCACGATCTGCGTCACACGGGAGCCTCGCTGCTTTTCGCCGAGGGTGAGGATATACAAACTGTGAAGCAGCGTCTGGGGCACAGCAAGGCATCCGTCACATTGAACGTTTACGGCCATTCTTTTCTGGGGAAGGATCAGTCTGCATCCGACAAGTTGGAGGCTCTTATCCTTCGCGATGAGTGGTAAAAAAGGGGCAAAGTACCCATTTGGTACCCAAATGCTGAAAAATCAGTTATGTTTTAGCAAAGAGAAACCCCTTGAAAACCTAGTGTTTTCAAGGGGTTCTGTGTGGCGCGCCCGGCGAGATTCGAACTCACGACCTTTTGATTCGTAGTCAAACACTCTATCCAGCTGAGCTACGGGCGCTCAACGAAAAATATTTTACATGATCTTCCGGCCTGTGTCAACCCCTTCATCGCTCTATAGAGCAAGTTTTATGAAAAAAGTAGTTTCTCAGGGAAAGATACACAGCGGAGACGGGGGCAAGTCCTGGAAGGGAGTGTCCAAAGTATCCGTGACATGGTATAATATGTGCATGGAAAAAGAAGCAAGGAAGTGCACCAAATGTGGGGCAACGGAAAAACAACACAGCATAGGGAAAACGAAGTGCGGAAGCCGACGATATCGGTGCACGGTATGCAAGCGGGAGTATAGTAACAGGAAGAGAAAAGGCCAGACCTGAGAGCCCAAATGAATACACCGCGGGAAACGGTCCACGCGCCCGCGCAAAGTGGTCCAGTGTAACGCAGAAAACGGTCCATGAAAACGCAGGGTGGTCCAGGGAATAAAAACAACTGGTAGACTGAATATATGCACTGCGAGAGTGGTGTAAATATGTTCGGGGAGGTCATGTAAATGACCAGCTATCGGGAAATCCTGCGGTTACACAGCCAAGGGTTCAGCCAGCGGAGTATCCCTGCAAGCTGCGGGTGCGGCAAGGGAACGGTACAGCGAACAGTGGAACACGCGAAGAAGCATAGCATTACCTGGCCGCTGCCTGCTGAAATGACGGACGCAAGGCTGCGGGACCTGTTTTCACCGTCATCAAAGGATTCAGGGTACTACAAGGAACCGGATTTTGAGTGGGTCCACCGGGAGATGTCAAAAAGCGGCGTCACGCTGAGCCTTTTGTGGAACGAGTATTGCGCTGTCTGCCGGCAAAACGGCGAGATGCCCTATATGTACACGGCGTTCTGCGACAGGTACCGTGACCACAGCATGAGAAGCAAAGCGACAATGCACATCGAACGCCGACCCAGCGAACAGATGGAAGTGGACTGGGCGGGCCAGACGATGGACATCACGGACAACCTGACCGGCGAGATCATCCCCGCGTACATCTTCGTAGCGACGCTAAACTACAGCGGGTATGCTTATGTGGAAGCGTTCCTGTCGCGGAATCAGGAGAACTGGATCGCTGCCCATGTGAATGCTTACCGGTTCTTCGGCGGCGTTACCCGAATATTGATACCGGACAATCTGAAAACCGGTGTTCTCAAAAACACCAAGGCCGAGGTCGTGCTGAACCGGACCTATCAGGAGATGGCCGAACATTATGGAACCGCCATGCTTCCCGCCAGGGTGCGCAAGCCAAAGGACAAGCCTTCCGTCGAAGGTGCTGTGGGCGTCATTTCCACATGGATCATCGCAGCGCTACGGAATTGGAAGTTTTTCACCCTGCGGGAGTTGAACGAAGCGATCCGGGGAAGGTTGGAGGAGTTCCACCAAAAGCCGTTTCAGAAGAAAGAGGGCAGCCGCCTGAGCGTGTTCCTGGAAGAAGAAAAGCCTTTGCTTCTACCGTTGCCGCGAAAAGAGTTCGAGTTTACCCTGTGGAAAATCTGCACCGTCGCTTACAACTATCACGTTTCCCCGGACAAAATGTTCTACAGCGTCCCCTACGCATACATCAAGAAGCACGTGGATGTACACGGCTGACCCGCAGCATGGTAGAGGTCTTCCTTGACGGAGAGCGTATCGCTTCTCACGCCCGCAAATACGGACATCCGGGGCAGTATTCCACCTTGCAGGAGCACATGCCGGAGGATCATCGCAAATACACGCAGTGGAACGCGGGGCGTTTTCTTTCCTGTGCACGGGGTGTCGGCGAAAACACCGTGACGGTGGTGAAAGCGATCCTCGCTTCCCGGAAGATCGAGCAGCAAGGGTACCGGGCCTGCATGGCGTTACTGAAACTCGGCGACAAATATTCCGCATCCCGGCTGGAGGCCGCCTGCAAACGGGCGCTCACCTACACGCCATCCCCCAGCTTCAAGAGTATCCAGACCATTCTAGCGACTGGGCAGGATAGCCTGCCGGAGGAAGAATCGCCCGACCCCTCCGCAGAATTTGGCTTTACGCGAGGCCCCGGATACTACGGTGAGGGAGGTGTCGGACAATGGTAAACGAAGCGACGATGGACAAACTCCGCGAAATGCAGCTCGACACGATGGCCGAGGCATTCCGCGCACAGGAGAGCGATCCGGCGACCAGCACCCTTATTTCTCAATGATGGCTAAAAAACAAGCCGCCTGTTACGCGGGGACAATACGAAGCAGGGCTATTGCCAGAACACCGGCTGTAGATCGTCAATCCATCTCAAAAAAGATGCCAAGCGCCTGGGGTCCGACGTGGGAACCCACCACCTTGCCGATCGGGGCGACGATCACTTCTCCCAGCTTATATACCTTTTCCATCATGGATTTCAGGATGTTCGCAGGTTCTGGGTCGGTGCTGTACTCAATCACCAGCAAGCTGCCCGAGAAATCCTTCTTGAGCGATTGCGTCAGTTCCATCATCCACCTCATCCCGTTCTTGAAACCGCGCGAACGGTGGACCAACTCAATGTTCCCGTCCGTGGATGCCATGTATTCGATGACCGGCTTGATGGACAACAGGCTCGCAAGCATCGCGGCCGTTGTGCTGATGCGGCCGCCCCGGCGCAGGAATTCCATCGTTTCCAGCAGAACGAGCGTTTTAAGCCGAGGCACCCGCCTTTGTGACGCGGCGACGATCTCCTCGTGGCTCTTGCCCGATTGTGCCATGCGCGCCGCCTCAATGGCATTGATGCCCTGGCACATGCCCGCGCACTTGGTATCGATGATGTCGATCTTCGCGTCCGGGAATTCCTGTTTGGCCAGGCAGGCGCTCTGATAGGTGGAACTGCTGGCTGACGACATCGTAAAGCAGATCACGCTGTCGCCCGCTTCCACGGCCGGCCTAAATGCCTGGACGAACTTATACGGGGCGGGCGCCGCGGTGGTCGGGAAGGTATTCGTGCTTCGAATTTCATCAAAGAACTCATCCAGCGTCAGCCCGCTACGGTCCTCGTAGCTGAGGCCGTTGAGGGTGACGGTAAGCGGTATCATGGTGATGCCGTACTTTTGCAGGTATTCATCCGGCATATCGGATACGCTGTCAACAATGATTCGTATCATGTGGCCATTGCCTCCTGTGAAGTTGCTTAATCCGCAGTGAAAAATTCCCGCCATCGCATAGTATAGGGTATGCACACGGTAAATGCAAATCCATCTTGTATGGACAATCTGTTCTTGGAGGCGCACTCGCACCGTTGTTTTTCCTGGGATGCCAGGGCACCAGTGCCTCCATTCGCTGACCGGAGTAGCGGACCGCTTTCTTCACGGGGAAACGCATTGCAATGAATGACTAAACTGCCGCCTGTCAAAGCAGGCAGGTTTGCGCATAAACGCGCTTGCGGCTGAAAGTCGCCCGAGCGGATCCATCAGCCTGACAAGCATGACGGGCAGTGTCTCGCCGCCCCAAGGCGTGTTTGTAGAATGGAAACTGTGCAAGCAAGAGCGGATTTTTCGTCAGTTCCAGGAGCCAAAGGGGGGCGTGGCCGCACTACGCTGACCGGTGAGCGCCGACGAAATGACGCAAAGGCGGGGACTTTTTGCGAAACCCCCTTATGGCGCCCGATTTTCCAAATCAGCGCCGCCGTCAAAGATGCCTTGCTTGCGCGGTGTAGCTTTTTCAAACAGCCCCTACTCCTCCGCAAAATACGCATACAACAGCGCCCCCGCCCAGCTGGCGTGCGTAGCGATATCATACTTACGTAGCGTATCCGCATAAAAATCATAGTATACATTCGAATACAGCGGAATCAGCGGCAGCACCTCCACAAAGCGTTCCTGCAGGTGCAGCCAATTCTCCACATACGTCCGGATTTCCATCGACGGCGTTTGGCGCAGGGTGGACGCGCGCCGCATCAGTTCCTCGTCCCGGAGGCCCGTGGTGTTCAGCGTGCCTTGGAATTCATCCGCTGTGTGGAAGTCATAGTACGGGTCGAAAATGTAGTTGAAGTTGCTGGCCATGAAAAACAGGTTGTACGTGCGCTCCGTCTGCCGGTAGTAATGCGACAGCAGCTCCGGAAACGACAGTTCATCAACCGTCAGCCCAATGCCAAGCTGCGCGAATGCTTCCGTCAGGATCGCGCTGACTTCCGCGGCCGTCTTGTTGTCCTCCGTCACCGCAAGGCTCAGCGCAAGCGGTTCAAGACCCGCATCCGTTTTCCTGTACCGGATGCCTTCGCCCGCATACTTTCCCCCGCCCTCGGTGTACGCCCAGCCCGCCGTGGCGAGCAGCGCGTTCGCCCCGGCCACATCGTAGGGGATCTCCATCTCATTCAGTCTCAGCAGCGCCGCCATGGGCTCCACGCCCGCGCCCGGATCGCCGTCATCCTCATACGTGGCCATCCATTGCCCAAGGCCGTAGTACGCATGCACCTTCAGCGCGGCTCCGGGCATGGTTTGCTCGATGAGCACATCCTTGTCAATGCCCATGGCGATGGCACGGCGCACGGCCACATCGCTGGTCGGCTCCTCCTCGCAGGCGGCAGCCAGGTAGGCCATCCCCGTCCGCATGTAGGAGCCCATGCCGAGCTTCCGGCCCTGCCCATCAGCCTGGAGCACTTGCGGCAGCAGGCTCACATCGGTCATCTTGTTTAGCACGTCTACGCGGCCTTCCCCGAGATCGTCCAGCATCGTGTCCTGCTCGACAGTTCGGTATTCCACGTTCTCAATGTGCGGCTTCTGCCCCTCATTGTTGCCGATGTACAGCCCGTTCACTGTGAACGTCGCCGTCTTTTGCTCCGGATCATACGACTGCAACGAGTACGGCCCCGACGTCCTGCGCGGATGGCTCAGGTAGCCATGCTCCTCGTTCAGCAGCGTCTCCCTGAGCATTTCGGCGGAAAACACGCCGGGGGTGTACGGAAGCCCTTCGGCGCTCATGTCCGCCGCGTTTTCCGCCGCGGCGATGTAAATGCCGCCGTTATCGTCCCGCACCACACAGCCCGGCGCAATCTCTGAAATGGGCAACGGCTTCATGCTGATCATCGCGTACCCATAAAAGTACGGAACATAGTCCGAAAAGATATACACCGCCAATTGGTATTCCGACATCAGCCGGACGCCGCGAATGGCGTTCGTCTCCCCCGCCACGTATTCCGCATAGCCCGCCAAGTGGTTGCGGCCCTGAATGGTGCCGCCAAGCTCCGCGATTTCGGGCGCGCCGCCCAGCAGCAGGGAAAACGCGTAGTCCATCGCCGTGATCGGCGTGCCGTCGTTATACCGAAGCTGATCGGAGAACGTGAGCACATACACGGTCGTGCCGTCGTTCTGTTGGCCCACCTGCACATGGCTGACAACGGTATCGTCAATCACAAGCCCCTGATTTTTCGTCAGCACGACCGTATCGTAGCCGTGGAGCATCGTGCGAATGTCGATATCCGCCGTGTTGTTGCCGAACATCTCCGTGGAGAACGCACCGCTCGGCTCTGTCAGCGCACCGACGACCAGCTTCGTTCCGCGCTGGATGCCTTCGGGCTCGTTCTCCTTCGCCTTTAGCGCTTCCTCGAATTCATCCATAAAAAAGTCGGCGTCATCCTCATCGTCCGACGCATCGTCCTCGAAGAGTTTTTCCGTAGAGTCATCGTCGGCCACGTAGCCGTCATCCGCGATGACAGCTTCAAACGCGCCGGCAGAACTTATGGAACTCACAATCAACAGCAGGCACAGCAACCAGCAAAACGTCTTTCGCACGTTCACCCTTCTTTCTATCCTAGATGGCAGCGCTGATTCGGAGAACCCAGCGCCATCAGGGGATTCCGCAAGGAATCCCTTCCTCTCGCTTTCGCGTTGTGCAATAAAATGATCTCAAGGCTAAGATTGCCCGTCACGATCCGGCGGCCAAAGTTGAATGGAAGCGTCTCCCCATCCAGGAACCAGCCGATGAAGGGCGATGCACCTTCCGGATTGCCGGGCGGGCCATACGCCAGCGTATTCCTGTCCACCGTCTCCTTGTAGAAAGGCGTGTCAGAACCTTCTACTATATAGGAAACGACGCAGGTGCTCCCGCCATCTTCCGCCTGCGTCAGCACCGTATTGGCGCCGGCTTCGGCTCCGTCACCCACGGCCAGACCCGGAATGATGATGATGCCGGAAAACACCTGCTCCTTATCGGTCGCCTCCACCGATTCCGCCCATGCGGTTACCAGCGTCTGCGGGAAACCGATCAACACGCACAGCATAATTGCCAATAAGCGAATGGGCAGCTTGCCAATGTGCTTTTTCATGATTTTTATCCTTCTTCCTAAAATGCGCCTGGGTCACGTGACGTTCACACGCCATGTCCATCCGGCCGTACATCCATCCGCTATAAACGAAATCTTCGCTCCGTCGCATTCTCTATATCTTCAAAATCCCATCTATGTCGCTCCGCCACCGGAATGGCAAACCGCACATTTCGGAAAATCCTTCAGCAAACGATCGTTCATGTGCCGCCTCCCAACGCGGCAACATGGCCAATTTTTTCCAGTATCATGGTCATCATAACATCAAAAGGTTGCATAAATGGTTACATGATACACCAAAAACGAAATTTTGTTAAAAAAATGAGAAAAACATATGACTTTCTACCGATTTCATCCAAAAAAAACGCCTTTCCATGGGGAACCAAAACAAAAACGCGCCGCAAACATTGGAAAGTCTGTGCGCGTCTCCCTTCTGCGGCTTCATAAGGCGGCACAATCTCTCGCAAATCCATGTGCCGCGTTTTCGGAAATCATCTAAAACCGAACCCATCCCCCCGCGTCGTCCGCCTCACACACAAACGGAATGGACAGCAGCCGTGTGCCACGCGGCACCGCGAGCCGTTTTGTCTGCGGAAGCGCCTCGCCCAGCCGGTCAAACCGAAACGGATCCGAATGCCCCACCGCGTAGAGTTCGCCGCCATTGGGCGCGCAGTGCAGCGTGTCCCCGTCGCGATACAGCGCCACCGCGCCCGCTTTCCGCGCAATCGCGCCGCGCAGCGACTGGGTTTCGCGGTCAAACTCCCACACGAATCCCTTCTCCGTCGCGATGTACACGCGCCCATCGTCCAGAAAGCACGCTTCCGGCCGGTCGTCGCCCAGCAGGCAGCGGCTTTCCGCGTGTACCGTGAAGCGCCCCCGCGCGCGCTCCTTTTGCCGCAAGAGGTCCCGCAAATCCCCCCGGTACGAAAAATCAAGCGAAACCGCGCCGCCACGGCCATGATCCACCGTGAAAACATCCATGTGCCCGTCCGACACATCGAGGACGCGGGAATGCCGCGCGCCGTCGCGGCTGGCGGATGTCATCACGCCGCACGAGATGTGCAGCAGATCGCGCGAAAAGCTGATCGCGCTGTCGTACGCGTGCCCCATGTGAAAATGCGCGCTGACGCACGCGACGATCTCGGGATGGCGGGCCAGCAGCGCGCGCATTCTTTCCGGCGCGTGGTTCTGTTCCATATACGCGTCCGTGGCCGCGGCGTGCTGCGCGGGCACCTGTCTGAGCCCGTTGCCCGCCGTCGGCGCGTGCACGAAGAGCAGTACGGGCGCACCGCCCAGGCCGGGCAGCGCCCTGTCCGCCCACGCGTATTGTTCCGGCGCGAGCAGGCACACGTTTTTCGTCGCGTATCCTTCTTCCGGCTGCACGGCCAGGGACAGGCACAGGCAATGCACGCCGCCGGCGGAAATGAGCGCGTCCTTCTCCGTCCGGCCAAAAGCGCCGCGATACCACTGGTCCACCGTCACCCGCGCGCGCTGGCCGGGATCGTATTCCGTGTCGTGATTGCCGAGGAGGGGCATATGCGGCATGCCCGACGCGTCCAGCAGCGCGGCGCATTCGCGCCACATCTCGCCCCTGTCCGCCGCGCCATAGACGCTGTAGTCCCCCATCGCGACGGCCAGATCCGGTTTCAGCGCGCGAAGGTGCGCCAACCCCTCGGCAACTAGCCCTTCCTCCCCGCGCGGAAACTGCAAATCCCCGATGACGGCAATTTTCATAGCCGCAGCACATCCCCCGCGCTTGGCAGGTGGGTATTGGGGAACACGCGCCTTGCCGCCGCCAGCGCGCCCTCCGTCCGGGGCCCGTGCACGAGGTACAGCGCCCGGACGCCCGCGTCCTTCGCGACCCGCGCCGCTTCCCCCGCGCTGCTGTGGCGCGCCGTGTTTGGGATATCGTTGTTCCGGCGCGCGCCCCAGGAGAACTCGTGGATAAGCGCCTCGCACCCGCTCGCGAACGGCGCGAGCGCTTCAAAAACCTCCGTGTCGCCGGAGTACGCGAGGCTCCTGCCCGTCCCCGTGTCCGTGAAGCGGTAGCACAGGCCGGGTGCGGCGTGGTGGCTCGGGATGCAGCGTACCTTTACGCCGGGGAAATCGATCCCGTCCCCGCCCGCCAGACGCCGAACCGTGGGCGGCAACTCCTTTTGATAATGGCGCTCCTTTCCGGCGAACGTCAGCGCCTGCCGCACAATGTCCTCCACGCCGTCCGGACCATAGACCGTCAGCCCGCTCGCGTCATGCCGCCCGTTCAGCAGATAGAACAGCAGCGACGGCAGCGCCATGTAGTGATCCTGATGCATATGGGTAAACAGCAGCGTGTCCACCGCCTCCACACTAACGCCGGCCCGCAGCAGGTTGCGCACAGCCATCCAGCCCGTGTCCACGAGGATGTGCCGGTCAATCAGCAGGCTGACCGTGTCGTCCTCCGCCGACAGCGGGCACCAGGAACCCACAGATAAAAAAGTGACATCCATAAGCGACCTCCTTATTCAAAAAAGGGGTAGCCATACGGGATAGCTACCCCTGACCGATACACGCGCGGTGATACGAGAGAAATGTCCTATTCCAGGTTCGCCTTGTAGAGCTCATACGCGTCGATGTAGTACTGCTGGTACTCCGCAAAGCCGAGCGCGTTCAGTTGCTCGTAATACGTGGCGATGTTGTCCAGCGAGGTGACGCCAGTAATAAACTTGGCCGTCTCATTGTTCACAAAGTCCGAGATAACCAGCCGCAGCTCGTTGATCCGCTGGCTCGTTTCCTCGTCGAAGTAAATCGTCGGGTACACGTCCACAAAGTACGGCGCGACGTTCTGCTCCTTGGACGCGCGGTACGCCTGGTCGGCGTTTTCCAGATCCCACGCAAACTCTGCGTTCGGATCCTGGAATTTCAGGCGCTCGATCTCGCCGGCCTTTGTGCCGACGCGCGTGGAGTTGAACGGAGAGACTTTCCCGACGATGTAGTCAAACGCCGTGGCACATGTCCCGTTCTCCACATCCGGCACCTTTTCCGCGCCGTACCAGCCGCACACC
>JAVBOM010000080.1:0-24048 GCA_031550535.1 Eubacteriales bacterium
CTTGTTGCCCGTACGCCTTCCCGTTCGCATAACCGCAGCGCGTCCTGCCGAAATTCCTTGCTATACTTGCTCCCCATTCTCTCACATCTCCTTGGTTCCTTTTATTCCCAAGGGTGTGCGCTTTTATTGTACTACTCCAGAAGTGCCCGGACTTGGTGCTGCGCCCCGCGCGGCATGGGGAGTACGACAAGAAATGTGACGAAGCAAACGAGATATACGGTCAGTACACCGATATGCTTGAGAGAGCGAGCATTGACGAGTCCTTTTTGGATGTGACGGGACGCTGCACCTGTTCGGCGGGGACGCCGAGCGGTTGGCGCACATGATACGGGAGCGCATACACCGCGAGATGGGGTTGACGATTTCCATCGGCGTATCGTACAACAAGTTCTTCGCGAAGATGGGTTCGGAACTCAAGAAGCCGAACGCCGTCACCGTGATTACGCGGGAAAATTACCGGATGAAGCTGTGGCCTCTTCCCATCGGGGAGATGTACATGGTTGGGCACGCGGCAGAAGCCACGCTGCTCGCAATGGGGATTAGGACGATTGGAGATTTAGCGGAGGGAGATTTGCGGAACCTGGAACGCAAGTTGGGCAAGCACGGGAGTTACCTGTACGCCTGCGACAACGGGCTGGACACTTCGCCGGTCATCCCGCCAGAGCGCACGCCAGCCGCCAAATCAATTGGGAAACACAACACTTTTTCGCGCGTCCTTGTATCGAAGGGAGAGATACTGACGGGGATTCAAGCGCTTGCAGATGATGTGGCTACCAGCCTGCGGCATGAAGGGTTCAAATGCCAGACCGTACAGGTGACGATAAAGGACCCTGACTTTTCGGTTATCACCCGGCAAAAGGGGATTCCGGCGACATGGTTGGCGGTGGATTTGGTTGAGGCGTGCATGGAGTTGATTGACGCATCTTGGCCGACCGGTAAACCGATTCGCTTGCTGGCTGTGACCGCGATGAAGTTGTTGCCGAGCGATGCCGTGGTGGAACAGGTGACTTTGTTCGAGTCGCCGGAGGAGGTACGGGCGCGGGAGAAGAAGGAGCGGTTGGCGAAGGCGGTGGATGATATTCGGCGCAAGCATGGGAGACGGAGTGTCGATACGGCGGGGGTGGCTTTTAGCGATATTGGGGTGGTTGACCGGGGAAATGAAACGATGGAGGATTAACTGATGTTCTTCTAGCTTTGTACATACAGGCGTCTTTTGGGTGAATAAGCCTTCCAAGACAACAAGCAAATGAGGTGCAATATGACTGTTCTCGAAGAGAAGTTCAAAAGGAGATTGAGTAAAAGTGTACGAAGATATGGATGTAGCGCTGCAATATGCAGCGTGTTTCACTATATCACTAACCTCCTCCCCATTGTGATTGGGGTAGTGGCTGCGGTATACATTACGGCACTCGATGTAGCTGAATACGATCAGAGAGTATTGCTCAGTTTGTCGCTGGTTGGGACTGCTCTTTCGACAGTCGGAGCATTTATCGATTTCAAAAGCCAATGGCGTGCTAATAGGAATACATCTAGTGCGCTTAGAATCATATTGTATAAACTGGACGACCCAAACTATAGAGCGCTAGGAACATACTGGGAAGACTTTGAAAACGTGATTCGTAAGCACCCCGGAGAGGCTTGAGTACCCAGGATTTGATTTTGATGCGTCATTGCACCATGGGAAAGCTATATCTCAAGCGGGTTTGCGGACTTTCGGATAAACGATCGGACCCGTTGCGCCTGTCGCACCCGTGGCGCCAGTCACGCCCGGTTCGCCGCCGCCGGGGCCAGTCGGTCCCGTAGGGCCGGTCGGCCCGGTCATACCGCCTGGACAAGCCCAGGGGCACGGGCAGCAGCACGGCGGGAGCGGCCCGCAGCACGGCGGCATGCATCCATCGCAGCACCCGCACGGCCGCCCGAATTCGGGCTGCTCGGCGCAAGGCTGCGGCATATCAGAGGCACCCCATAAAGAAAAAAGAGGATTTCTCCATACTTTCGACATTTTTTAGTCCTCCGTTACCCATATCGACACGAGGGGTCTCATACACCCCTCCATATACGATATGCCCTTGTTCTCTTTATGTGATCCTTCGCGCTTTGCGCGATGTTTCGACAGGTCCTCGCGCGTTTTCGTCGTGGAGCGTCGAGCGGACGCACATGAGGCGGGCAAGACGTTTCTGGCACACGGGGATATCGAAAGCCTGCGCAAAGCCCATGGCATATTCCGAATGGCCGGCCAGTACGAGTAGGCCATCGATTACGCGCTCTACGCGCAGGCGCGCCGTGCCGGGGCCGATGGCGATCTGGACCGCGTGAGCGGCGCTTCCACTCAATCGATATACGCCGCGAGGAGGTAGGGATTCCTTACGGAACCCCCTTATGGCGCCCGATTTTGCAAGTCGCGCCGCCGTCATTGTCATTCAATCACCCGAATCCGACATAGCTTGAGGGTAGACGCCGTGTTTCGCGGCGCGATTCGACACGGCTTGTCCCCGCACGCTTCTCGGGGCTACCCATAGGATGGGTTTAGAATCCTCCCGTGAAAGGGGTTTGCGCATGCTGGACGTTACGCAACTGGCTGCCTTGCGGCAGGTTGATATCGCGAGCCTTGACAAAAGCGAGCTTGTAGATATCGACACCGTGCAAGTGGATGCAATCGCGCCATTCGCAGAGCGGGTGCAGCAGTTTTGCGACCAAATAAAGAACCCTTATGCCTTTCGCGTAGGGAATGTCGGGGTGAAGATAGAGCACTCGCAAAGCGGGAGAACTTTGCAAGAGGCAATCTCTTCGTACCTCATGACGATACGATAACACAAAAATGCGCCTGTACGATTAGGGCATGTTGCAAAAATGGAAATCGTGCAGGCCGGAGCGGATTTTTCGGCAGATCAAGGAGTTGGCGTGAGGCGTAGCTGCGCTACGCTGAGCGGAAAACGACGCAGAGATGCCGGAAAAGACGCCCGGTTTGCATGATTTAGCTTTTTGAAACAGCCCCTAGCTACAGGCGCATTCCTTTGGAGGTGTACAGCAACCATGGCAAGGATCAAGAAGGCTTTGGCGAAAGTCGCCTTCTCACAGGATGGCTTTGTCTGGAAAGTGGCTCTCTACATACGCCTGTCCAGAGATGACGGGGACGACAAAAAAGAGAGCGAGAGCGTCAGCAACCAGAAAAAAATACTGGAAGACTATATGGAGAAGGAGTTTAACGGGGCGTTTGAGATCGTTGACTTCTATGTCGATGACGGCCTGACCGGTACAGATGATTCCCGCAAGGAGTTCATGCGCATGAACTACGATGTAGAGCAGGGGAAAGTCAACTGCATCGTCGTGAAGACGCTCGCGCGCTTTGCGCGTAACCACTCGGACCAAGGCTATTACCTGGAATACTACTACCCTCAGCACAAAGTCAGGTTCATCAGCCTGGGCGAGCCCAAGATGGACACATACGAGAACCCTGACGCCATTATGGGCCTTGAAGTACCAATCATGGGCTTGATGAACGACCGCTTTGCCGCAACCACATCGCACAACATCCGCAAGACGTTCAAGATGAAGCGCGAAAGGGGCGAGTTCATCGGCGGATTCGCGGGGTACGGTTTCTTAAAGGACCCGCAAGACAAAAACCGTTTGATCCTTGACCCGGATGTGGTGCCCATCAAGCACGATATGAGAGATTGGGTTTTACGGGATGGCATGAGCCTCGCCGCGATCGCCAAGCGGCTTAACACACTGAAAATCCCGAACCCCACCGCATACAAAAAAGCCAAAGGCTTCACCTATAAGAACCCAAAATCAACAACAAACGATGGCATGTGGTGCGGCACTACAGTAAAACGAGTCTTGCTGAATGAAGCAAACATCGGCACCATGGTGCAAGGAAGGCAGCGCATCATCAGCTACAAAGTGCATGAGGCCGAGGTTGTGCCGGAAAGCGAGTGGTTCGTCGTCCCTGATGCCATTGAACCCACCTTTACGCAGGAAGAGTTCGATGCTCTGAAGCTGACTTTGGCACGCGACACGCGCACACCAAAGGATCACAACACCGTTTTCCTTTTTGGCGGCTACTTGCGTTGCGCGGATTGCGGCAAAGCAATGCAGCGAAAAAAAACGCGGGATGTGCCGTATTACGTGTGCCGTACATATGCGGAGAAATCGACTTCCGCATGCACCCGGCACAGTATTCGCGAAGACGAACTCGAAAAAGCGGTTCTGGCCGCCATCCAAACGCGCATCCTACTGCTTGAACCGCTGGCAGAAATCGTGGACGAAATCAACACGAAGCCCAAGGTGAACACCCGTTCGGCGAGACTTAAGCAGATGAAGATCGACCGGGAAAAAGAGTTGGCAAAAGCCAGAGATCTCGCTGATAACCTGTTTATGGACGTGAAGAGCGAACTCATCTCGATGGAAGACTACACGCGCATACGAGCCAAGCTCCAGGACACTATCGCCCAATGCAAGGAGGCGCTTCAGAACATTGAGGAGGAACTGAAAAAATCAGAGACTGGCGTAATGTCCGTCAATGACGCTTTCAAGGCGTTCATGAAGCATCGAAGCATCCAGACCCTTGATCGTACAATCCTTGGTGAGACGGTGGAAGAAATTCTTGTACACGAGGGAAAGTCGATCAGTGTCAGGATGAGATTCGGGGATGAGCTGGAGAGGGTTAGGATAACCTGAGCGCACAGGCCATTTCATCGCTGTATGAAGCGCGCCCTCCCGATGCCGCCTCATACCCGGCGAAGCGGCTTGAACCCCATTGTGCGCCGAAGCATGGCAGTTGCTCAACATGGCCGAAATCGAGTTGAACGCGATAACGCTTCAATGAAAATCCATCGCAATCTGTTGCGCTGCGTTTTCTTCATTTGCCCTGGCGTTCCTTGATTTCCGGCACGGCCTCTTTCGCCCCGCAATGCAAAAAATCCCCCCATCCGGTCATGCCGGAAGAAGGGATTCTCCATAATGGCGGCGCTGATTGGAAAAACCGGCCGCCACAGAAGGATTCCTCGCGGAATCCCTACCTCTGTACAACACTTTCCTGAAATCCGCTATTTCGCGCCGCCGTTGCCGTCCCGCACCCCGACGATCTTCTGGGCGATGCCCTTGGGCACCTCCTCGTAGTGCGAAAACTGCATCGTGAACACGCCGCGTCCCTGCGTACGGCTGCGAAGATCCGTGGAATAGCCGAACATTTCCGACAGCGGGATCACCGCGTCGATCACCTGCGAGCCCGCGCGCATGTCGAGCTGGCTGATCCGGCCGCGCTTGGACGACACATCGCCCATCACGTCGCCCATATACTCCTCGGGCACCACGACCTCCACGTCCATCACCGGCTCCAGCAGCACGGGGTGCGCCTTCGCGTTGGCCTCCTTGAACGCCATGGAGCCCGCGATCTTGAACGCGATTTCCGACGAGTCCACCTCGTGGTACGAACCCTCGATCAGCGTGACCCTGAAATCGACGACCTCATACCCGCCCAGCGCGCCGCTGAGCGACGCCTCGCGGATGCCCGCGTCAATGGCCGGGATATACTCGCGCGGGATCACGCCGCCGACGGTCGCGTTGACGAACTCGTATCCCTCGCCCGGCTCGCGCGGCTCGATCTCGATGACCGCGTGGCCATACATGCCGTGGCCGCCGGTCTGGCGCACGTAGCGCCCTTCGGCCTTGACCTTCTGGCGGATCGTCTCTTTGTACGCAACCTGCGGCTTGCCCACGGTGGCCTCCACCTTGAACTCGCGCAGCAGGCGGTCCACTATGATCTCCAGGTGGAGTTCGCCCATCCCGGCGATCAATGTCTGGCCGGTGTCGGCGTCGGTGTAGGTACGGAAGGTCGGGTCCTCCTCGGCCAGGCGCACGAGCGCCATGGTCATCTTGTCCTGGCCCGCCTTGGTTTTCGGCTCAATGGCCACGCGGATGACCGGCTCCGGGAACTCCATGCTCTCCAGCACGACCGCGTTCTTCTCGTCGCAGAGCGTGTCGCCGGTGGTCGTGTCGCGCAGGCTCACCACAGCGGCGATATCGCCCGCATAGACGGTGTCCGTCTCCTCGCGGTGGTTGGCGTGCATCAGCAGGATGCGGCCCATGCGCTCGCGTTTTTTCTTCGTGGAGTTATAGATCGTGTTGCCGGCCTCCAGCTTGCCGCTGTAGACGCGGAAGAAGCACAGCTTGCCGACGAACGGGTCCGCCGTGATCTTGAACGCCAGCGCCGCGAACGGCTCTTCGTCGCTGGAATGGCGAATGATCTCTTTGTCGCCGTCCGGGTCCATGCCCGTGATCGGGGGCACGTCGACCGGCGCGGGCAGGTATTCGACCACCGCGTCCAGCATCGGCTGCACGCCCTTGTTGCGGTATGATGTGCCGCAGACGACCGGCGTCATTTTGACGGCGATGGTCGCGCGGCGGATCGCGGCCTTGAACTGCGCCTCATCCGGCTCTTCGCCGGTCAGGAACAGCTCCATCATCTCGTCATCCACCTCGGCGACCTTTTCCAGCATGATGGCGCGGGCCAGCTCGGCGGCCTCCAGGTGCTCCTTGGGGATGTCCTCCACGCGTTCGTCGCTGCCGTCGTCGCTGTAGTAGATGTGCGCGCGCATCTGGATCAGGTCAATGATGCCGCGGAAGTCCGATTCGCTGCCAATGGGCATTTGAATCGGCACCGCGTTCGCCTGCAGACGCACGTCCAGCATGCCGACCACGCGGTCGAAATCCGCGCCCATGATGTCCATCTTGTTCACATAGGCGATGCGGGGGACGGAGTACTTGTTCGCCTGCCGCCAGACGGTCTCGCTCTGCGGCTCCACGCCGCCCTTGGCGCAGAACACGGCGACCGCGCCGTCCAGGACGCGCAACGAACGCTCCACCTCCATGGTAAAGTCGACGTGGCCGGGGGTGTCAATGATGTTGATGCGGTGGCCCTTCCAATGGCAGGTCGTCGCGGCGGACGAAATGGTGATGCCGCGCTCCTGTTCCTGCTGCATGAAGTCCATCGTCGCGGCGCCCTCGTGGGTCTCGCCGACGCGATGAACGCGGCCGGTATAGTATAGGATGCGTTCGGTGGTCGTCGTCTTTCCGGCGTCGATGTGCGCCATGATGCCGATGTTCCGAACCTTTTCAAGCGGGTGACTGCGGGGCATGTGGTTCTCCTTTCCGGGGGTATGGGTTTCTCGCGAATCCTCCTGTGGCGCGATGTTATGCGCACGCGCCGACCATGGAGCGCCGTGCGCTTCACACGGTGCCCGATGCCGCGCCCCGGGCCCGGACTGGCAATCCGAACCAGGGACGGCTTGACGGCACAAAGAGCGAGCCTAACGCCCGCCCTTTGCAAAAAACCAGATTTTACCAGCGATAGTGGGCGAACGCCTTGTTCGCTTCCGCCATGCGGTGCATCTCTTCTTTTCGCTTCACAGCGTTGCCGGCGTTGTTGGACGCGTCCAGAATCTCGCCCGCGAGCCGCTCGTACATCGTGCGCTCGCCGCGCTTCCTGGCAAAGTCCACCAACCAGCGCAGCGCAAGGGTTTGCCTGCGCTCCGGGCGGATCTCGATCGGCACCTGGTAGGTCGCGCCGCCAACGCGGCGGGCCTTGACTTCCAGGGCCGGCAGAATATTGTTCATGGCGGCCTGGAACACCTCTACGGGCTCCTTGCCGGCCTTTTCCTTCACCATATCAAATGCATCGTAGCACACGCGCTGCGCCACACCGCGCTTGCCGTCCAGCATGATCTGGTTGATCAGCTTGGTGACGACCGTGGTGCCGTGTACGGGATCCGGCAGCACTTCGCGCTTGGGGATAAATCCACGTCTGGGCATAAGCACCCTCCTTGAATTCGTTGCAGTCGGCCACTTTTCCTAACCTATAGTACGTATTAAGTATAAAGGCGGAACTGTGGAACGGGTAAAAATTGCGACTGTCTGCGTCCGGCCCGCCCAGGCCAGCATGCCTGGATGTGGCGGAACCCGCGCCCCTGCCCGCCGCCGTTCCGAACGGCGATCGGCGCGCGCGCCCCAACGGCGCAAACCGCTTGCGAAGTACGGAAAAACCAATCCCGATTACTTCTTGGGCTTTTTGGCGCCGTACAGAGAACGGCTCTGGCCGCGCTTGGCAACACCGGCAGCGTCAAGCGCGCCGCGGATGATGTGGTAGCGCACGCCCGGCAGGTCGCGCACACGGCCGCCGCGAATCAACACGACACTGTGCTCCTGCAGGTTGTGGCCGATGCCCGGGATATAGCACGTGCCTTCAATGAGGTTCGTCAGGCGGACCCTGGCGATCTTGCGCAGCGCGGAGTTGGGCTTCTTGGGCGTGGTGGTTTTCACGCTCAGGCAGACGCCCCGCTTCTGCGGGCACTTTTGCAATATCGGCGCAGTCGACTTGTTTTCGACCTTCTCCCTTCCCTTGCGGATCAACTGGTTGATCGTGGGCATGGAAGCACCTCCTTGGAAAACTTGGAAACCATTTATATCCATCCCCGCAACCCGTGGGGTAGATACCTTGTGGAGTCGTCAAAAACTGAGGTTTTTGACGAGTTGGAAGGAACGACGAGGAGGACGGAGCCTGAAATCCTCTGGGATTTCCGGGCGGCTCCGAGTGCGGGTACAGATTCCGCCACCAGTCCTCTGGGACTGGTTCTGGAATCTGCGGCGCCCCGCCGTACACGCCGCCGGGGCTGATTTCAGTTGGAGGGTTCACACCCTCTAAACCTCCCCGGGAACTTTGGCCGCTCGGCCTATGGCCTGCGGCCTTGACTGCCTTATTTCAATATTCCCGCGACGCTGGACTTTACGTCTATGCCGCATGTGGCGCCCAGCAGCGCCATGGTGTCCACCTCGGTGAAGCGGACGCCGGCTTTCTCGCACGCGTCCATCACCGGGCGGGTCACAAAGGGATCCGCGTCCCGCGCGATGTACACTTGCGCGAGCGTGCCCGCGGCAATTGCCCGAAGCACCTGGCGCGCGCCAACAACGCGGCGTTTCGCGTCCTTCAAGCCTTCTTGCACACAGACCCTCCTCTACGGCAACTAAAATATCATATCATATTCTCGGAGCCATTGTCAAGATTCGCGCTGCGCGCGCGATGGAATGCCGCCCTGTCGCCCCGGTGTGGAAGCACCAGCGGTTTCACCCGTTTTGCCCCAGCACCTCAAAGTTCTCCAGCATTTGCCACATGCGCACGCCGTAGCTGTCCTCGCTCATGACGGGGTATTCCAGCGCTCGGAATCTTCGGTTCCGAGCCGTCCTCCGGCAGCGGCTCATGGAGCGCGGCGTCATACCACAGCAGATACCCTTTGTCGCTGTAGTGGGGCGCCACTTCAATCCGCTCCTGGAAACTCTCCAACATCTGCGGCTCGGTATTCGGCTCCCACGCCAGGGCGCTGGCCGCTATCATCGCCAGCAGCAGCGCGGCACAGACGAAAAAGCGTGCCTTCTTCTTCCCTTGTCCTCTTTCGCGCGCACCGGCGGAGCGCAGGTCAATGCCCGCGCCCCGCCGCACCCGCAATCAATACGCCTCGCGTATTTCCGTATTCTTGTACCGCTTCATGCCGGTCCCGGCCGGGATCAACTTGCCGATGATGACGTTCTCCTTCAAGCCGACTAGCGGATCGCTCTTGCCCTTGATGGCGGCCTCGGTCAGCACGCGGGTCGTCTCCTGGAACGAGCAGGCGGACAGGAAGCTCTCCGTCGCCAGCGTCGCCTTGGTGATGCCCAGCAGCACGCGCTTGGCCACGGCCGGGCGGCCGCCCGCGAGGATCGTGTCCTCGTTCTCCTGCTCAAAGCGGAAGATGTCCACCAGCGCGCCGGGGAGCAGGGTCGTGTCGCCTGCGTCCTCGATGCGCACCTTGCGCAGCATCTGCTTGACGATGACCTCGATGTGCTTGTCGGCGATGTCAACACCCTGCTGCCGGTATACCGTGACGACTTCGCGCAGCAGGTACTCCTGCACCGCCTTGACGCCCAGGATCCGCAGCAAGTCGTGCGGATTGATCGCGCCTTCGATCAGTTCCGCGCCGGCCAGCACGTGGTCGCCCTCGACCACCTTCAGGCGGCTGCCGTAGTTGATCGGGTAGGTCTTGACCTCGCCGTCCTCGCCCGTGATGACGATCTCGCGCTTCTTCTTGGATTCCCCAAGGCGCACCGTGCCGCTGATTTCCGACAGCGTCGCGTCGCGCTTAGGCTTTCTGGCCTCGAATAGCTCCTCGACGCGCGGAAGGCCTTGTGTGATGTCCTCGTCCAGCGCGACGCCGCCCGTGTGGAATGTACGCATCGTAAGCTGCGTGCCGGGCTCGCCGATGGACTGCGCCGCGATGACGCCGACCGCCTCACCCACGTCCACCAGGCCGCCGGTCGCGAGGTTCGCGCCGTAGCACTTGGCGCAGACGCCCGTCTCGTTCCGGCAGGTCAGCACGGAACGGATGGTCACACTCTCGATGGACGACGCGCCGATGCGCTCCGCCTGCTCGTGCCCGATAATCTCATTGGCGGGGACGATGATTTCGCCCGTCCCCGGGTCCACAATGTCGTCCACCGTGTAGCGGCCGAGGATGCGGTCCTCCATCTGTTCGATCTCTTCCTCGCCCGGTTTCGCGCGCGTGACCACGATGCCGCGAACCGGCTCGTGCCGCGTGTCGAAGCAGTCGATCTCGCGTACGATCAATTCCTGCGCGACCTCGACGAGGCGGCGGGTCAGGTAGCCCGAGTCCGCCGTGCGCAGCGCCGTGTCGGCCAGGGACTTACGGGAGCCGTGCGTGGACTGGAAGAACTCCAGAACCGTCAGGCCCTCTTTGAAGTTGGCGCGGATGGGCAGCTCAATGACCTTGCCGGAAGGCGACGCCATCAGGCCGCGCATGCCCGCGAGCTGCGATACCTGGCTGATCGATCCGCGGGCCGCGGAGTCCGTCATCATGCGGACGGGGTTGAACTCCGAAAGCCCCGGCAGGATCATGCCGCGCAGCTCGTTCGTGGTATTCTGCCAGATTTCCGTGACCTTCTTGTACCGCTCGTCGTCGGACAGAAGCCCGTCGCGGTACGCCTGGGAGATGATGTTGACCTTGCGGTCCGCTTCGGCCAGCATATCTTTCTTCTGCGGCGGCACGACGATGTCGGACACGGAAACCGTGACCGCGCCGCGCGTGGAGTACGTGAAGCCCAGGCGCTTGATGTTGTCCAGCACCTCGGCGGTCCTCGTCACGCCGTGCGTGCGGTAGCACATGTCGACGATCTTGCCCAGCATCTTCTTGGCGACCTTCTCGTCGATTTCCAGGGCGAACGCCTGCTCCAGCGTGCCGCGCGGCTTGAACCCGATATCCTGCGGGATCGCCTCGTTAAACAGCAGGCGACCGAGCGTCGTATCGATCACGCGCGTGTGCGTCTCGCCCTCAAACTCTCGGCTGACGCGCACGCGGATCATCGCCTGCAGCTCCAGATCCTTGGTCTGGTAGGCCATCATGGCCTCGTCCATGGTGCAGAATGTCTTGCCCTCGCCTTTGGCGCCGGGCTTGGCAACCGTCAGGTAATAGCAGCCGATGACCATGTCCTGCGTGGGGCTGACGACCGGCTTGCCGTCCTGCGGCTTCAGGATGTTATTCGCCGCCAGCATCAGAAAGCGGGCTTCGGCCTGCGCCTCCATGGAAAGCGGCACGTGCACGGCCATCTGGTCGCCGTCAAAGTCCGCGTTGTACGCGGTGCAGACCAGCGGGTGAATTTTCAGCGCCTTGCCCTCGACCAGCACCGGCTCAAACGCCTGAATGCCCAGGCGGTGCAGCGTCGGCGCGCGGTTCAGCAGCACCGGGTGCTCGCGGATCACGCCTTCCAGGATGTCCCACACCTCGGGCTTCACGCGCTCGACCATGCGCTTGGCGCTCTTGACGTTGTGCGCAAACCCGCCCGCGACCAGCTTTTCCATCACGAACGGCTTGAACAGCTCAATCGCCATTTCCTTCGGCAGACCGCACTGGTACAATTTCAGTTCCGGGCCGACCACGATGACGGAGCGGCCGGAGTAGTCCACGCGCTTGCCCAGCAGGTTCTGGCGGAAGCGCCCCTGCTTGCCGCGCAGGAGGTCGGACAGCGACTTCAGCGGCCGGTTGCCCGGGCCGGTGACGGCGCGCCCGCGGCGGCCGTTGTCAATCAGCGCGTCCACGGCTTCCTGCAGCATGCGCTTTTCGTTGCGCACGATGATATCCGGCGCGCCCAGCTCCAGCAGGCGCTTCAGGCGGTTGTTGCGGTTGAAGACGCGGCGGTACAGGTCGTTCAGGTCGCTGGTGGCGAACCGGCCGCCGTCCAGCTGCACCCTGGGGCGCAGGTCCGGGGGAATGACCGGCACAACCTCCAGGATCATCCATTCCGGCTTGTTGCCGCTGGTGCGGAACGCCTCGACCACTTCCAGGCGCTTCACGGCCCGGGCGCGCTTCTGGCCCTCGCTCTCGCGGCCGCGCTCCTTCTGCACCAGTTCGTCGATTTCCGCGCGCAGCTTGCCCGCCAGGTCCTCAAGATCCAGGCTTTGGAGCATTTCCTTTACGGCCTCGGCGCCCATGCCGGCGCGGAAGCTGCCCTCGCCGTACTTGGCCACGCACTCGCGGTACTTCTGGTCGCTGATCAGGTCGTATTTCTTCAGCTCCTTCACATCGCCCGGCTCCAGCACGATGAACGACGCGAAGTACAGCACCTTCTCCAGCGAGCGGGGGGAAACATCCAGCAGCATGCCCATCCGGGACGGGATGCCCTTGAAATACCAGATGTGGCTGACCGGGGCGGCAAGCTGGATGTGGCCCATGCGCTCGCGCCGGACCTTCGCGCGCGTGACTTCCACGCCGCACTTGTCGCACACCACGCCCTTGTAGCGGACGCGCTTGTACTTGCCGCAGTTGCACTCCCAGTCCTTCTGCGGGCCAAAGATGCGCTCGCAGAACAGGCCGTCCTTCTCGGGCTTCAGCGTGCGGTAGTTGATGGTCTCGGGCTTGGAAACCTCGCCGCGCGACCAGGAAAGTATTTTTTCGGGGGACGCCATGCCTATCTGGATGGAGTCAAGGTTCGTCAGTTCATACAATGGTATCGTCCTCCCCCTTAGAAGTCATCGTCGAGGTTGATATCCTCCAGATCCGGCACGTCGTCCACCTCGAAGTCGTCCAGATCGTCCATCTCGATCTCCTCATCCGAGGAGGCCACGGGCATGTTAGCCGCGCCGGCGAGCTCCTCAGCCTCGGCGCCGAGCTCGGAATCATCGTCGTCCGCCTCGCGAAGGATGATCTCCTTTTTGTCCTCCGCCAGCACCTTGATGTCCAGCGCCAGCGCCTGCAGCTCCTTGATGAGCACCTTGAAGCTCTCCGGCACGCCGGGCTCGGGGATGTTCTTGCCCTTGACGATGGCCTCGTATGTCTTGACGCGGCCGACCGTATCGTCGGACTTGACCGTCAGAATCTCCTGCAGCGTGTTCGCCGCGCCGTATGCCTCCAGCGCCCAGACCTCCATCTCGCCGAAGCGCTGGCCGCCGAACTGCGCCTTGCCGCCCAGCGGCTGCTGCGTCACCAGCGAGTACGGGCCGGTCGACCGGGCGTGGATCTTGTCGTCCACCAAGTGCGACAGCTTCATGATGTACATGTAGCCCACCGTGACCTCGTTCTCAAACGGATCGCCGGTGCGGCCGTCGTACAGCACGGACTTGCCCGTCTCGTTCAGCCCGGCCATTTTCAGACAGTCCACGATGTCCGTCTCGCTCGCGCCGTCGAACACCGGGGTGGCGATGTGCCAGCCCAGCGTCTTGGCCGCCAGCCCCAGGTGCACTTCCAGCACCTGGCCGATGTTCATGCGGCTGGGCACGCCCAGCGGGTTCAGCACGATTTCCAGCGGCGTGCCGTCCGGCAGGAACGGCATGTCCTCCTCGCGCATGATGCGGGAGATAACGCCCTTGTTGCCGTGCCGTCCGGCCATCTTGTCGCCGACGGAGATTTTGCGCTTCTGCGCGATGTAGACGCGAACCATCTCGTTCACGCCGGGGGACAGCTCGTCGCGGCGCTCCCTTGTGAACACTTTCACGTCCACCACGATGCCGCCCTCGCCGTGGGGCACTTTCAGCGATGTGTCGCGCACCTCGCGCGCTTTTTCGCCGAAGATGGCGCGCAGCAGGCGCTCCTCGGCCGTCAGCTCGGTTTCGCCCTTGGGCGTGACCTTGCCGACCAGGATGTCGCCGGCGCGCACCTCCGCGCCGATACGCACCACACCGTTTTCGTCCAGGTCCTTCAGCGCGTCGTCGCCGACGTTGGGAATGTCCCGGGTGATTTCCTCCGGCCCGAGCTTCGTGTCCCGCGCCTCGGATTCGTATTCCTCAATGTGGATGGAGGTGTACACGTCGTCCTTGACCAGCTTTTCGCTGATTAAGATGGCGTCCTCGTAGTTATAGCCTTCCCAGGTCATGAACCCCATCAGGATGTTCCGGCCCAGGCCGATTTCGCCCTTTTCCGTGGACGGGCCGTCCGCGATGACCTGACCGCGCTCCACATGGTCGCCCGCGCTCACGATGGGGCGCTGGTTGATGCACGTGCCCTGGTTGGACCGGGCGAACTTGCGCAGGTTGTACAGGTGCGTGCGGCCCGTATCGCTCTTGATCTGGATTTCGCGCGCGCTGACCTTCTCGATGACGCCGTCCTCCCGGGCGAGCACCACGACGCCGGAATCGCGCGCCGTCTTGTACTCCATGCCCGTGCCGACGATCGGCGCCTGGGGCACGAGCAGCGGCACCGCCTGGCGCTGCATGTTCGATCCCATCAGCGCGCGGTTGGCGTCGTCGTTCTCCAGGAAGGGGATCATGGCCGTGGCGACGGAGACGACCTGCTTGGGCGACACGTCGATGTAATCGACCTTGTCGCGCTGCACCTCCGTGATGTCCTCGACGATCCGCACCGTGACGCGCTCGTTCACAAAGCGCCCGTCCGCGTCGATCGGCTCGTTCGCCTGGGCGATGATGTACTTGTCCTCCTCGTCCGCCGTCAGGTACACGATGATGTCGGTGACGCGGTGGGTCTCCGGATCCACATAGCGGTACGGCGCCTCGATGAAGCCATACTCGTTGATGCGGGCGTATGTGGCCAGGGAACCGATCAGGCCTATGTTGGGGCCTTCCGGCGTCTCAATGGGGCAGATGCGGGAGTAGTGCGAGTAGTGCACGTCGCGCACGTCAAAGGACGCGCGGTCGCGGTTCAGGCCGCCGGGGCCCAGCGCGGACAGGCGGCGCTTGTGCGTCAGCTCCGCGAGCGGGTTCGGCTGGTCCATGAACTGCGAGAGCTGGGACGAGCCGAAGAACTCCTTGATCGCGGCCGACACGGGGCGGATGTTGATCAGCTCCTGCGGGCGCACGTCGTTGGCGTCCTGGATGGCCATGCGCTCCTTCACGACGCGCTCCAGGCGCGACAGGCCGATTCTGATCTGGTTCTGCAGCAGCTCGCCCACGGAGCGCAGGCGGCGGTTGCCCAGATGGTCGATATCGTCCGTATCGCCGATGCCATACGGCAGGCCCACCAAATAGGAAATGGACGACACGATATCGTCAATGAGAATATGTTTGGGGATCAGGTGCGACACGTTCTCCCGGAGCGCCTGCGGCAGGCTCGCCTCGTCCACCTGCTCCATGATTTCCTTCAGGGTGGGCAAGTGCACCTGCTCGTTGATGCCGACGGTCGCGGGATCAAACGGAAGCCACGCCTTGGCGTCGACAAAGTTGTTGCCGATGACCTTGACCTCGCGCCCGTCGATCTCCACGCGGACCATGTTGATGCCCGCGTTCTGGATAGCGATCGCCTGATCGGGGAAAATAGTCTTGCCGGCCGAGACGATGATTTCGCCCGTGTCGGGGTTGTACACATCGCCCGCCGCGTGGAACCCGGCGATGCGGCTGGACAGCGACAGCTTCTTGTTGAACTTATAGCGCCCCACGCGCATTAAATCGTAGCGCTTGGGGTCAAAAAAGAGCGAGCGCAAAAGGGAGCTGGCCGAATCGACGGTCGGCGGCTCGCCGGGGCGCAGGCGGCGGTAGATTTCCAGCAGGCCGTCCTCGCGGGACTTGGCGTCGTCGCGCTCGATGGTGGCGCTGAGGCGCTCGTCCTCGCCCAGAAGCTGGATCAGTTCCGCGTCCGTTCCGTAGCCCAGGGCGCGCAGCAGCACGCTGATGGGGAGTTTGCGCGCCCTGTCGATGCGCACCCACATCACGTCGTTGGAGTCGGTCTCGTATTCAAGCCAGGCCCCGCGGTTGGGGATGATCGTAGCGGAATGCAGGAGCTTGCCGGCTTTGTCGCGCTCGGAGCCGAAATACACGCCCGGGGAGCGGACAAGCTGGCTGACGATGACGCGCTCGGCGCCGTTGATGATAAACGTGCCGTTCTCGGTCATCAGGGGGAAATCACCCATGAACACGTCGCTTTCCTTGATTTCGCCCGTTTCCTTGTTCTTCAGGCGAACGAATACCTTCAGGGGAGCGGCGAAGGTCATGTCGCGTTCCTTGCATTTTTCGACGGAATTCTTCGGCTCGTCGTCCAGCGAGTAGTCAACGAATTCCAACACAAGGTTCTCGCTGTAGTCGGTAATCGGCGAGACGTCGTTTAAGACCTCGCGCAGGTCTTCCTCCAGGAAGCGCCTATAAGAGTTTTTCTGCACCTCGATCAGGTCCGGCATGTCCAGTACCTCGTCGATCTGTGAAAAACTCATCCGCTTTCTGAACCGACCCATCTGCACCTCATGCACCACTGCTTCCATCACCCCACATTCCAACAATTCCTAGCGGTACAACTTTGTGCGGCACGGTCACGATACCATCGCGTACACCGCGCCTGAAAAGGATTTGCCAGAAATCCGTATCTCTGGCACGCATCCATATACACCCGCGGGTTTTTTGGGCAAACCGCGGGTAATGACGATACTGATGCAATTTAGCAGTATACCGCAACTATGCAACTTTGTCAATGGCTTCAGAAAAACTTGGGGAAGTTTTCCGAGATTGACAAAATGGCCCTAAAGGGAATGGCATTTTTGTCGCCATTCCCCAATTGGTCGGAACAGTTGCGCTATGCTTATACAATATATAGTACTCCGGCCGGGTCAATACATCTTCACGACCTCTACGTTCTGGAAATACGTCATGACAATTTCCTCGGCTTTTTTTCCGCCGTCGGCCAGCGCGTATGCGCCCCACTGGCTCATGCCCACGCCGTGGCCAAAGCCCTTGCCCGCCATCGTCAGCTTACCGCCCTCCAGTTTCAGCTCGGTCAGGAACGTCGAGCGCATCTCCTTGCTGCCCAGCGCGATGCGGAAATCCGGCGCGTTCACTTCCTTGCCGCCGAGCATCAGCGTCACGGCGCGGCCGGACTGGCCCTTCTTGCCGATCTCCGCGCTATCCAGCTTCTCAATGGCGACCCCCGCGTCCTTGGCGGCCTTGATGACCTCGTCCGCCGTGAACGTAGCGGTCCAGGACGCGGCGTCCGGCGCGGCGCTCTCGTTTTCATGCCCTTCCGCCACACGGGTGTAGGCGGGCTCCGGGTCCTTCCAGTTCAAGCCCTCCTTGGCCAGCTCCGTCTTGCCGCCGGAATGCGCGTGGAACCACGCGTACGGCAGCTCGCCCGCGCAGGACAGCACCATGCCGCGTGTCTCGGACACCGCCTGCTTCACCAGGTCGTTCACGGACGACGCGTCGTACGCCTGCGCCTCCTCGATGTCCGTGGATACGTCCGCGCCGTCGTACTTGGACTCCTTTTCCGTCATGAACCGCAGCGCGAACGTCCGCGCCAGGATGGCCTGCGCCTTCAGCGCCTCCAGCGGCCAGTCGTTCTTCATCTCGCCCGCGAGCACGCCGGCGAGATACGCCTCCAGCGTCATCTCCTCGTTGGCTTTCGTTTCCACTACATAGACGTTCAGCACGGGCACGCCGTCCTCAAACTTCTGGATCTTGGACGGCATCTGCGGCACCGCTCCGGCGACGCCGGCGGACGGCGCGGGGTTGGTCCCCGGGTTTTCGGACGCGGCCGAGCAGGCCGTCACAAGCGCGAACACGAGCGCACAGGCAACAATCAGGCGTGGGATGCGCATGGGTCTCCCTCCAATTTAGCTTTTTATTCCGATGGTTGCTGGAAGTTTGCGCCATTGGAGGGGAAAATATGTGCGGGGGGTGAGAAAGGAAGGCGAAGGAGGCGTCAGGGGACGCTGTCCCCTGAAACCCCTGCCAAAGGGAAATATCCCTTTGGAATCCCTTCTTTGCCTCACGGCAAGGGAGGATGACTAATTAGCTGGTAAGAATTGCGAGCATGATGCGCGCGCCTAACCTGAACGCTTCCACGAAGTGTTGAGTGCTTTCCAGTCCTTCTACTATAGATCTGGCCTTCTGAAAGCTCTGAAGGAGTTCCCATTGTTCCTTATTGAGTCGCTCCTTGAGAAGGTCTTCCAAGCGCAAGATTTCTTTCACGGCCTGATTGTAGGCTTTCGCTGTCGGCACGCCTTCGCCGATGGTGAGATTGCCGTGGTATAGTTCTTCCAGTATCTTTTGCATGATCTATTCCTCCTCATCATTATGTCAATTTTATCATCTTTTTGACTATAAATCAATCGATTCGACGAATTTACTGCTTCTTCTCCGCAAATGCTTTAGAATGTGGATTAAGTAGCTGCTCGCGGAAAGGAAAAAGCCTTTGTTATGGAATCAATCGGATCGAGGCTTCGTGAATTGCGACAGGGAATGCGCCTAACACAAGAAGATGTCGCGCAGCAGATTCACTGTTCAAATTATCAAATATCTACCTATGAATTGGATAAGCGTCTGCCTGATTACAAGATGCTAATTGCACTATGCGATCTTTACAGCGTTACTACGGATTATGTCCTTGGCAGAACCCCTATCCCTCAAAACGGTGTTTCTCGGGAGGAAACAAGCACGCTTCTTCTGCTCTTCGAGCGACTATCGGAATCTGACCGGCATGACGTCATGCAGTATGTCCGTTTTCGCCTTTCCAGGGTGCAAAAAAACCCTAACCCTCCCTTGCCGTGAGGCAAAGAAGGGAGCTCAGAGGGACCATGGTCCCTCTGGCGGTGTCTGGGGCAGCGCCCCAGCGCCCCCGCCGCCTTTCACCCCCTTTCTGCAAGAACTCTTGCAAAAATCCCCCGTCTGGTCTATCATAGAACCATAAACAAAGCCGGGAGGGGCAAACAAATGCGCGAAATCACGGCACAGGCGGTCGCGGCGGAGGCGAAGCGCCTGTTTTTGCATGCCGCGACATGCATCGGGGAGGATGTCGAGCGCGCGATCCGGCGCGGGATCGAGGTGGAACCCTCGCCCGCTGGCCGCGCGGCGCTGGAACAGATCGCGGAGAACTACCAGATCGCGCGGGACGAGAACATCGCCATCTGCCAGGACACGGGCATGGCGGTCGTGTTCGCGGAAATCGGGCAGGACGCGCACATCACGGGCGGCGATTTTGAGACCGCCGTGAATGACGGTGTCCGCGCCGCCTACGCGGAGGGCTATTTGCGCAAGTCCGTCGTCAGCGACCCGCTGTTTAATCGCGTGAATACGCAGGACAACACGCCCGCCGTCATCCACACCCGGATCGTGCCGGGCGACACGGTGCGCCTGCTCGTCACCCCCAAGGGCTTCGGGAGCGAGAACATGAGCCGTGTCAAGATGCTCGTGCCCGCCGACGGCGTGGAGGGCGTGCGCAAGTTCATCGTGGAGGCGGTCGTGGAGGCGGGGCCGAACCCGTGCCCGCCGGTCATCGTCGGCGTGGGCATCGGCGGCACGATGGAAAAGGCCGCGCTCATCGCCAAGCGGATGACCGCGCGGCCAGTCGGCAGCGAAAACGCGGACCCGCGCTACGCCGCGCTGGAAAAAGAAGTGCTCGCGGAGATCAACCGCTCCGGCGTCGGTCCCGCGGGCATCGGCGGGCGGCTGACGGCGCTGCAAATCTCCATCGACTGGTATCCGACGCACATCGCCGGGCTGCCGGTGGCGGTGAACGTCTGCTGCCACGCGGCGCGCCACGCGGAAGGGGTGATATAATATGAAGCGACTGAATCTCCCATTGTCCGAGGCGGACGCGCGGGACCTGCGCGCCGGGGACGCGGTGCTGCTGACCGGCGCGATCTACACAGGCCGGGACGCGGCGCACAAGCGGCTCATCGCGCTGCTGGACGAAGGCAAGCCCCTGCCGGTCGACATCGCCGGGGAAACGATTTACTACGTCGGCCCCGCGCCCGCGCCGCCAGGGTACGCCGTGGGTTCCGCCGGGCCGACGACCAGCTACCGCATGGACGCGTACACGCCGCGCCTGCTCGCGGCGGGCCTTCGCGCGATGATCGGCAAGGGCAAGCGGTCCGAAGCCGTGATCGAGGCGATGAAGGAACACGGCGCGGTGTATTTCGGCGCGACGGGCGGCGCGGCGGCGCTCATCGCCAAATCGATCATCAAGGCCGAGGTGCTCTGCTACGAAGATCTGGGCGCGGAGGCGATCCACCGCTTCACGGTCAAGGATTTCCCCGCCATCGTATTGATTGACAGTTTGGGAAACAATCTGTACGAGAGCGGACCAAAGGCGTATCGAGAGGGGTAATGGAACATGGAACAGGCGAAAAAGACGCTGGTCATCGGGGTTATCGGGGCGGATGTGCACGCCGTGGGCATCCAGATTCTGAGCTTCGCGTTTGCTGAGGCGGGGTTTACCGTCATCAACCTGGGCGTCATGGTCTCGCAGGAGGAGTACATCGAGGCCGCGATTGAGTCCGCTGCGGACGTGATCGTCGTGTCGTCGCTGTACGGCCACGGGGAACTCGACTGCCGGGGCCTGCGCGAGAAGTGCGACGAGGCGGGGCTGAAAGACATCCTGCTGTATGTCGGCGGGAACATCGTGGTGGGCAAGCAGCCGTTCTCCGAGGTGGAGAAGCGGTTCCACGACATGGGCTTCAACCGCGTGTTCGGCCCTGGCACGCCGCCGGAGACGACGATTGCGGCATTGAAAGAGGACTTGTACGGGGAGAAGATATGAACCCAGTGCTGCTGATCGATTTCGGCTCCACCTACACCAAGGTGACCGCCGTCGATACGGACGCCCCGAGGGTCCTTGGCACCGCCGGCGCGCACACCACCATCCAAACCGACATCGGCGAGGGGTTGGAAAGCGCGATAACCGATTTGCGCGCGCAGACCGGGCCGCTCGACTACGCGGCGCGGTACGCGTGCTCCAGCGCGGCGGGCGGTCTTCGGATGATCGCGTGCGGGCTGGTGCCGTCGCTGACGGTCGAGGCCGCGAAAAGGGCGGCGCTCGGCGCGGGCGCAAAGGTCATCAAGGTCTACAGCTACGAGCTGACGGACGAGGACGCGGCGGAAATCGGCGAGATCGCGCCGGACATCCTGCTGCTGACCGGCGGCACGGACGGCGGCAACCGCGAGAACATCCTGCAGAACGCGCGGACGCTCGCGGGCGTTTCCGGGAACTTCCCCATCGTCGTGGCGGGCAACCGCGCGGCGCGCGGCCAGTGCGTGGCGCTGCTGAAGGAGTCCGCGCACGAGACCATCGCGTGCGAGAACGTGATGCCGGTGTTCAACAGCCTGAACATCGGGCCGGTGCAGGAAGTGATCCGTGCGCTGTTCCTGCGGCGCATCGTGCAGGCAAAGGGGTTGTCCCGCCAGCAGAATTTGATCGACGGCATCCTGATGCCGACGCCCGCGGCGGTGCTGCAGGCGCTGAAGCTGCTGTCGGACGGCGTTCCGGGCGAGCCGGGCCTCGGCGACCTGATGGCGGTGGACCTGGGCGGCGCGACGACGGACGTGTACTCCATCGCGGACGGCCTCCCTGGCGACGCGGCCACCGTGCTGCGCGGGCTGCCGGAGCCGCACGCCAAGCGCACGGTCGAGGGCGACATCGGCATGCGGTACAGCGCCACCGGCATCCTGGACGCGGTGGGCATGGCGAAGCTGGCCGCGCTGTCGGGGCTTGACGAGGCGGAGGCCCAGGCGCAAATGGCGCGCATCCAGGCGTCCCCGGGCGTGCTGCCGGGGGACGGCGACGCGCTGGCGAAGCTGGACTTCGCGCTGGCGGCCTCGGCCATCGAAAGGGCGCTGGTGCGCCACGCGGGCACGGTCGAGCAGCTCTACACGCCCGCCGGTATGGTATTCCAGCAGACGGGCAAGGACCTGACGCGCGTGACCACGCTGCTGATGACCGGCGGCGCGCTGTCCTTCAGTGGCCGGGCGGAGGAAATCGCCCGCTACGCGATGGAAAGCCCGGACGACCCCGCGTCGCTGAAGCCGCGCGCAGCGCGCCCGGTGCTGGACAGGCAGTACATCCTCGCGGCGATGGGGTTGCTCAGCGAGCAGTATCCGGGGGCCGCGTTCACCCTGATGAAGCGGATATTTTTACAGGAATAAAGGAGTAAAACCATGGCACTGACAAACAAGCGCATTCCGGAGGCGGACTTCATGGCGCAGCGCGAAACGGTGCTGGCCCAATGGCCCACCGGCGCGGACGTGGATCTCAAGGCGGCGATTGAATACCAAAAGGCCATCCCGGCGGCCAAGCGTTTCTCCGGGAAGCTGCGCGGCGCGGCCCGGCAAGGCGTGACGCTGATCCAGCCGCGCGCGGGCGTGCCGCTGATCGAAAAGCACATCGAGCTATTGCAGCACCTGGAAACGGCGGGCGAGGCGGACCTTTTGCCGTCCACCATCGACAGCTACACGCGCCTGAACCGCTATGAGGAGGCCGAGCGCGGCATCAAGGAGAGCGCGCTGCAGGGCAAGGCGATGCTGAACGGCTTTCCGGCCGTGAACCACGGCGTGGCCGGCTGCCGCCAGGTGACGGAGGCCGTCAAATCGCCGGTGCAGGTGCGCCACGGCACGCCGGACGCGCGCCTCTTGGCGGAAATCACGCTGGCGGGCGGATTCACGAGCTACGAGGGCGGCGGCATCTCCTACAACATCCCGTACTGCAAGAACGTGCCGATGGAAAAGACCGTCGCGGACTGGCAGTACGTGGACCGCCTGACCGGCTATTATGAAGAAAACGGCGTGGAGATCAATAGAGAGCCGTTCGGTCCCCTGACCGGCACGCTCGTGCCGCCGTGCGTGTCGCACGCCGTCGCGGTGATCGAGGCGCTCCTCGCGGCGGAGCAGGGCGTGAAGAACATCACCGTGGGCTACGGCCAGTGCGGGAACCTCACACAGGACGTGGCGGCCATCCGGTCGCTGGAACTGCTGACGAACGAGTACCTGGCGCGCTTCGGCTACGCGTGCGAGGTGACCACAGTGCTGCACCAGTGGATGGGCGGCTTCCCGCAGGACGAGGCCAAGGCGTTCAGCGTGATTTCCTGGGGCAGCGCCGCCGCCGCCCTGGCGAAGGCCACGAAGGTGATCGTCAAGACGCCGCACGAGGCCATCGGTGTGCCCACCGCCGAGGCGAACGCGCAGGGGCTGCGCTGCACGAAGCAGCTCATCTCCATGCTGGCGGATCAGCGGTTCGCGGGCGGCGAGGCGCTGGACGCGGAGATCCGGATCATCTGCGAGGAGACGCGCTGCATCCTGGAAAAGACGCTGGAGCTTGGCGGCGGCGACATCGCCGAGGGCACCGTCCGCGCCTTCCAGGCCGGCGTGATCGACGTGCCCTTCGCCCCCAGCCGCATCAACGCGGGCAAGATCATGCCCGCCCGCGACAACGAAGGCGCCATCCGGCTGCTCGACCCGGCCAACCTGCCGCTGACCCAGGCGCTGAAGGACTTCCACCGCGAAAAGATCCAGGCGCGCGCCAAGGCCGAGAAGCGGGACGTGAGCTTCCAGATGGTCATCGACGATATTTACGCGATCAGCAAGGGACGGCTGGTGGGGAGGCCGAGGTAACGGGGAGGGAGAGGACGGGGGGACGCTGGGGCTCTGGCACTTGGATGTTGTCGTGCCGCAAGCGGCACGCACCCCGGCATTGTCGCGCTGTGCGCGTTCGCGCCCATCCCTCTGTGCCGGGGCGAACCTTCACCTCGCTTCATCCCGCGCAGCGGGCGCTCGGTTCCGGTTTTGTATCCAAGCGAACCTCCGCCGCA
>JAVBOM010000100.1:0-29005 GCA_031550535.1 Eubacteriales bacterium
TGAGAAAAAGAATGCATTCTTGGTCATCCGGTCTGAGCGAAAGGACGCCGGGCGGGGAGCGCCAAGCAGCCGGTTGATTACGCCATAACACCACGCAATCAACCGGCTTATTTTGTGCTGCCTTCCGATGACCTTCCACGCCCGACCGCATGACATCCCTTGGCGATTCTCTGTCCCGGCTCCTAGAAAAGGAGCAATGAAGGTGCCGAGGACATTTTATATTCTTACCAACGGTGAACGGATACCCGTTTCACAGGAGGTGTACTACGCATACAAGCGCCCGGAGTGGCGGGAGGCCAAGCGGCGGGGAGTGCGTTCAAACAGAGAGCTATCCCTGGAAAGCTTTGCTGAAGAAGGCTTCTGCATTCCTTCCGACAAATCGTTAGTGGACGAAATCGTGGCAGATAAACTCTTGCTGGAACTGCTGATGTCCGAGATGAACAAGCTTGCCGATGACGAACGCAGCCTGATCGACGCGCTGTTCATTGAGGAAAAATCGGAACATGAGCTTGCGCAGGCTTTAGGCGTATCGCAACCTGCGGTGCATAAGCGGCGAAATTCAGTTCTGGTAAAACTTAGAAATTTGCTGAAATAGGTTATCACCCGCCCCCTAACTTTCCTTGGATAGTAGGGGGCTTTTTTTGTCCCCACCCACGGAAGGAGGTGCTACGGATGCCAAAAGACCAAGCAACAGCGACGCGGGAGGAACTCACCGCCCTGCTTACGGCGATCAGCATCGTGTCGAAGCGGCTGGCGGAGAACCTGAAAAAGCTGGGGGAGAGAACGGAGGTAACGGCAGATGGACACGCAAAGCCTGCCGGTTAAAGCCACGCCCTACCAGCACCAGCGCGAGGCATGCAGCTTCGCCTGTGGGCTGTTCGGGCTGGACGGTGAGACGCAAGGCTGCTCTTGCGCATTGCTAATGGAAATGGGCACCGGCAAAACCCTCACTGCCATTGCGGTGGCTGGGCGGCTCTACCTGACAGGCAAAGCCCGCCGCGCCCTTATCGTCGCGCCGCTGTCCATCGTCGGCGTGTGGCAGGAGGAATTCGCGCGGTACGCTGCCTTTGACCACACCATCACTATCGTCTTTCTATCATCACGGAGGAGAACAAGTTGTCCCCGAAGAAAATTCCGCAAATCAGCAAGACCTATGGCATCTGTTGCCATAACATAACCGAACTTGCTGAAAAAGAGGGCTGGAGATTCTGAACTAAACCACGAGAAGACTCTGTCACAACGATTGAAGAGTGGAGACCGCCTAATGTGATGGTTTTGTGGTAAGTTGTCCTTTCGTAATACTCTCATTTGTTATGATCTTATCAACCTTCCCGGCGCGGCAATCGTCCAGCAGGCGCTGGAATTCCGCGCGGGTGTCCTTGGTGCCGGTGAGCGCCTCATCCGCGTACACCCCCACGAACTGCCAGCGGGGGTTCCGCTGAATCATTTCGCTATAGTGGCTGACTTGGGCCGAGAGCGAATGTAGCATCGCGTCCTTGCCGGTCGATACGCGGGCGTAAGCCGCGACGCGGAGCAGAACCGGCATTTCAAACTTGCGCCGCTGGGTTTTCGTTATAATTCGTTCCATTGTGTAGCCCTCCCTTCATTGTCAGTGTTACGCCCTTTTGTGCCAAAAAGGAAGGCTTTCCGAGGTGGAAAGGGCGTATCGTCAGGACGATTTTTTACGGTGATTCCTGGGCAAGGCGGCCCGCGGCCTTATTTGCGGCTGCGTAGCACGAATGGCAGCAATATTTCCGCGCCGCCGAGGTGCGCGCCGCGAACGCTATCCCACAGGCGGGGCAGACGATCATCTTCGTGTTTTTTCTCCCAAGCTCCCGCGCGTGGACGTACCACCAAGCGCGCCTGATGGTACGGTCCCACCATATCCCCGCCACACTGATTTTCCAAATACCCCTGCTGCCACGGATGCGACAATCAGCCTCCACAATCATTTGGCGATACGGCAAAACGCTAGTGGTCGCTTGTTTATGTATCGCCGCAATTGACGCGCGTGTATGCGGATGGTATACTCGCTTCCAAGGATATTGGTTGCATACGAAAGCAAGGAGGTGCGATATGCTTATCGAACGCAAAGCCTTAATGGATCAACTCTTTCCCGTTGGCATGCCAAAACTCCTCTGTCCGCCCTTGACACATTTTTCAGGCCCCATGGCCGTTGATACCGCGCGCATGGAGGCACACTACCGGGCGATGAGCGCGCGGGTTGGCGCGTTTCTGATTCCTGGCTCCACGGGTGACGGCTGGCTGATGGACGACGAGATGATGCTGGATGTCCTGCGGCTCGGCTGCAAGCATGCCCTGCGCTACGGCGGCGGCATCTTGGCCGCCGTGCTTAAACCCGAACTACCGGATATGCTCCAGGGCATCCGGAAGGTGCAAGACATGGTGGAGGCGCAGACCGGCCGCCGCGACACGCACGGATTTGTCGATGCGGGCCTCAAGGGCATCACGGTCTGCGCACCCAAGGGCGCCGAGCGCGCACAGGGGGAGATCAAAGATGCTTTGCGCACAGTACTCGACCTTGGGCTGCCGACCGCGCTCTACCAGCTGCCGCAAATGACGGATAACGAGATCGGCCCAGAGGTGTTCGAGCATCTGGCCGCAGCATACCCGAATTTCTATCTCTTTAAGGACACCAGCGGCGGGGATCGCGTGGCGCAAAGCGGTGTGGACACCCACGGCGTGTATTTGGTGCGCGGCGCGGAAGGCGGCTATGCCCGCTGGTACAAGGGCAGCGGCGGACCGTACGACGGCTTCCTGCTGTCCACCGCGAACGCTTTCTCCAATGAGCTGACGCGGGTGATCGCCCTGGCCGACGCGGGCCGAGCAGATGAAGCGGCGGCGCTTTCGGACACGTTGGACAGCTTGGTGGCGGAACTTTTTGCGCTCGTTGAACCCATTCAGGTGTCCAATGCGTTTGCGAGCAGCGCGCGCATTGCCGACCACCTACGCGCCTATGGCGCGGCGGCGGACGCGGCGAAAGCGCCCCTCTTGCCGGACGGCACCCGGATGCCCCAAGACATCTTAAGCACGGGCATCACGCGGATACGCGGCGCAGGCATAGACGTAAAGTCGGGGTACTTGGTGTAACAGACTTTTGCAATACGGGCAGGGCACACGCCCTGCCTTTTGCGTTCATTAACGCCGGGGGAGGATGAAATGCATTGATGAAAGCGCATGCGACAACGATTCAGCGACTGCTTGGCATGATGGTGGCGCTGGTGATTTTCGGCATGGCGATCATGGAAGCATTTTTTGTGGCGGGATACCGGCATAGCATTGATACGGGCGCGCAGACGCTGATGCGCGTGACCGTGGACCAGTTTTATACGGAGATACACGACCTCTGGCACGAGATCACGCTGATTTCCAGCGCGGTGTCGCGCTCGGATGCGGTTCGTGAGTTCGTGCGCACCGGTTTGCTTGATGGGCAGACGGCCAAGAACCTGCGCGCGACTGTGTCGCTGACATCGCAGACGAACGACAAGGTGACCGCGCTGATCATCACCGATTTTCAAGACACCACGCTTTTCGCCAACAGCGCCCAGGACCTTGCGGTTATCGACCATGCCCGAAGTATGATGGGGCAAGGTCTGGTGGTCAAAAGCCCCGTGCATTTGCAGATGGGTCACGGCGAGGATGCCGTGACATACTGCATCAATTGCACGGATCCTAAGGCCGATGGCGAGCCGATGTATACGATTCTTGTGTATCCGCTGGCACAACTGCGCCAGCGCTTCGCCGCGCTCGCCGACGCGGACATGGCGGTGATGCTGCTGGATGGCGGGGACGAGGTCGTGATGGCCAACCGCCCACAGACGCAAGAAGGCGTGGCCGCGTTCGCCGCCATGGCCAGGAACGACGCTAGGGAACGGCGTCAGTTCATGCAGGTTAGGCGGCTGTCGTGGCTTCGGTGGCAGCTTATCGCGACACTGGACTACGAAATGGAAGCCCTACGCTTGCAGCCAATCCACCGCTTCGCCCTATGGACAAACGTGATCATGGTAGCGGGCCTTGCGGTGCTTTTTCTGGTGCTCAGAAGGCAGATTTACACGCCGGTGCGCCGCATGGTCCGCTTCATGCGGCGTGTTGCCGGCGGGGACGCCCATCAGCGCCTGGATCTGGCGATGAACAATGAGCTGTCTGCCATCCAGGACGGCATGAACGACATGCTGGACAGGATGGAGAAAATGGCGGAGGACAACCAGCGTAGCCAGCAACGAGCATACGCGCTGAACATGGAGCGCAAGCAGGCGGAGATTGCCGCGCTGACCAGCCATATCAACCCGCACTTTCTGTTCAACACACTGGACGCCATGCGAGGCATCACCATGGCGGGCGACAGCGCCGAAGTGGAGGAAGCGATCACCGCGCTGGCGTCCATCTTCCGCCACGCCACGCGTGCGAGTGCTGATGTACCGCTGGCCGGGGAACTCAGCGCCATCGGGCAGTACATGACGATTGTGCACATCCGCCATGGCGGCCAGATCGCCTGGGAGGCAAGCGTCACGGAGGAAGCGAGCGCTTGTCTGATTCCCAAGATGCTGCTGCAGCCCATCGTGGAGAACGCGGTGATGCACGGACTTGAAACTGTCAGCCGCAAGGGCACGCTCTGGATCGACGCGCGCGTGACGGATGGCATGCTGATCATTTGCATTGAAAACAATGGGCGCGGTATTACGCCTGATGAACTTGAACGCCTGACGAAATCGCTTGAGCGCGAGGAGGAAGGCGTCGGCCGGGAGGGATATCATATCGGTCTGGTCAACATCCACAGACGCTTGCGCCTTCAGTACGGCTCGCCGTGCGGCTTGACGCTGGAGGCAAGGGAGGACGGCGGCGTCCGCGTGACCGTGCGCGTTCGTGCGCAGCGGTTTTGAGTGAGGGGAGGGGCACGGCATGTATACGCTGTATTTGGTAGACGACGAGCCGTGGGCGCTTAAAAGCCTGCTTTCCGTGCTGGATGTTTCCGCGCACAACTTCACGGTGGCAGGGAAGTTTACGGACGCGCTCGCCGCCTGGGAGGCCATTGAAGCCTGCCCGCCCGACGTCGCCTTTGTCGATATCCGGATGCCCGAGATGAGCGGGCTTCAAATTGCCCATGCCGCAAGTGATGCGGGCCTCAAAACGCTGTTCGTCATCGTCAGCGGATACGGCGAGTTCTCCTACGCGCAGGAGGCGATCCGCTCCGGTGTGTACGACTACTGCCTAAAGCCGCTCGGCCGCCAGGACGCGGCGCGGCTCATGCAGCGACTCAAAGGGGTGCTGGACACCCGGTCGGCCGCCGAGAACGCGGCCCTTTGCGAGGAAATATTAAGCGGCGCGGGCGCGCGCAGGCTGTTTGCCCGCCAAGGAATCGCGGCGGAAGGCGAACAGTGGCAAGCGTTGATCTTCCGCTTTGTGGACGCGGTGTCACTCGCCGGTATCCAGACGATGCTGGCGGATTTCGCACATTTGACAATATGGCTCGGGGACACGAAGCTGCTCGCCGTGGTCAACGGGGATGCGGCGCTTCCCGCGCAGGTGGAAAAGGCAGTGCGCGGCCTTGCGGCACACCCGCGCCTGTTGATCGGCGTCAGCCGGCCCACGCGCCACCCGGAGCACCTGGCCAGCCGCATCAGCCAGGCGCGCGATTGCGCGTACCATGATTTTATCAACCCGGACCTGCGCCTTGTGTTCTTTCATCCAGAGGAGAACGTGCGGCACGCACAGCTTGTCACCGGCTTGACCGAGGCGATTGCGCAGGGCAACGCGGCACGCTTTGGCGCGCGGCTGAACGATGTGACGCCGCTGCTGCTTGCGGAAGGCATCCAGATGGCCGAACTCGTGCGCGCATGGAACGACCTGATGTTAGCGTTCCGCCGCTATATGGGCGAGGGTTCGGACCAGCTTGCGGAACTCCCGTTGTTGACCGATGCGGAGGAACTGCGCGCGTTTCTGGAGGACCTGCCGACGATGATCGCGTATCTGCGCGCGCTGATGGCGCGTATCGCGGGTGGTGACGCCCTGCGCACGTCCGCCGTGAACGAAAGCTTCCTGGGGATGATCGACTATGTGCGGGAACACTGCTGCGAACGGCTGAAGCTGGCGGATTTGGCGGACCGGTTCCACCTGAATATGGCGTACGCCAGCGATCTGTTTCGCAGGGTGGTCGGGGAAACCTACACAGAATACCTGACGCGGCTGCGCATGGAGCGGGCGCAAGAGATGATCCTCGCGGGCAAAACAAGCCTGCAGGCAGTCGCACTGTCGGTTGGATATGGGGACTATTTCGCCTTTTCCAAACGTTTTAAGCAGTACTTCGGCGTTTCGCCCTCGCAGGTGATGGAGAGGAACTAAAAACCAAAATCCAAAGGAAACACAAGCGGAGCCAAAGCACAGACATGGAACGCGGAGCATGAGCGTATTATACTAAAAATCACGTATAGTTTATCCATTTTGATGAAGGAGGGGTACTATGTTCAAGCTGTTCCGTTCCATTCTGGCGCTCATGCTGGCGGTGCTCATGCTGGCGGGTTCCGTATCCGCGCTCGCGGAAGGCCCGACCGTCTACGACACACCGCAAACGTTCACCATGTGGTGCTCGATGGACAAGGCCGCTGGCGCGATCAGCGACTGGTCCGAAAACCTGGTCTACAAGACGATGGCGGACATCACCAACGTCAAGGTAGAGTTTCAGCATCCGCCGGTGGGCAGCGAGCTGGACGCGTTCAACCTGCTGTGCGCCTCGGGCGATTATCCGGATGCCATTCAGTATAGCTGGCTGCAGACATCCACCGGCGTCGCCAGCGGCCCGGCGAAGTTCATCGACGATGGCATCATCATCCGGCTGAACGACCTCTTTGATCAATACGCCCCGAACATGATGGCTTGGCTCGACAAAAACCCCGACATCAAGCGCCAGATTATGCTGGACGACGGCAGCTTCTACTGCATGCCGTCCATCTACGCCGAAATCGAGCTCGCCACGCACCAGGGCCCGATCGTCCGCGAGGATTGGCTGGACAAGATCGGCATGACGACCGCCGACCTGCCCACCACGCTGCAGGGCTGGGAGGACATGCTCATCAAGATCAAGGAATGCCCGGAGCTTGACGACGTGATCCCGTTCCTGTTTGAGCAAATGAAGAACTTCACGGATTCGCCGACATTCCTGGGCGCGTTCGGCATCACACAGGAGTTCTACAACGACAACGGCACTGTCAAGTTCGGCGTCATTCAGCCGGAATACAAGGAATTCCTCGCGCTGATGCGCAAGTGGAACGAGCTGGGCTTGCTCGATCCGGAGTTCGCCGCCAACACCGCGAAGCTCCGCGATGAGAAGGTCACCGGTGACAAGGTATTCTCGTTCATCGGCTCCATGGGCAACTCCATCACCCGCTATACGGCCATGTGCCGCCCGACCAACCCGGACTTCAAGATCATCCCGGCGCGCTACCCGACCATCAACGAGGGGGAGACCCCGGTCGTCGGCCAGCAGGGCGCGAAGTTCACGGGCGCGGGCGTGGCGATCACCACCGCGTGCAAGAACCCGGAAGTGATCATTCGGTTCTTTGACTACTTCTACACCGAGGAAGGCCACGAGTTCTCCAACTGGGGCATCAAGGGCGAAACGTACGACGTGGACGCGGACGGCAACCTGTACTTCCTGCCGATCATCATCGACAACCCGGACGGCCTCTCCCGCGAGCAGGCGATGGCCAAGTATACCATCTGGCAGTCGCAGAGCCCGGTGTACAAGATGAAGGATGTGCTAGAGCAGCGCGACAGCCTACCCGAGCAGATCGAGGGCAGAAAGAACTGGATGGCGTGCACAAACGCGATCATCATGCCGCCAGTCACCCCCACATCCGAGGAAGCCAGCGAGTTTGCCGGCATCCTGAACGATGTCCGAACGTATTACTGGGAGCAGGCGACGAAGATCATCACGGGCGCCGTTGGCCTAGACGAAGGCTATGACGCGATGGTCGCCACGCTCAAGGGCATGGGCATCGACCGCGCCATTGAGCTGCGCCAGGCTGCCCTGGACCGTTATCTCGCGCGTCCCTAACTTAGGGCAAACCCCTTTCTCGCGGCCCGCCTCCTGCCCGCGCCACCGCACGCCTCGCGGCAGGGCACGGGGTGGGCCGCGCCCTACTCTTCTATGAAACGGGGGAAGCACGTTGATAACAAATAAGACGCTTCCGAGCGCCCCACGGACGGCGCCGCCGCTCGGCAAGCGGCTGAAGCTCGATTTCAAGCGATACCGCTACGCGTACCTGATGGCGCTTCCGGTGGTGGTGTGGTATCTTCTTTTTGCGTATTGGCCGCTGATCGGCAATGTCCTCGCGTTCAAGGATTTCAAGCCCGGCCTTGGCATGTGGGCCAGCCCATGGGTGGGGCTCAAGCACTTTCGGGACTTCTTTTCCAGCTACTACTTCGGCAGGCTCCTGCGCAACACGCTGCTTATCAGCCTTTACGGCATCATTTTTTCGTTCCCCGCGCCCATTCTGCTTGCGCTCCTGATCAACGAACTGAAACGGCCGGGGTTTAAGCGCACGGTGCAGACGATCACCTACCTGCCGTACTTCATTTCGGTTCTTGTCATCTGCGGCATGCTGATGGACTTCTTGAAAAAGGACGGCGTGATCACCACGCTCCTGGTATCGCTCGGCATGCCGAACGAGAACTACCTGATGCGCCCGGGCGCGTTCCGGACGATCTATATTGCCTCGGACATCTGGCAGCACTGCGGCTGGAACTCAATCATCTACCTGGCGGCGCTGTCGTCGATCGACCAGGAGCTGTACGAGGCGGCGCGCATCGACGGCGCGGGCAGGCTGAAGCAGACGTTTCACGTCACCCTTCCGGGTCTGATGCCGACGATCATGGTGCTCCTCATCATTCGCGTGGGCGCGGTGCTGAACGTCGGGTACGAGAAAATCATTTTGCTGTACAACAACGCCAACGCGGAGACCAGCGACGTGATTTCGTCGTTTGTATACCGGCGCGGCATTCTGGAATCGAACTTTAGCTACACCACGGCGGTGGATCTGTTCAACGCGGTCATCTCCTTCGCGCTGGTCATTGTCACCAACCGGATCAGCAAGCAGCAGACCGAGTACGGATTGTGGTGAGGAGGGCGGCGCATGATTCAAACGAGCAAGGCTGAAAAGCGTTTTCAATACTATAACGTGGTGCTGATGCTGGGCATCGCCCTGGTCACCGTCTACCCGCTGCTGCACGTGCTGTTCGGTTCCTTTTCCAGTCCGGCGGAACTGATGCGAAACCGCGGGCTGATCCTGTGGCCCAGGGGGTTCAATACGCGGGCGTACGAGATCGTGTTCAAAAACCCGGACATCGGCAACGGCTATGTCAACACCATCCTGTACATGAGCGTGGGCACGGTCATCAGCATGGTGCTGACGATAATGGGCGCGTACACGCTTTCAAGGAAGCAGTCCATCTGGGCCAAGTACCTGATGTTCTTTGCCGCGTTTACAATGTGGTTCCGGCCCAGCATGATCCCGTTCTTTCTGACGGTCGGCATGCAGATGCACATGAAAAACACGTTCTGGGCGATGGTGATCCCAAGGGCGATCGTGACGTATAACCTGATCGTCCTGCGCACAGGCTTCGCCGCCGTGCCGGAGAGTCTGGAAGAGTCCGCGCGCATCGACGGCGCAAACGATTTCAGCATCCTGTTCCGCATCTATGTGCCGCTGTGCATGGCGAACCTCGCGGTGGTGACGCTGTTTTACATGGTGGCCAAATGGAACGCGTGGTTTGACGCGATGCTGTTCATCAACAAGCGCGCGATGTTCCCGCTGCAATTGCTGCTGCGCGAGATTCTGATCCTGAACAACACGGACAGCATGCTGGCGGCCGCGTCCGTCTCCCAGGGAGACCAAATTCCGCTCGGGGAGTCGATCAAGTACGCGACGATCGTCATCGCGACGGTGCCGATCCTGTGCGTGTACCCGTTCATCCAAAAGTATTTCGTCAAGGGCGTCATGATTGGCGCGATCAAAGGTTGATGCGCAAAACAACAAGCAAGGAGTGAATGACATGTCTGTATACCGCGAGCCCGCAAGGGAGATTCCGGTCTATGGGGAGTTTGACGTCGTGGTGGTGGGAGGCGGCTGCGCCGGATTTCCGGCGGCCATCGCCGCGGCCCGAAACGGCGCGAAAACGCTGATCATCGAGCAGTTTCCGTTCTTCGGCGGCACCGCGACAGCGTCGCTGATGGCGAACATCGTGGGGTTCCGCAACCAAGTGCAGCCCGACGAAGTGCAGGTCACGATGGGCATCGGCGAGGAGTTCATGCTGGAACTGATCGCGCAGGGCGGCGCCATCCATTCCAGGAATGCGTACCCCTCGGCCATCCGCACGGATAAGAAGGGTGACCTGTCCTACAACTACGCGTTTGACACGGAGAAGTTCAAGTACGTCGCGCTCAAAATGGTCGTCGATTCCGGGGCGAAGGTGCTGTTCCACACGTATTGCGTGGATACCATCATGGGCGAAGGCGACGCGGCGGATACCGTGCGCGGCGTGGTCATTGAGAACAAATCGGGACGGCAGGCCGTGTTCGCGAAGGTCGTCATTGACGCGACCGGCGACGGCGACGTGGCCTACCGCGCGGGCGTGCCGTACTGGCAGACCGTGGGGGACGAGGCGACCCGCCTGAACGACTGCCTGATGTACAAGATCAAGGGCTTCCCCGCCGATACGAAAGCGCCTGGCTGCCTGTTTGAGGATACGATGGTCGTGTGGGGGCCGTCGCCCGGGCCGATGAACTGCGCGGACGCGGACGACTTGACCCAGAGCGAGATCATGGTGCGCCTGGCCGTGTACGACGACCTGGCGGAGAAAAAGGCCAAGCACGAGGACCTTGCGGGCGCGGAGATTATCGACACCGGCACGCTGATTGGCGTCCGGCAGACGCGCTTCTTTGACGGTGAGTACAAGATCACCGGCGACGATGTGCTGGAAGGCCGCTACTTTGACGATTCCATCGCCATGGCGTCCAACCCGATCATCCATTCGTTCGGCTACCGGCGCTTCCTGGAGCATACGGGGTACGAGATTCCGTACCGCTGTCTGGTGCCGCTGAAGGCGGAGGGGCTGCTCGTCGTCGGACGCTGCATGTCCAGCGACCAGCTCGCCTACGAGAGCTGGCGCGCCATGGCGCACATTATCCCGCTGGGCGAGGCGGCGGGCGTTGCCGCGGCGGTCTGCGCGAAGGACGGCACCACGCCGCGCCGTGCGGACGTTACAAAAATCCAGCGCCTGTTGGTCGAACAGGGCGCGCAAATCGGACAGGGGTTGACAAAGGCATGAAGATCACCCATGTGACCACCACCGCCATTGTGCGCGAGGTGAAGAACCCCGCGATGGACGGCATGTGGACGTACGACGCGGGCGGGCTGCTCGTGGTGCGCGTGCACGCGGAAAACGGCGTCGTCGGATACGCGACGAGCAACTTCGGCCGCGTCAAGAAGGGCGTATACATCCTCCAGCGTTTGATTGAGGACGAGCTTGCGCCGATGATCGTCGGGCAGGATATTTTCTGCGTGCGCGCCATTCGGAAGCAGCTCTGGGACGCAGCGCACTACCACGATGTCGTGGGGCTGGCGCAGTTCGGCATCGCGGCGCTCGACATTGCTGTGTGGGATGCCGTGGGCAAGACGCTCGGCATGCCGGCGGCGAAGGTTGTGGGCGCGTGCCGCGACCGCATCCCCGCGTACGCGATGGTCGGATGGTATTATGAGGAGGAGAAGCGCTTCATCGAGCACTGCGAGGACGCTGTCGCGGAGGGCTTCCAGGCGCTGAAAATCAAGGTTGGGCGCTATGGCCTGGACGACGATCTGGCGCGCATCCGCCTGGTGAAAAAGACCGTGGGCGACAAAATCCGCCTGATGGTGGACGCGAACCAGGCACTGGACTTCCCGGAGGCCGTGCGCAGGGGCCGCGCGTACGAGGCGGAGGGCATGTACTGGTTTGAGGAGCCGATGCCCCCGCAGATGGTGGAGCACCACGCGCGCCTCGCGGCCACGCTGGATATTCCGATCGCCATCGGCGAAAACCACTACACGCGCTTTCAGTTCTACGAAGCGATCCGTGCCGGCATGATGGACATCGTGCAGCCGGACAACCGGCGGAGTGGCGGGTTTACGGAGTGGCTGGAAATTGGCGCGATCAGCGACGCGGCGGGCCTCAAATTGGCAAGCCACGGCGGCGGCCCGGCCAATGTGAACATGCTGTGCACGCTGCCCAACGCCATCTTTTTGGAGTCGGGGAGCCTGAAGGGCGAAAACAAGATGCAAAGGCACCAGATGAAGATGGTGGACGGCTGCCTGCTGCTGCCGGACGCGCCGGGCATGGGCACCGAGGCGGACGAGGAGTACGTGGCGTTTTTGGTCAAGCAGATGGGCTGAAGAGGGATATTTGCCAAATGCGCTGACGGTGGCTGCCACGCTGCGATGGGTAAGCTTGGCAGCCATTTGTGTTTCATCGGACCGTATGGGGCAATGCCTGTGCGATACCGTTTCAAAACCCCTCGCGCGTGAACCGTATGGAGAAGCCGCATGAAGAAGAACAAGACAAGGCATCTGTGGCGTTCCAAGATATACATCAATACGTGTCTGCTCGTCGTGATTCCGCTACTGGTTGTTGGCGGCGGCTTTTCGATGATCTATTCAAGCAATGTCCAGCAGAACCTGATCACCCAAAATGAAGACTACCTAGCCATGACAACCGCGCGGCTGGAACAGGCCCTCAGTAACATTGAAACGCAGTCTGCGCAGTGGATCAAGGTCAACGTCGGCAATACGTCCTCAAGCCAGGGAAATGCTTTTGCGAAAGATTACCTCTCGCTGATGCGCTTGGTCAATTCGCTGGAGGTGTTCAAAAACAGCAACGATTGGATGTCCCGCGTCATTTACCGCCATGGCGCGACCGGCACCGTGCTTGATAGTGAGTATGGCATGGTGCTGCTGAAAGGGTACCGCTACTGGGATCAGCTCAGCAAGCTGCAGGCGGACGACTTTCCGTCGGGGTGGTACCGTTTTGACGAGGGCGTTGCCGATGAGGTCGCGCTTGTCAACCGGCTGCCGCGCAATGCATTCGGTGGCCAGGATATGCTCGTCATCACGGTTTCGGGGCAACGGCTCGCCACGGAAATCAAACCGCTGCCACGCATCCTTCCCGGTGCCGAGTTTGTTCTCCTGGACCGCTATAACCAGATATTCTACCCGGCTGACGCGGTGGACGACTTGCCGCCGGAGATCGATCTTCCGACCCTTCGTATCGGCACGGGCAGCTTCTTTTTTAGCCGGAACGGCGAGGAAATGGTCTCCACCTACGCGGTCGGTTTTTCCGGTTGGAAGCTGTTTGCCACAGGGCCCCGGTCGGCGGTCTTTGCCGAAGCGTCGTGGGTGTGGCAGATGGCGTTGAGCATCATGGGCGTCGGCGCGCTGCTGTCGGTGCTGTGCATCCTCATTTTCTCCCGGTGGGTGTACAAGCCATTTCAAGGGCTGCTGGATACGTTCACGCGCATCAGTCCCGAGCAGGGCAATCCTGCGTCCACCGGCAAGGCAGCCCATATGCTTGATGAGGTTGCATATTTTCAGAATACGATTGCCAATGTGCAACAGGAAAAAATCGCCTATATGGGACGGTGGCAGATGGTGTCGCAGGTGGTTGTGCAGCAGTACCTGCAACTGCTGCTGCGCAACGATCAGTATGCCGCGCTTGAGTCCCTGCCCGATACGCTTCCTCACGAGAACCGGGTCATCGTCGGCACAATGCAGTTACAGGAGAAAACTGGGGACGAGAGCCCGCTACTCTCGCAGGATAGGCCGCTCGCGTTCAGCGCAATTGAAAACATCGCCCGGGAACTGCTCGTGGAGCGCCCGCGTCTGTACGGCAACCTGCTGTCGCAGTATCCGGCAGGTTTCGCCGTTGTGTTCTTCCCGGATCGGTTACTCGGGGAGGAGGATGTGCTGTCCGATGTGCGCGCGTTCTGGCAAAGGCTCCAGCAGGTGCTCTCGGATCACCTGGAGATCCCCATAACGGCCATGACCATCGGCGTGGGCCGTCTCTACGACGACCAGCTGGACGCGTCCCTCTCCTATAATGACGCGCTGATGGCCATGCGCTATCATTTGCTTGGTGGCCACCAAGTCGATGTATGCTTCTATGGCGAAGTCATCGGGGATATCCAGGAGATCAGCCTGAATTATCCGCGCGCGGCCGAGGCACGCATCCTTGGCAACCTGAAGGAAGGAAAGCCCGACGCCGCCCGTGAAAACCTGGAGGCGTTCGGCCGTCAGGTGCAGCAGAGCGGCTCCTACCCCTTTTGCCGGCAGGCATACCTGCTGCTGCTCTCCGGGCTCATTCAGACGCTGATTCGGGAAGAGCGCGGGGCGGAGGCAGTACTCAAAGATAACCCGATCGAGTCATTTGACAAGTGCGTTTCCATCACGGACATGCAGGCGTTTATCGCGGAGCGCGTGTTTCCGATCTTTGCGCGGCAGGGCCAACAGGAGGACAGCGACGACAGCGCGCAGCGTATCGTCGCATATGTGCAACACTTTGTTGAGGAAAACATCACCAGCGACCTATCGCTGCAGCAATGCGCGGACGCTGTGGGCATCAGCGTGTCGTATCTGAGCCGCATTTTCAAGCGCATTAGCGGTGTGGCGTTTTTGGAGTATGTCACACGCAAGAAGATCGACTATGTGAAGGAAAAGCTGCGGACAAGCCAGAAGAGCATCGGGGAAATTGCGACGCAGATCGGGTACTCCGAACGCAACCTGTACAGAACGTTCGTGAAGCTGGAGAATATGTCGCCCGGCGGGTATCGGGAGAAGCACAGGGCCGAGTAAATGGCAAGAATCGCGAGGGTGACGGATTTTTCCATGTGCCACAAGGCAAAACGGATTCTGTCATGTCCTGCCGTTGCTTGAAATCACTCGCAATGTCATAAACCGTCACTTGTGCATAGGTATCTTTTGCACTACTTTATAGAAATAACGGTTCATGGCGGTGCGCGGCAGGTACATCAAACACAGCGGCTCCGCAAGGGGATTTCTGGCGAAATCCCCTTGCGCGTCCTATTTTTCAAAGTCGTGTCGCCGTCAAGGAATCCCCCCCAAGGCACGTAATCTTCGCGTGCCGCCATCATCGTACGGAAGGGGCAGTTTCAGTGAGTGACGCAAGCATCCGGCGGGGTACGGCAAGGCGATCCAGGCAGACGCTGGCCAGGCGCATGTGGCGCGGCCGCTGGATATACCTGCTCATGCTGCCGGGAGTCGCCTATCTGCTTGTATTCAAAATCGCCCCGCTATGGGGGCTTCTGCTCTCCTTCAAAGACTACAGCGCCTTCGCGGGTTTCTGGGATAGCCCGTGGGTCGGCTTCAAGCACTTTGAGCGGCTGTTCACAAGCAATATTTTCCCGAAGATGCTGCGCAACACCTTCGCGATCAACCTGCTTAACCTTGTGCTGTATTTCCCGCTACCGATCATCATTTCATTGCTGCTTAACGAGGTGCGGAGCAGCGGGTACAAGCGGCTGGCGCAATCGGTCATTTACCTGCCGCATTTTCTGTCATGGGTCGTGGTGGTCTCGCTGACGTTCTTCCTATTTTCCACAAACGTAGGCGTCATCAACAAGGCGATCATATCGCTCGGGTTCAAACCCGTCTCGTTCTTGACGAATGCCAGGGCGTTTTGGCCGATGCTCGTTGGCCAGACGATCTGGAAGGAATGCGGGTGGGGAACCATCATCTTCCTGGCGGCGATGTCCAATATCGATCCGCAGCTCTACGAGGCGTCGATGCTCGACGGCGCGACGCGCTGGCAGCAGGTGCGCTTCATCACATTGCCGTCGATCTATCCGACCATCATCACGCTGCTGATTCTTCGCCTGGGGCGCATCTTCGACACGGGCTTTGAGCATATCCTGCTGATGACGAACGGCATGGTGCGCGATGTGGCGGAGGTGTTCGATACGTACGCCTATACGCAGGGTATTGCCAAGGGGCAATTCAGCCTGGGCACTTCGGTGGGCCTGTTCAAGAGCCTAGTGGGCACCGTGTTTGTCGTCGTATCCAACCAGATCAGTAAAAAGGCCGGGTTTGACGGCATTTATTAGGAAGGGGGAAGGAATGGCATGATGACCCTCAACCGGAAGAACACCTGGGGCGATTATGTGATCATCGGCATTTTGGCCGTGATTATGTTTCTGTGCCTGTTTCCTTTTCTCTACGTGATCAGCGTGTCGTTCACGGACCCGGGCAGCTATGTGCCGATGAAGTTCACACTCGTGCCGGAGAAGTTTTCGCTCGCGGCCTACCAGTATATTCTGAGCAGCCATAACTTCATCCGCGCGGCGAAGAACACGATCTTCGTGACGGTTCTGGGCACGGTGCTCAACGCGTATGTCACGTTCACGTTCGCGTATGGGCTAATCCACAAGGAAGTACCCGGCAACCGGCTGATTTCCGGCATCGTCGTGTTCTCGCTGATCTTCAACGCGGGTATTCTGCCGAACTATCTGCTGGTCAAGTCGCTTGGGCTGATGAACTCGCACATGGCGCTGATTTTCCCAGCGCTGACGAGCGCGTGGGATTTGATCGTCGTCCGATCCTTCATGTATTCGCTGCCCAGGGAGCTTGAAGAGAGCGCGCAGATTGACGGCTGCAACGACTGGACGTGCTTTTTCAGGATCATCCTGCCGCTGTCCAAGGCCTGCTTGGCGACGTTCACGCTCTTTTTTGCGGTTTACTATTGGAATATGTACTTCAATGCGATGGTGTACCTGTCCGACTCGACAAAGTGGACGCTACAGGTGCTGCTCAAGACGATGATTATCGACTCGGACTCGATAGGCTTCAGCCCCCTGGCGGATCAGAACCTGCTGCCCCAGGAAACGGTGAAGATGGCCGCGATCGTTACCTCGATGCTGCCTATACTCGTCGTCTATCCGTTCCTGCAGAAATACTTTGCCCAGGGTGTCATGGTTGGTTCCATCAAAGGCTGACGAATAGACCTTGGAGAGGTAAGGATTCCTTACGGAATCCTCTTATGGCGTCCGATTCTTCGAATCCGCGTCGCCATCGTCGTTACTGAACAAGCGCCCGGAAGTGTCGGCGCTTGCGGTATAAAGAGGCAGGGATTTCTTGCGAAATCCCCTTCATGGCCCGCAATCCTCGGTTGCGTGCCGACGCCGGTGAAAAAAGAAAGGGAGAAGGAAAGATGAAGAAGCTACTCGTTCTCGCCCTCGCCTTGCTCATGTGCCTTGGCATGGTGAACCTGACCGCGCTTGCGGAAGAAGCGCCGCTGGAATTCACGATGATTATCCCGCTGTACTCGGACGAGCCGTCGCTGGACGACGCGTTCTGGACCGCATGGCAGGAGATCACCAACTCCAAGCTGACGGTGGAGTGGGTCCCTTCGGCCGACTTCCATACGAAGTACAACCTGAAGCTGTCCTCCGGCGATATCCCCGAGGTTTCGTCCGTGCCGGACGTACGCACCTCGACACTCATCAACGCGATCAAGCAGGGCGCGTTCTGGGACCTGACGGACTACCTCGGCGACTTCTCCAAATACCCGAACCTGCTCAAAAACCAGGTGGAGGGCGCGTATAAGTACCTGACTGTGGACGGCCGCATTTACGCAGTGCCGCGCTCCCGTACGCAGGCCGATAACGGCCTGAAGATCCGCAAGGACTGGTTGGACAAGTGCGGCCTGGCGGTGCCCACGACGCTGGAAGAGTACCGCGAGGCGCTGAAGGTCATCGTCGCGTCCGATCCGGACGGCAACGGCATCGATGACACGATCGGTCTAGTGGCCGTCGGATCGACGACCGGCCTGCCGATCATCCCGATCACAGGGGCGTTTGGCGCGTTCAAGCCGCAGTTTGACGAGGATGGCGGCTACATCGCCACCCAGCTCAACGACGCCACCACCGCGACCGTCGCCTACTTCCGCGATCTGTACGCAGACGGAACACTGGCGCAGGAGTTCCCCGCGATCAAGAACAATCAGGCCATCGAGCTGTTCACCAGCGGCGTAGGCGCTTCATATCCGCGCAGCATCTGGTGGGATTATGACTGGGAGCAGACCCTCAAAAAGTTCCACCCGGAAGCCGAGATCCTGAACCTGACCCTGGAAGGCCCGGACGGCTACGCGATCGAACTGCTGACGGGCGTCTCCGGCGGCTTCTACATCTCCAAGAAGGTGCCGGAAGAGAAGATGCTGAAGATCCTGGATTACTTTGAGAAATCGGCCTCCGTGGAAGCGTTTGAACTGGCATACTTCGGCGTAGAAGGCGTCCACCACATCGTGCTTGCGGACGGCAGCAAGCAAATGACAGAACAGGGAACGAAGGAAGTCAACGTGACCAGCAAGGGCGCGGGCGTCCTCAACTACGGCAAGTGGGTGAAGGTGGACTCCGCCAATGCGCCGGCCGCCTACAACGAGAAGAAGCGCGAGGAAGTGGCGCAGTACGTGGAGCTGGGCTTGCCGCAGTTCATGTCGCACGCGATCAGCGACACATGGGCGCAGACATGGCCAAGCTATGAGGAAGAGTGGGCCGCGATGGGCACAAAGGCCATCTTCGGCGAGATCACGATGGAAGAGTACGAGAACTACGTCAAGGGACTGCGCGCTATGCCGGACTTCAAGCAGGCGTTCCAGGAACTGACGGCGTACTACAACAACCTAAACCAGTAGGGTTCATTCGCGGACAGCTGTAAGACCAAAAGACCCGAGGAGGGCCGGGCCAACGCCCGGCCCTCTTTTTATCGAGGGAGGGACTCCTCGCGGATTCCCTCAATGGCGCCCAGTTTTTCAAACCCGCGCCGCCTCGGTTGTATTGCATAAGAGGAGGATTGCCATGAAATCCCTGTGGTGGAAGGATACCCCCCTGCGCGTCATCCAGACCAACCTGCAAATTCTTGACACGCCCAAGATGGACCCAGAGAAAATCGCCAAAGAGACGGAAGAAATGGGCGCGAACGTGCTGGTCGTCAACGTCGGCGGCATTGTCGCGTGGTACCCCAGCGACGTGCCGTTCCATTATGTCAATCCGTACCTGCCCAACGAGTATGACCTACTTGATGCGATCATCAGTGCCTGTCACAGGCGCGGCATCAAGCTTGTCGCGCGGTACGACTTTTCCAAGACGTATGACAGGGCGTACCAGCTAAAGCCGCAGTGGTTCGCCAGAAAGGCGGACGGAATGCCCACGGCCACGGGCTCCATGCGCCCCGGCGAGTGGGATTTGCTCTACACCACCTGCATCAACGCCGGCTACCGGAACGAGGACGTCGCGCTGAAGGTGCTGAAAGAATCCCTGGAGCGCTACGACATCGACGGCGTGTTCTTCAACCAGCCCCACCCCGGGCCGTGCAGCTGCGACGCCTGCAAGCGTAAATACCGGGCGATGTACGGCCAGCCTCTGCCTGAGGACCCTGCGCAGTACGCACCCGACTGGATGAGCCGCGTCCTGCGCGACTGCGTTGACAAATGGAACCGGCAGGTCAAGGAAATCAAGCCGGACATCCCGCTCATTCTGTATTACGCCATTTCACATGACAACCTGTATGACCGCTTCGCGACCTGCGACATGATCTGCTGCGAGCCGCAGGACGTGCTTTCGCTTGGCTGGCAGAACATCCCGCAGAGCTGGAAGCCCGCGCTATGCATCCGCCTGGGCCGCTCCGAACCGGACATCGCCCCGATTCCATTCGGCATCATCCACTCATGTCCCGGTATGGATTGGCGCCATACGGGCCTGCCCCCCGCCGAATACCGCTACTGGCTGAGCCAGGTGCCCGCAAACGGCGGCTTCATCTGGCATTCGATCACCGGGTTCGCCGATACGATCCCCGACAAGCGCATTCTGGACTGCGTCTCCGAGGTTAACCATAACATCCAAAAGGTCGAGGACGAGATGTTCACAGCGACGTCCACGGCGGAGGTCGCGCTACTGTGGAGTATGGAGGGCAAGGGCAGCCTGGCGAAGGCGTTCCTCGGCCAGGCGGGCAATGCCGCCGAGGGCTGGGCAGAGGCGATGATTGACCGGCAGGTGCAATTTGATGTAGTGCTGCGCGAGCAGATTCTCGCGGGAAGGCTGTCCCGGTATCGCGTCGCGGTGATCTCGCGCGGCACGGCAATGGACGCCGACATGACGAGGGCGCTGGAAGCGTTTGTTAACGGCGGCGGCAATCTGATCGTCGAGGGTGTCCCGGCGGTGGCGACGGACGAGGCGCTCGAGCTGCTCGGTATCCAGAGGGATGTGGTGCACAGCGAAAGCCTGATCGCCAGCTACCTGCGCTTTGAGGACATACCCGGCGGCAACCCGCTGATCCCGGGATTTGAGAGGACGCCGCTAATCGCCCACCGTGGCGTGGTCGAGTACGTCACCCCGCTGCCGGGTACGCAGTGCCTGGCGACGCTTGTGCCGCCGTTCGCGCCGCTGGAGGCCGTCGGTGCGCCGCCGGAGCGTGCAAGTATCATGAACCCGCACAGCGACCTTCCGCTGGTGCTCTACCACCCGGCGGGCAAAGGCGGCGTGATGCTCATGCCGTTTGAGATTTCCGATCTTGTCGTAAAGTATAAGCTCGGCGAGCACAGCATGCTCGTGGGCAATGCGGTGAACATGATGCTCGGCGGCAACCAGCGTATTGTCAGCGACGCGATTCGTGGACTACAGGTGATCGGCTATGAAAATGAGCAAGCCCAGCTGATTCACGTTGTTAACGGCGTTGGCCAGCGGCCGCTGGCGTCAAACGTCACGCTTTCTAATGTTCATATCGGGATCAGGTGGGATGGCGAGGCGCCCCCAAAGGTCACGGCGATGCTGTCCGGGCGGACGGTATCCGTAACGCTGGCGGACGGTTGGGCACGGGTGACGCTGCCGTCGCTGGAGGTCTGGGACGTGATCAAATTAGAGAAAGACGGATTGAGGGCATGAGCATACAGATCATAGGGGAAGCGCCTCAAATCGCGTTTGGTGTTGAGAGGGCTGGCGTGTGGATCAGCGGCGAAAGGCTGACGGTCGTAAACCTTGCGGACGCACGGGGCGCGGCCGCATACGCGGGCGAAACGCCGGCCCCCCAGGGATATGCGCTGACGCGCGGGGCGGACGGCTGGGTGCTGACCGGAGACGCAACGGGCTGCATGTACGGGCTGATCGACATCGCCCGCACGGCGCAGGCATCCCTTCCGTGGCCGGAAGGCATACACACCCCGGACATCGCCGAGCGCGGCATCAAGTTCAACATCCCGCTGGACGCGCGCACCCCCAGCTATACCGACTCCGGCGACAGCGCCTGGCACAACATCCCGCACATGTGGGAGATGGATTTCTGGCACACGCTGCTGGATGACCTTGCAATGAACAAATACACCGCCGTGTCGCTTTGGAGCTTGCACCCGTTCCCGTCGCTCGTGCGCGTGCCAGGCTACGAGCGCGTGGCGCTGGAAGATGTTAAGCGCACCAAGACAACGGTTGTCGGCGCGACGACGGCGGGCCTTGGCATGTATGGCAAGCGGTTCGCCAAGGATCTGGAAACGGTGCACCGCATGACGATGGACGACAAAATCGCCTTCTGGCGCGAAGTCATGCAGTACGGCGCGGACCGGGGGATTGATTTTTACGTCATTACCTGGAATGTGTTTGTCTATGGCACGGAACACACGGATTACGGCATTGACTGCGACCTGACCAACCCGGTTACAAAGGAGTACTTTGAAAAGAGCGTCGAGGCGCTCGTGCGCACGTACCCCTTGCTGCGCGGCATCGGCATCACCGCCGGCGAGCGCATGACGGTCGGCTGGGCGCCGTCGCCGGACCTGCGCTTTGACGTGCAGTGGCTGGCGGACACGTACGGAAAGGGCATCCAGAATGCCATCGCGGGGACAGGTCGTCCGTTCCGGCTGATCCATCGGCAGCACATGAGCGGCGCGGAGGAAATCCTCTCCGCGTACAAGGATGTTGACTTTGAAGTTGATTTCAGCTTCAAGTACTCGCAGGCGCACATGTATTCCGATGTGAAACCGCACTTTGGCGACAGGTTCTTCGCCTCGCTGCCGGAAGGCCGCAAGACATGGCTGACCGTGCGCAACGACGACCTGTACATGCACCGCTGGGGCGGCGTGGCGTTCGCGCGCGAGTATCTCGCGAAGATGCCCCATGACGTACTGCGTGGCTTTTTGATGGGGCCGGACGGCTACACCTGGGGCCGCGACTATCTCGCGCGCGCCGAGGAAGGCTGCATGCCGCGCCGCACGGTGCTGGACCGCCAGGGGTACATGATGGCGATCTGGGGGAATCTGGCGTATGAGGGCTCGCTTGCGCCTGCGTATTTCCACGGCATCCTCGCGGAACGCCTTGGCTGTTCACTAGAGGAAGCAGCGCGCGTATACGAGCTCTGCGAAACGGTCTCGCTCGTCATCCCGCTGATGAACCGCATGCACTGGCACGATTTCGATTTCCAGCACTACCCGGAGGCCAACTGCAGCGTGTCCACGACAAACCATGTCGCCCACATGGGTGGTGAGGTGATCTTCCACGATGTGCACGACTATATTGTGACCCCTGCGCAGCCCGGCATGGACTATCTGGGCGTGCGCGAGTTCTGCCTGATGGAGAAATACGGCCCCGCCGTGCCCGACGGGAAAATCACGCCCGAAGCGGTTGCGCAGGAGCTGCAAAGCCGCGCGGAGACGGCGGAGGCGCGGCTGGCAGCCTTCACGCGCGCGCGCGGGGAGTTCGCTGCATTGCTCTCGGATTGCCGCGGACTCGCGCTGCTCGCCAGGTTCTATGCGGCCAAAGTGGAGACGGCGCTCGCGGTGCAGCGCGCGGTCCTCGGCGCAGGTTCGGCGCAGGCTGCGCGCGCCATGCGATGCGCGGATACAGCATGCCAATGTTGGGTTGATTATGCGACCCACATCGCCAAGTTCTATACACCGCAGCGCCTGACGCGCTTCGATGGTCGTTTCGCCGACCCGGTTGCGCTGATCGGACAGGCGGAACTTGACCGGCAAATGGTGCATCATCTGATGCAGGAATACGAGTAGTGAATACGTGGAAGGGGGGGCGCTTTATTCGCGGCGTCTCCTCCTTTTTATGGCCATCCTTCAAGTGTATATCTATGCGAATCAGGACGTTCATGCAAGATTTGCGTCAAAAGGACTCCAACCCCAATTCCGTTGTGCCAATACGCAGGAAATCTGCCCGTTTCTTGAGGATTCCCACATTATTCCGTAGGCCTCGGCGGCCACGAACGGCTTGCCGTTCTTCTGCGCAGCCGCGAGGTAATCGCGCGCTGGCGGCATTTGTTCGCCGGTCAGGTCGGCGGGTTCGGCGAATTCGAGGACGGTGAGCTTCCGCTTGCCGGGTTGTCGTCGAGGATTTTGTTCGCAAGCGGCTTCTTCTTTTTGCCCGCGCCTATGCGCGCGCCGCCGTGTCCGTTTGCCATGGGCCGTCCCTCCCTTCGCCGTGGTGGGTGCTGGCGGTGCTTCCGCCGCTGTGATCGCCGCCGCGTGGGCTGATCGGCGTGGTGGGGCCGCGCCATGCAGGGCACCGGCCACGTCATTTTGAAATGGCCGCCTATAGGGCCTCTTGAATCTGCGAAATCTTACGCGATGAGGGGCGTCGGTACCGGAAGGTGATAAGTGTATAAGATTATACAGCCCCTACCTTTATGAGCAACGCTGCTTCCACCGGCCACCTTCCAGCGCTGTGACGCGTGAATGACACGGTTTACACAAACCAAGCAGGTTGTCCGGGTCATGGGTGCCGCCGCGCGAGAGCGGCAGGACATGATGTACTTCCAGAGCGGGAGTATCCCGTCCTTCCCGTCTGCATTCGGCGCATAGCGGATGCGCCGCAAGGTATGCCGTGCGAATCCGAGTCCATGCCGCGCCATACCGGCGCTTGGTGTCCGGGTCGCGATTGTATTTGTTGTACCGTGCCTCGTCCAGCCGGGCGTGCTCCGGGCAGTATCGCTCGTCCGTGAGATGCGGGCAGCCGGGGAAACTGCACGGTCGCTTGGGTCGGGTCGGCATAGCACGCACCTCCGGCAGATTGATTGCGAGCAAAGGAAAGCCGCCACGGTGTGGTTCCGTGGCGGCTCGGGGAAGGATGGAGGATTCTGCTCGGAGGAGGGCTTGCCTTACACTCTCTGCAGTATATAGTTTCGCATAGATGGGCAGTCACATACAATGGGTTTCGTACGCCAGACCGGAATACTCGCCCTCGCCTTCCAGCGATGCCGGGTCCATGTTGTTCATCACCATGATCACGCGCATCGAAGCCGGGATGGTGCTGCCGGGTATGGGCGTAAAGGTTCCGGTGATCGTGTCATTGACAAGCAGGAACCATGACGCGCCATAGGTGACGGTCGGCTGGGCCGAGCTGGCTAGACGACGCGTACGGCGGTTCACGGGCTAAGGCGGAGTTGGGACTATCCACGCAACGATTTTCTTCATGTTCCATCCACGCCCTCCCCATTCCCAGTCTCGGGTATTTCACTGGCATCACCGGACTGCCTAATCACGGGCATTATGCGCTTGACCCAGTACCAAAGCGTAAACACCAGCAATAGCACACTGACGCCCGTCAGAACTACCCCTGCGCGGAAATCATCATAAAACAGGTAGTAAACGGCTAGGCCGAGGCAGACCCCGCACACCGTACCGAGCAACAAACCCAGCAAGGATGACTTCGGCGCCTTTCGTAATTGTCGCCCGTCGGCAGCTCCGACGAAGATCTCGATGATCATCTGTACGAAATCAAACATAGGATGCCCTCCTCGCGCATCAGCGACAGGCGGCTACTTGCCCTGCCCGCTCAACTCATCGTAGGTATACACCTGAAGCTGCTCCATCATGGTGTTGTACGTCTGCTGGTCCATCTCAGCGGACGAGTACAGCGTGGTGGTCGTGCCAACTCGCTACTCTTCTTCGATGACAATGAACGTAACCATCTCGTTTTCCTCCGCGTACTGGTGCGCGTAAGTGTCTGTGGAAACGTAAATGGTGGTCATGTCGAACACATTTTCGCCGATGTGGGTCAGCGAAGCCGGCAGCGTGATTTCATCCAGGGAGAAGCAAAACCAAAACGCCCATTCTCCAATTTCCGCCAGCGATTCTGATAGTGTGATCTCTTCCAGATGGGTACACCCTTCAAACGCGGATTCGCCGATGGTGATCACCGTGTCCGGCATGGTAATCTGAAAGACATTTTCATTTTCGAAAAAAGCGTAATCCGCGATGACAACAATGCCGTCCGGCACGGCATAGACCTCATCCTCTTTACCCTTTGGGTATGTGTGCAGAGTGCGGTTGTGTTTGTCGATCAGCACGCCGTCCACGGAAGTGTAGATGGGGTTATCGGGGTCGACATCAATGGCCGCGAGGGATTCCATGTAGTAGAACGCGCCGCCGCCAATGTATGTAACGCTTTTCGGTATCGCGACCCGCGCCAGCGCGGAGCAGTTCCCGAACGCGTAGCCCCCGATTTCCCGGAGATTATCCGGCAGGCTGATCGTTTCCAGTGCCTTGCAGCTCCTGAACGCTTCATCGCCGATCTCGATCACCGTGTCCGGCAGGGTGACCTCCGAAAGCGTGTCGCACGCCGCGAACGCGCGCCTCGCAATACACGCAATACCCTTCGGCACCGCGTACGCATCGTCCGCCTTGGCGCGGGGATAGGTGTGCAGCATGTTTTGGGTTAGGTCAAACAGAACGCCGTCCGTAGCGGTGTAGACTGAATTTTGGGGAGCGACCTGGATGGCGGAAAGGTCGTGGCAGGAAAAAGCGCCGGGGCCAATGCTTGTCACTCCCGCCGGAATGGTGATTTCCGAAAGGCCGCTGCCACGGAGCGCGTCGTCGCCAATCTCCTTCAGCGAATCGGGCAGGGTGACCCGGGTCACATAGCTTCCCCTGAACGCGTTCGCAGCGATGCTGGTGATGCCCTCTGGCACAGTGTACGTCTCGCCTTGCTTACCGGGCGGATAAGTATGCAGCATGTTCGCGCATCGGTCGAACAGCACGCCGTCCTTCGAAGCGTAGACCGCGTTCCCGGGCGCGACCTCTATGGAGGACAGCGCCTCCAGGAACGACATACCGTGCTCTCCGGGCTCCACGCTGAAAGCGAACGAGCTGATTTCGGTCACTGTGTCCGGCAAGGTGATCCGTTCCAGCTCGAAGTTGAGGTCAAACGCGTGGTCGGCGATGGCGGTCACCGCAAAGCCGTTGATGGTGTCGGGGACGTTCACTTCCGTCATGTGGCCGCTGTTGACAAACCATGTAATGGCGGCGCTTTTTCCATCGGGGTTGACGGTGTAGCGGAAATCGTTCGATTCGGTGTTTGGCGCGTCCAGCGCGTTTTGCGCGGCGAGCGAGCCGCAGGGTAGGGCCAGACACAGGACCGCCGCCAGCATTGCGGCTATTATCCGGCGCTTTCCGCGCGCGCGTTGCTTGATCGTCATTTTCCTACGCCTCCTGCAGTAAGATCAAAACTAAACAACATGATTAGTTCAGTGTGAGCTTGCCATTCTCCACCTTGCAATGCGTCTCAATCGTATAGCCCGCGCCCTCCATCAGCGTTTTCGCGTTCGCGACGCTCATGCCCGGATCGAAATCAACAAACCGCGCTTCGGAACCCTCTGTAGCATTACCAACTACAAACGTGCAGGCGGTTTCGCTCATGACGATAAAAATGGTGCGGTTGTACGGAGTATCCTCTTTGCGCATAACTTGAGCCAGCCCAATCACCGAACCGTCGCCAAACTGAAAATCATACCGCGCGCGGCTGATCACCTCGCCCGCGCGTTCTCCCGATGATTCTTCGCTCATCGTACCCGCGGAAAGATCGGCGATGCCATCGACCCGCTTATGATCGCCTTTTTTGAGCGGCCAAAGTGTGATATCGTCCTGCACGGCATAATCAAGGCCCCAGGCGATTTGGGCACCCTGTTTCTCGTAAAAGCCCCCCTGCTCGTTCTTGTTGCCGAAAGTCCCGTCTTTTCCGGCAAAATCAAGGAACTCGGCCGCATTCGCGTTGTCGAAACCATAGAGGATATCCGTCCCCAGCGCCTGCTGAAACGCAAGCATATCCTCGGCGCTCAGCGCGCTCTGGTGAATCGCGACCAACCTAAGGTATTCATTTGACAAGTCCGATACTTTCTCCGCCTCGCCATACGCCGTGAGCGTGGGCAAGGCCAAACAGGCGATCAAGGCAAACATGAGAACCTTCTTCATAACGCAATCCCCCCACTATCATTGATCATCATTTGCCGCCGGACACGCCGGCTTCCGCGTCCACAAAATCCTTGATCTCCGCCTGGGCCGCCTGGCTGCTCTGGCGCGTGCGCAGAATCGTTCCGTTTTCGAAATTTACCCACCCTTTCGGGCTGGTGTCCAGCGCGGCGCAAACCTTCCCGGTCGTCGGGCTCCACAGGGATATCTTGATATCCCAAGGCGTCGTCTGCCCAACAAACCACCGCTTTGTCGGGCCATCCTTGTTGATGATGATCGAGCCGTTCGGCTGTTCAAACAGAATGGTGGTCGTGACACCTTCGGGCAAGAACCGGTCGGATCCGACCTCGAACTCCACTTCTCGGTTGATAAAGTCATCGATCTCCTGGTAGTATTGATCGCTGTAGTAATACCGGAGCATGATCGTGCCCTTGAGCGTATACTTGATATCCGCGTCATCGTTGCCCTTTACGTTGTACTCTTCAATCCATTTGGCCAGTTGCTCGGGCGTCACGGGCTCGTAATCATAGAACAGCTTGGCGCGCATGTGCCATTGGCCGCCATCTGCCGTCCAAACGATCTCGTCGAAGGTGATGACGTTGGTAAACCCGGTCGGCGAAGGGGTTCTGTACCATCCCGTTTGCGGGCGCACGACGCCGTAGGAAGAAAACCCGTCCACCAGCGCATAGGCGATCCACATACCGTTTTCATACGCCATGTAGGTATCCACCGGCTCGCAGTCCGCCAAGGTATCGCCGTAGCGGGCGATGGTCAGATCTGCGCCCGGATCCTCCGCAAAGGCGAATGAGATCATCGCGGGGTCATCAAGCGCAACATGCCCCGAGTTATCGCCGTTTTGCGTGAGCGCAAACCCTTTGACGATTTCGTCCTCATCGCCAAGCGGCGTTCCCGTTACGGGCAAGACAACGTAGACAGCGTCCTCGCTGACGCAGGTTGCGGGTAGCGATATACGCACGATCACGCCGTTTTCGCCCTCTATGACGAGTTCGCCGCCCGCCTCGGCGGACACTGACATCTTCACTGATTTGCTTTCATCTATGGTCAGCGCGGCGGTGCTCGGAGGCAGGGTCACATCTACAGCCGGTGAAGCGCCGCCTGTGAAGTTCGGAGCGAGCAAGAGAACGGTCAATCCAGCGCATAAAACCTTTTTCACGAGGAAGACCTCCTATCTTCGGCTTTCGCGGAGGGATCAAGCAACTGTTCATACCAATCGAACATGTCGTCATAGCCGCTATAATAATCCCAATACCGGCTTTCTCCAATGGTGATGGTGAACCGATACCAGTCATATTCCAGAAATTCCGGATCAAGGGTTACGTCGGTAATCGGCAGCACGCGCGTCTCATACTGATCGGGCGCAAGCATGTGCAGTACGTCCTCACCGCCATCAAGATAGGCTCCCAACGGCTCCGCCTGCTCCAGGTCGATGAACACCAGATCGTATTGGTCCACGGTTTCCTTTTCCCGCACGGATAGCGCGCAAAGCCGCTCTCGGCTGAAAAAGAACACATGGCGGACATCGTCGACGCCGTACCGCTCGGTGAGGTTATAGGACCGCACGCCCGCGCCGCCGTTATCGGCGAATATCCCTGTGAGGGGAAGCGTCAGCAGCAACGCAAGCAGCGCGGCTGTCCGCCGGATCATGGAGGTCTTGTTCACGGATGTAACCCCCCTTTAACTATCCGCCCCTATTCCTTTTCGC
>JAVBOM010000014.1:0-3978 GCA_031550535.1 Eubacteriales bacterium
TTTCCAAAGGGCAAGGCCCTTTGGCGAGGGGTCCAGGGGAGCAGCGCTCCCCTGGCGTTCCCTCCCCGTTTCTCGTTGCTCGTGCTTGACAAGACCCGCCAAAAGGTGATACAATAATTAGGTTGCCGTAAAGGGAGGAAAACGTATGCCGGAAGCCTTGAAGGACGCCAGCCGCCGTGTGGTGGGTGCGCGTCAGGTCATTCGGGCGATAGCCGCCGGTGAGATTGCGCAGGTGTTTATCGCGCGCGATGCCGATCCCTTTGTGACACGCCCGGCGATGGATGCCTGCGAAAAGGCGGGTGTGCGTTTTGCCGAGGTGGACACCATGGCGCTGCTGGGTCAGGCCTGTGGCATTGATGTCAAGGCCAGCGTGGCGGGGCTGAAACATTAGGTACATACCAGGGTTTTCGTTTGGTATCTCCCCCGTTTGCGGGGTCGATATACAGTTTTCCAAGGAGGTGCTTCCATGCCCACGATCAACCAGTTGATCCGAAAGGGAAGGGAGAAGGTCGAAACCAAGTCGACTGCGCCGATACTGCAAAAGTGCCCGCAGAAGCGGGGCGTCTGCCTGAGCGTCAAAACCACGACGCCCAAGAAGCCCAACTCCGCGCTGCGCAAGATCGCTCGCGTTCGTCTGACGAACCTGATCGAAGGCACGTGCTATATCCCGGGCATCGGCCACAACCTGCAGGAGCACAGCGTTGTGCTCATCCGCGGCGGCCGCGTTCGCGACCTGCCTGGCGTTCGCTACCACATCATCCGCGGCGCACTTGACGCAGCGGGCGTTGCCAAGCGGAACCAGAGCCGTTCGCTGTACGGCGCCAAGAGGCCCAAGAAGTAAGCGATTTCACTGTTACTTCGTAAGCGGTCTGCGCTGTGTGGGTCGTTCTCCAAAGGTTCGTTGGAACAGCGGACCCCCAAAGGCGATTCCCGCTTGCCAGCTGGCGTCCGGCGCGGACAGTTGCAATTCACCTGTTCCACGGTTCCCTTTCATAGAGAGATTTCACCAGAAATTCTACTACATGGAAATGGAAAAGTGGCCGACTGCAAATTCAAGGAGGGGTATCAATGCCCAGACGTGGATTTATCCCCAAGCGCGAAGTGTTGCCGGATCCCGTACACGGCACCACGGTCGTCACCAAGCTGATCAACCAGATCATGCTGGACGGCAAGCGCGGTGTGGCGCAGCGCGTGTGCTACGATGCTTTTGAGACCGTTAAGGCGAAGACCGGTAAGGAACCCATCGAAGTGTTCCAGAACGCGCTCAACAACATCCTGCCGACGCTGGAAGTCAAGGCCCGCCGCGTGGGCGGCGCGACCTACCAGGTTCCCATCGAGATCCGGCCGGAGCGTCGCCAGACATTGGCGCTGCGCTGGTTGGTTGACTTCTCACGCAGGCGTGGTGAGCGCACGATGAGCGATCGGCTCGCGGGCGAGATCCTGGATGCCAACAACAACGCCGGCAACGCTGTCAAGCGTAAAGAGGAGATGCACCGCATGGCGGAAGCGAACAAGGCGTTCGCCCACTATCGCTGGTAATCGCAGGGTTCTTTGTAGAGGGGCGGGCAATCGACCGGGAATGTGCGGCGTTACGCGCGGACCGGCCTTGCTCGCCCTTTATCTGAGCCAAAAGAATCCCCACCGCCGAAAGGAGATCCCAATATGCCCCGCAGCCATCCGCTGGAAAAGATTCGCAATATCGGCATCATGGCGCACATCGATGCCGGCAAAACCACCACCACCGAGCGCATCCTCTACTATACCGGGCGCGTGCACCGCGTCGGGGAAACGCATGAGGGTGCGGCTACGATGGACTTTATGCAGCAGGAGCAGGAGCGCGGCATTACCATCATGTCTGCCGCGACTACTTGCCACTGGAAAGACTTCCGCGTCAACATCATCGACACGCCCGGCCACGTCGACTTCACCGTTGAGGTGGAGCGCTCGCTCCGCGTGCTGGACGGCGCTGTCGCAGTATTCTGCGCCAAGGGCGGCGTGGAGCCGCAGAGCGAGACCGTCTGGCGTCAGGCGAACAAGTATGGCGTCCCCCGTCTTGCTTACATCAACAAGATGGACATTACCGGCGCGGACTTTGACCGCGTGGTCGGCATGCTTGAAACTCGCCTACAGGCGCACGCAGCGCCCATCCAGCTGCCCATTGGCAGCGAAGGTGATTTCCGTGGCATTATCGACCTGATCACGATGCGCGCGCGCATTTACTTCAGCGACGACGGCAGCGACGTACGCGAGCAGGACATCCCCGAAGATTACCTGGATGCCGCCATGCTTGCCCGCGCTGTACTGCTGGAGAAGGTCGCCGAAGTTGACGACGAGATGATGGAAATTTTCCTGGCAGGCGACGAACCGGATGAGGCGCAGCTTGTCGCCGCCATCCGCCGCGCGACCATCGCCGTGAAGCTCACGCCGGTACTCTGCGGCACATCCTACCGCAACAAGGGCGTACAGCCGCTGCTGGATGCCGTCTGCGATTTGCTGCCTTCGCCGCTGGATATTCCGCCGGTGACCGGAATGTCACTGGATGGTGACACCGAGGTTGTTCGTCATGCGGACGACTCCGAGCCGTTCTCCGCGCTGGCGTTCAAGATTCTTTCCGATGCGTTCGTCGGCAAGCTGGCGTTCTTCCGCGTGTATAGCGGCACGCTGCAAGCCGGGCAGACGGTCTACAACTCCACCAAGCGCAAGCGCGAGCGGATGGGCCGCATCCTGCTGATGCACGCCAACCACCGCGAGGAAACCGAAGAGGTCTACGCGGGCGACATCGCGGCGGTTGTCAGTTTGAAGGACACGACCACTGGCGACACACTCAGTGACGAAAAGAACCCGATCGTGCTAGAGAGCATGGAGTTCCCCGAGCCCGTCATTCGCGTGGCAATCGAGCCCAAGACGAAGGCCGGTCAGGACAAGATGACGATGGCGCTAATCCGCCTGGCGGAGGAAGATCCGACGTTTAAGACCTATACCGACGAGGAGACCGGCCAAACGCTGATCGCCGGCATGGGCGAGCTACACCTGGAGATCATTGTCGACCGCCTGCTGCGTGAGTTCAAGGTCGAGGCAACCGTTGGCAAGCCGCAGGTTGCGTACAAGGAGACCATCCGCCGTAAGGTCAAGGCCGAGGGCCGCTATGTCCGCCAGACCGGCGGTCACGGCATGTACGGCCATTGCGTGATCGAGATCGAGCCGCGCGAGCCGGGCGAAGGATATGAGTTTGTCAACGCGACAGTCGGCGGCATCATCCCGCGCGAGTACATTCCCGCGATCGATGCGGGCATTCGCGGTGCGTCCGCGAGCGGCGCGCTGGGCGGGTATGAAGTCGTGGACTTCCGCGCGACGCTGATCGACGGTTCCTACCACGAGGTCGACTCGTCCGAAATCGCGTTCAAGATCGCTGGGTCGATGGCGTTCAAGGATGCCAATGACAAGGCCGATCCCGCGCTGATGGAGCCGGTGATGAAGGTCGAAATCGTGGTGCCGGATGATTATATGGGCGATGTAATGGGCAACGTAGCGTCAAAGCGAGGCCGCATTGTCACCCAGGAAGCGCGCGCCGGCGGTCAAGTGATCGACGCGATCATCCCGCTGTCCGAAATGTTCGGCTATGCAACGGACCTGCGTAGCCGTACACAGGGGCGCGGCGTATTCACGATGCAGTTTTCACACTATGAAGAAGTGCCCAAGTCCATCCAGCAGAAAGTGGTGGGCGACCGGAACTTTAACGGATTTGGTAAATAAAGGAGGAAACCCTAAATGGCGAAGCAAAAGTTTGAGCGCAACAAGCCGCACGTAAACATCGGCACGATCGGCCACGTTGACCATGGCAAGACGACGCTGACGGCGGCGATCACGATGGTGCTGGCGAAGGCCGGCAACGCGCAGGTCATGAAGTACGACGAAATCGACAAGGCGCCGGAAGAGAAGGCGCGTGGAATCACAATCAACACCTCGCACGTCGAGTAC
>JAVBOM010000081.1:0-19595 GCA_031550535.1 Eubacteriales bacterium
CCCTGGACCCCCGCTCAAGGGATTTCATCCCTTAAGAATCCCGCCATTTAGGGATACAACTCGATTATCCCCGCTTCTTCCGCCCCAGCTCCCCAAACCGCCACGCGTACGCGCACAGCGCCAGCAAATCCAGCGCGCACACCGCCATCAACAGCCCCGGCTGGTATCCCTCGCGCCAGTACACACCGCCTTCGCCCACCTGTGGCAGCGGCACCGGGTCATACGGCAGGCCATAGTCGGTCAGGATGCCCTTCATGTACAGCAAATGCACCACGGGCACGCCCTCGCGGAGATAGTGCTGCACCAGCCCGTTCCCGCGCTCCCCGTCCGGCAGCGACGCGATGATCCCGCCCGGCGCGGTGGTCATGCCGCTGCCCGTACCAAAGGAAGCGATGTTCCCGCCCACATTGACGAAGCACCGCACTGGCCCGCCCTCCGCGAAGCGCCGCACGCGCTCGGCGATGTTTTCCTCTATATTCTCATAGGAAAGCAGCTCGTACCCGAGCCCCGTCAGCCGCGCCTGAATCTCCGCGCGCAAATCGTCCGGCATTTCAAGGCCCAGATCACCCTCCCCGCCCATCGAAAACGCCGTGGAGCGCCGCGTCAGCAGCCCTTCTTCCACCAGATACGCCTCCATGTCCGGGTAGGTGAAGCCCGGCAGCGTCGCGCCGAACGTGGACGCGCCGACGGACGGGATCGATACGCCGGTGAGGCCCATCGCGTCCATGGCGCAGAGCACCGCGATGTTGGCGCACGGGAACGAGCCGGACAGGTTCACCGCGACGCGGTCGCCGGGCCGAAGATCAAGCTCCGTGAACATATCCACGACGGCCGCCGCGAAGTTTGGGTTCGTGGTGGACCGCTTGGATTCCAGGCTCCCCAGCGAGGTCGTGATCATCGTGTACATATCGCCGATCATGCCGGTGCCGTTCGGGTCGTCCGCCGCTTCCGGCAGGAACCCGCGCCGGATGCGCTCGGCCTTCAGGCTTTGCAGCGCGGCCTGCATCCGCGCGGCGGCGTCCCGCATGACGGGCGCGGCGTCCCGCTCCACCGGCGCTTTTGTCCATTCCAGCAACCCAATGCCGGCGGCACACACGGCAAACAGCAAAAACAAACCCACGGCCCTTTGACTGGCGGCCTTTTTCATGCGATCACCTCCCTGTGTTCTGGCGCGGTCAGATTTTAGGAATCTGGCTGAGAGATTTTTTCGTCTGGCCGCGTCACCTCACCAGCACCATCTGCGCCAGCCGCAGCAGACAGCAGACCACGCCCAGCGACAGCAGCGTTTTCACCACGCCCTGCCGCTCCATGTCCCGGCCGATCAGCCCCGGAATCACATACCCAATCGAAAGCGAGAGGTTGGGCAGATCCAGCGGTATGTCCCGGTACACCGTGCCCAGCAGCACTTTCAGCAGCATGCCCACCATGATGTACACCGCGAACCGCCGCCGCCCGTACAGAATCATGTACCGCGACAGCAGCCGCACAATGCCCACGCACGCGAGCGCCATCCCGAGCGTCAGCGCGATGCGCCAGGGATCGTGCAGGTACAGCGTCAAATATGCCGGCACGATGATGCCGCCCGGGGAAAGGCCCGTCAGCTCCGTGTACAGCAGGCTCACCAATACGCCCCAAAACGCCAAGTCACGCATCGGCCTTCTCCCTCGCTTCCAGTTCCTCAATCATCGCGTGCGCCTCGCCCTTGATGTTGCCAAGGCCCACAAGCAGCGTGCCGTCCATCCTGGCGGCCACCTCCCGCCAGCGGCGCGCGGGCAACACCTTCAGCCCGGGCACAGCTCTGCGGAACAGCCTCCGCGCCAGCGGCGCGCTGCCGCCCAGCAGGTACACCGTCGCCGTGGGAAAGCGCGCGAAAAAGTGATCCGCGAACAGCAGCGCGCGGTCCGGCCGGTCCCAGCGGTTGTTAAATAGAAACGCGGGGCGTGGGTGCTCCGCGAGTAGCGGCTCGATCAGCCGGAGTGAGGAATCCGGGTCGTTCGCGGAAAAGAGGTTATAGAACAGAAACGGCTTCCCCTGCCCGTTCTCTAGCGTATACGCGCGGCTCGCGCCAAAATCCCTTTGCACGCGCCGGAATCCTTCATCAATCTCCGCGTCGGTCAGGCCGAGCGACCGCGCGACCTCCCGCGCCACCGCGTGGTTCTCCTCGCCCGGTGCGTCGGGCGGGCAGTGCACATGGCGGCTGCCGAGCGCCGCGCACCGCGCCGCGAACACGGGGCTCTGTGGCTCCTCCCCGGTGAACAGGACGCCGCCCCTCGGCGTGACCGCCGAAAGCGCGGCCGCGATCTCGTCCGCCGTCTCCCCCATCTCCAGCACGTGATCCAGCCGCACGTTCGTGACGACGGAATGCGTGCTCCGGACGATCCGCTCCTGGCATACTTTTTGCAGGTCAGGCCGTACCGCCATGCATTCCAGAATTAGCACCTCCGCGCCTTCGCGCCGCGCGCGGCGGATCATGCGGAGCTGCTCCAGGATGTTGGCGGGGCCAAGCCGCTTCAGCGGCGTGTCAAGGCCGCGCGCGCCGATCACCCGGGCGTCGGTCCCGGTCGTCTTGGTGAACACGCGGTACTTTTGCCGAAGCGCCGCGTCCAGCAGGCGGCATGTGCCCGTCTTGCCCCGGATGCCGTTCACGTGAATCACCGCGCGGAAAGACATAAGCGCCCTGTCATTCGCGCGCTTTTCCAGCACGAGCAGCGCGCACAGCAGCGCAAATGCCACGGCCATCCACATCGGCGTCTCCTCCTTCGCGCGGTTTAGGTAGGGATTTCTAGCGAAAGCCCCCCCCCGGCATTGTCACGCGGTGCCGGCTGCACCTGCGGGCCACTTCCTCCGCCATCGGCGGCGCTTCCCTCCGGTGCCCCCTATAGCGCCCGGCTTTCCAAATCAGCGCGCCCGCCCATGAGGCTTTCATCGCTGATGATAGCACACGCCGGGGGTGGAGCGCCAGCCTTTATACGCACTTTCCCCGCGCGCGCCGCCCATGCGCCCCGGCGCATCCCCGGCCTGCCCCGCCCGCTTATTCCCCTCAATTCCTGATAAAGGTGAATTTTACCATTTCTATCATTGCTTTCATCATATGAATACGCTATAATTAAAATAGATTTTTGGGGAGGAAAGGAAGGGAAACCATGAAGAACGTACAAAAGTGGTTATCCGTACTCATCGTGCTCATGATGGCACTGGTGCCCGTCCTGAGCCTGGCCGAGGCGAACATCGTCACGGACGGCGAGGGCTGGTACCTCTGGGACAACGATGGCAACCTGACCATCGAAGGCCGCGACGCCACCGGCGAAACCGCCGTGGTCGCCGCGGGCAAGTATGAGGCGTCCAGCGCGGGCATCGAAGTGCTGAAGGCCGGCGGCAACGCGGTGGACGCGGCGGTCGCGGTCGCCTTCGCGCTCGCGGTCACGGAGCCCAACTCCTCCGGCCTCGGCGGTGGCGGGTTCATGAACATCCGCAGCGAGTCCGGCGATACCGTATTCCTCGATTTCCGTGAGCGCGCCCCGGGCGCGGCCACCCCGGCGCTCTGGCAGCTCAACGCCGAGGGCAGGGTCATCGGCAGCCAGAGCGTGATCGGCGGCAAGGCCGTCGCCATCCCGGGCGAGGTCGCCGGCCTCTGGTACGCGTTTGAGACGTATGGCTCCGGCAACGTGACCTGGGCCGACCTCATCCAACCCGCGATCAAACTGGCGGAGGAAGGCTTCCTCGTCACGCCGACGCTGTACAACGACATGTCCGGCGCCTACGACGCGATGATGGAGTATCCGGAGTTCGGCCAGATCTTCCTCAACGAGCTGGACCTGAACTACGACATCGGCGAAACGTTCACGAACCCCGACATGGGCAAGACGCTCCGCCTGATCGCCGAGGGCGGCAAGGACGCCTTCTACACCGGCGACCTGGCGCAGGCGATGGTGAACGTCATCAACAAGTACGGCGGCGTCTACACGCTGGACGATTTCGCGAACTACGAAGTCCGCGTCCTGGAGCCGGTTGCCGGCACGTACCGCGGCTACCAGATCTACTCCTCGCCCCTGCCGTCCTCCGGCGGCACGCACATCGTGCAGGCGCTGAACATCATGGAGAACTTCGACATCAAGGAGATGGGCTTTGGCACGAAGGACACGCTCCATGTCATGTCCGAAGCGTTCCGCATGCTGTTCATGGACCGCACCAAGTACATGGGCGACCCCGCGTATGTCGATGTGCCGACGAACGGCCTCCTGAGCAAGGAGTACGCCGCCGAGCAGGCCGCGCAAATCAAGATGGACGCGAAACTTGAGTACGACCCGATCGATCCGTGGAAGTACGAGAGCGAGCAGACGACGCACTTCTCCGTAGCCGACAAGAACGGCAACGTCGTGGGCGTCACGCAGACGGTCAACGGCATCTTCGGCGCGAAGATCGCCCCCAAGGGCTACGGCTTCGTGCTCAACAATGAGATGGACGACTTCAGCTCCAACTCCGAATCCCCCAACGCGATCGCCCCGGGCAAGACGCCGCTCTCCTCCATGAGCCCGACGATCGTGCTGAAGGAAGACGGCTCCCCGTTCATGGTGGTCGGCTCTCCGGGCGCCACGCGCATCATCACCACGCTGATCCAGATCATCAGCAACGTGGTCGACCACGGCATGACGATGCAGGAGGCCATCAACGCGCCCCGCATCTACAACAACGCGACCAGCGCGATGGACTACGAGAACCGCATCGACGCCGAGGCGGTCAAGGCGCTCGCCGACATGGGCTATGAAGTGGCCGATGCGGAAAAGACCGGCTCGTACGTGCGCAGCTTCGGTTCCGTGAACGCCATCCACTACGGTGAGGACGGCACGCTCTACGGTGGCGCCGACCCGCGCCGCGACGGAAAGGCGCTGGGATTCTAAGGGCTGTCTGAAAAAGGAGAAACTGGCATGATGAAAAAGGTACTCGCAACCCTGTTGGTTCTGATGACCCTGCTGTCCGGCGTCGCGCTCGCGGAGAGCGCGCCAAAGGAGCTTACGGCCGGGATGTTTGAAGGCCCGGTGCTGCTCACCTCCGTAGGCCAGAGTGCCGACGTGAACATCGTCAGCACGCTGTTTAAGAAGATGAACATGGATGTCCGCATGAACGCGACGGTCACGGCGGACGACCTGGGCGACGCCAAGACGCTGGTGCTGGCCATCGGCGGCAGCTCCAAGGGCCTGGGCGCGGCCGGCATCAACGAAAACCAGGAGCTGGACCGCGTAACGGCGCTGATCGCGGCGGCCAAGGCGGCGGGTCTGAAGATCCTGTCGCTGCATATCGGCGGCCAGGCGCGGCGCGGCGCGCTGTCGGACATGTTCATCCCCTCGGCGCTGGAAGCAGCCGACGCCGCGATCATCAAGAGCGACGGCGACACGGACAACCTCATGCGCGACATCCTGATTGGGAAGGAGATCCCGACGGCGTTCGTGGATACGCAGATCGCGGTTGTCGATCCGCTGACGCTCCTGTTCACCGCCCCGTAAGGAAAAACCCGCAACACGACACAAGCGTAAAGGGGGAAGGAGGTTTGTCCGGATAACCAGGACGACCTCCTTCTCCCTTTACAGAAATGGAAAGGTGCGTAGATACCGTGAGCTACGAACTGATTATCTTCATCGCGATGGTCGGCACATTCATGCTGGGCTGTTTCCTGGCAAAGCTGCCGGTCAGCGTCTCCATGATGCTGGCGTCCATCGCCGGGTGCCTCGTCGGCGGCGTCGGCCTGCCGGTCCGCCAGTTGGTCGAGGGAAGTTTTTCGTATGTCGATACGATTCTGGTCATCGCCAGCGCGATGATCTTCATGAAGGTGATCGAGCAGTCCGGCGCGCTGCAGGCGCTGAGCGTGACGATCATCAAACGCTTTCATAAGTGGCCTGTCGTGCTGCTGCTGTGCATCATGGCCGTCATCATGTTCCCCGGCATGATTACCGGGTCGTCCTCCGCCGCCGTGCTGTCCGCGGGCAGCATCATGGCGCCCGTGCTGATGCTGATGGGTCTGGACGCGGTCACCGCCGCGGCGATCATCGCCATGGGCGGCATGCTCGGCATGATCGCGCCGCCGGTCAACCTGCCCGCGATGATCATCGGCGGCGGCATCGATACGCCGTTCGTCGGCTTCGCGGTGCCGCTGCTGCTGCTGACCGTGCCGCTGGCGATCTTCTCCGTGCTGTACCTGGGTTATAAGCAGACCAAGAAGCTGGACTACGCGAAGATCGCGCCGCAGCTTGACGATTCCATCGGCAAGCAGTACGGCGTCCGCCTCTATCTGCCGATCCTCGTCCTGGTGGTGCTGATGGCGGTGACGAAGATGTTCAACCTGATCCCGGACATCGGCATGCCGCTGGTATTCCTCCTCAGCGCGGCGGTCGGCCTGTTCACGGGCAAGAAGATCAAGGCGTTCAAGATGCTGCAGGACGCCGTGCACACGGCGCTGCCCGTCATGGGCATTCTGATGGGCGTGGGCATGTTCATCCAGGTGATGACGCTGACGGGCGTGCGCGGGTTCTTCGTAAACGTGTGCATCAGCATGCCCAATGAGCTGCTGTACGCGGCCGCGGCCATCGGCATTCCGCTGTTCGGCGCGGTGTCCGCGTTCGGCGCGGCGTCCGTGCTCGGCGTACCGTTCACGCTGGCCATGCTGTCGCAGAACACGATCATCACCATCTCCGCGCTGTCCCTCATCACGTCGCTGGGCGACATGATGCCGCCGACCGCGCTGGCGGGCATGTTCGCCGCCGAGGTGACGGGCGTGCAAAAGTACACGCGGGTGCTCAAACGCTGCATGGTGCCCATGGCGGTGCTGCTTGCCTATGGCGTCGTCGCCATCGTCTTTTCCAAGCAGATCGCGGCGCTGATCCTGTAAGGAGGAATGAACATGTTTATGACCTGGGTTTACCGGGCGATTGTGCTGTTCGTCCTGGTCATTGTGGCCAAGGATTTCTGGGAGGATGAATCGCCCTCTCGCAAGATTACAGCCTGCATGGTGATGGTGCCGCTTGCGCTGCGCGTGCTGATGATTAAGTAAGGGAGGGGATGCGGATGTTCAAGAAATACAAGCTGGCCGTCAGCATCGTCTGCCTGGCGGTAAGTATCGCGGTCGGGGCCATTGCGGGCATTGACTTTTACAATTTCCGCAACTACAAGGAAGTCATCATCCCCGGCGAAGGCGTGACGGAGACATTTGAGCTGAGCAAATACTTTGACAAGATCGCCGGTACATACGGCGATACGACGGTCTACGTGCTGAAGGGCGAGCAGCCGGGCGGTTCTCTGCTCGTGCTCGGCGGCACGCACCCCAACGAGCCTTCCGGCCACCTGGCGGCGCTCACACTGATCGAAAGCGGCGTGGTCACGGCGGGCACAGTGTACGTGATCCCGCGCGCGAACAACAGCGCCTTCACCCACAACGACCCGCAGGAAGGCGCGCTGCACTTCTACCACCTGACCACGAAGAGCGGCGTGCGCGAGTTCCCCTACGGTTCCCGCGCGACCAACCCGCTCGACCAGTGGCCCGACCCGGACGTGTACATCCACGCGTCGTCCGGCTCGCAGCTCTCCGGCAGCGAGACGCGCAACCTCAACCGGGGCTACCCCGGCGTCCCGGACGGCACACTGACCGAGCAGGTCGCCTATGCGATCACAGAGATGATCAAGGCGCTGAACATCGGCGAGACGATCGACCTGCACGAGGCCTCCCCGGAGTACCCGACGATCAACGCGATCGTGGCGCACGAGCGCGCGATGGACATCGCCGCGTTTGCCGCGCTGGAGTTGGAAGGCAAGGGCATCAACATCTCGCTGGAGCCGTCGCCCGTGTCGCTGCACGGCCTGACACACCGCGAGCTGGGCGACTACACCGACACCTACGCCCTGCTGATGGAGACGGGCAACGCGTCCCAGGGCCGCCTGCGCGGCCGCATGACCGAGGACCTCATCCTGACCGGCAAGGACAAGTTCTACACCAGCGCCGCGAAGCTCGGCTATGTATACATCCCCTATGACGACAGCGGCGTCTCCATCGAGGAGCGCGTGGGCCGGCATTTGCAGGGAATCCTGGAGCTGAGCGCCTCCTACGGCATGCTGACGGGGGAAGAAATCACGATCACCGGCGTGCCGACGTACACGGAACTGATGAGCGGCGTGAGCCTCGGAGATTACCTGAACTGACGCGAAATAGGCACGCATGGGATGGCCCCGGGGATAAAGCGCCCCCGGGGCCATTTTCCTATTCCAGCGCCTCCCCGGGCATTGGCAGCGCGATGGACTGCCGGACCGGTTCTCCCGCTTGCGGCACGATCATCACGATCACGTAGTGGCGGCCGATTTCCCCCAGCACGCCGTAGTAGCTGTCCTTCGCCGTCTCCTCCCGGCGCTCCTTCAGCGCGTTCAGGATGGGCGCGAGGTCCGCCTCCGTCGCGCTGCCGTCAAGCTGGATGGAATCAAAGACCGCGCTTTCCACCGCATACTCCGTCCCCTGGCCGTCCTTCACCTTGCCAGGGCCAATCCAGCCGTCGGCCATCAGGTAGTATGTCTGGCCCTCCACCGACTTGACCTGCTGCGTAACGCCAATATAGTACGCATGCGCGTTCGAGACCGGCTCCCAGGTGAGGATGTACGCGTCAAACACTTTGTCCGGCGTCACGACAGGATCGGTGGGCAGCGTGTATACGAGCGGCCCTTCCGCGCTGATATTCCACATTTCCTCCGGGGACTCCGCCGCCAGCGCCGCCGTACACGCCATCGCGACCGCCAGCAGTGCCGCGCACGCCGCCATTTTCTGGTTGCTCTTCATCGGTTCCTCCTCATGTCCTTGTCCTAGAGCAAATGAAGAAAACGTAGGACAATAGATTGCGATGGATTTTCGTTCCTCGCTACGTCGAGGGAAAGAAGCGTAGCAGCGCTACGCTGATTGGAGGAGACAACGCGAGGGGCGAAAAGACACGCAAGATATGGCCTACGTTTGATGAAATTGTTCTAATTGTTCACTCCATCGTCACGCGTTCACCGGTCAGCGCAAGCGCCTCCTTGGGCACAAAGCCGATGATCCGCATGACGGTCCGATCCACCGCCCGCTCCTCCCGGGCGATATGAACCCAGCCGTCCGCCTCACCGACCGCGTACACCGTTTCGCCCGCGTCCACCTTCGCGGTGATGGTGGACATGGCGTCCGCCCTCACCCGGACATCCGTGTGCGCCCCCGTTTGGCCCAATATCTTGGCCACCGGAATGCCCGCCCGCACCGCGTCCGCATCGCCCTGCACGTATTCCGACCGGACATAGCCGTGCATCCCCGTAGGCCAACTGTCTCCGAAGCTCACGGTTGTCCATTCGCCGTAGCGGATGTTCGGGTCTACCTTCAGCCCGCTGTAGTAGTGCCCGATGAGCGACGCCGGATCGGTCGGATCGCGGTAGAGCTGCACACCGCCCGCGTCCTCTGTGGAAAGGTACGAAGGGCCGATCCTCGGATACGCCTCCCCCGGGAGGATCAAATCGCGGTAATCCCGCACGTCCTCCGGGCTCTCCCAGTAGGGCGCAAGCCTCTCCAAATCCAGCGTTCCGGTGGTCAGCCGTACTTCGGCACTTCCGTATACCTTGCCGGTTTCCGCGCTGTACACCTCCAGGATCACACTGTCCGGCAGCGCGTCCATCTCCCGGTAGCTCCAGCCGTTCACATACGCTCCATACAAGGTCGCGCCACCGGTAGCGTATGAGCCGTGCTGCCAGGAAACGTTCATCGAGTTCGCCATCACCCCGCCGCTCCTGTCGCGCAGACGAAACGCCATCCCGTTGTACCAGGGCATCATGTAGTCCACCGCCTCGCCGCCTTCGCAGCGCAGGAACGCGTAGCAAAGCCCCTTCATCCCCACCAGCTTGAAATACAGCTCGTCCACCACGATGCCAAGGTCATCCAAGCGGACGGGCTCCGCGAGCACGCGGGTTTCCTTCGCCTCCGGCATCGGGATCGTGAACGGGAGGTAGGCGACCTTGGGCGCTGTCCCGTCCGGCGCTTCGCCGGGCCCCGTCCTGACGTAGGCGATACGGTAGTACATTTGTGCCGTGTCCGCCGCTTCGTCAATGCTCAGATAGCTGATCGTGGAGATCGACCCGTCCTCGTTCGCCTTCCTGTCCGCCATGTCGTCGAGCCGGTTCCCGTACACGACGCAGGTATCCACATAATACACCGGCAAATCGTTCGCTGCCTCTGCATTTGCCGTCAGCTCCGGCATGAGCATGTCCACCAGCCTGCCCCGGACCCCCGGCTTCAGCTCAAGGGTCGTATTGAAGTAATAGTCGTCGCCCTCCGCCATGGCTTCCGGCACGGTCACAATGAAGTCGTCGTATTCCATCCGGAGCAGGGCGTCCTCTCCCGTCAGCGCATACGTAATCTCTTTGGGCACGACCGGGATCTCACGCTCCGTCCACGACTGGAAAAACTCCATCAGCCCCGCGCGGTTTGCCACCGCCAGCGCGGTGGCCGCCAGCAGCACAATCAGCGCCGCCGCGATCAATACCGCGGAAATATGCTTTCTCTTCACAGGTTCCTCCTTCACGCCGCGCGCCGCGTCCATCAGCGCGTCATAGCGGTGCTTCGGCATCGGCGCGTAGTTCCGCGCATCTTCAAGCCTCATGGACACGCGCCTCCTTTTCTGGATTCAGTTCGATCCGCAGCGCCTTTCTGGCCCGGTACAGCCGGTCGCGGATCGTGCTCGCCGGCAACCGCAATAGCCCCGCCACCTCCCGGACAGAGTACCCGGTGACATGGTGAAAGACAAACGGCAGCCGGAGTTTCTCGGGTAGCCCGTCGATGGCGCTCTGCAAATCCGTATCGGGGAAAGGGCACTCCGCCCCGTGCGCCACCTCCGCCGCGAAGTGATATTTCTTCTGCTTTCGCTGAATGTTGCGGCATTCGTTGATTAAAATGCGGATGATCCAGGTGGGAAACAGCGCTTCGTCGCGCAGCTTGTGCCGCGATGTCCAGGCCTTCAGCACGCATTCCTGCATGGCGTCGCCGCAGTCCATCTCGCTGCGCAAAATGGACCAGGCAACCCGGTACATCGTTTGGCTCCGCTCATCAATCAGCCGAACAAACGCTTCTTTGTCGATCAACCATGTCACCTCCAAGCCAGCAAGGTAGGGATTTCTGGCGAAATCCCCTCATGGCGCCCGATTCTCCGAATCAGCGCCGCAGTCAAGGTAGGGTTTTCTGGCGAAATCCCTTCATGGCGCCCGATTCTCCGAATCAGCACCGCCATTCCGGAACGTATCGCGCAATGCATTACACCTTTTAGACGGGCTGGGGCGGCAAATGATCGGATGCCATTGCAAATGTTTCTGGCTTTTTGTCATGCCCGGCGCGCAAGCGGAGCAGCAAAAAGCGACGGCACCCCGTGTTGGGCGCCGCCGCTCCGTGTCTCCACCGTGGATTTTATCCGCTCGATTGTCCGCCCCCGCTACACCATCCCATCCAGTTCCGCAATGGTCATCGCATAGATCACGACGCTCTGCAGGAAGGATGGCACGTGCAGCGCCTCGTCGGGCTGGTGCGCGCCGCCATGCCCGGCCGGCAGCGTGGCCTTGATCGCGTCGTTCGCGCCGGGAATGCCCCCGCCGAACGTCACCGCGCGCGGCAGCACGTGCGAATACGTGCCCCCGCCCATCACATACGCCTCGCGCGCGTCGCCGGTCATCTCGCGGTAGATGGACATCATCTTTTGGACCTTCGGGTCCTCCGGATCGATATAGAACGCGTTGCGGAACGTCTCGTCCGTCATTTCCAGCCCATTCGCGTCGGCGTACTTCCGCACCCGCACGATCATTTCCGGCCCCTCAATGCATCCCGGGAAGCGGGAATCAAACCCGAGCGACAGCCTGCCTTTGCCAAGCCGCAGCACGCTGCCGATCATCGTCAGTTCGCCGAACACAGCATCGGTCATCGCAAGATCAAACGCCCCGCCCGCGTCGTCCCGCAGCGTGCCCTGGAGCGCCCGCAGCGTGGGCTCCGAATCGCCCAGCGGCAGCCCGGCCGCGAGCACCGCGTTCAGCAGCAGCCGGATCGCGTTGATGCCGCCCTTGGGATACGCGGCGTGCGAGCTCAACCCGCGCGCGCGGACGATCGTGTCCGCGCCATCCTGTTCGGCGGTCACGGCCTCGCGCGCGTCCTCCGGCAGCGCGGCGGAAACGGCGGCCGCGTCCATGCCGCGCAGGCGCAGCCACGCCTCCCCCGGCACGATGTTCGGCACGGTGCCGCCCATCGCGTCCGCCACCACACTGCCCGCCGGGCCGGACAGCGTCGCGTTGAAGTGGCCCTTCTGGCCGTAGCACACCGGGTAGTCGGAATCGGACACCAGCGTCAGCGTGGGCGGGTTGCCGTTGGCGGCAAAGTAACGCAGGTCGGCCATGCCGTTCTCCTCGGACGTGCCGAAGATCGTCCGCACGCCGCAGCGCAGCGGAACGCCGAGTTCCCGCAGGCAGCGCATCACGAACAGACCCTTCACCGCCGACGCCTTGTTGTCCTGGCACCCACGGCCGAACACGTAGTCGCCCTCCCGCGTCAGCTCAAACGGCGGGTGCAGCCACCCATCCTGCACCGGCACGACATCCAGGTGCGCCGCGATGCCGATAGCCGGCTCCTCCGGCCCCATCTTCGCCACGCCGCAGTACCCGTCGACGTTTTCCGCGCAAAACCCCATCGCCTCCGCGCGGGACAGCGCGTGCGCCAGCACCTGCGCGCAGTCCGCGCCGAACGGCGCGCCGGGCTTCCCCTCCGTGGGCCGGCTGACGCTGGGAAACGCCACCAGCGCGGCCAGTTCCCGCATCATTTCGTCCTCGTGCGCCGTAACCCAGTCCCGAACCCTTGCCAGAAGCTGTTGGTCCATCATGCCTCACACTCCTCGTCTGTATTCTCGCCGATCATGCCTCACCGCACGCCTTCGCCGTCATCATGTCCAGAATCACCTGGTCCGCCTGCGCCATGCCGTCCCGCCCGACGGATCCGAGGTTCTCGATTGTCTTTTCCACGTCGCTATCGACAATGCCGTCGATGGACGGCGCGCTCACGTTGTTTTTCGCCAGCACCGCGCACTGCACCGCCGCGCTGACGGCTGTCGCGACCTTCACCGCGCAGCCGGACTTCGCGCCGTCGCACACCATGCCGGTGATGTTGGCGACCATGTTCTTGATCGCGTACTGCATTTGATTTTCGTCGCCGCCCAGCAGGTACAGGATGCCGCAAGACGCGCCGACCGCTGCCGCAATGCCGCAGCCGCACAGCGCGCTCAGCCGCCCGATACCCTCCTTGATGCGCACGGTGATCAGGTCCGACAGCGCCACGGCGCGCAGGAGCTTCTCGCGCTCGCAGGAGAGCTTCTGCGCGAACACCGCGACCGGCAGTGTCGCCACCAGTCCCTGGTTGCCGCTGCCCGCCAGGCTCATCACCGGCACGGGTGCGCCCGCCATGCGCGCGTCGCACGCGGCGGCGGTCGTCGCCACGGCGCAGGTGCCCATGTCCGTACCCACCACGTTGGACGACGCGCCTGTGATCGCGATATTGTGCCCCACGGACATGCCGTAGCCGCCCTTCAGGCCCGTTTCCGCCGCGCGCTGGTTCATCCGGACGCCTTCCTCCAGGAAGGCCAGCTCGGCAGCGTCCGCTTCCGTGCAGTACGCCCAGATGCCGTGCACAGTCATCTCGCGCTTTGCGCCGGTGGGCGCGCTGGGTGCCGCTTCCGCCAGCGCCTCATGCCGCAGCACCTCGCCGTCGCGCGTAAGGTCCGTCAGGTTCGTGTGCGTGCGCTGGATGATGGCCGTGGCCGTGTGCCCGCCGCCCTCGACGCGCACCTCCACATACAGCGGCTCGCAGTTCGCCTTCTGCCGGACAGCCACCTGCCCCCCGGCGATCATCCGCTTGCCCCGCTCCACGTGCGCCGCCGTTACGTCCCGGAGCACCTCCAGGCCGATGTCCGTGCGCCCGCCCAGCGCGCCCAGCGCGGCGGCAATCGGCAGGCCCGCCATGTCGCTGCCCGGAATGCCCACGCTCATCGCGTTTTTCAGAATATTCCGGCTGCCCAGCACCTCGATTTTCTCCACAGGCGCGTCAAGCGCCTTCGCTGCCCACGCCGCCGCGTACGAGACGGCAATGGGCTCGGTACAGCCTAACGCAGGCGCTACCTCCCGCCGCAGGATCCCGGCATAATCCGTCATGGTCCTTCCTCCCATCGGATGCATCCAATACACAGTGTGCGTACATAAGACGCTCATGCCCCGGTCATCACTTCAAGGCACAATACATGTGTATTGTGTTCGACAAGAGTCTTTGTAACCCTTTTTATATACATGATTTGCGGGGTGGCACGGTTGGAGGCAAAGGTGAAACGCGTTGGCGCACTGTCCTAAAAATGCGCCCGGTGCGGCGTCGATGCCGTCTCCGGGCGCATAGGTGTTTTTCGATTTGCACGGCTCCGTGAGCGCGCTTTCACGCCCGCAGGATCGCCCCGTTTTTCTCCAAAATCCCCGTGACCTCACCCGCCGGAACGCGCGACGGCGCGACACCCCTTTTCACCGCCACCGCCGCGAGCGTGCCCGCGCCTTCCCCCACGGCCATGCACGTCGGCATGATGCGCTGGGAAGCGAGCGATTCCGAATCCATGGAGATGCAGCGCCCGCTGTACAGCAGGCCCTCGATTTCCTGGCTGACCACGCAGCCCATGCCAATGCCGTAGGGCTTTTTCACCTCCATCAGGATGGTGCCCTCGCCCTTGCCGCTGTGGATGTCCACCTTGTACCCGCCCATGGCGATCGTGTCCTCCGGCACATGGCCGGCAAGCACCTGGTCCAGCGCCAGCCGGTCCACGCCGAGGAACCGGCGGCTCTCCCGGATGCCGATGGCAGGACTGATGGAATCGAGCTGACAGCCCGCGAACCCGGGCACGTGGTCCCGCAGCATCGACACGATGCCGGGAATCTGCAAATGCCCCGTGATCTCACCGTCGGTCAGGCTTTCCAGGTCGCTGCCGTCGCACCCGGGCACGCGCACGGTATTGATGAAAATTTTGCCCGGGATGGTGGAGTTGATGAAGATGATGTTCTCCCGGAGCACGGGCACGTTGTACTTGGCGCGCAATTCCTGCAAATACGCGCGCATGCCCACGAACACATAGCTCCGCGTGCGCCGCCACAGAGTCGTGTCATAGCCGTCGCCGACCATCACGCTGTCCAAGGGCCGCATGTTTTCGGGGTTCGCGTCCAGGAAATCGAAGAACGCCTCCTGGTCAAACCCCGTCAGCGCGAACATGACGGTCGGCGGCTGCACCTCCCCGTCGCGGCCTTTCTCATAGCTCGCACCCGCGAGGTACGCCAGGTCGCCGTCCCCGGTGCCGTCGATGAACACATCCGCCGTGATCTCCACGCGCTGGCCCTTGCCCACCAGCACGGCGCGGCGCAGACGGCCGCCCTCCACCTCCGCGCCGGTCAGCTCGCTGTGCAGCAGCAGCTCAACGCCGGCCTCGCGGCACTTTTGAAACAGCAGCAGTTTCAGCATCTCCGGGTGCACCAGCGTGATGGAGTTGTGCATCGGGCAGCGTTCGTGGCCGAAGCAGTGCCCCGCCCGCATCAAATCGCTGACGAACTCCTGCGCGATGCCGCCGACCACCTGCGTGCCGTTCTGGTCCAAATAGCCCAGCAGCGGCAGGCCCATCACCAGGTTGCCGCCCAGGTGGCCGTTCCGCTCGGCCAGAATGACCTTCGCGCCCTGGCGCGCCGCCGCCAGCGCGGCAGGGATGCCGCCCGGCCCCGCGCCGATGACGGCCACATCGCATTGTTTGCGGGTGATGTTCATGAAGCATGCCTCCCGATTTTTAGCATAAACCCAAAATCCCGCGCATTTCGGATAAGTTGTCCGCATTAAACTCCGCAATGGCGGACGATGCGGTTCCGTTCATGATATAACAGGTATGCACGCCCGCGTTGATGCCCGCCTGGATGTCGATGTCCCGGTCACCGACCATCATGGCGTCGTCCGGGCCGCAGGCGTACTCGCGCAGCAGATACTCGATCGCCTCAGGGCTCGGCTTGCGGGCGAAATCCTGTTTGGATGTGATCAGCCCGGAAAAGTGCGGCAGCATGCCGAATTTATCCAGGAAAGTGATCGCCGACCCGCCCCTGTGCGTGAACAGGTGGTTCTTCCCGCCGCCCTCGTGAATGGCGCGGCAGATCGCGACAGCGCCGTCGAACGGCCGCATGGCCTCCGCCTCCGCCGCCCGCTTGACCGTAAGCGCCCGCGCGAAAAACGCGTCATCCAGGCCGTACCGCGCCTGGTAACGTTCCTCCGAGCGCATCATGGACTGCCGCATCACGGACTCAATCGCGTCCGCCGGTTCATCCACGCCGCGCTCCAAAAGAGCGGCGCGAAACGCCGCCGCCATCGTCGGATAGGAATCAAAGAGCGTGCCGTCGAAATCCCAGATGATGTGCGTCATTTTCATCGCTTGCACCGCCTGATACGATGGTTTTGTGGTCATAATATCGTACAATGGCGGAGCATCCCTGCCCCGCCGCAATCATTATAGCACGTCCGGCCTGAAAACACCAGTCTATACCTTTCCCGGGAAATGTGATAGGCTACGGGCACGGTCACTGCAAACGCATGAACCGCGGTTCATGCGTTTGTAAGGAACGAGGAAGAACGTCCTCCGCTGAAAACCTCACGGTTTTCCGGGCGCTATGGACGCAAGGAAAGAAAACCTGACGGTTTTCGTCCGTTCGTCGGCAAAGCCGCCGATGCCGGATTAAAATCAAGGGGCTGAGGCCCCTTGATAATCCCAGGCTGTGTGAGCACGGTTAAAGAGAGATCAGGAGGGATGCGAGCCGTGGAGCAGGATCAGACAGAACGCACAAGCGAGCAGCAACACCTGAGAGACACCCTCGCGGTCGCCCGCGCGCAGTGGGATGCCATCGCGAGCCGCAGCGCAAAGCGCGCCGAGGAAATCCAGGCCGCGCAGGAGGAAATGCTCGAGCGCCTCACGTACGACAAGGGCGGCCTGTACAGCGCGCAGGGGTTCCAGGACCTGTTGGAACTCACCCAGGTCGGCGACCCGGTGGCCGGGGAGGCGCGGGCGCAGAAGTCCGACGATGAAACCATGCGCACGCTGGCCCGCACGATGAAAACGCCGTACTTTGCCCGCATCGATTTTCGCCGGGACGACGAGCCGACCGCCCGCGCCATCTACATCGGCCGCGCGACGCTGATGGAGCCGGACACGCTCGTCTTTCACGTGTACGATTGGCGCACGCCCATCGCCAGCGTGTTCTACCGCTTCGGCACCGGCCCCGCCAGCTACGATGCGCCCGCAGGGACCATCACGGGCGAGGTGAGCCTCAAGCGGCAGTACGAGATTCGGGACGGCGAACTGATATTCTTTTTCGACGCGGACGTGCAGATCGTGGATGAGTTCCTGCGCGATCTATTGTCACGCCCCGCGACCGCCGCGATGAAAAGCATCGTGGAGACGATCCAGCGCGACCAGGACATGGTCATCCGGGACCTGAAAACCGACCTGCTGATGGTGCAGGGCGCGGCGGGCAGCGGCAAGACCTCTGTCGCGCTGCACCGCATCGCCTACCTGATGTACCAGGGGCTGCAGGACAAGCGCCTGTCCGCCGACGACATCCTGATCCTCTCCCCGAACGCCGTGTTTGAGCGGTACATCGCCCGCGTGCTGCCGGAGCTGGGCGAAAAGCAGGTGCGCACCGTCCTCTTTGAGGACATCTTCCAGCGGCTGCTGCCGGATGTGGCCATCCAGCCGCGCGGCGAGTGGGTGGAGGCGTGGCTTTCCTGCCGGGACGAGGCCGAAAAGGACGCGATGCGCCGCGCCCGGGCGTTCAAGGGGTCCCGCGCGTTCACCGCCCTGCTCGACCGGCTGGTGCGCGAGCTGCCGCGCCGGTGGATTCCGTTCGCAGACGCGGACTATATCGGCACGCGCGTGGCGTGGGGCAACCGGATGCGCGCGGCCATCTGCAACAGCAAGAAGCGCGCGCCGCTCGCCACGCAACTCACCTGGCTGGAGCGCGAAATCTTCGACCGCGTGCACGCGCTGCGCCCCGCGCGGATGGAAAAGCTGCTCGCGTTCACGGCCGGGCTGCCCCAGCATCAGTACGAGATGCCCGAATACGCGCGCATGCTGTCCATCCGGGAGAGCGCGCGGCTCCTGCGCCACGTGCGCGCGTTCACGCGCGTGGATTGTCTCGCCATCTACCGCGCGGTGTTCGCCGACCCGGAGGCGTTCGCGCGGCTGTCGCGCGGGCTGCTGCCCCCGGACGAGGCGGAGATGATCCGGCGGCAGACGCTGGACTCGCTATCCGGAGAAACGCTGCCCTACGGCGACGCGGCGGCGGTGGCGTACCTGAACGCGCGCGTGCACGGCCTGCGGGACTTCGCGCACACGCGCCAGCTTGTGCTGGACGAGGCGCAGGACGCGGACGCGCTCCACATCGCGCTGCTCGGCCTCCTGTTCCCGTGGGCGCGCTTCACCATCCTGGGCGATGTGCACCAGACCGTCGCCGGGACGGCCGAGCTATCGCTGTACGACGACATCAAGGACATCCTGCGCCGCCCGAATCATTTACTGGTGCGGATGGAGAAGAGCTTCCGCTGCACGCGGGAAATCTGGGCGTACAGCGCGGCGTTTTTGCCGCCGGGCGAGGCGGGCGAGTGCTTCAGCCGCTCCGGCGCGCCGCCGCGTGTGCTCGGCGCGCCGGACGAGGGCGCACTGGATGACCTCATGGTGCAGGAGGCGTTGGACGCCCAGGCGCAGGGGTGTTTGTCCGTCGCGCTGCTGTGCAAGACGAGCCGGGACGCGCGCGCGCTGTACGAGCGGCTGAAAGGCCGCCTCTCCTTGCGCCTCGTGGAGGACGACGGCGCGCTGGACACGCAGGGCATCTTCGTGACCTCGCTGTACGTCGCCAAGGGACTGGAATTCGACGCCGTGCTGGTGTGCGGCGCGGACGCCGCGCGGTATCGCGACCGGGAGGATGCGAAGCTGCTATATATCGCGTGCACGCGGGCGCTGCACCGGCTCAGCGTGTGCTACGCCGGGCAGGTCAGCCCATTGCTGCCTGTGGATGGGGAGGGGATGTAAATGGCGCGCCGGACCGTGGTCGATCTGCTCGCGGAGGTGCTCGCGCGCGACGCGCGGGACCTGGACATGGACTTGGAGGAGGACTTCGCGCTGACCCCGGAGAACCGCGTGGAGCCGGTGGACATCGCCAAGCTGGCGATCGCGTGCGAGCGGACGTACCGCCTTGCGCTGCGCGACGAGGAGGTCGCCCAGTGGCGCACGCTCGGCGACGCTATGGCGCACGTAGCGCGGCTGCTGGAGGAGGGCCAGGCCGAGCCGACGGAGCGCAGCGAGGAGGACCGGACGGCTTGGTTTTATGAGTAGGGGCTATCGTGATGGGCGCGGTCGCTGTAGAAAGAGTGCCTTTGGCGGGGGGGGGGGTACACCCCCGCGGAAACCCCGCCCCCCCCCCCCCCCCAATCAATGCCCGGAAGTGGCGGCCCCCGCTGTCGCAATGAGCGACCACCC
>JAVBOM010000053.1:0-18167 GCA_031550535.1 Eubacteriales bacterium
AATTTCACCCAGTCCTTTGTTTCCTTCCCGTAGTAGTACAGGCTGTTTCGTCGCTTCGCCACCACACCTTCCAGCCCTTGAGCTGCCGTCAGGTCAAACAGCGCCACGCCTTGATCCAACATGCGCGACGGCAGCCTGATCTGCGTCGGCAAGGGAAACGACGACTGGAACCACTCCGCGCCCCACGGCGCGGGCCGCTTGATGAGCCGCGCCGCCGCGTTTCGGCAGCTTGACATGGATCAGTACGAGGCGGAAATGGCGGGTGTTTTCTCCACCTGCGTCGTTCGGGAAACGCTGGACGAATCACCCATGGCGTATAAGCCCATCGACGAAATCATGGCGCAAGTCACGCACGCCGCTGAAATCGTCGAGCGGATTCGCCCCGTGTATAATTTCAAGGCGTCGGAGCAGGGGGCTTTGACTTCAGCATATCGCTTCGGACGGGCATTGTATATCGCCTGTGCTTTTGCTATAATTGTTCCGTTTCGTGGGGTTTGGGGGCGGTTTGACCAGACCTCTTGAAAATCCTAGATTTTCAAGAGGTTTTTACTTGTATACCAGCATGCGAATCGCGCATAACGCCAGGAGCGTCGTTCGCGTTTTATTCTCCAGCCAACAGGCGCTGGTCCCAGAGCGAGGTGACGAAAAATCAAACACATACTGATCGTGGACGATGATATGCACATCGGCAATATGCTGGAAGAGGTGCTTTGCAAAGAAGGCTACCGGGTGTCCCGCGCGTATTCCGGAACAGAAGCGCTGCTCGTCCTTTCTTCGGCCAGACCCGATCTTGTGTTGCTGGACCTGCGGCTTCCGGGCCTCAGCGGCGAGGAAGTGCTTCCGCGGATTGCGGGCATACCGGTCATCATTGTCAGCGCGAAAGCGGATATGGATGACAAGGTCGACCTGCTGCTCGGCGGCGCCGCGGATTATGTGACAAAGCCTTTTGACGTAAAGGAATTGCTCGCCCGGATCACCGTCCAGCTTCGCCAGACAGCCCCTTCCCCGGATGCCTTTGTGCTGACGCACGACAATATCCAAGTAAACACCGCGACGCGCGATGTTTCGGCCGGCGGCACAGCGGTAAAGCTGACGAGGACGGAGTATGCGATTCTGAAGCTACTGCTGCAAAATCCATCACAGGTAATCACAAAAACCATCCTGTTGGAGCGAATCTGCGAGGATACGCCCGACTGCACAGAGAGTTCGCTAAAAATGCACATGAGCAATCTGCGCAGGAAATTGCGGGACGCTGGCGGAAAGGATCCTATCGAGGCCGTTTGGGGAATCGGATTTAAGTTGAGCGGCGCAGGCAACCTACAGGCATAAATCCATACGATTTCTTTACCGTTCCCTTTACCGGTTTCTTTACCATTCCCCGATAGAATGCCGTTATCAAGCAAAAGGAGGATTTCGTATGGAGTATGTGCTGACGACAGATGCTTTGAGCAAGCATTACGGGCATTGCAAAGCGTTGGACAGGCTTTCCATGCACGTTCCCAAAGGCGCGATCTACGGCTTCGTCGGGAAGAATGGCGCGGGGAAAACAACGCTGATCCGGCTGGTTTGCGGGCTTCAGTCGCCCACTTCCGGCGGGTACACGTTGTATGGCATCGGCAACGGGAAAAAGAATATCGGGAAATCGCGCAGGCGAATGGGCGCGGTCGTCGAAACGCCGTCCGTCTACATGGAGATGACAGCCGAAGAAAATCTCAAACAGCAATTTCGCATTCTGGGGCTGCCGTCGTTTGCCGCCATTCCCGCGCTGTTGAGGCTGGTCGGCCTTGAAGACACGGGCAAAAAGAAGGCGAAGGACTTCTCGCTCGGCATGCGGCAGCGGCTCGGCATTGCGATCGCCATTGCCGGGGATCCGGACTTTCTTGTGCTGGACGAACCGGTCAACGGGCTTGATCCGCAGGGCATCATCGAAATACGCGAGCTGATCCTGAAGCTCAACCGAGAGCATCAGATTACCGTGCTCATTTCAAGCCATATTCTCGACGAGTTGTCGCGGCTGGCCACACACTATGGCTTCATCGACAGGGGATGTATCGTCAAGGAGATCAGCGCCCAGGCGCTGGCGGCGGCATGCAAAAAATGCGTGCAAATGGAGGTGTCCGACGCGAAAGCGCTTGCGCGGGTGCTGGACGGCATGGGGATCGAATACAAGATTCTCTCTGACACGCAGGCAAACGTATACGCGCAGGTGAACATCACGCAGCTCACATTGGCGCTGGCAAAGGAAAACTGTGAGGTCGTCTCGATGCGGGAGCGGGATGAGAGCCTGGAAAGCTACTACATCAGCCTCGTGGGAGGTGGCGGGCATGAATAAGCTGCTGTCCGCGAACTTCACGAGGCTGTGGAGGAGCAAGTTATTCTGGCTCTGCACAATAGGGATGCTGATTTTTTCGGCTGGTTTCATGTTGAACGGATGCCGGCAGGCAGGTAGGCTGATGGCTGAGTATAACTTGGTGTTGGACGAATATTACTTTGCGATTATGCCGACGATCGGCATTCTCTGCGCGGTTTTCGCGGGGCTGTTTCTGGGGACGGAATACAGCGACGGCGGCATCCGGAACAAGCTGGTGGTCGGTCATACCCGCACGGCGGTCTATGTATCAAGTTGGATTACCGCCTTTGCGGCAACGCTGCTGATGACGGCGGCATGGCTGGCTGGCGGGCTGGTCGGAATCCCCACGTTGGGGATATGGGAAATGGGCGTTCCCGGCCTGATGACCCACGTGATGATCTGTGTCTTGCTGGCGGCGGCGTTCTCCGCGATCTTCACCTTCGTCGGTATGATGTCCGACAGCAAGGCAATCACCGCCGTCGTCTGCATACTGCTCTTCCTGGGCTTGCTGCTCTGCGCCAGCATGATCGATAACCGCCTTAGCGAGCCGGAGATGGCCAGCGGCATCATTGTCACCGCCGATGGAATGCAGATGGCGGATCCGAAGCCAAACCCGAATTACCTCAGCGGCAACCTTCGCAAGGTTTACGAGTTCCTGCGGGATTTCCTCCCGACGGGGCAGAGTATCATGATTGCGAATTTGGAGGCGGCCAATTTCCTCCGCATGGCGCTGTCCTCTGTGTTCATCACGGTCTTGGTGACGCTTGGCGGAATCTGCCTGTTCCGAAGGAAGGATCTGAAGTAGGTGAAAGAAATGCTCCCCTGGCTTCTATGTGGCGCGCTGGCAGCGGCTGTGATCGCGCTGCTTTTGAAAATCATGCTGCTGAAAAAAGCCATGGACGAGATTCGCTCGGAGCTGGGGGAGCGTCTGTCGCAGGACACGAACACGCTGATTTCGATCTCCTCACGCGACCGCCACGCAAGGCTTCTGGCGGTTGCGCTGAACGAACAGCTTCGCCTGCTGCGAAAGGAGCGCAGGCGCTTTCAGAGCGGTAACCGGGAGCTGAAGGACGCGGTCGCCAACATCTCGCACGATCTGCGCACGCCGCTGACGGCCGTCTTCGGCTATCTTGAGCTGATGGAAAAAGAAGAAAAGTCCGAGGCGGCGGCACGATACCTCTCGTTGATCGAAAACCGCGCGCGTGCGCTCAAGCAGCTTACGGAGGAATTGTTTCAGTATTCGGTCTTCACATCAGCGCCCGAGAACATCCGTCTGGAGGAAGTGGCGGTGAACAGCGCGCTGGAGGAAAGCATCGCCGCCCACTACGCGGCCTTGAAAGAGCGCGGCATCACGCCGCGTATCCGCATGCCGGAAAAGGCTGTTTTGCGCCGGCTTGACCGTGCCGCGCTGTCCCGCGTTTTCTCCAACCTGATGAGCAACGCGCTCAAATACAGCGACGGCGATCTGGAAATCACCCTTTCCGAAGCCTGCGAAATCACATTTTCCAACGCCGCCTCTGGCCTGACCGAGGTACAGGTGGGAAAACTGTTTGACCGCTTCTACACCGTCGAGGCGGCGAGGAAGTCTACGGGGCTCGGGCTTGCCATCGCGCGGACGATGGTGGAGCGGATGAGGGGAACGATTGTGGCACATTACCGTGCAGGGAGGATCAGCCTTTGCGTTTGCTTTCCGGAGGTAGGCGAAACAGAGCAGTAAGTTTTGCGATATTCGATATCCACCATCATACTTCGCCTATCCGAACTATTCCCCCCTCGGGGAAGCGATCGGATGGGTGATTTGCTTTTGCCAGGATGAACATCCGACGCGGCAGATTCAACGAATGCTTATGCCCCTGAGCAAACCCCACCCCACAGAAAGATCCCCCCAAATGCGGTCTGTTGCCGCAAAAGTTGCGCCACTGTCCCTGCATACTTTTGTAAAGGCTTGTGGGGACGGGGTTTGTGGCAACGGGCCGCTTGCCGCGTTATCTTCCGACAGATTTCCGCCCTGGTTTTTATACGGTTTTTACCATAGACGTACACCACAAAACATTGTAGAATAAATTATCAGATGTTTGTGCTAACTGTCCAAGTCCGCTGGCGCGTCATTTGCCGCCGGCGGACAGTGTATTTATGCGGTTTTCATGGTTCCCTTATCTTGGGCGCGGTATCGCAAGATCCGCGCCGCGGCAAAGGATGTGACGCCCAGTGAATGCGGTACGCGCGCGGAGGAGGGGATTTCTGGCGAAATCCCCTCATGGCGCCCGATTCTCCGAATCAGCGCCGCCGCAAAAAAAGCGATGGAGAACCATCGCGGTGCTCGTTATCATCGGCGTCGCCGCGTCCTTTTTTGCCAGAAACAACAACGGGGCGTCGGGTCTCCGGCTCGCGTCGGACGCCCTCTTCGCGGTCTCCATGGCGTTTTTCTGCTGGGGTCTGATCTGCCTGGTCCGGAACATGGGCATGTTCGACAGCATGGTCTACGGCACGAAATCCCTGGTGCGCCTCCTTCGCAATCGCTGGAAGCCCTCGCAAGATCAGGACGGCTACCTGGAGTATGTCCGTTCCCGCCCGCGCCGCGCGGGGGTGCCGGTCATGATGACCCTGGCGGCCGTTTTTGCGGCGCTGTCGGTCGGCATCTCTTTTATGGTGAAATAAGCGCCCGGCGTATGGGGCGCTGTGGATTGTTACACCCTTTGTGCCCGCGCGGGGTCGCGCGCCGATACGGCTTCACTATGGGATATATTGAGGCAAACGAGAAAAGGAGTTGACTGCAAATGAGGAAAACTCGCCTGGTAGCTCTCGCCTTGGTGGCACTGCTGGTTTTGACGATGGCGGCACCCTACGCTTCGGCCTCCGGCGCGACGGAGAAGATCTATCGCATCTATGAAACCGCCGAATGCGCCATCCTGAACGGGCAGAACTCTGTGGACATTCAACTGCAGACCCCGCACGACTACTGTTCATCCCCGCTCTTCCGCCAAGTGCCCACCGAGGACGGCTTGAACTACTCGTTCATCGGCGATCTGGCGTCGGAGCTGCCCATCCAGATCGACGATTACACCTGGCAGATCAAGATCCGCCCGGAGGCGTGCTGGCAAAACGGCGATCCGATCAACGCCGACACGTTCATGTATTCCTACAAAATGCTGCTGGATCCGATCCTGGCCAACAGGATGGCGGACTTCCTCGCCGACCAGAGCATCACCATCGTCAACGCGAAGGAATACCTGCTGCAGGGTACCGCCGGGACCGTGGCCTGGGAGGACGTCGGCATCAAGAAGATCGACGACTACACCCTGGAGATCACCACAGTGGACGCGAACTCCCAGAAGGACGTCTGCACGCAGTTCATCGACCGCTCGACCTTCCCGGTCTACGAGCCGTATTACGAGGCCGGCATGAACGCGGACCGCACCGCGACCACCTACGGCACCACGCTGGAGACGTGGATGGGTTGCGGCCCGTACACGTTCGATACGTGGACGTATGGCTCCATGCATGTGTACAAGAAGAACCCGGACCACTGGCTGAGCGAACTGTTCAACTACGATACGGTCGAGGTGCGCATTGTGCCCGACATGAACGCCCGTGTCGAGCTGTGGGAGCAGGGCAAGCTGGATCGTCTGATTCCCAACATCAGCGTCATCGAGACGTACATCGATGATCCGCGCATGGTCGCGTACCCGAGCCTTACGGTTTTCCATATCGACGTCAACTGCAAGAACCCGGATAACCCCATCAGCGGCACCGTCGAATACCGCAAGGCCATGTATCACGCCATGAACCGCGAAGTCATCGCGAAGGATCTGTTTGGCTACATGGAGCCGACCGGAACCTATATCAGCGGGCAGGCCGGCATCTTTGGCCCGGGCGCGCTGACGTTCCGCGAGTCCGAGCCGGGCAAGGCGGTCACCGCGATGGTCGATTCCTGGGGGCCGTCTGGCTACAGCCCGGAGTTGGCCCGCGAGTACCTGGCCAAGGCATATGAAGCCGCGGGCATTCCCGAGGATACGGTCATCACCGTCAAGATGGCGATCGACGAGAGCGATGCCCCCTGGAAGGCGACCGCCGAGTATCTGATGGAAGAAGTCCCCGTGATCTTCGAGGGCAAAGTGCAGCTTGAGATCGTCACCTACGCCGGCATCAGCGCCACCGCGTTCAAGCAGACCGGCGACAACAAGTGGGATTTCAGCCCCAACGACTGGACGCGCGGCGCGGCCCGCAACTACCCGTACACCAGCTTCTACTACTACCTGAGCACCTACGGCGGATCCCCCAACAACTACTTTGTGCCGGAGTTCGAGGCCCAGTACGCCGTCTGCGACGCGCCGGAGCTGAAGAGCGACTACACAAAGATGCTGGAGGAGACCAAGACGCTGGAGGAACTCTACCTCGAATACGTCATCCACATCCCGGTTGTGCAGAACATCAACTACGAGATGTTCTCCGAGCGGCTGCAGCTCCCCGTGAAAACGTACATTCCCGGCTTCGGGTGGGGCGCTATTTACGGCGACATCGTGGAATGATCGCCAAACGCGGCCGCGTATAGGCTTATGATGGGTGGGTGTGTTGCCGCTCCGGCGGCAACACACCCCAGCAAAAGGAGGACGTAATGTTCAGATACATACTGCGACGGATCGCCGCGATGCTGCTGACCTTGTTTCTGGTCATGACGCTGTCGTTCTGGATCATCCGTCTGATGCCGATGACCATATTTGAAAATCCGAACACGCCACCGGAAATTCAGAGAATCCTGGAAGCGCGGATGCACCTGGACAAGCCCTTGGTCGTCCAGTACTTCTATTTTCTGAAGGGCGCGGTGCTCAACGCGGATTTCGGAACATCCGTCAAGATTCGGCCGGGTTTGGATGTTTTCCAGATCCTGTCCTCACGGATCCCGCCCACGGTGCTGCTCAATGTTTTTTCGCTCTTCCTGTCCATTCCGATCGGTATCGTTGTGGGCACCATTGCCGCGCTCCGGCGCAACAAGCTGACGGATACGGTCATCTCGTTCCTGATCGTGATCTGCATTTCGGTGCCTTCCTTTGTGTTCGCGTCGCTCATGCAGTACCTTTTCACGTTCAAGTGGCAAATCTTTCCAACGCTGTATGATTCCACGGCAACCTCCTTTGCCGTGATGATGCATTCGCTCATCCTGCCGATCATCGCCCTGGCCCTGAGCCCGATCGCGACGATCGCCAGGTACCTGCGCGGCGAATTGATCGAGACGCTTTCCTCGGAATACCTCCTGCTGGCCCGCACCAAGGGCCTCACCCGCACGCAGGCGACTGTGCGCCACGCGTTCAGGAACTCCCTGGTGCCCATCGCGAACACCATCATCCCGATGATCACGGGCATCATGGGCGGGTCGCTCGTCGTGGAGAAGATATTCGCCATTCCCGGTATGGGCGGCCAGCTGATCGACTCCATACTGGCCGGCGACCACTTTCTGACGGTCGCGCTGCTCATTTTCTATTCGGCCATCTCCCTTGTCACAATCCTTATTGTCGATATATCTTATGGCATCATTGACCCGCGCATAAGGATAGGAGGCAGATGATGATAGTCGATCGTAAAACCGGCATTCCGGACGAAATACGAAACTTGCCTGACGCCATGTTTGCGCTGGTGCAGGTTGAGGATATAAAGGACGAGGAGTTCCAGACAAAGCCGATCGGCTTTTTCAAGGACGCGCTGATGCGCCTTGGGCACAGCAGGGTGTCCGTCATCTCGTTTTGGATGATTGTCACGATCATAATGCTCGCCCTGGTCGTCCCGCTGATCACGGGATACACCTATACCGCCCAGAACGTGGCCCAGAAGAACCTCCCGCCGAAAATCCCCCTTCTGGAGAAGATCGGTATTGCGGACGGCAACCGCCTGCTCTCCAACCGCAAAAAGAGCAGCCTGGAGGACAAGGACCGCTTCCCCGAGGGCTCGGTCGTCAAAATCGTCCGGGAATACGAGGCCAACGGTGTCGCCGTCGTGGACGTGCTGATCGACTATTACGTCTACACCGGCGTGCCAGAGAACGAGTATCACTGGTTCGGCACGGATTATCTGGGCCGGGATCTGTGCACCCGGCTGTTCAAGGGCGCGCGCATATCGCTTCTGATCGCGCTGTTCACGGTGCTCACCAACGTGCTCATCGGGGTCGTGTACGGCTCGATATCGGGCTACTACGGCGGCAAGATCGATATCTACATGACGCACTTTGCCGAGGTTCTGGACGGCTTGCCGTACATCGTCGTGACCATTCTGTTCATGATTCTGCTGGGGTCCGGCATGCTCTCGATCATTCTGGCGCTGACGGTGACGGGCTGGATCGGCACGGCGCACCTCATCCGCGCACAGTTCTATCGCTTCAAGGGCCGCGAATACGTCCTGGCTGCGCGCACGCTGGGTGTGCCGGACATGAAGCTGATTTTTAGGCACATCCTGCCCAACTCCATTGGCCCCCTGATCACGAGGGCCATGATCGCCATCCCCGGCGCCATTTTCTCCGAGTCCTTCCTGGCGTACATCGGGCTTGGCATCAAGCCGCCGAATCCTTCGATCGGCATATTGCTCTCGGACGGGCAGAAGGTGCTGCTGCAGTACCCGTATCAAACGCTTTTCCCGGCCATTCTGATTTCGGTGCTAATGATCGCTTTCAACCTGTTCGCGAATGGTCTGCGGGATGCCCTTGACCCGACGCGGCGAGGGGAGGATTGACTGTGGCCACAGAAACATGCGACACCATCCTGCGGGTTGAGGATCTCAGCGTCTCCTTCAAGGCATACGGCGGCATGGTTCGCGCGGTGCGCGGCATCAGCTTCGACCTGAAGCGGGGCGAAACCGTGGCGATCGTGGGCGAGTCCGGATCCGGCAAATCGGTCAGCGTCAAGACGATCATGGGCATTCTGGCGCCCAACGCCATCATCGATTCGGGGCGTGTGGAGTACGAGGGCATGGACCTGACGAAGGTGAGCGAGGAGGATTTCCACAAGATCCGCGGAAACCGCATCGGCCTCATCTTCCAGGACCCGCTCTCGGCGCTGAACCCGATCAAAAAAATCGGCAAACAGATCACCGAGGTGCTGCACCTCACGAAGAGAATCGGCAAGCAGGAAGCGAAAAAGCGGGCCATCGACCTGATGCGCGCCGTGGGCATCCCTGAGCCGGAGCTTCGCTTCAACCAGTATCCGTTTCAGTTCTCGGGCGGCATGCGGCAGCGGATCGTCATCGCCATCGCGCTCGCGGGCGACCCGGAGATCCTCATCTGCGACGAGCCGACCACCGCGCTGGATGTCACCGTCCAGGCAAAAATACTGGAGCTCATCAACGAAATCAAGCGGGAGCGGAACCTCTCCGTCATCTTCATCACCCACGACCTTGGCGTGGTGGCCAACATGGCGGACCGGGTGAACGTGATGTACGCGGGCAAAATCGTAGAGACGGGGACGAGCGAGGAGGTTTTTTTCGAGCCCGCCCATCCGTACACCTGGGCGCTGCTGGCCTCCATGCCCGATTTGCAGACAAAGGAGCGGCTGCAGGCGATCCCCGGCGTGCCGCCGAACATGATCTACCCGCCCAAAGGGGATGCGTTCGCCGTGCGGAACAAGTACGCGATGAAAATCGACTACGAGATGGAGCCGCCGTTTTTCAAAATCACCGACACCCACTATGCCGCTACCTGGCTCCTTCACCCAACGGCGCCCAAGGTCGAGCTGCCGGAAACGCTTCGGGCACGAATTGACAGGATGAAAAGGGATGGGGCACAAGATGGCTGAATCGACGTACCTTCTGGAGGTCAGGAACCTCTGTCAGTATTTCACGTCCGGCCGGGGCGATAAAAAGCTCACCGTGAAGGCCGTGGACGACGTGAGCTTTGGCGTCCGGCCCGCCGAGACGTTCGGCCTGGTGGGGGAGTCCGGCTGCGGAAAAACCACGACCGGCCGCACCATCGTGCGTCTGTATGATCCAACGTCCGGCGAGATGATTTTCGGCGACCGCAGCATCGCGGGCGAGATGACCAAGGAGCTGCGCAGATACCTCACCGACAACATCGCCATGGTGTTCCAGGACCCGGTGGAATCCCTCAACCCCAGGATGACCATTGAGGAGATCATCGGCGAGGGGCTGAAGGTGCGGGGCATGAAGGACAAACAGGAGATACGGCGGCGCGTCCGGGACGTGCTGTCCAAGGTCGGCCTGACCGAGGAGCACGCGACCCGCTACCCGCACGAGTTTTCCGGCGGCCAGCGCCAGCGCGTGGGCATCGCGCGGGCGATCATCACCCGCCCTAAGATGATCATCGCGGACGAGCCGGTCTCCGCGCTCGACGTGTCCATCCAAGCCCAGGTCATCAACCTGCTGAATGACCTGAAGGAGGAAATGGGGCTGACCGTGCTGTTCATCGCCCACAACCTTTCGGTCGTGAAATACTTCTCCGACCGCATCGGGGTGATGTACTACGGCCATCTGGTGGAACTGGCGAGCGGCGACGACCTGTACGCGAAGCCGCTGCATCCGTATACGAAGGCGCTGCTTTCCGCCATACCGGAGCCGAACCCGATCACGGAGAGAACCCGGCAGCGGGTCGATTACGACCCGAAGCGGGATCACGATTACGAAAAGGAGCAGCCAGCCATGGTGGAGGTGGAGCCCGGGCATTTTGTGTACTGCTCGCCTTCCGAGCTGGCGGAGTATAGGAAGCAGATCGGAAAGTAGTGTTTTGCCGAAACGGAAATGAAAATCGGGCGGTGTCAGGGAACGAACCCTCCGCCCCGCCCCATCACCCGCCGGACTCCGCGCGGGCGTTTTTTCTTTCCGTAAGGAATACCTACCTCGACGGCGGCGCAGAATTGGAAAATCGGGCGCCATAAAGGGATTCCGAGAGGAATCCCTACCTCGATGGCGGCGCTGATTTGAAAAATCGGCCGCTATAAAGGGATTCCGAGAGGAATCCCTACTTCTCCAGCAGATGTTTCTTGTACGCGGCGGGCGTGATGCCGACCTGGGATTTGAATAGCTTGATGAAGTGCGATACGTTGGAATACCCCACGCGCGCGCAGAGCTCGGCAATCGTCAACTCCTCGCGCGCGATCAGCGCCTGCGCGTGCGCGATGCGCTGGCGGACGACATAGTCCTTGAACGGTTCGCCGGTCAGTTGCCGGAAAATGCGGCTCACCTGGCTGGATGAGACGGAAAACCGCTCCGCCAGCATGTCCAGGCTGAGCGCGTAGTCCAGGCAATGCGCGTCGATATATTGCACCAGCTCGTTCGCCAGCACCTCGGAGCCGTCCGGGTCCCGGGAGCGGACCTGCCCGCAAAGCGTCCACAGCACCTCGGAAATGCCCTCGTGATACGCCTTGGTGGAGGTGGACATGTAAATCCAGCCGACTTGCTCGCGCGGAACGGGGAGCGACAGCCGGCCGGCGGCCTGCACAATCTCGTTGAGCACGCGCGTGCAGAGGTAACACCGAAGCAGGATGGACGGCGTGTTCGCCTCAATGTGCTCCATCAGCGCGCTGAGCTGTGCCTGCGCCCCGCTCCCGTTGCCCTGCCGGAGGAAGCCGAGCAGCGCGTCGAGCAGCTCCCGCTGCTTAACGAACACGTCGTCGCGCGCCTTGGTCTCCTCGTAGAAGCGGATTTTTTCATCGCTGGCGGTGTTGAGCGCGGACACGGCCTCCAGGAAGGACGCCTGCAGCTTGTTTGCCGCCGGATAGCACCGGCCGACACCCATCAAGACCGAAAGCCCCGCCTCGCGGCAGGCGTCGCTGAGCCTTTTCACCGCGTCCGCGCGGCCGGACGGGGCCGCCATGTTGAGCAGCACCGCCACGCACCCGGCATCCGGATAAAACCCCGCATAGCAGCAGAGCGCGTCGTCCGCGATCCGGTGCGCGGCCTCCATCAGCCGCAGCTCCGACTCGTCCGACCCGGCGTCCGCGTAGACGGAGACCGCGCAGAAAACCGGATGCGGCATCCGGACGCCGAGCGCGCGGGCGGTCTCGCTGTTCAGGTCGGCCGCCTTGCCGTTCAGGAGCAGTGCCACCATCTGCCGCCTGAGCATGTGGAGCTGCGTTTTGATGCGCTCGGAATCCTCCCGCTGTTGCCGGTCATAGCGCGCGAACGCCATATGCAGGCTGCTCAGCTCGTTTCGCACAGGCTGCTCCGGGCCGTGCTTTCCCCACCGGGTCACGGTCTGGCGGATCGGCCGGTAGTTGCGGTACGCCAGGAAAACGCCAAGCAGCGCCGCGAGCAGCGCCAGCGCGCCGAACAGCAGCAGGTTCGTATCGACAAACTGCGCCATGCTCTGGATACTATCAAAGCGGTTCGGCCGCATCCGGAGCGTAAGCGGCTCCTCCGCCGTGCTGGCGCTGAACAGATCCCCTTCCGGGGTGGCGGGCGGATCGTCCCCGAAGGCGCTGATCAGCGTATCCCGATACCAGAGCGATAGGCCACCCGTGTTTTCGCCGATCACCGCCGTAACGTACTGCTGAAAGGAGGCGTTGTCGACGATGAACACCAGCGTGGCGCGGCTTAGCTCGCTCTGCACGGCGAGCAGCCGGATCGGGACGCACCAGAGCTGCTCGCCTGGCGGCAGCGGGTCGCCGGCAAGGATCGTGAAGGATTCCGCGTCCCGGCAGGCCGCATAGAGCGCGCCCGCCCGGAGCGTGTCAAACCGGTGGGCGAGGTAAATATCCGGGGAATACTTGGCGTCCTTCGTAAACAGGGAATCGTAGGCGCTGTAGATCAGAAAATAGCCGCGATCCAGCCGCGTCCGCCCTTCATATTTCGCCAGTTCTTCCAGCAAGAACGTTTCGTAGTACGGATTTCGCGTGAAAAAAACGGGCTTGTACTCGCTGGTGATCGCGATCTCCAGGGCGATTTCGCGCATGACGCCGACGCGCCTGTCCAGATCCTCGGCGAGCAAATTCAACTGGTATTGCTGGTGCTCCCGAATCTCGGTGTGCAGCCGCCGCACCGTGGCGTAGCAAGAAACCGTCACGATGAGCGAGCATGTGAACAGCACAAGGCCCACATGGGACAGGATGTATTTGCCCAGAAGGCTCATGTCTTTCGCACGGTGGCTATCGATACGATCACCCGCTTGCTTTTTTACATTGACGGCGGCGCTGATTTGAAAAATCGGGCGCGGCGGGGATTCGTGAATCCACGCCATCAAGGGGATTCCGCAAGGAAGCCCTACATCTTATAGGACGTCCGTTCGATGATCTGGTTCTGGTACGCCTGATCCAACTGAATGAAGTGGCCGCTCCACCCCCATACGCGCACGATCAGGTTGCGGTGCGCGTCCGGGTGCGCCTGCGCGTCCAGCAGCGTTTCCCGGCTGACCGCGTTGAGCTGGAGCTGGTGCCCGCCCAGGCCGATGTAGCTGCGCACGAGCTGCGCGACCTTTTGCAGCCCCTCGGCGGTCCGGAACACCGTGTCGTGCAGCTCCAGCGTCAGCGGGCCGCCGTTGATCGCCCGGGAAACGGGCGCGGCCGCCATCGCCCGGATGGCCGAGAGCGGACCCGCGTCCGTGAGCAGCAGCGACGGAGAGAAGTTGGCCGAGAGCATTTCCCCGGCGGAGCGCCCGTCCGCGGTCGCGCCCAGATCGCGTGCGAACCACAGGTAGTACATCGCCGAGCCTGTGCCGGGGCGGAAAATGCCGCCGCGCTCGTTCACGCGGCCCGCCCAACTGTCCGCGAACGCGTGCAGCAGCCTGTCCGCGATCTCTTGGGCCGAATCGTCGCGGCCGAGCTTGGGCGCGTCAAAGCGCAGAAGCCGCTTCAGCGGCAGCGCGCCGTCAAAATCGTCGCGCAGCGCCTGTAGCAGCGCGTCCTTTTGCACGCGCGGCTCGTCAAACACGTAGCGCTTCACCGCCGCGAGCGCGTCCGCCGCGCTGGCCACCCCGACGCCGTGAATGCCGTAGTGATTATACCGCAGCCCCTCGCTGATGTCACGGCCGCCGCACCCGCGCATCAGCACGGTCTGGTACGGTGCGGGCTCCATGAACAGCGGCGTTACCTCCGCCTCGATCGCGTCCGCGCGGGCGAACAGGTTCTCGCGCACGCGGGCAAACAGCGCGTCAAAATCATCCGACACGGTCAAGTGGCTGAGCATGGCGTCGCGCACGGCCTCCGGCAGCGAAACCGCGCCGATGTTCGGGATGTCCATCGCCACCGCGGGGATGATGAACTCCCAGCACGCCGCGACGGTGTAATCCCGCGCGTCCTCCGGCGCATACCCCATTTTGATGAGCGCCGGGATGACCACGTCGTCGTTCGCGTACTGCGGGAACCCCAGCCCTTGTTTCGTCAGCTCCGTGCAGCGCTCGTACAGCGCGAGCGGCGTGTTTTTGTCCACGCGCAGGTTGATCTTGGGGTCGATGCGCCGGTTGTTCAGGCTCGCGGTCAGGCAGAGGGCCGTCAGGTCGTTGACCGCGGGACGGCCCCGCGCGTCGCAGCCGCCGAGCATCAAGCTCTGGCCGTTGTCCCCCTGCTGCATGCCGGGGTACAGGTCGCTGTCGCGGTTAAAGGACAGGAACAGCGCCTCGGTGTACGCGAGCGCTTCCGCTTCGGTCAGGTTGCCCGCGTCCATGTCCTGGCGGTAGTAGGGGTACATGTATTGGTCAAAGCGGCCGAGCGTGTTGTGGTACACATTGCTCGCCCACAGGCAAAAGTGCAGGACGCGCAGCAGCCGGAGCGCCTCCAGGTAGCCCCGCGCGCCGTAGCGCACGGCATAGGAGAGATCCCCGTCGCCGTAGCGGTCCGCGTAGGCGATCACCGCGTCCACGCACAGGTTTTGCGCGTGGTTCGCCCCTTTCCGCGCGAGCAGACCGCCGCGCAGCGCGCCGTCCCAGTCGCTGGAGATGTTGCACACGCGCCCCTGCTCGTGTACGTATTTGCCTTCGGTCAGCCGTTCCTTTTCCCCCTCGGCGTAAATGTCTGGGAACGCCGGGATTGTCCGCCAGGCGGGGATCACTTCGCCGGGGCGCTGAACGATGGTTTCTTCCTCAAGAAACAACTTTAGCCGAAGCGCCGCGCGGTCCTCCAGCGGGCGCGCGGGGTCCTGTATGCTTGCGCTGATTTCCCGCCACCGCGCGGGGGAAAGCGTTCGCCGGAAGGCGAGATGCGCCCCGCTTTCCAGAAATGCCTTTTCGGAGATTCCGTCAGGAATCGCTGCCTCTTGCATGCTCATAGAACTGTCGCCTCCATGCCAAGCGTCGTAAAGGGTTCGGTCATCGCGTTCGGCTCCTTGTCCTCGGGGAAATCCGGCCGGTACGCCAGGCCGAGCATTGCGTATTTCGCGCCGGCGGCGCGGTTGTAGCGGAGCAGTTCCACCTTCTCAAGGTTTTTTGCCCCGGCCAGCAGCGCGGCCGTGGCCGCGAGGTTTTCCCGTGTATCGTTCACGTCCGGAATCAGCGGCACGCGCGCGCGGAACGGAATCCCCGACGCTTTGAGCCACAGCGCGTTCCGCAGGATTTGTTCGTTCGGTACGCCGGTGTAGCGCAGGTGCAGCGCCGGGTCAGTGTGCTTGATGTCTAGAATGACCAGATCCATCGCCCGAGCCACACGCCGGAACGTTTCGTCAGGCGCGTACCCGCTGGTTTCCACACAGGCGTGAAGGCCGGGCAGCAGCGCGCGGGTTTCCAGCAGGAAGTCCGCCTGCAGCATCGGCTCGCCGCCGGTGAACGTCACGCCGCCGCCGTTTGCCAATAGCAGCGCCGCGTTCGCGCCGACGCGCGCGGCAACCCGCTCCGGCGTCATGGTTTCCCCGATGATGCGGACCGCGCCCTTCGGGCAGGCATCCACACAGCGCCCGCAGGCCGCGCACCGGCCGGGCGAGGGGCACACGGCGTCACACGCGCCGCAGCGCGCGCAAAGCGAGCGCGTGACCGCCCGGCACGGCGCCGCGTCCAACCCTTCCGGATTGTGGCACCACGCGCAGCGCAGCGGGCAGCCCTTCAGGAACACCGCGCAGCGAATGCCGGGGCCGTCGAACACCGCGAACTCCTCGATGTCGAATACGACCCCGTTCACGCGTCCGGCTTTTCGACGACCGGGTAGACGCTGAACGGTTCGTCGCCGATGTCGATATATGCCCAGTATTCGTGGGCGTTGTCCCCCGCGATCGCAAACTTGGGCTTGGCCCCTGGGATGTGTTTCAGCCACTTTTCTGGCTCGTCCGGGTTCCACCGGAGCCCGACCGGGTTATGGATGCCCGCCTGCCCGAAGCTGCTGGGCGCGCCCATGGCCGCGTATAGCAGCGGGCCGTGCTCCACGGCCCAGCGTTCCTTGCCGCTGATCATCTCACCGCCCGTGTAGCGCGTCAGCGTAAATGTCCGGCCAATCTCAAACCGGATCACATCGCCCTGGCGAACGCCTTCCAGCGCGACATACGACGACGGCGCGCCGCTCGCCACGGCCTGCCCGTTCTTTTCGATCGCCACGGGGCCCGCCGCCCAGCGCGGGACGCGGACGCGCAGCGTGAAAGCCATCGGCGCGCGCCGGACGGTCAGGCGCACATCGCCGCCGTCCGGGATGTTTGTTTCGCACTCGACCGTGACCTCGCCGCCCACGAGCGGCAGCGTGGCGACGCTGGGGGCGTACAGATCGGCGTACACGCTGTCCCCGGTGTAGCTATACAGGAACTGCGGCAGCAGCCCGGCGAGCCGCGTGCCGAGGGACGCGCAGCATGTCGCGCGGTCCACCCAGCGGATGTCCTTGCCGCGCTCCAGGAAGTTCAGGTAGTGATAGCCCTGGTCGCCCACCTGGGACGCCAGCAGCACGTTGTAGAGCGAGTTTTCCATTTCATCGACGTAATGCGCGTTGTCCGGCTCCAGCCGGTGCATGCGCTGGTTGAGCAGCACCCAGAAGTTTGTCGAGCACAGCTCGTTGTACATCCGGTTAGGGGACAGCCAGTTGCAGCCGGGGTAGAACGTGTCGTGCTCGCACATGTTGATGCCGCCGCCCACATGCTGCCACTTGTCCTCGTACATGGCGAGCGCCGACCGGACGGCGTCCATGTAGACCCTGTCGCCGGTCGCGCGGTAGATGTCCAGGTAGCCCTCCAGCGTTGTGAGCAGCGTGGAGTGCGGATGATTGCCCGGGTGGTCGTAAATGGCGCGGTGATCGCCGCGGATGACTTGATCGAGCCACCAGCGTTCCTCGTAGTGATCGACCGCCACCCGGATGTCCTCGGCGACGCCGACGGGGGAGTCGTACAGCCGCGTGTTGGCCATGATGCCTTGGAAGCCGAGGTTCATGTCCTTCACATACGGCAGCACTTCAGAGCGGTTGAACCAGTCGCCCATATCGCGCGCCAGGTCAAACGCGCGGCGCTCCCCGGCGAAGCCGGCGTCGAGCAGCCCAAACTCAATCCACGCGCGCGTGTAGTTCGGGTATTCCTTGGTCTTGATTTCTTCGCGCGGGATGGGGATGATGAAGCCGTCGTCGTCGCGGCAGGCTTCCATCTCGGCCAGCAGCGCGCGCGCTGTCGCGCGGAGCTCGCCGTCCTCACGAAAGAGCAGGCTGGTGCACGCGCCCATCAGGAACTCGCCGGCCGTCTGCCCCTTCAGGTTGTTTTCAAAATGCCCGTGCATGGCGGCGTAGGGCGCGCCGGGGGCGGGCTTTCCCTTGTGCACGCGGTACCAGTACAGCATGCGGTCCACGTCAAAGTCCTTCAAAAAGCGCACGTTGTTCTCAAATACGCGCTGATAGCGCCCACCCGTCAGCTCAACGCCGCCCATGGGCACCTTCAGCCGATAGGGCACCTTGTACTTCTCCATGCTCTTCGCACCCTCCCTACAAATCAAAGGTCTCTC
>JAVBOM010000023.1:0-54422 GCA_031550535.1 Eubacteriales bacterium
TTGAATGACCTCCTTTTGCTTTCGTTGCAGTTGTCAGGCCGCAACACTATTTTAGCAAAAGGAGTTTTTCTGTCGTCATCATCGGCAAAAGCCTTCTCTGGAACCACTGGCCTAGCCAGTGGTTTTCTGTATACAAAAAAGGGCCGGAACGCGGCGTACGTCGCGTCCCAGCCCCTTGTATACATGGTTTACTTCCTGGCAACGCAGCCGCACTTGCGCTGCAAGCGCAGCCGCAGCTTTTCGGAAATGCTGCCGGGGATGTCCAGCCAGTGCTTCGTTTCGCCGCAGTCGTTGCAGATGAAGATTTCGCGGTGGCGGCCGAGCTTGAAATCGCGCTCCATCTTGCGGATGACGACCGCGTCCTCCACGTCCTGCTTGGACGGGAAGCGGGAGAAGTGCATGCGCAGGACGTACTCCTCCTCAAACAGCGGGTGCGCCGATTGCGCCACAAAGCGGCCGTCCGCGTAGTGCCCGATGTCCATCTCGCCAATCCCCTGGCCCACGGCGTACTGATCCAGCGCGAAGAAGCCCTCGGGGATGCCTTCTTTGTAGCTGATGAGGCCGATTCGCGCCTTTTCGGCGTCCAGATACTGCTTGGTGCGGGCGGAATAATTGAAGAACAGCAGGGAATGGCCGTTGTCGTCCAGGCTGTAGTAGTCGCGGTAGATCGCGTCGCAGGATGTCTTCAGCCCATCCGCCAGCGATCCGTCCAGCACGCCTTGGCGGTACGCGGGGCCGCCCGGAAACAGCGTCGGCGAGGTATCGCGCTTGATTTCCATGATCTGTCCATCAAGCGCGCGGACGCTAAGCTGCCGGATCTCTGTAAAGCCCGCTCCCGCCGGAACGGACATCAGCGGCTTGCCTTCCAGAAAGTGATACCCCAGGCTCTGAATCTGCTCGGTTAGCTTGCCCACGTGACCCTCCCCTTTCGTTCTTCGGTCCTGCGGTTTAGCCCGACGTCTATTGCTGCCGGAGAGACGCGATATACTCCTCCAGGCACCAATTGTTGTCCCGCATGATGCGGGCGTGCGGCTGGCCGACATAGCGAACGTGCCAGGGTTCGGCGTTGATTCCGGTGATAGGCTGCTTATCCTCGGCGTAGCGGATAATGAATCCATAGTCCCAGCAGTGTTCCGCCAGCCACTTGCTCTGCGCGGTCAGGGGGAAGCTCTCGCCGGGCACGGTGACGTCAAACGCGAGGCCGGTATGGTGCTCGCTGCAGCCGGGCTTGGCGACATACTTCGCGGTGGCGGTCTGCGCCGATGATGCGGACAGACCCTGCTGGCGGTATTCGCTAACCTTGTTGTCCCAGACCTTTTGCTGATAGCTGACGGAGCGGTATCCCGCGCTGATCTGCCAGTTTTTAACGCCGTCCTGGAGGGCGGCGCGCAGCATCACCATCAGCGCGTCTACGGCTTCCCGCACGCCGTCAATCTCGCTGCCCTTGATGTAGACGACGTCCTCGTCGCAATACTGGCGCATGCGCACGAGGTCTCCGGGCATATAGTCCCCCGCCACGGGGTTGTCCCCGTTGACCAGCATTGGGGTGGGCGCGTCCGTGCCCGTGCCGCCCGCGTGTGTGGCGCTCTGGTCTGCCGGTACATCGGCAAAGGTGAACGCTTCGTCCGCGCGCGAAGGACCGATGATCTGTATGCCGCCGAAAAACTGCGACATAGCCGCGCCGACCTGTTGGAGCGCCTTGCGCGGGGTATCCACGTCGATATACGTCAGGTATGCCACGCCGAATCCCAAGCCCATCACCATCAGGAGCGAAAACAGCGGGAACCGTCTCTTCCTTCTCATCATAGCCTCTTTTTCCAGGATATGCAATATGACCACACGGAAATCATAGCGAATCCGCGCTCAAATACCGTGTCTTGTAATGGAAACGATGTCATCTTTTTCGCATTGTTAACCTGCGTCATTTCCTTATATATCGCCATTACAAGTATAGCACGCAATGGAAACTCCGTCAATTCGTAATATTCGATACCGTTCGTCATTTTTTGCGCAAATCCTTCATAAACTTGTGAAACCCGGCTTGCTCCGCAGGTTCATTGCATTGGCAGGGGAATTGTGGGATAATATTAGCATACTGGAGGGGATTGAATGGCTGCATTGGCCCTATACCGCGCATGGCGGCCCGCGCGTTTTTCAGACGTGGTCGGGCAGGACGCCGTGGTGACGACGCTCAAAAACCAGGTGGCGTCCGGCCGCGCGGCGCACGCGTACCTGTTCTGCGGCAGCCGGGGCACCGGCAAGACGACCTGCGCGAAGATTTTCGCCCGGGCCGTCAACTGCGAAACGCCCGAGGACGGCGACCCGTGCGGCCACTGCGCCGCGTGTCAGGCGCTGTCCGCGGAGAACAATCTGGACATCATCGAGATCGACGCCGCGTCCAACAACGGCGTGGACGAGATACGCGATTTACGCGACAAGATCAAATACCCGCCGCAGCACGGGCGCTACCGCGTGTACATCATTGACGAGGTGCACATGCTGTCCACCGGCGCGTTCAACGCGCTGCTGAAAACGCTGGAGGAACCGCCGGAGCACGCGCTGTTCATCCTGGCGACCACGGAGCCGCAGCGCCTGCCCGCGACCGTGCTGTCGCGCTGCCAGCGGTACGATTTTCGCCGTTTCCCGGTGCAGGTCATTGTGGACAGGCTGCGCACGGTGACGGCGGGCGAAAATGCCGACGTATCGGACGAGGCGTACGCGCTGATCGCCCGCGCGGCCGAGGGCGGCATGCGCGATGCGCTCAGTCTCCTGGACATGTGCCTCGCCTACGGCGGCAACTCCGTGGACGCGGCGCTCGTGCGCGAGGTGCTGGGCGCGGCGGACAAGGGGTTCCTGTTCGCGTTCGCGGGCAATTTGCTGGAGGGCGACGCGGGCGGGGCGATGCGCGCCATCGACCAACTGATGCGCGGCGGGCGGGAACCGCAGGTGTTCGCGCGGGACGTGACCGGCCACCTGCGCGCGCTGCTGCTGGCGGAAAGCTGCGGGGACGCGCTGGCGGGGCTTCTGGAGACGACCGAGGAGGACGCGGCGTCTTACCGCGAGCAGGCGGCGGGGACGACGCGGGAGCGGCTGCTGTCGCTGCTGGACTTGTTCATCGCACTGGAAACGGACATGCGCTGGAGCGGGCAGCCGCGCGTGGCGCTGGAGGTCGCGGCAGCGCGCGCATGCCTGCCGGAGGATGCGCTACGGCTGGAGGCGATGGCCGCGCGGCTGGAACTGCTGGAAAAGCGGGTGGAGCGCGGCGTGCTGCCCGCGGGCGGCGCGGGCTCGAATGCGGGCAACCCCGCGAAAGGATCTACCGCTGCCGACATGCCCCCGTGGGACGTGCCCGGCGCGGGTGCGGGAAATGCCGCCGCCGGCGCGCCCGCCAGGGCCAGCCGGCCCAGTGCAAGGCCGGCGCAGGTGCCAGCGTCCGATGATTTCTGGGAGGCGGCGCTGAAGCTGATCAAGAAGGAAGCGTACCTGTACGCGCCGGTCGCGCAGGGGAAATTCGCCGGGATGGATGGGGATGCCGCGCGCCTCATGTACCAGAAGGGGCGCGAGGTCTTTATCGACATGCTGCGGCGGGACGGCCGCCAGGAGAAGATCGAGGCCATGCTGAGCGAGGCCGCCGGGCGTCCGGTCACGCTGCGGCTGGAAATGGAAGGCGCTGCGCCCGTACCGGGTGAGGGCGCGCGGCAGCAGAGCGTGCTGGACGGCGTGTTCGAGGCGTTTGGGCGGGAGAACGTGGAGGTTGTGGACGACAAGACGGAGTGACGGGCGTGGGGCATGCAGAATGTGGCGATGGCTCATGTTCTCGGCGGTGAAGCCGTGGTTTTGGTTCGCGATGGCGCTGGCGTTTTTTGCCTTTCCCGCCGGAACGGCATATGACGCGTCGCGGGTCGGCTGGGAAGCGGCTCTTCGGTTTTATAGCAGAGGCAGCGGATCCAGCAATCCTTCTTGGGTTACTTTTTATGGGTTCATATTTGCGGGCATCGTATGCCTGACACTCTGCGTCGTCAGCATTGTCCGGCGCGCGAGAGGGATTGACGAATAGACGAAGGCGTGAAAGTAAGGATTTCTTGCGGAATCCTTATACGGCGCCCGGTTTTGCAAATCCGCACCACCGTCGAAAAAGCCCCGCCGGACGCGCTTCGCAGGGGCTAGATGCGGCGTGTCATACACAAAGAAAAATAAATCCCATTCTCTGGAAACCAAACGTGTGGGTTCACCGTCTAATATGCGAGGGGAATCGGGCGTGCCACCGAGGCGTGCGGCCCGGCGTGCGGCATTTTCTGCCGCGTTCCGTACCGCAATGAGCCTTGGCGGGCACGCCCGAGGATTGTATGCCATGAGGGGATTCCGCAAGGAATCCTTATCTTGATGGCGGCGCGGATTCGAAGAATCGGGCGCCTTTCCCATTCGCATCGGTTCGTAGGAGGATAGGATGAAAGATCTGCGCCCCGGCATTTATGTATTCCTGATCATTGCCCTGCTTGCCATCGGATTGACCGCTTTCGCCAGCCCCATGCCGAAACCGCCGGAGTCCGTGACAAAGGGCGTGCCGGAAGAACGTCTGGCGGAGGTCATCGCCCAGTGGGATTTTGAGCGCATGGAAGCCGAAATCGGCAAGCAGTATCTGCTCTGGTCCATCGATGAGAAAAACGAATATCACACGCGCCACCTGGCGTATTATGACCCGGACCGCACCCGGCCGATCAACGATCTGCCGCGGGAAGGGGATATTCCGTATGCCGCGGCGCGGGCGCTCGCGCTGGACGCCATCGCGAAGAAGTACGGCAAGGGGGCGCTCGTGGCGGCGGACACTTGGGTGGACGGCGTGTATTTGAACAGGTATCGCAACGGTGCCAGAGTCTGGACGTTTATGTTTATGGCGCCAAACCCCAACAGCCCGGGCGACGTGTGGGCCGCGTATGAAGTGGCCCTGAACGCGACGACCGGACAGGTGCTGCGCATCCACGGGGATGAGGATGAGGAAGGCTGGGGCTGAGGGCGCGGGGCGCACAGGCAAGCGGGACATCCCAGTGTGGGGTGCCCCGCTTTTTTGCTACTTTGCGCGCTCATGACCATTCGTCATATTTCCTCGCTGCATGCACGTTACAATGTCATATGCCGGTATGCGCTTTGATTGCCGCGTCGTTTTGCGTTCCATGCCATGGCTCCCCAACCGGCGACCATCCGGACCGTAGGAGGATATCCCATGAAGCACATCCTGGCCGCGCTGTATCTGGGCAACCTTGAACCCATGGAATCTGTCGCTCCATTGGGTGCTCCCTACCGGCGCAAGGTAGAGGAGGCCATCAAATTAGAAACCCTGCTTCTCTCCACGCTGGACGTGGAGGGCAAAGCCGTCTTTGAGCAATATCAGCGCGTGCAATCCAGTTTATGCGCGCTCTTGGACGCACAGGCGTTCGTAGCAGGATTCAGGATGGGGGCGCAGACCATGCACGAGATCATGGAGGATACGCCGACGGATGAGGAGGAATAGCAAACAAGCGGGGCGCCCTGCCGTAGGACGCCCCGCTCGTTTGTTTCCATGCGCGTTTTCCAGTCGTCCCGTCAGCCTACGGGTTCGTTCGCTTCTTCCCAATACCAGCCCTGCGTTTCGCCGCCGTAGGTGGTGATTTTGATGGTGAGCAGCGTCTCGCGGGTGGTGGGGTCGATGAAGCTTATGGTGCTGTCGGCCGGGATATAGGCTGTCCAGTCGGAGCCGGAATCCCAGGAGAGCACGCCGTTCTGGCCCGTGGTGGTCCGGTAGGAGAGCTTCTTGTTTTTATACGTGCCAAACGCGTTCACCTTGAAGCGGACGTAAGCCAGCTCCTTGCGCTCGGGCACATACAGCTTTCCCGCGATGATGGACGCCGGGTCAATCTTCTCCCCGGGCATGTTGTTGTATGCCGTCTCAATGGAAGAGATGGTGCAGTAATTCGCGTCGGTCATATTGCTGCCGAAGTACACAGGGCTCGCCAGCGCCTCCCCGGCTGCGGAGAAAATCAGGACGAGCGACAGGACAAGCGCGGCAAGGTAGGGCTTCCTTGCGGAACCCCTTTCATGGCCCAGGGTCTTCGGTTGCGTGCCTCCGTCAAGGTAGGGCTTCCTCGCGGAACCCCTTTCATAGCCCAGGGTCTTCGGTTGCGTGCCTCCGTCCAGTCGCGGCGCACGAATAGCGCGTGGCATGGAATCCCTCCTTTGCATTCCCCGGCGGCGGCACGGATTTGAAAACCAGCGCCATGGCGGGATTCCGCAAGGAATCCTCACCTCGACGGCGGCGCTGATTTGAAAAATCGGGCGCCATGAAGGGATTTCGCAGAAATCCCTACCTCCCTGGGGGAACTTTCCTCTTTTGGAATAGTATACGCGTTTTTTACAAATTTGTAAACCCCGTAACAAATCGCCCCGTTGACGGCGGCGCTGATTTGAAAAATCGGGCGCCATAAGGGAATTCCGCAAGGAATTCCCACCTCACCATCTGGCCATCAGCGCCCCTGGCAGGATCTCCAGCGTGGCGCGCTCCATGGGCACGATCTCGCCGTCCATGTTCACGCGCATGCCGGGCGCGGACATCGTGACACGGCGGCAACGGCGGTGCTGCGCGCCAGGAATGTCCAGGATGCGGCCGGTGAGCAGCTTCCCGAGCTGGGCGGGCATTCTCCAGTTGGGCATGGCGTCCACAGTGATCAGGTCGAACTGGCCGTCGTCGGGCACAGCGTCGGGCGCGACATCCATGCCGCCGCCGATGTAGCGGCCGTTGGCGATGGCCAGGAGCAGCACGGGCCTTCGAAACGGCGCTTCGCCGTCCACCTCAATCGTGGGGGCCACGGGCCGGTAGGAAAAGATGGTGCGGATGACACCCCAGAGGTACGGCAGCAGGCCACGCACGTACCGCTTGGCGGTAAGCGCGTAGTCCAGCACGCACACGTCAAACCCCGTGCCGCAGACGTTCAGGAACGGCGTTTCATTGATACGCCCCATGTCCAGCGGCCGCGCGGGGCGATCCAGCAGGAAGCGGAGCGCGTCGTCCGGCTTTTTCGGGATGCCGAACAGGCGCGCCATGTCGTTTCCGGTGCCGGCGGGGATGACCGCGAGCGCCGCGCCGGTGCCCAGAAGGCCGCGCGCGACCTCGGACACCGTGCCGTCCCCGCCGATGGCGATGACCGTATCCGCTCCGGCAACGGCCGCCAAACGCGCCAGCTCCACCGCGTGCCCGGCATGCTCCGTGCGGGAGACGGTGTGCGGTATGCCCTGTTCCTCCATGGATTCCGCCAGTTCATTGCCCACGCGGGCCGCGCGCCCGTTGCCGGCGATCGGGTTGATGACGAGATGCAGCATATTCCACCCACTTGTCCGGCGGGAGGTGTCGCCCCCGCCACATTGGGATACATTATACGACTTTTATAGGGGATGAAGCAAGCGAAAAATGTGGATGGACAATCCCGCCCTGCTGGTGTACAGTGAACCTGCTACAACGATCGAAGGGAGGCGCATTTTTGATGAAACTGACTTGGCTTGGCCATTCGTGCTTCCGCGTGGAGGCGGACGGCTGCGCGATTGTGATCGACCCCTATGCTGACGGCACAGTGCCCGGCTTGCGCCCGCTGCGGCCTACTGCCAATGAGGTGCTCGCCAGTCACGGCCACGACGACCACGGTGCGGTGGATATCGTCCGCATCGTGCCCGCGAAAAGCCCGTCGCCGTTTCGCGTGACGAAAATACTGACCGCGCACGACGACCAGGACGGCGCGCTGCGCGGCCCGAATGTGATCCACGTGCTAGAGGCAAAAGGTGAGGATTCCTTGCGGAATCCTTCCATGGCGCCCGATTCCTCGAATCAGCGCCGCCGTTGCGAGGTCCGCGCCGCGCACCTGGGCGACCTGGGCCATATGCTGACCGCCGCGCAGATCGACGCCATCGGCCCGCTGGACGCGCTGATGATCCCGATCGGCGGGTACTACACCATCGACGCCCAGACCGCCAAGGCCGTTGTGGACGCGCTCGCCCCCACCGTCGTGCTGCCGATGCACTACCGGTCGGACGCGTTCGGCTTTGACGTGATCGACACGGCGGACGCGTTCCTGCGGCTGATGGACCCTGTGACCCGCTATGACGGCGATGCGATTGAGATCGTGAAGGGAATGCCGCGGCAGACGGCGGTGCTGACGTACCAATAGCCCCTACAGCGTCAAGGGGTTGCGCAGCGTCTGTTCGTCTGCGCAAGGAGGCGGAGCGCCTGCCCGCAAGGCCGCGGCCAGAATCCGTCAGCGGTCCCCCATCAGCCGGACATCCGGCGCGTCGCCACGCGCTCCCGTCTCTACCAGCGCCCAGCGGCCGTCCGCGAGCGCGCCGGGGTTCACCAGGCGCACGCCGTCCACCCACTCGTCCAGCGGGCGGTGGGTGTGGCCAAACAGCGCCAGACGGCAGTCGCGGCTGGCGGCGTATGACGCCAGCGCCGCGCGCGTCAGCTTCACGCGGAACAAGTGCCCGTGCGTCAGAATCGCGCGGGTTTTTTCAAACGTCCACTCAATGGTCCCGGGCAGGGGCGATCCGAAGTCGTTGTTCCCGGCGACGGCCAGAAACAGCGCCCGTGGCCGCGATTCCGCCAGCGCGTATTGCAGGTAGGCGGCGTCGCGGTCCATGTCGCCGAGGAAGCAGAACGCGGCGACATCCGGGAGGGCGCGAAGAAGCGCGTCCATGCGCGTGCACATGCCGTGCGCGTCGGCCGCGACGGCGATCAGCATGCGGAGAGGGCACACGCGGTGGCCAGGGGCGCTTGGGTACCGTACGGCATCTTGGGGTCGCCTCCTGTGTTTCAAAGGTGGAATGGTGGCCGGTCCCACAGATAGATACACGGTCAGTGCGCACGATTCGCACTTTTCTGTGCGCGGAAAGACAGTCAAATCAACGGTTTTCGGCGTTTCAACGCAAAATGCAGACTTTCGGTCTGTTTGCTGAAGTGCGCAAATCGCCCCTCAGAAATACGACCAGAAGTCTGTTTTTTGACACGCCTTACGGTGCCTCGTCCTCCAATGCCTGTACCAGCGCCTCAGCGGCACGGGCGCGGTGGCTGATGCGGTTCTTTTGCCCATCCGCCATCTCCGCGAACGTCTCGCCCGTCTCGTACTCAAATAGCGGGTCGTAGCCGAACCCGCCCTGCCCGCGCGGGTTTCGCACAATGCGGCCCTGGACCGAGCCTTCCACGGTCAGCGTGTCGCGCCCCGGGCGCGCGAGGGCCATCGCACAGACGAAGCGTGCGGTCCACGGCTCGGGCCTATCCGCCAGCACCTCCAATAGCCGCCGGTTGTTGGCCGCGTCATCCCCGTGCTCGCCCGCGTACCGCGCGGAGCGCACACCCGGCTCTCCGCCTAGCGCATCCACTGCCAGGCCGGAATCGTCCGCCAGGGCCGCACAGCCTGTCCTGCGCATCAGTGCCTCGGCCTTCAGCATCGCGTTCTCGCGGAACGTCGTGCCCGTCTCGTCCACATCCAGGTCAATGCCCGCCTCGCGCTGGGTCGCCACGTCGTACTTTTCGGCCAGGATCGCGCGCAGTTCCCGCGCCTTGTGCGGATTGTTCGTCGCCAGCAGCAGGCGTGGCCGCGCGGGCGCGATCCACCGGGCGGCGTCGCCTAGCGCGTCCCGCTGCGCGCGGAGCAGCGTGCTTGTCCCTTCGGCCGCCAAGTCCAGCAGGTTATCCAGCGCGGCGCGGCCGAACACCCCGCCCTCGCCGGTACCCTGCACCTCGATAAAGTTGCCGTCGCCGTCCATGACGACGTTCATATCCACATCCGCGCGGCTGTCCTGCGCGTAGCACAGGTCCAGCGTGGGCGCGCCGTCCACCACGCCGACGCTGACCGCCGCCACTTGCCGCACGATGGGCGATGTGAACAGCTTGCCCGCGGCGATCAACTGGTCCACCGCGCGCACGAGCGCCACGAACCCGCCGGTGATGGACGCGGTGCGGGTGCCGCCGTCGGCCTCCAGCACGTCGCAGTCGATGGTGATCGTCCTCTCCCCCAGGCGCGCTAAATCGACCGCCTGCCGGAGCGAACGGCCGATCAGCCGGGATATCTCCACGCCGCGCCCGTCGCGGTGCGCGCCGTCGCGCGCCTTGCGCCGGTCGCCCCCGGTGGAGGCGGGCAGCATCGCGTATTCCGCCGTGAGCCATCCGCGCCCCGTGCCGCGCAAAAAGGACGGCACGCTGTCCGCCACGGTCGCCGTGCACAGGACGCGTGTGCCGCCCAGTTCGATCAGACAAGAGGGTGCGGTGCGCAGGAAGTCAAGCCGCATGGAATAGGGTCTCAGGGGCATGGGAGGCCTCCTCTGTAGGGGACGCGATGTGCGTGCCGCTACGTCTTTTGTACCATTATAGCACAGGGTGCGAAGAGACGACAATTGAGAATGCGCAACAGGGCTTGCCACAATGTACGCCCCTACGCCGCCGGACAACCGCCCGCGCCAGTTCGCGCCGGTTTGCCGTGCCGCCGTAAGCCACCCCGCGCGTTTTTCCGCCGTCAGTCGTTCTCCATCACCCCGGGAAACCATGCCTCGATCTCCGTCGCGCTGTTGACAAACGTGGGCGTAGCCGCCTTTTCGCCCTCGATCTTGTACGGCTCGCCATTGACCATGAATTCTACACGCTCCACGCCCGGGAAGCGGCTGCACGTGAGCTGCATCGCGCGCAGGGCGTGTTTGCCGCCGTCCGCCTGGGAGACGACCTGCTCAAACTCCTTGGACAGGTTGACGATGGCGACATTGTCCTTCAGCGTCACGTCAATGAGCGCGGTACCCTCGGGCAGGGAACTCTTCAGCCCGCTGTCGGCCTTAGGCCCCTTGACGAGCTCCAGCACGGCGGTGTTGATGTCCGGCTCGCCAAACACCACGCGGGTGACCGGCACCAGCATGCGCCCGGATTCCGAGGGGAAGTACAGCATGACGCTCTCGCTGCCGGACAGGTCCGCGCCGGTCGCGACGCTCTCCATATTGATGCCACCGCCGGTGAACACGCTGGAAATGTCCGTGCCGTGGGTCAGCTTGCTGCGCTTCTGGCCGCCGACGAGGAACTCCACGCTGTCCACGGTGTCAAAATTGGTGAGCGTCTCCACAATGGCGGAGATCATCACGCTTTCCTGCTCCGCGTCGGCGCAGTTCAGCGACTCCACGCTCAGGTCCACGCGCGCCTTGCCAGAGGCGATGTCCAGGTCATACGTCGTGCCCGAGGGGGACACGGTCTTCAGCCCCAGCGACGCGGCCTCCATGTCGTTGACGGTGTTGGCGGTGAGCAGCGCCAGCGTCGCCTTGGCGATGCCCTCCTGCTGCGGCACATCCATCGTCACCGGCACCAGATAGCCGTCGCCGTCCTGGTAGTACAGGGTCGTTTCCTGCGTGGGCACGGTGGGCCCGGCAGCGGTCTGCATCTCCCCTTCGGAAGGCACCTGCTCATAGGGCACCTCTACCAGAGGGGTTTGCGTGCCTCGCGCCGCCAAGAACAACACCAGCGCCGCCGCGCCGCCGATCAATACGCGCTCCAAATGCTCCCGCTTGAGCTTCCATTTCCCTAGCTTCACGCCCATCACTCCTTTGCCGGTTAAGTGTATGTCAGGGGTGGCGGGTTTAGGACACGCACTGATGTCAAATCCGCGCGGCTCCGGCGGATCGCGGAGCAAAACGCGCGGCGTGCACGGCCATCGCCCCAGAGGGCCCCGGCTGTCCACACCGCGCGTGGCAATGCGCTATGAAGTTCACTCTACACGATAACGGCTGCCCGTGGCCGTCCTCCGCTCACTTCGCCGCGTATCCAACGCGGTCCGCGCTCACGAGCAGGGCGGTGGCGCTCATCGCCTCATACGGCAGCGACTGCTGACCCTGGGTCACGCCGAACACCGCGACGCTGTCGCCCGCCTGGAACACGGTGGTGCGCGGCAGCGGCTGGTAGGCGACGTACACGACCTTCGCCGGATCGCCTTCCATCTGCACCGCGCAGTAGTACTTCGCCCCGTCCCGGGCTGTCGCCGTGATCTGGCCCGCGAACCCCACGCTCGTGCCGCTGGCGACGCCGCTACGGCTCACGCGGGCGTAGGTGTACGCCGTGTAGTTGCCGCTATCCGGATCCCAGGAGTACGGGCCAACGTCGATCACCGGGGAAATCGCCTCCGGAAGGCTTGCGGCATCCACAAGCATCGCCTGGGCAAGCGGGGTGATCTCCGTCCCGTCGCCGCCAATGCGCATCTGTTGATAAAACACGCGCATGGCGATTTCCAGCGTCCTGTAGTAGTTCGCGCTGGCGCGATGGGGAAAATATCCGAGCGTGGCGAGCGCCTCCTTGATCCCGACAATCGCGCCGTCCTCAGCACCATAGCGCAGGCGCTTGTATTCCGCGCTGGCTTCGCCGTATTGCTCCTGGTATTTCGCGAGGTTCGCGTCCTTTGGCGTCACGTCCGCAGACGCGATGGCGGGCAGCAGCAGCACGGATAGCAGCCCCGCAAGCAGCCGTTTCGCGAACAAATGAAGAAAACGCGGGACAGTAGATTGCGATGGATTTTCGCTCCTCGCTATGTCGGGGGAAAGAAGCGTAGCAGTGCTACGCTGATTGGACGAAACAACGCGAGGGGCGAAAAGACGCGCAAGATACGGCCTATGTTTGATGAAATTGCTCTTCATGGGTTTCCTCACCTCCCGCGCCATCAGGCGCTTCCCTGCCGCATCTGCACGCGGCCTTTTTCTTCCAATAGCCAGGTTCCGTCCGCCTGCTTTTCCAGCAGGGCGGGGCGCAGGATCGAATGGATGCGCCCGTCGTGGCGCGCGCCGTCAAACAACGGCCGGGGATCCAGCGTGGCGCTGAAGCGGCTGTAGTTGGGGAACAGCATCGCCCGATCGCCCTGCACGGCGGCAAACAGCCCGTCGCCGCCGGTTTCCAGCGTGATGTCGCGCGACCACGCGCCAGCGTCCTCCCGAGGCGTGAGGCGCAGCAGGGTAAGCCGGGAGTCCATGGCGTGCAGCGCCTCGACAAAGTTATACGGCTGATCACCCTTGAGCATTTCGTTCAGGGTGGATACGAGGTCCGCCGGGCGGAAGGCCGGTTCCTCGCCGGAGCGGGGTGGGGACTTGGCCGCTAGGGGCGGTGGCTTTTGCTGCGGCGCGGATTGCTGCGGGGTGGGCTGCTGTGAAGCGCCCTGCCGCTCCTCTTGGGGCGATGCCGCCTGCTGCCGGACTGCCTGGCGCTGCGCCTGGCCCTGGAACGGCTGCGCGTATGGGGGCGCTTGCGCATATTGCGTTTGTGCGTGCGGCGGCGCTTGCGCTTTGGATGGCGCAAGGGCAGCCGCGCGGCCCAGCGCATCCAGCTTCGCCTTGACGGACGTCATTTCGGATACCAGCCATCGTTCCACCTTGCGCGCGCGGGCACGCATGGAGAGCGCGACACACAAGGAAACAAGCGCCAGCAGCAGCAGCGCCAGATAGGCGGCGATCCACATCAGGGACAGGCTTTCTCCCGCGTTCAAACGGCTACCTCCGGTGGGTGAATTTGGGTCGGCCAGTTGGTGTAGGGCTCTTCCGGGGGGTGTTTCGATGTTGGCTGCTCGTGCCTGATATCCATGCCGCGCCACAGGGCGGACGCGCGATGCGCGCCCCTACGGCCGGTACGCAACCACCCCCGCGCGTTCCGAATATGCCCCTCTGCCCCAAAAGATGCAACAGGTTGCGCCGGCAGTAACGTGGCGGAGACGTATCACAGCGCAATGCCAACAGGATCTGTTGGATTTCTGCGAAATCTCTCTACGGCGCCCGATTCTTCGAATCCGCGCCGCCATCTCTTTATGAAAGAACCCTCCCGCACAAAGGCGAAAATGATGGGGTTCCAAGGGGCCAATGGCCCCTTGGCAGGGTCTGGGACAGCGTCCCAGCGTCCCCCCTCTCCCCTACACGCTCTTCATCATCCGGTTCATCGCCGACAGCATCTCCACGTACCGCCCCGCAATTGTGTCCTTCTGCGGCAGCGGCTGCCCGGGCAGCATCGGCTCCGGGTTGTGCCGGAGGCACTGCGCCCACACGTTGTCGTAGTACGCGTCCACGCTGAACTTGCGCTCGCCCTCGGGCGAGTCAAACAGGGTGGCAAGGAACGCGCGCAGCTCCTGATCATCGCCGAACACACGGCGGAGCGCCGCAAAGCTGTCCATCACCAGCGTGCGGTACTCGTCGGTCAGCGTTTGGGCGACAACGCCCGTTTCCGTTAGGTCGTACGCGCTCCGCATCGGCCAGTCGTCCATCGCGGCGTCCGGGCGGGACGCCTTTTGCAGCAAAAACGCCTCAGGCGCGATGGCCAGACCGCGCGCGGCCTCCTGCTTGGGCATAAACGGCTCGATCAGCGAGATCTCAAACCCCTCGATGCCGCAGCCGGCCACAAAGGCGCGGGTGAAGCGCTCGATCTCGTCCGCATAGCGCGCCTCGTTCCGCAACTCCTCCGCGACGAGCTCCACGGTGCCGTCCGGGCGGGGACGCTTGACCATCTCCACGTCGTTGTACAGCAGCTTCATCATCTTCGCGCCGTTGCCCAGCACCGCCACCGGCAGCGGCGTGCCGCGTGTGCCCACCTTCGCACCCTTCAAAATCGCCTCGCGCGCCATGCGGCCGCCGAAGTAGAACAGCAGGTACAGGTTCACGCGGACGATGTTCAGGTAGTTCAGCAGCGGCTCGTTCGCCCGGTGCAGACCCTTTATCGCGTCGGTGATCTCGTCCACCAGCACGTTCCACACGCGGCGGAACTCGTCGCTCTTGCCCTCGTACAGGGGTTCGGCCAGCGCGGCGCGCTTACCCTCGGACGCGCCTTCCGGGAAGAAAAACTCGGTCAGGTTCGCGCGCGGCGGGTTGCCCGCGCCGTGGTTCTCGCGGGTCACGCTGTCGCACAGGATCGCGTTGCCCGCCCAGCGCAGCGACGCCTGCATCAGCGGCCTCCGCTTCAGCCAGAACGAAAAGTCCGTCGAACCGCCGCCGATGTCGATGCAGAAGAAGCCCGTCGTGTCGTTGATCGTCTGGCCCTTCAAGTATCGCGCCTGGATGTCGTTGTCCATCATCATGAAGCCCACGGCCTCGGATTCCGAACAGAACGCGGTGTCAAACGTCACGCGGTAGCAGTGCGTGCACAGCGACGACACAATCGTCTGCACCTTCGCGATGAACTCCTCCTGCAAGCGCCCCTGCATGGCCAGCGGGTAGGACGCGCGCCAGTGCACCGACGCTGCCCCGCGCGTCGACACGTGCCACAGGCACATCATCAAATACTGCTCCAGGAACAAATGCGCGCGCAGCTTGTCCTGAGCGAGCGTACCCCACTTCAGGTCGTCCGACACATCCCGGATGATCTCGGTGTTAAACGCCGCGCTCGTCAGGAATGGGATGGCGGCGGTCAGCAGCGCGCCGCTCTCATCCGGAGTGCCGTCCTTCCGGCGGAGCAGCGAGTAGCATGTCGCCCGGTCCGCGATGCGCTCGGCCACGAACTGCGCCGTGAGCGCCACGCCCGCGCCCTCCTCACGGCCAAAGAGGAACAGCGCGCCCTCGCCGGCGAACGTGACGGGCGTGGTGACCCCGGACAGGGGGTCATGCTTGTAGGCGGTGGTGGCGGTGGTGCCAAAGTCGAAGCCGACATTGTATTCCTTCGCGCGGGCGTTCGTGGCGGTTTCATACGCGGGCAGCAGAAGGCCCATTTCCTCGCCTTCCAGGAAGAATGAGAGGCCCTCCGGCATCTTCGCCAACAGCGTCACGTCGCCTTTCGCGTCGCCTGCGCCCACCACGCGCACCGTGAGCGGCAGGGCGTTGCCGTCATCGTAGCGCAGCAAATAGTAGCGGTTCCAGCCGTTCAGAGCCTTGGGCGGCCAGACGGCCACCTGCGGCGCGTTCCGGTGGCGCGTGTAGTTGATCAAATCCTGGATGCGGTAGCGGTGGGTATCCAGCACCTCGTCGAACTCGTCCTGAAGCTCCACGTCCACCGCGCCGTTTTTCCATTGCATCAACAGGTGCAGCGTGCCCGCGCGCAGGCGGTCCAGGATCGGCCAGGCATAGGATTCGCGGATGGGCAGCAGCGCGCGCCAATCGGTCGGCGCGCCGCCGGAAAACACGCGCATGCTGTCCCCGGCGCAGGCGTTCAGGCGGTTGTACGCGTCCCCCTCGCGGAACAGGCACAGCTTGTCCGTGAACACGGGGGAAGATTTCGCGATGTTCTCGGGGTCCAGCGTGTAGAGGATGGACCGCACCTCAGCGTTGACCGGATGGCCGGAAATGCCGTCGCCACCCCGGTCCAGAAAGGCGAAAAACTCCTTCAGCCGGTTCATCTGCAGGCCGTCGCGGTTCTCCGCCACCGGCACGCCGCGCGTCGCCAGCGCGTAAATCTCGTTGCGGAGCGCGACGCGGCGGTCCTCGTAGCGCGCATCATCCAGCAGGGCGAACGGCGCGGTAAACGCATACCCGCCGCCCTCGGCACGCACGATCCACGGATCGTCCACGGCGAACGGGCCGCCAAGGTCCGCCGCCGGGCAGAGCATCGCGGCCATGTGGTAAGAATTTTTACCGAAAGCCCCTCGGTATTGTCGCGCTCTCCCTTCGGTCGATGCCTCTGTACCTCGGAGCGCCTCCGGGTCGCTGTATCCGCCATTGGCGGCACTTCCCTCCGGTGCCTCCAATGGCGCCCGATTCTGCGAATCCGCGTCGCCTTCCACGCGGAACGCCACGGCGCTGTACTCGCCGTCCCGCCGCCGAAGCTCGAACAGCGTGACCCGGCGCACACCGCGCCGCTTCGCCACTGCCTTGAAGATGCGCAGGAACGGCGAATCGGCCATCTGCTCGGGAATCAGCTCGCGCACACGCACGAGGCTGCCGGAGCCATTGAGCAGCAGCGTGGCGAGCAGACCCTGCCACTGGCCGACCGCGTCCGCGTTGCCGATGGACAGATCGAACTCGAACTGGACGCTCTGGGAGAACACGTCGGGGATGGAGTGCCCCTTTTCCCCGCTGTTCTGCACATCAATGCTGCGGCTTATAAACGCCAGCGCGTTTTCCGCCCGCGTCCACTCGTTCGTGGCGGGCGTGGGCAGCCCGTGCCCGGCCTTCAGGCGCGGCAGCGACAGAAAGCCCTTTTCCTGGTGCGGTTGTTTTTTAGGTGCCAATCGTTTCCGCCTCCTTTACAGTGAGCAGTACGAGTACAATCCGTGCAGGAACAAACCGGCGTTCCTCGCGGCGGCGTCCGCCTCGTCCCCCGGGTACGGCCTCACGCCGTCAAACAGCGCGTCCTCCACCGCTGTCCAGCGCGGGGCGGGCGCGTTCTGCACCAGCGCGTGCAGGGCTTTGTACGGATAGCCGCCGCTCTGCATCATGCGGCCGGAAAAGCACGCCTGTGTCAGGATGTCATATGTCAGGGATTCGCGCAGCCACGCCCACGACCGGGCGCAGAAGTCCTCCAGCGCGGTGAGGCCCTTGTGCTCGGCCTCCAGCGTATCCACGTAGGGCTTGACCAGCTCGCCGTAGAACGGCTTGTACCCGCGCTGGGCGTTTGTGTGCCTGCGGATGTAGTTTCGGTAATACCCCATGTACGCGGCGATGAACCGGGCGTACGCGCCCACCTTGTCGCGGATGTTCAGCGACATGCCGCCGAAACCGACGATGAGCCGGTTCGCGACCTCACCCTGGCCCAACCCCTCCACGCGCTTGACATACTGCGCGGGACCTTCCGCCGGGTCCGCCATAACGCAGTGGGCGATGGCGAGCGCGCTTTCCCATTCCACGGGCGTGGGCGGGTTCTTCTGGCTCTCCATGCCCGGATGGTACGCGCCCATGTTGTAGTCCAGGGGCGAACCGATCAGGTACAGGGTATCGTACGCCAGCTCCCGCTCCATGTCGCGGTAGAAAGCCAGCGCACCGCGCGCGTTGTTGTAGAACTTCCGGGCGTGGACACCCATTTCATCGCCCTCGTTCGGCTCGGCAAAGTGATAATACGGCAGCAGCAGCACGGCGGACAGCAGCAAATTGCCCGCGAGCGCGATGTCCCGCGTCTTGTCGCTCAGATACCGTGTGACCGCCGGGATGCCGCACGCGCCCGTGCCGCCGAAGATCGACCCGACGACGATCAGACGCGAGTTGACGCTGACTTCGGACCTAAGCGCGTCCACGAACGACTGGAACTCGCCGAGTCGCGCGCCTTCCTCCAATATGTACTGCATCACAGGCGCGCCGATGGCGGGGATAGCATGGAACCCCTCCTTGGAGAAGTCAAAGCCCATCTCCTCCTCGGAATAGAACAACCGCATCAGGGCTTCCTCGTCCGCGTCGTTCTGGCTGCGCATGGCGTTCAGGCAACCGACGCCCGCCGCGTGCGGGAACGTGTCCGGGAGCTGCACGTGCCAGTCATAGTGGATGATTTGCGGGCCGAACAGCGAGCTGCCCTCGAACTGGCCGCTCGCCGGGAACTGCGCGCGCAGGCTTTCGTACCGCGACAGCGCGGACAGCGCCAGCTCGCGGTTGCCGTTGGTGGCGTCCACGTCCATGGTGAGAATATGGAACACCGTGTCCGGCCCCGCAACCGCGCCGGCGGCGGCGAGGTGTACAAAGGCTTCGGCGCACTTCGCGCCGGTGCCGCCTAAAAATACGAGAAAATGATTTGGCATTGATCTCTCCTTTTCACCGCGCCCCGCGCCGGGAGTACACGCGCAGCCCCAGCCGCTCGCGCGCCTTGGCCAGCAGCGGGAACACGTGGTGCACGCGGTACGGGCACAGCGCACGGATAGACAGGGTGAACGGGACCGTCACCCACAGCGGCATCAGCAGCATCAGGTTCAGGCCCGTGGGCTGGCGGATGATCCACGCCCAGATGTAGCTGGCCAGCGTGAACACGTAAAACGCGTAGCCCAGCAGGATGGCGATATGCAGCAGCGTGAACACCCACACCATGGCGCGGGCGGAGTTCTCGTGGTTGCGGCCAAGCGCGAACGGCGCGTACAGCAGGTTCCAGAGCACCACCAGGGCCAGCGAGATGAACACGCAGTTCATCGCGTAGGAGCTGCAGAACACCTGCCAGTCCTCGTAGTACACATTGTCCGGGAAATAACCACTGGCGTACGCGGCGGACCGCAGCGCGCCCTGGAAGATCATCGGAATCTGCAGCGATTCCCCGCCCGGCCCGGGCACGACCAGCCCCGTGACAGGTACGGCCAGCACGATATAGACGGCCAGGATGAGCAGCCAGCGCCAGCAGGCGGATAGCAATCGGTTCATGTAGTACCTCCCTTAGGCGTACACGGTCAGCGCAACCCGTACGCTTCCCAGCGGCGCGGTGCCCAGGCGTCCGATGTTGGCCTTGCCGAGCGTATCGATGAGCCGCGAGAGGAAGAGCGTCCGGCTGCCGTCAAAGGCCACGATGTTCTGCTCCATATCGAATAGCTGCGCGCCGTCCGCGTCGTAGCCGTACTTGGACAGCCATTCGCTGCCCGGCAGAGATAGCGGCGCGGCGAGGCTGCCCGCGATGTCAATCTGATAGTTGCCCCTTGGGAGAATCCCAGCGGGCAGGTCCAGGCGCAGGCGCAGCTTCACCGTGCCGCCCTCGGCGGAGACGATGCGCCACGTCAGGTCCGGCAGCGGCGTTTCCGCGCCCGTGTCCGACACGGCGGTGGTCGTGAAGATGAAATCCTGGGAGGTTACGCCAAGGCCGCGCGGGTCCGCCGGGTGAATCCGGTAGTCCACGTCCCATTCCAGGTAGCGCGCCTGCTGCGACGCCTTCAGCTCGATGAGCGCCACGCCCGCCGGGGCAACCGGCTCGGCCACGGCGGTGACGCCTTGCCCAGCCACATAGCGCATGTGCCCCGCGAGCGTGTAATCGGCGGGGACATAGCCGCTGCCGAACACGGCGGTATCCATCTTGAACGTCGCGTTGCCGGAAAATTCATGCGTCAGGCGGTCCGTGAGCGCCGAAAGATACTGGCTCACGGCGGACTGCCCGCCGATCACGAGCACATAAAACGGCCGGGACGCCATTTTCCGCGCCTCGGGGTCGATGGATATGCCCATTTTATAGTCCGTGTAATCCAGCGTGAAGTCCAGCGTGCCGCTCGGCGGGGAACCCCACACGAATGACGTCTTGCTCTCGCCAAGGTCCGGGATGAGGCCGGAGAACTCGCTGCAAATGGCGGCGACGCCGATGCTGCGGCCCGCCTGCAGGCACTTCTCGTTTAGCGCGGACAGCAGTGCGCCGTCGTCGATCCGCAGTTCGTGCAGGTCCGTCACGATGACGGTGAGCTGCTCCGGATCGCCCGCGTTTACGGCGACGCGCGTGCCCGTCACGCCGCTTTGCGGCTCGGGCGCGGGCATTTTCATCGCGTCGTAAAAGCTCTGGATGGGCTCGTTCATGTTCCGCTGCGCGGTAGCGACCGCCTGGCCCTCAAACTTCACGCGGGCGGGCTCCTTCGTCATCGCGGTGTCCAGGTAGAACGACGGATCGCCCACATGGCTGAGAAGCTGGTCCTTCGTGAGCGCCATCGCGTCCTTGGGCACATCCGCGCCGTAGCGGTAATAGGAAACGGACGCCTGCGGCCAGACGAGGCTGACACACGCGGGCAGCGCGTCCATGGTGTTTTCATAGAGGGTGGTTTGGGATGCGTCGGCAAAGCCCATCAGCGAGGGCATGCCCGAATAGAAAAGCTCCACCTTGGTGGGCGCTTCGCCGGTGTCCGCGGCGCGGCTGGCCGTCAGCGCGGTGGGCGAAGGGGCGGGATCGCCTTCCGCCGGGGTTTCCGCCGAATTACCGGGGAGGGCGGTCTCATCCGGGGTCTGCGTGGGTTCGCCGGCCGCCAGGGTGCCCGTGATCTGCTGCGGCGGGATGGTCGCGCAGGCGGTGAGGCCAAGGCCCGCGAAGAGCAGCATGGCCGCGCACAAGGCGCGCCGGGGCTTGCTATGTAGAACCATCATTGTTCTCCTGTTATCCTTTACTTTCATCCTTTACTTCCTTTTTTCGACATCCATCAACCCTGATTATATAGGTAAATCCAGGAAACTGTCAACCGAACGGCGTGTGACAAGGGTTTACAATTTATGGAAAGGGACTTTCTTGGAGGACGGATGACACGCGCGGCGGCGTGTGATATAGTTCAAAAAAAGGCGCGGAACGGCGCACAAGCCCGCGCGGGGAGGTTTCCCATGGGGAAGAAATTGGTTTTCACAGCGCTCATTGCGTTGGCTGTTGCCCTGGCCATGGTTGGGGCGGCGGGGGCGGATACGATATTTTGACTCTCTGGTCACATCATAGAAATCGCCGCAAGCCCTGCGGCGGCCGTACCAGGAGCCACGGCGGAGAGCACGGTGACAAGCATCGTAGATCCTGCTCATGCAGGTAAGATATATCAAGCTGCGAAATTTTCGCGTGAACGGCCCGGCGATATTTGCCAACGGCTCCGGCCCGGATGGTAGGACGGTTGATGTCGGCAGTTGGTTTATCAAGAGCGGCACAACCCAGACCATTTGCGCCACCTTCCGGGTAAACAGCAGCACACAGCCGGGGAATGTGCTGACCGTTGATTTTTATAACAACAAGGTCGACATCACCATCCCGATTGTCACCGCCGCGCCGGACGGCACGCTCGCCACCATCGTGAACGGCCCAGCCAAGCTGTATGACCGCACGGACACCGGGTCTGCCGTGCTCGACAGCCTGTCCACAGGCTCCGCGGCGTACATCCAGAATGGGCGCGGTGGCATGGTCTGGATCACGTATCACGGGAACACCCGCGCCGCGTGGGTGCGGGAAGATCATCTGCGGGTGGGCAACTGAGGGGCGGGGATTCCTCGCGGAATCTTCTTATAGCGCCGGTTTTTCGAATCAGTGCCGCCGCATGCGAAGGCGGGCGATGGTCGCCCGCCTTGTTTGCCTCTTCGCTGTGCCGCGCGACGGCGAGCGCCCTGCTCGCCCCAGCGGTTCGCCGCGGGATAGTCCCTATGCCCCTCTCCACATCCGGCTACCCGCCGCATCAGCCCCAAACCAAGACCACAAGACAATCAAGAATGTGAATTGCCCATCCGCGCATTCCCTGCTATAATGCGATGGCGGGAGGGCGACGCCATCCCTTGCGGCGGCGCGGATTGGAAAACCAGGTTCGCACAGGCATCCTTCCCCTCCCACGCAAAATCCCACCACGGAGGTACGCATGGACGGACTCATGCTCGGGTTCATCGCCCGCGAGCTTTCCGCCGCGCTGGCCGGCGCGCGCGTGGACCGCGTGATGCAGCCGGAAAAGGACGAGCTGCATCTGACATTTTTCGGGCCGGGCGGCAGCAAGCGCCTGTTGCTCTGCGCCTCTCCAAGCTGCGCGCGGGCGCATCTCACCGCTGAAAGCAAGCCGAACCCGCAGGAGCCGCCGATGTTCTGCATGCTGCTGCGCAAACTGCTCGCGGGCGGCCGCGTGATGGAGGTCCGCCAGCCGGGCAGCGACCGCATTCTGGAGATCGAGTTTTCGTGCGTGGACGAACTGGGCGAGCGCGTGCGCCGCATTCTCTCCTGTGAGATCATGGGCCGCCACAGCAACATCATCCTATATAATGAGGCGGACGGTCGCATCGCTGACGCCATCCGGCACGTGGGCGCGGATGTCAGCCGTGTGCGCGAGGTCAAGCCCGGCCTGCCCTATACCCCGCCGCCGTCCCAGGGTAAGCTGGACCCGGCCACCGCCTCCGTGGACGCGCTGCGGGCGGCGCTCGCGTCCGGCGCGGCGCGGCTGGACAAGGCGCTCGCGGAGACGATCGCGGGGCTTGGCGCGCTCAGCGCGCGGGAGTTTGCTTTCCGCCTCACCGCGCAGGACGCGCCGCACATCGCCGATCCCGAGGCCCGCGCCGCGCTGGCTGTGCCGCTGCGCGCCCTGCTGGACGCGCTGCCGTCCTTTGCGGCGGCGGGGATTGATGAAATCGGGCACGACGGAAATTCCCCGTGGCGGCGCGGATTCGAGGAATCCGACACCGTAAGAGAATTCCGCCAGGAATCCTCACCTCGAATCCACGCCACCCTTGGGATTTCGCCAGGAAACCCCGCCTTTGGCCCGCCCGTGCTGCTGCTCAGTGACACCGGAGAGGCCGTGGATGCGCTGCCTTTCGCGTATCACAGCCTGGATCCCTCGCTGCAGCGCCCCATGCCCGAGGGTTCCAGCGCCGCGATGGACGCGCTGCACCGCCTGCGTGACCGGCGCGAGCGCATGGTGCAGAAAGCCTCGTCGCTGGCGCGGTCGGTGCGCGCGCACATCGAGCGGTGCGAGAACAAACTCGCCATCCACGAGCAGACACTCGCCGATACCCAAAGCCCGGAGGAGGCGCGCGTGCGCGGCGAACTGCTCACCGCCGCCCTGCACCTGGTCGAAAGGGGTGCCAGCGAGGCCATTGTGCCGGACTATTACACCGGCGGCACGCGCGCCATCCCGCTGGATACGCGCCTCACGCCCGCGCAGAACGCGCAGAAGTACTACAAGCAGTATCAGAAGGCGCGCACCGCGCAGGCGCACGCGGCGGAGCAAGCCGAGGCCGCGCGGGCGGAGCTTTCGTTCCTCACCGCGCAGGAGGATGATCTGCGCAAGTGCCAGGACACGGCCGAGCTGGACGAGATTCGCCAGGAACTGGTCCGCGCGGGGTATCTGCGGCCCACGCACGGCAAGGGCAAGCCCAAAAAGCCCGCGCCATCGAAGCCCATGGTGTTCACATCGGCGGACGGCATCACCATCCGCGTGGGCAAGAACAGCCAGCAGAACGACCGCCTGACCGCCGCCGCCGCGCCGGACGCCGTGTGGCTGCATGCCAAGAACATGGCCGGGTCGCATGTCGTCATCGACCACCCGGGCGAACCGCCCGAGCCCACCCTGCGCGAGGCCGCGCTGCTCGCGGCGTGGTTCAGCCGGGGCTACCGCTCCGCCCAGGTGCCCGTGGACTACACAGAGCGCCGCAACGTCAAAAAGCCCGCCGGCGCAGCCCCCGGATTCGTCACGTACACGCGGCAAAGAACGCTGTACATCACGCCGGACGAGGTGGCCGTGAAGCGGCTGACCGGGGAGGTTTTGGCGTGAGGGAGCGCGGTACGCGCGGCATTGTGATTGCGGATTCGAACTGCTTGCACGCTTTGCGTGGCACGATCGTGATTGCCGCGTCGGATGAAATAGCCGGAAAACGGCTGACCGGGAGGTGCCGGCATGCGTGATGGGAACGGCATAAGCGACAGCGGCACGAGCGGTCTCCTGATTGTCGGACCGCGCGTGACGCTGCGCCCGATGACCCGAGAGGAATTCCACCAGGCGCGCCGCGCCTTTGTTCCGGACCCTGCCGTGGACCCGGACCCCTACGCGTATGACGTGGCGGAGGTTGACGCGCGCTATGATATGCTCGCGAAGGAGGCCAGCAAGATCACGCTCGGCGTGTTTGTGGCGGATGGCGTGGGCGGCGGGGAAGCGGGTGCGAGCGGCGCACCTTCTCCCGTGCACCGTAACGCATCCTCCGGATCAGGCGCCTATTCCGTCACGGAGGCCCCCTCCCCTGGCGCCGCGCCCACTCGCGCTACCATCGTCGGCGAGCTCGCCATCAAGCGCATCGACCGCGAGAAGGCGCGGTGCGACCTGGGCATCCGGCTCACGCACGGCGCGGTGAAGGGACAAGGCTTCGGCGGCGAGGCGTTCGCGCTGGCCACCCGCTACGCGTTCGAGTCGCTCGGCATGGCCGCTGTCTACGCCGATACCATGGGCGGCAACACCCGCATGCGGCGCATCCTCGACCGTCTGGGCTTCCGGTGCTACCTGTGCCTGCAGGAATGCTACGACATGGGCGGCCGGTGGGAGGACCGGCTGGATTACGTGCTAAAAAGGGACGATTGGGAGGCGCTGGAAGGCCATCCGCGCGCGTGATCCTTCTTGATAGGGATGAACCGAAGGGAGGTTTCCATGCTTCTGCTCCAAGCCAGCCGCATTTCCAAAGCGTATTCCGACCGCACCATCCTATCCCTGGAAGATTTTACGCTGCATAGCGGGGACCGGCTCGGCCTCGTGGGCGTCAATGGTTCCGGCAAATCCACGCTGCTGCGCATCCTGGCGGGCGATATTCCGCCGGACACCGGTGTGGTCAGGCGGTATGGCGGCATCTCCTACCTGCGGCAGCTTGACGATGATGCCCCGAGCCCGCCGGACGCACGGACATCCGCCTGGTCGAAAACCGCCAGCGAACTGATTCTTGCCCCTTCGCTGAACAGCCCGAATGCGAGCTGCGGCGAGCGGATGCGCATTTGCCTGGCGGAAGCCTTGGATAGCGCCCGAAGCATCGTTCTTTTGGATGAACCAACCAGCAACCTGGACACACCCGGCATCCATGTACTGCGCAAATACCTGGCGCAGCTCGATACCTTCATTCTGGTCTGCCACGACCGTTCCCTGCTGGACGCGTGCTGCAACGGCATCTTGGAAATCGAGAGGGGCGTGGTGGCGCGGTACGCGGGCAACTACTCGGACTACTTGCGGCAGAAGAACACGCAAGCCCAGCGGGCCCAGCAGGAGTATGAGGCATACACGGCGGAAAAGGCGCGTCTGATGACGCTCAAGGGCGACCAGATGCGGGCGGCGGCGACGGTGCGTAAAAAGCCCCGGGACAAGGGGCAGCAGGACGCCAAGGAGAGCGGGGGACGCTCCCGCAGCAGCCAGCAGAAGGGGCTGGCAAGCCTGGCAAAAGCCACCCAGTCCAGGCTGGACCGGCTGGAAGCAAAGGAGAAGCCCCGGGAACTGCCGCGCATGCAGCTAGACTTTAGCCTGACCGCCCCTCCCGAGAACCGGTTCGTGTTGCGGATTGACCACCTGCGGTTCGGGTACGCAAACCGTGACCTCCTGCGGGATGTAAACCTCTCGGTCGCAAACGGTGAAAAAATCGCCCTGGTGGGCGGCAACGGCGCGGGGAAAACCACGCTGCTCAACCTTATCTCGTCCAGACATGAAGCGGTGTATACTGTCCCGAAGCTCAGGATCGGATACCTGCGCCAGGATTTTACCGGCATCCATCTGCAAAAAACCGTGCTCGAAAACGCCCTGCGGGAGAGCGTCCAGTCCACTACGGTGGCCCGCACGCTCTTGGCCCGCATGCTGTTCGCGGAAAGGGATTTACCAAAGCCCGCCAATGTGCTGAGCGGCGGCGAACGCATGCGTCTCGCGTTTGTGATGCTCATGCTGTCGGCGAATAACATGCTAATGTTTGATGAGCCCACCAACTACCTGGACGTGTACTCCATCGAGGCACTGGAGGAACTGTCCGCCGAATACCCCGGCACGCTGCTGTTCGTCTCCCATGACGAGCGCTTCGTGCGAAATGTCGCCGCACGGGTCCTTCGGTTGGACGATGGGATGCTGCGGGAAGAATGAACGCAGCTTTGCGCGGCCCCATTCCTTCCCAAAACTAATGCCGGCAGCCATCCCTGACTGCCGGCACAGAGTTCCCGCCATTGGTTCAAAAACAGCCAAGCGTCATCCAATGCGCCTCGCGCCGTTACCCCTTCGCCCCCGCTTCCCGCATCGCCCGCTCCGGCGCGCTCTTGCGGCCGCGCAGCCCGTGCAGCACCAGCGCCAGCGCGATGACGCCATACGACACGAACACCCGGAAGTGCTCGCCGATGTCCGCCTTGCCGAACACCGCGTTGCCCGCCTTCGGGGCCACGATGAACAGCATGTGGAACAGAATGCAGCCCAGGATCGCCTGCTTGTTCGTCGCCCGCACAATCGACGCGCCGCCCACCAGGATCGCCGCGCCCGCGTACAGGCCCACCTGCTCGTGCGCGCTGTATGTTTGCACCGTGCCAAAGCTCTGCATGAAGATCACCTGGCCCAGCCCCGCCAGCACCGTGGACATCATAATCGCGGTGATGCGCGTGCGGTTCACGTTGATGCCCGCCGCGTTCGCCACCGCCCGGTTCTGCCCCACAGCGCGGAACCGCTGGCCCAGCCGCGTGCGCAGGATCACCACGTTGAACACGCACAGCAGCGCGATCAGCGCGAACGTCGCCATCGGCACCTGCGTCATGGAGAACTGCTGCACGATGACCGGCACCTGCATCAGCGCGACGCATGCCCCCGCGCCTACAACGGCTATGATGAGGGATTTCACGCTCTTCTTCTTCAGCAGGAACATCACCAGATAGACGGCCACCAGGATGCCCGCGGCCCAATACACCGCAGGCGCGAATTTCAGCTTCAGGCTGACGCCGCCGATGGTCAGGTTATCCAGCGCGTTCTTAAACCCGTACGCCACGGACAGGTCCATCGTGTTCTTGATGCCGGTTGCGCCCACAATGGTCAGATCCTTGTTCTGGATCGGGATCACCGTGCCAAAGATGTACAGGAACAGCAACTGATACAAGCCGTTGGCGAAGAAGCCAAGGATCATTGATCCGATCATCTCCTGGCCCTTCATCTTGTTGAGCAGCATGCCGATCAGCAGCCCGAACAGCGCCGCCAGCGGGACCGTCAGCAAGGAGGCGACCAGGAAGCCCGATATGCCGGATATCTCCCAGTTCAGCGTCAGCAGAATTGCGATCTGCGCCGCCATCGCGCCGATGGTGATGGCAAAGTTGATGCCCATGCCCGCCACGATCGGGATAATCAGCGCCAGAATGATGAAGGCGTTCCGCGTGATGCGGCCCATCAGCTCGTAAAACAGCGCGGACAGCCGCATGCCCGACAGGATCACGCACAGCACGCTCAGCGCGACGAACAGGATCATCACCGCGTTGTCGCGCAGAATGCGACCGAAGTCAATTTTACTCTTCCGCCGGTCAGTCACGCACTTCACCCCCAGACTTAGTCAGCGCGTAGAGGATCACGCCGTTTGAAATCAGAATGCGCATGACCTCCGCGATGTTTCCCTCCGGCACCAGCGCGTTCGCCACCGGAATGCCCAGCGCCTGGATGCCGTGGAACAGAATCGATCCGATCACCACGTGTGATATTTTCGCCCGCCGGATGGACGCGCCGCCGATTAAAATCGCGCTCGCCGCGATAAAGCCCATCTGGCGGGGCGCGTTATAGATCTGCATGAACCCATACCCCTGCGAATACACAACGATGCCTATCGCCGCGATGGCCGTGGACAGGATCGTGCCCACCGTGCGCATGCGGTTGATGTTAATGCCCGTGGCCTCGGCAAAGCGTGGGTTCGCGCCCGCCGCGCTCATCGCGATGCCCGTCCGCGACCGAAGGAACAACCACATCGCGCCGCAGCACAGGCCCAGGAACAGGTACAGCCCCGTCGGGATCGTCACGCCAAAGATATTAAACGCCAGGAAGTTATTAAGCAGCTTGCCAAAGGAGGAGTTCATGTTGTGCGTCAGGCGCAGGCCCGTGCCCAGCGCCCATGTCAGCTTCGGATTGTGGAACGGAAGAATCATCCAGAACACGCACATCAGCGCCACGATGGAGAAGCCGACATACGTGGATACCGCCATTTCCTGGCCCTTCAGCTTGTTCAGCAGCAGGCTGTATACCCAACCGATGATGCTGCCGAACACCGCGCCCACGGTGATGGAGAAAATGAACCCCGGCCAGCCCGTCATGCCGTATTCCAGCGAAATCAGCGTGGACAGCAGGCCGCCGATGATGCCCACCGTCATGCCCATGTTCAGCCCGATGCCGCACTGGATGCCCGGCAGCATCGCCAGCACCAGAATGCTGTTGAACCCGCCGCGCAGCAGCACGTTGCCGATCAGCGCGGGCACCCCGAGCCCCTTCGCCGCCGCCGTTATCAGCAGCACGATGAAGAACCCCACGATGATCGCGCGCGTCACGCCAAACCTGGCAAAGGCCCTGCGCAAGGACTGCCCAAGGGAGTCGCGGGAAATATCCTGTGTCACTTCGCCCCGCCCCCTTTCTCCGTTTCATGGGCCTCGCCGTGCTTGATGCCGCTCATCGCCAGACCAATCGCCGCGTCGGACGCGTCCGGCGCGAAGATATCCACCACCTCGCCGTCGGATACGATGGCGATCCGGTCGCAGATGGAGCGCAGTTCCAGCAGCTCCGACGATACCATCACGATCGTCATATTCAGCTCGCGGTTCAGGCGGACGAGCGTTTCCAGCACCAGGCGCTTCGCGCCGATGTCAATGCCGCGCGTCGGCTCGGAAACGAACAGGAACTTCGGCTTCAGCGCCAGCGCGCGGGCGACGCACACCTTCTGCTGGTTGCCGCCCGACAGCGTGCCCGCCACCTGCAGTGGCCCACGGCAGCGGATATCCAGCTCCTTGATCATCCGCTGGGCGTACGCGCGCACACCTTTGGTGTCCTTCACCTTCACGCGCCGCGCCCATTTCTCAATGAACGGATACAATGCCGTGTACAGCAGCCCGATCACGCCCAGGAAGCCCAGGATCAGAAACAGCGGGCTGATCCGTGCGATGGCCGGCGCACCTATTGCCGCTTGCGGCAACTCTTCGTCCGCCGGCAGCTCGTCCGCCAAATCGTCTCCGGAAAGCATGGAGTCCGCCTCGCCCTCCGCGGGCGGCGGCGCTTCGTCCTCCGGCACGGTCTCCACCACTGCCGGGGCAGTCGTGCCCGTCTTGTCCGGCCACTGCGCGTCGCCGTAAAAGCCAAGCGCCAGACACCCGGCCGTCAGCAGCACCGCAAGGACCAGCGCCAGGATGTTCTTCCGCAGCTTTGTCGCGTCCGGCAGCATCGGCTTTTGAAAGTCGCCGTGGATCTCCGTGGCGGAAAACGCGATGTTGTCCTCAATCGGTTCCTCCAACAGAAGGCCCACGCCCCGCCGGTCCTCCGACACCATCGCAAGGCCGCGCCGTAGCGCCCCGCCCGCGTCATTCAGCGGCAGCGGCTCGCCAAAGAGCTCCGCCTCGCCGCCCGCCGGGTACAGACCCATTACGCCATTCGGAATGCCCACCTTGCCCTGGCCCGCCAGGCCGCCGATGCCCAGAATCTCGCCCTCGCGCACGTCCAGATTGACGCGCTTCGCCTCCTCGCCCGGCATGGCCACCGACAGGTTCCGCAGCTTCAGCGCGATGGGCGCGTTCTCCGGGATTGCCCGGCGCTCGACCTCCACCACGCTCTCGCCCGACCGGCCAATCATCAGTTCCGCGAGCTGCACCAGCGTCATGTCCCCGGTCGCCTGGCTGGCAACGAGCTTGCCGTCGCGCAGGATGGTGATCGTGTCGGAGAGCGCCTTCACCTCGTCCAGGCGGTGGGTGATAAAAATAATGGCGATGCCGCTCGCGGTGATCTGTTTCATCACCCGTCCGAGCTGCTCCGCCTCGCTCTCGGTCAGCACCGCCGTCGGCTCGTCGAACACCAGCAGCTTTACGCCCTGCTTGTCAATCTCGCGCGCGATCTCCACAAACTGCATGTAGCCGACCGGAAGCCCCGCGACCAGCGCAAACTCCTCGATGTTCATGCCCACACTGTCCAGCGCGCTACGGGCATCGGCCGCCATCTGGCCCATCTCCAGCGTCTCCATGCTCTTGCCCAGCACGCGGCTGACAAGGTTGGGGCTGGCGATTTCGCGGTTGAGCTTGATGTTCTCCGTGATGCTGAAGCCGGGAATGAGCATGAACTCCTGGTGCACCATGCCGACGCCCTTTTCCATCGCGTCATGCGGCGACCCGATCTGCACCGGCTGCCCGTCCAGCAGCACCTCGCCCTTGAACCCGCCGGTCTCATGGATCACGGGCATGCCGAACAGAACGTTCATCAGCGTAGACTTGCCCGCGCCGTTCTCGCCGACCAGCGCGTGGATCTCGCCCGGGCGCACCTTCAGCGTCACATCCGTCAGCACCGCGTTTGGGCCGTATTCCTTGGAGATGTTCCGCATCTCCAAAATATAGTCCGCACCCAATGTCGTTCCCCCTTGATCTTCAAGCGGCCCGCCCCGGCCATGTGGACCGAAGCGGGCCGCCCTCAGCAATTTTCAGTTGGCGCGGGGGCTATCCCCTCTGGCCGGATGTTACACGTAGTCGTTGAAGTCCACCGGCGGCAGCACCAGCATGTAGTAGTTTTCGTACGTGTTGCCTTCCGCGTCGGTGTAGGTCGTGATGCCGATATCGTCGGACCCGGTCACGTTCTTCAGCGACACCTTGATCTCATCCAGGTTGTTCTTGTCGGTGACTTCGCCGTTGATGTAGCGGGTGGCGTAGTCAAACAGCACCTTGATGAACGTCATGTTGAGCGGCTCCGCCCATGTGGAGAAGCGGCCCAGGGCATCCTTGCCCTTCAGCACGGACGCGATTTCCTTCAGCATCGCCGCCGGGTCGCCGTAGGACTCCGCGGTCACGCCGATTTCCATGGAGGCCGGGAACGCGTGGTACGGGCTCGGGCAGCAGGGCAGCGGGTAGTACGCGTTCGGCTGCGCCAGCACGGCCGTCTGCAGCGGTTCCTGCATGCCGCAGTTCGTGGTGTAGAACGCGACCTTCTTGCCCGCGTACTCCGTCATGACGGCGGGGACGTCCTCCAGGATGTACTGGTGGGACGCGGTCGCGCCGGCTTCGGCCGTCGGGTCGGGCGCGGTGCGGTCCACGAACTCAATGCCCGCGGCTTCGCAGTCGGCCTTCAGGATCGTGTGGCGGGCGACGATCGTCTCCATCGCCATGTGGCGCGGGAACGAATAGTGGATGAACACATCCACGCCCCACTTCTGAAGCGTTTCGACGATCTGATGGCCCTGCGCGGGGTCGTCAGCCTGGAAGCAGAAGTCGTTCGCGGCGCTGGCCGTCGCGGGGGCTTCCTGCGGCACGCCGGCGAGCAGAAGGATGTCATCGCGCATTTCGCGGATCTCCTGGTACGCGGGCGCGCAGCCGGGGACCGCCTGGCACATGATGATCGCCTTCACGTCGGGATCAAAAGCGAAGTCGAGGATGCGGCTCTTGGTCGTCTCGATTTCGGAGGAGAAGTTGTCCGGATACGTGGCCGTTACAACGATGTCAGGATACGCGGCCTGCAAGGCTTCCGCGGCGCGGAACTCTTCTTCGCCCTGGGTCGTCGTGCCGGTGATGATGGCGATCTTGTAGCCCGCCGGCGCTTCCGCCACAGCCGCGGTCACCAGGGACGCCAGCATCATGATGGACAGGAGTGCGCAAAGGAACTTCTTCATGGTCACCCTCCTTGTATATGGTTGTAATGTCAGTATACAGAGCGTATTTGCGGTTGTCAACAGTCGGTCTTTCATTTGGAATAATTTGGCACACGCGTTTTAGATGTGTCATACAACTGTAATTATTGCATCCCCCCGCGCCGCGTGGTATAATAAAAACCGTATGAACACGAACGTCAATTCGCATGACTTTTTGCCGACCGGAAGGACCGTCGGCGTCATTTCGCTGGGGTGCGCTAAAAACCGCGTGGATACGGAGCAAATGCTTGCGCTGCTGACCGGGTGGGGCTATTCCGTCACCCAGGACCCCGGCGAAGCTGACATCTTGATCGTCAACACCTGCGGGTTCATCGCCCCGGCCAAGCAGGAGTCCATCGATACCCTCCTGCAAATGGCTGAATACAAAAAAACCGGCCGCTGCCGCCTGCTCATTGCCACCGGCTGTCTTGTGCAGCGGTACGCGGACGAGCTGCGCGCCGAAATGCCGGAATTGGACGCGCTGCTCGGCGTGGGCGAATACCCGCGCCTTCGGGAGCTGCTTACCGAGGCGTCGCGCGGGGCGCGCCCCGTGGCTTGCGCGCGTTCCGCCTCCGTGTTCGAGGGGCCGCGCGTGCTGACCACGCCCTCGTGGTCGGCATTCGTGCGCACCGGCGACGGGTGCGACAACCGCTGCGCCTATTGCGCCATCCCGCTCATCCGGGGCGGATACCGGTCGCGCCCATTCTCTTCCATTGTAGATGAGATGACCTCGCTTGCCCAGGGCGGTGTCCGGGAACTGACCTTCATCGCCCAGGATACGACGCGCTACGGCGACGACCTGCCCGGCGGGGAGCGCCTGCATGACCTGATCCGCGCGGCGTGCCGCATCGACGGCGTGCGCTGGGTGCGCGCGCTGTACTGCTACCCCAGCCGCGTGGACGAGCGCCTGCTGGACACGCTGGCAGCCGAGCCCAAGGCGTGCGCGTACCTCGATTTGCCCCTGCAGCACATCGACGCGGATATGCTCCGCGCCATGAACCGCCAGGGCACGCCGGACGAAATTCGCGCGCTGCTCCGCGCGGCCCGTCAGCGCGGCATCACGCTGCGCACGACGCTGATCGTCGGCTTCCCGGGCGAGACGGACGACGCGTTCGCCCGCCTGCTCGATTTTGTCGAAGAAACCCGGTTCGACCGCTTGGGCGCGTTCGCGTACTCGGAGGAGGAGGACACGCCCGCCGCGTCCATGCCGGATCAGGTGCCCGAGGAAGTCAAGGCCGAGCGGCTGGACCGCCTGATGCGCTTGCAGCAGCGGATTTCGCTGGAGAACAACCGGGCGCGCGTCGGCACGACGGTCGAGGCGCTCATTGAGGGGGAATCCGGTGGCGTCTATACCGCCCGCACCCGCATGGAGGCCCCGGAGGGCGACGGCAGCGTGCTGCTCACGTCTGGCCAACCGCTATCCCCCGGCACGTTTGTCACCGCGCGCATTACCGGCGCGGATGTGTACGATATTTCAGGAGAGGTGCTATGAGCAAAATCCCAATGAACCTGCCGAACCGCATCACCATTCTGCGCATTCTGATGATCCCGCTGTATCTGGTGCTGATGGCGCTACATACGGAGGTCAGCATATGGCTGGCCGCAATTGTGTTCGCGCTGGCCGCGCTGTCGGACTACATCGACGGCAACCTGGCCAGGAAGCGCGGAGAGGTGACGGACTTTGGCAAGTTCATGGACCCCATCGCGGACAAGCTGCTCGTCCTGCTGCCGATGATCCTGCTGTGCAGCACGGGCGGCGCGATCGACGTGTGGGCCGTGCTCATCATGGTCGCGCGGGAGATCATCGTCAGCGGCTTTAGGCTGATCGCGGCGGGCAAGGGCGTCGTGATCGCGGCGGACAAGTCCGGCAAGCTCAAGACGGTCGTGCAGATCGTCGCCGTGCTGATGCTGACACTCTCCATACCCTACGCGTGGATCGTCGTGTGGGTCGCGACGGCGCTGTCCGCGTATTCCGGCGCGGAAATCGTCCTGCGCAACCGAAAAGTACTGGAGGAAAGCGAATGATCGCGGAGGTTCTCTCCGTGGGCACCGAGCTGCTGATGGGGCAGGTGCTCAATACCGACGCGCAGTATCTGGCGCGCCGCCTGTCCGAGGCGGGCGTCACCCTGCACCGGCAGGTCACCGTCGGCGACAACCCGGCGCGCATGCGCGAGGCCATCGAAACCGCGCTGTCCCGCGCGGACGTGGTCATCACCACCGGCGGCCTGGGCCCCACGGCGGACGACATCACCAAGGAACTGTCCGCCGAGGCGCTCGGCCTGCCCATGGAGGAAAGCGCCGAGGCGGCGGCCATGGTGTGCGGGTGGTTTCAAAAGAGCGGCTACCCGATGACGGACAACAACCTGCGCCAGGCCGTGTTCGCCCGGGGCGCGCGCATCCTGAGAAACGACTTCGGCACAGCGCCCGGCTGCATCGTGGAGCTAGGCGGCAAGGCCGTCATCAACCTGCCCGGCCCGCCGCGCGAACTCATCCCGATGTTCGACTCGGGCGTGCTGCCGTACCTGATAGAGCGGAGCGGCGCGCTCATCATTTCGCGCTACCTGCGCATCTTCGGCATGGGCGAATCCAAGGTCGAGAGCCTGACGAGCGACCTGATGAACGGCTCCACAAACCCGACGCTCGCGCCCTACTGCTCCACGGGCGAAGTGCAGCTTCGCCTCACGGTGCGCTGCCAGGACGCGCGGGAAGCAGCCCCGTTGCTGGACCCGCTGGAGGCCGCCGTGCGCGCCCGCATCGGCGATGAGGTGATCTACGCCGTCACGGACGACCCGCACGATTCCATGGAGCGCGCTGTGGCTACCGCGCTCCGCGCCGCCGGGAAAACCTGCGCCGTGGCCGAGAGCTGCACCGGCGGGATGATCGCGTCGAGGCTCGTATCCGTGCCCGGCGCATCGGATGTGTTCCTGGAAGGCGCCATCACCTACACCAATGCGGCCAAGGTGCGCGCGCTCGGCGTTCCGGAGGATATCATCGCCCGCTACGGCGCGGTCAGCGAGCCGTGCGCCCGCGCCATGGCCGAGGGCCTGCGCGCGCGCTCCGGCGCGGACATCTGCCTCGCCACGACGGGCATCGCCGGGCCTGACGGCGGCACCTCCGACAAGCCCGTGGGCCTCGTGTGGCTCGGGCTGGCCACGGCGGACGGCACAAGCGCCCGCGAGCTGCGTCTGACCGGCGACCGCCAGCGCGTGCGCACGCTCGCCACGCTGAACGGCCTGCACTGGCTGCTGAAAACAGCGAAGTTATAAAATTGATATAACCATTACTACACGCGAGGAAAGGGAGACGAACATGGCCAAGAGCGAGACGAAGTCCAAGGCCCCGATCACGGCGATGACCGGCGATAATATCCAGGAGGAGAAACAGAAGGCGCTGGACATGGCGCTGAACAACATCGAGAAGGCGTTCGGCAAGGGCGCGATCATGAAGCTGGGCGACCGCAGCACCATGCAGGTGGATGTCATCCCGACCGGCTGCCTGGACCTGGATATCGCGCTGGGCGTCGGCGGCCTGCCCAGGGGGCGCATCATCGAGATCTACGGGCCGGAGGCGTCCGGCAAGACGACGCTGACCCTGCACGTGGTGGCTGAGGCGCAGAGGCTCGGCGGTATGGCCGCATTCATTGATGCCGAGCATGCGCTGGACCCGCAGTACGCCCGGAAGCTCGGCGTGGACATCGACAACCTGTACGTCTCCCAGCCGGACACGGGCGAGCAGGCGCTGGAAATCTGCGAGGCGCTGGTGCGTTCCGGCGCGATCGATATCATCGTGGTGGACTCCGTGGCGGCCCTGGTGCCCAAGGCCGAGATTGACGGCGACATGGGCAGCTCGTTCGTGGGCGTGCAGGCGCGGCTGATGTCCCAGGCGCTGCGCAAGCTCGCCGGCATCGTCAGCAAGACGAACTGCATGGTCATCTTCATCAACCAGCTCCGCGAGAAAATCGGCGTCATGTACGGCAACCCGGAGACGACCACCGGCGGCCGCGCGCTGAAGTTCTACGCGTCCGTGCGCCTGGATGTCCGGCGCGGCGAGCAGCTAAAGAGCGGCACGCAAATCCTGGGCAACCGCACCAAGATCAAGGTGGTCAAGAACAAGGTGGCCCCGCCGTTCCGCGTCGCGGAGTGCGATATCCTCTACGGCGAAGGCATCTCCAAGGAAGGCAGCCTGCTGGACATGGCCGTCACGCAGGATGTCATCCACAAGAGCGGCTCCTGGTTCAGCTACAACGACCAGCGCATCGGCCAGGGGCGCGAGAGCGCGCGCCAGTACCTGAAGGACAATCCCGAGGTCGCCGCCGAGGTGGACGCGATCGTCCGCGCCAAGATCGTGGGCTCGCCGGATACGGCCAAGTACGAGGCCGAGGACAGCGCCTCGGACGACGACGAGTAAGTTCAATTTCCGCCGGAAATTGGTATAAAGCGTAAGCGCAGCGGCCGTCCGCAGCGGTTTCCGTGCCGCGCGCCTTCCCCCCTTCCCCCACAATCCGCCGCGCGCCCGGCCAGAGTACGGCCGGGCGCGCAATGTTTTACGCCCATCGCCTAAAGGAGACACCTATGAAGAAAAAGACACGAGGCTTCTTGATGACCTTGGTTATCGCGCAGCTATTGGGGACGGATGTCGCGCCTGCATTGGCCGTGGACGTTGAGGTGATCGCACCGAATGTCACCGCTTGCTTTGAGGAACCGTTTATCCATCCGGTATGGATGAACATCTATCCGCTTGACGACGGGGGGTTTCTGCTCGCCGGGGATACGGAAGGCAACGTGATGGGGAATGCGCCAGGTGCGGCAGGGATACTGGACGCCGAGGCAACAACGCTATCGCCGCTGTTTACAAACGCCCACGTATACAACAGATTTTGGAGCCCCGTGCCGCTGGCGGGCGGAGGGTATGCTATGCTAACCCACACGAAGGAAGGCAAGGATGACATGTTTGCCGAGGTGGCGATCCTTCGCGTGCGTGACGGAGAAATTGTCGGCGTGGACACGCTGGCACCCGGCGACGGTCAGATTACACCGTGGCTTTTCCCCGCAGAGGATGGCTATTTCGTCTTTTTCGGCGAGCGGCGGGAAAGGGACCGGCGCGGCGGCACCTTTCATGTGCCAACCCTGGAAAAAAGAAACGTGGACGGCGAGGTTTTGTGGCGGCATGTGTTCGGCCAACACGAGTTGTCCCTGAGTGGCGGACGGCCGGTGGATGGGGGAACCGTTTTCTATGGAAGTCTGGAGGAGCAGGAGACGGGTACGCGCAATGATTTCGGCGTCGCTCTTAAGATGAGCGACACGGGCGAACTGCTGTGGTTGACTGAATCGCCGTCGGAGTATATCAAGTCGTATGCGGATGGATTGATAACGGAGGACGGAGGATTGCTGGCGGCCGGAGCGTACACCCGCCTGGTAAGCGCGACCGACGGGGTATATGAGTACAACGGCATTTTGGCGCGCTTTGCTCCGGACGGCACGCTGCTTTGGGAGCGGATGTACCATTTTGAGGAAGATAACTTTGTCGGGTTCGCATCCATCCTCGCCACTTCGGCGGGTTATTATGTGCGCGCCACGGAGACGGGATGGTACGGGCGTCCGCGCGTACTGACTCTGGACAAAGCTGGGGAGGTTACAGCGCACTGGGTCGTTGAGCCGGAGGCGGGATGGGACACTGTGCGGGCGGCCATCTACTGCGTGGGGGAGACGCTGCATTTATTCACCGCCGAAAAACATGAGGCAAACACGGAGGCGGGCGCCGAAGGCGCACCCACAAGAATACGGGTGATGACGATTCCCGTGGTGCCGTAATACGAAACGCGATGAGCTTCCGGTGTTGTTGCGCCGTACCATTGGCTTTACCCGGAGTGAGACTTCACTTGGCGGTCTCACAAAATGACGATCCTGACGCATGGTATCCTCTATGTATCGAAAGAAAAACGCGAGCGCGCAAAGGAGACCGCCCATGCACCCAAGCCAACCGCTCGGCGGGCCGTTTTTCGCTTCACTGCTCTCTTTTCTGTTGCTGATCTCCGGCGGCCTGCGCGCCCTCATCGGGCGAGGCGCCGCCCCGGCCGCTCCCACGCGCGCCGTGCTGTCCTTTGCGGGCGACTGCACGCTCGGTTCCGACAACCAGTACCAGCACTACACGCACGGTTTCGTCTACCAGATGGGCGAGCGCGGCTTTGATTACCCCTTTTCCGGCGTCGCGTCCATCTTCGGGGCGGATGACCTGACCATCGTAAACCTGGAAGGCACGTACACGGACTCAAAAAAGCCCCGGGACAAGGCGTTCACGTTCCGCGCGCCGCCTGCCTACGCGAAAATCCTGCGGCTGGGCTCCGTGGAGGCCGTCAGCGTTGCCAACAACCACATCCTGGACTTCGGCATCCCCGGGCGGCGCGACACCATCGCCGCGCTGGACCGCGTCGGCGTGAAACACTTCGGCGGCGGCGATCTGGCGATCTATGAGGCGAACGGCATCCGCATCTGCATGACGGCTTTTACATACCCCCATTGGCGAACGCTGGAAACCCTCCGCACGCGCGATATCCCGCTGCTGCGCGCCGCCGGCTGCGATATCGTCATCCTGTCCATGCACGCGGGCACGGAGGAGCAGTACAAGATCACCGGCGTGCAGGCAGACATCGCGCGCGGCGCGATCGACCTGGGCGTGGACATCGTTTTCGGCCACCATCCGCATGTGGTCCAGGCCGTGGAGGTCTACCGGGGCAAGCCGATCTTTTACAGCCTGGGCAACTTCTCCTTCGGCGGCAACATTGACCCCAAGGACTGGGACACGCTCATCGGCCAGGTGGTGGTGGAAAAGAGCGCGGACGGCGCGCGCCCGGTTGAGATGCGGATCATCCCGTGCCTGATCTCGGACGCGGAGAAGTACAGTGACTTTCGCCCCGTGGTGGCCACGGGCGAGCGCGCGGAGGCGATTCTCGCGAAGATCGCCAAGCATTCCCTGGCGATCGACCCCGCGATCTTTGAGACGGGGACGCTGGCGCTGGGGGCGGAGGCGGAGGGCGCCGGGGCAAACGAAATGGCGCCCGAGGCGATGGACGCCATGACGGTTATGAGGGGGGACGGGGGGTGAGGGGGCGGGGGCGCACCCCCTCTTATCCGTGAGAGAACGTAGCTTCCAGCACGCAGTCCACGACCAGGATAAAGTCCCCAGGGTACAGCCTAACTCCGGCAGACTCTCCGGGCGCGAGCTTCTGTATCCTCATTGGTTCGTCAAAGCCCTCGTCATAGAGCAAGCACGACACCTCGTACATCGCCTCGTCCGAATCCTCCAGCGCGCGAATGTAAAACGTGGTGCCCACACTGCCGATCAAGAGCCGCCCCGTGCCAACGTACTCGTATACCTCGTCCTCAACAAAGTATTGTTCATCCTTGGCGGGACGCAGTATACCGCCTTCCAGCGTGATTTCCGCACCATCGGGCAAATACGCGGTGAACTGCGCTTCGCCATCGGCTTCATACCGCCGCTCAAAACCGTCCAACGCCACCGTCATCGCGCCACGCTCGCCAGCCTCAACCACGAAGGTGTACAGCCCCGGCGCGAAGTCGAACGCCGAGATATAGCTGCCGTCCGCAAACGAAACGTCATCCGTCAAGTACAGTTCGTTCGCCCAGTAGACCCGGAGCCCATGCAGCGGAAGAAAGCCAGTCCTCGTTTAGTAGCGGACTTGGGTCTCCGTGTCGGATACGCTGAGTACTTCCACCCTTCGTCTGCTCCTAATCAGCTCATATCCGTTCGCATCGTCGTGATTTCTTCCGGGCATGGTGCGCATCCACTGCCCTCCTCCACGCCTTGGGTCCAGCACAGCATAGGCAATCACGGGTGCCCTATCCCGCCCTATTTTTTCGAGGTTCGCCTCATTCATAAAGCCCCCCGCCGCGCCGAACGACACATGGTAAAGCCCGTCTCTCACGCCCAGCAGCGTGACATACGCGCCGTCATAGACGTCTCTCTCATCCTGGCTGTCACAGAGCGCGTCTGCCCAAAGAGGCGCGGACTTTTCTCCGTCCGTGGCGTGTACGCGTGCCCTTTCCAAGGGGCTGATGGACTTTTGCGCCGCATAATATCTCTCCCGGTCGGTGCTGAGAATCAAGTGCTCCTGCCGCATGAATCCCACTGCGCCAATGGTATGACGTTCCAGGTCCGCGTTGATATGGATAAGCGCCCATCCGCTCTCATCCGCCGCGTCCAAGCACTCGAAGATCACGCCGCCGTAATACGAAAGAATCAGTTCCGACTCCTCCGTCGGCCCTTCCCGCAAATCCGCCGTTTCCTCCGGGCCAGCCGTGATCACAAACCCCTGCCGGTCGCTCTCCGCCAACCCGCCGCCGCACAGCCCCAGCGCCACCCACACCACCGCGCACCCCAGCGCCGCCCAAAGCCAACGCGCCCTTTTCACACGCATTGCCCCCTGTTCTTTCGTTCGCGTCCGTTATACTACCACACAAAACTGGGCGCAAGGCGGGGGAAATCATCCGTTCCCCCCGGCCGTCACCGCGCAGTTCTCCACCCATATGGATTCGCCGGGATACACAGTCACGCCGGTCTCCTGCCCCGGCTTCAGTGTCTCCTGCCAAACAGGCTCCATAACCCCTTCCTCGCACGGCAGGCTCATCACCGTCACCCGCGCCTCATCCGCGCCGTCCAGCGCCTTCACGTAGAACGTGGTCCCGATCCTGCCCGGATCGGGCATCACCTTCCCCGTGCCTTCAAAGGTCTCAAACGCGCCCTGCTCAAAATACTCCGCGAGCGACGCGCGGCGCAGCGTGCCGCCCGCAAGCGCGATCTCCATGCCCTCCGGCAGATACAGGAGGAACCGCGCCGCGTCCTTCGCGCCGTACGCACGCGCCACATCGTTCACCACTGTCGCCACACCGCCCGTCTCCCCGTCCGCGAGGGTATACAGATACATGCCCGGCGGGACATCCTTGCCCACGGTATGCTCGCCGTCCGGCACCGCCCGTCCGCCCTTGGCAAACAGGTCGTCAAACCAGTACAGGCGAAGCCCGTCCAGCGGCAGAAAGCCCCGCAGCGCCGCGAAGCCCACCTGCGCTTCCTTGTCCGACGCGCTGTACAGGTACATGTTCCGCGCGGCCTCGCGCTTTTCCTGTCCGTTATCCCACGCGATCTCCGTGTCCGGGAACAGACGCAGCCCGGCCTTCTCCGCATCCGGCGTCATCAGGGCTGCGAACCCTTCCGCGTGCGCGCTATGCGACCGTGTCGTTTTCTTCCCGGTCAGCTCAACCGCCGTGTCCTCCATGAATCCGTTGACAACGCCGATGCTCACATGGCTGAACCCGTCCCCCGCGCCGAGCACCTCCATCATCGCGCCGTCGTAGAGCCCGCCGCACACTTCAACATTCGGCCCAGGCACCCATTCCCATACCCGCGCGTACGTTTCACCCTCCGGCACGCGCGCGATGCCGATCTCGGGCATGTCCTGGTCCTCCATGTTCACGTTTGCGCCTTCCGGCCAGTACAGCAGGTACTCCTGTCGCATGTAGCCTTCAACGCCGCCAAGGCTTCTTGCGGGGTTGCCCACGCGCACATACACCCAGCCATCCTGCGCGCCTCCTTCAGCCGCTTCCTCAAAGAACACGCCCCCATGATACGTGGCGATCAGCGCCGATTCCGCCGAGGGTCCCGCCCGAAGCTCGGCCGGCTTCGCCGGGTCGGTCACAATCGTAAGCCCATACGGCGGTATCCCCTCATCCGCCGCCGCCATGCCGCAGAGCATCGCGCACGCCAGCAACACCACAAGGCCCAGTCCAATCCGCTTTCGCATCGGTTCTCCCTCGCTTTCACTCCGCAAAATCTCAAGGATGCGCGAAGGGCCGGGATGCCCCAGCCCTTCCGTGTTTTCTATTACCCCGGCATTGAAAAGTAGGAAGAGATGCACGAGAGGTTTTTTCGTCCGGCAAGGAGCCGGAGTGAGGCGTAGCAGCGCTACGCCGAGTGGAGAGCGACGCAGCCAGACGGAAAAAGATTCGTGCAGAATTCCGACTTTTCGGTGCCGGGGTAATATGTCAGCCGTTTCCAAATTGCGGCACCAGCACGCAGTTCTCAATCTCCACAATTTCGCCCGGGAACACCAGGAACACGTGCTCCTCGCCCGGGGCCAGTTCGCCTTCCTCGCGCGGTTCCGCCTTGCCCTCTTCAAATAGCAGGTTAACCAGCCGGTACCGGCCACCCTCGCCGCCCTCGGGCACGGTGACCATGTGCGTCGATCCGACACCGCCCAGGTACGTCAGCAGCTTGCCGTTCCCGGCGTATTCGGCCCGCCCGTCCGAAGCAAAAGGATCCTGCCGCTCCGCCGGGCGCATCGCGCCGCCCGCCACGGTGATTTCCGCGCCCCCGGGCAGGTACACGGTGAACTCCGCCGCGCCTTTTGCTTCATAGGTCCGCTCCATGCCGTTCACGCTCGACGCCAGCGTCCCTTGCCCGTCCTCGGCAATGGTAAACGTGTACAGTCCCGGTGTGAAATCCTTGCCCGCCACGTGGCTGCCGTCCGGGATGTCCTTGCGTTCCTCGGCAAACAGGTCGTCAAACCAGTACACCGCGACAGCGTCCTCCGGCACAAAGCCCTGGTACGCGTACAGGCCGATCTGCGCGTACCCGCCGGCCACGCTGTACAGCAGCATCGTCCGTCCGGTGAGAATGTTGCCCGGATCCGCCGAGTTCTCGTTACGGTAGTTGTCGTCGCCCGGGAACGCGCGCAGGTTGGCTGCGTCCGCGTCCGTGGTCGTGATGACCGCGTAGCCGCGCGGCACGATGCCGTCGGCCGTGCTCCGCTCACCCGTGCGCTCCAGGTACTTGCTCTCCATGGTGCCGAAAGCGTTCCCCGCCTTCACCCGGCAGAAGCCGCCGACATCCTCGCCGACAATTTCCACCAGCGCGCCGTCCAGCAGATCGCCGCTCACGCCGGATTGCGCAGCCTCAAAGCTGCCGTCCGTAAGCGGCGCGGCCTTTTCACCCTCCGGCACGCGCACCACGGCCACCTCATACCCGTCATACGCGCCGCCCTCCGCCCCGGCAAAGCCGGCCATGGCCAAAAGGCCGCACAGCAGCACACACACCAGCCGAACAAACCCCATTCGTACCTTTGACATTTCCAAGTCCTCCTTTGTTTTTCCGATTTGTTGTTCGCTATCCATTATCCGTTCGCGTGCATCGCTTCCAGGACGCAGTTTTCGATCTCGATAAACTCGCCCGGCATGATCATTTGATCGCGCGACTCGCCCGGGTCAAGCGTGTACGTGACCTTCGGCTCCCCCTCGCCTTCCTCGCAGTACAGGCTGGTGATCGTGTAGCGCGACGGTTCTTTTCCATCCATCGCGGTGATGCGGTGCGTCGATCCCACGCTATCGCCCGTGATGAGCAGCTTGCCGTTTCCCGCGAGCGGCTTCGCGTCCTCCCGCGCGAAATACTCCTCCCGCACGGTCGGAATCAGCCTGCCGCCCGCGGCCGTGACGGACGCGCCCTCCGGCAGAAACACATCAAAGCGCGCCGCGCCCTCCGCCTCGTAGGATCGCTCCATGCCGCCAATCAAGGTGCTGAGGCGGCCCGCCTCTCCCTCCTTGACGGCGAACGTATACAACCCTGGCGCGAAGTCCTTGCCCGCCGTGTAGTTCCCCTCCGGCAGTTCCTGCCGCTCCGCGCCATACAGGTCGCTATACAGGTAGAGCTGCACCGTATCCAGCGGCAAAAAACCTTGCAGCGCGCAGTAGCCGATCTGCGCGTCCGCCTCGGCCACACCGTACAGCCAGAACGTCCATCCGCCGTAGTCAGACCTGTCGTCCTGATTTTGCGAAGCGCCCGGGACAGTGCGCAGGTATGTCTGCTCCATCCCCTTCCCGGTCACCACCGCGTGGCCTATCGGCGGGAAATCATACAACCAGGACCCAAGTTCTCCCGTCCGCTCAAGGAATGCGCTCTCCACCAGCCCGTACACGTTTCCCACCCGCACTTGGCTCCTTCTGCCCGCCTCGCCCAGCACCAGCACGACGGTGCCGTCGGTCAGGCTGACATCCACCCACTCGCTCCCCTTCGTCCCGTTCATCAGCGGCACGGATGTCTTTCCCTCCGGCACGCGCACAATGGCGGTCGGCACCTCGTACCGCGCGCGCATCTCGTCCTCATCCACCTGCGTATACTCCAGTGCGCACGCACGCGGGATATAGCCGGTTTGCCCCCAGAAATTCACATACGCCCATCCGTCATAATCCCGGCTGCTTCCCAGGGACCAATAGTGCGCCCCGGTATAGTAGGCCATGATAAGCCGCGCGCCGTCCGACGGTCCTTCCCGCAGCGCGACCATTTCCCCAGGCTTCGGCGCCATGACCGTACCCAGCCCGCCCGGCATGGACGCCTGCGTTTCCGCCGGCACGATCATGCCCGCCGGAGCATCCCCTTCCCCGCCATCCGCCAGCGCAGCCCCCCACGGCAGGTGGCAGAACACCAGGCAAACCAAGCAAATCCAGGCAATACGCTTGTGCGACATCACAGCACCTCCTTTTCCCTCCGTTTCCATCCTCTTCCAAACAGACGGGCGTTCCATACAGTTTTCATCCGTTTGTTTGCATAAACCCCAAAATTGAAAAGACCGCCGAGGGGCTTATCCCCCGGCGGTCTGTGCTAAAAGCAGTGTGGAATGCGCGGTTTAGAACAGCGAATATGTCAGGAACAGCGTAGCCGCGAGCGAGGACACCAGCGACACCACGGTGATCTGCGTGTTGATGGACGGGCCGGCCGTGTCCTTGAACGGGTCGCCGACCGTGTCGCCCACGACGGCCGCCTTGTGCGCTTCCGATCCCTTGCCGCCGTTGTGACCGCTCTCGATGTACTTTTTCGCGTTGTCCCACAGGCCGCCCGCGTTGCTCATGAACAGCGCCAGCAGGAGACCCGTCACGATGTTGCCCGTCAGGAAGCCGCCGATGGCCTCCACGCCGCCGATGAAGCCGACCGCAAGCGTCATTCCGATGGACACAAGGCCCGCCGGGACCAGCTCCTTCAGCGCGCCGGTCGTGGCGATCTCGATGCAGCGGTCGTACTCCGGCACCGCGCCCGGCTTGCCTTCCTTCAGGCCCGCGATCTCGCGGAACTGGCGGCGAATCTCCGCCACCATACGCTGCGCGTTCCGGTCCACGCCCAGAATCAGCATGGCCGAGAACACGGCGGGCAGCGCCGCGCCCACCAGCATGCCGAAGAACACGGTCGGGTTCATCACGTCAAACCCGGTGATAAGCTGCTTGCCAAGCTCCGCCGCCGCCACGTTCACCTCGCTGATGAACGCGCCCAGCAGCGCGATGACCGTAAGGCCGGCCGCCGCGATGGCGAAGCCTTTCGTCACGGCTTTGACGGTGTTGCCCGCGCTGTCCAGCTCGTCCGTCACGTTCAGGACCTCTTCGCCCAGGTTGCCCATTTCCGCCATGCCGCGCGCGTTGTCCACGATGGGGCCGTACGCGTCGTTGGAGATGATCATGCCGACGATGGACAGCATGCCGACAGCCGCCATCGCTATGCCGAACATCGCGTAGCCCTCGCCGATCGGCTCGCAGACCTTGTACGCGACCAGCGCGGATACCGCGATGCCCACCAGGGACGGCAGCGCGCTCAGGAAGCCGTAGGCCACGCCGGACAGAATCGTGAACGCCGGGCCGGACTCGGCCGCCTTGGCCGCGTTCCTGACTGGCTTTTTGGAATCGTCCGTGAAGTAATCGCTCGCGATGCCGATGACGACGCCGACCAGGAGGCCCACGATGCTCGCGATCCAGATGCGCCAGTGGAAGCCGAACACCCAGGTGCAGATGCCTGTCAGCACGGCGAAAATGCCGGTCGTGATGTACGTGCTGTTGTTCAGCGCGTGCGTCGGACCTTTGTCGCCCATGCGCGCCAGCGCCACGCCGAAGATCGAGGCCAGGAGGCCCGCCGCCGCGTAGCAGAACACCATCGCCGCGTTCAGCGTGTTGCCCGCGGCCTTGTCCAGCACCGCCGCCAGCACCAGCGCCGCGGACATCGACGCCACGTTGGAGTCGAACAGGTCCGCGCCCATGCCGGCCACGTCGCCCACGTTATCGCCCACGTTGTCCGCGATGACGGCCGGGTTCCTCGGGTCGTCCTCCGGAATGCCCAGCTCCACCTTGCCCACCAGGTCCGCGCTCACGTCGGCGGTCTTGGTGAAGATGCCACCGCCCGCCTTGGCGAACAGCGCCAGGGAGCTCGCGCCGAAGCTGAAGCCCAGCAGCGCCGTGGTGTCGTCCGTGATCGCCATCAGGAGCGCCACACCCAGCAGCGTGGAGCCGACCACAGCCATGCCCATCACCGCGCCGCCACGGAAGCCCGCCATGAACGACGGCTTGATGCCGTGCGTGGCCGCCTCAGCCGTCTTGATGTTGGCGATGGTCGCGATGCGGATGCCGATCACGCCCGCAATGCCGGAAAACACCGTACCCGCCAGGTACGCGAGCGCCATGGTCACGTTGTCCATGATGTTTTCCGTCCAAACGGGATTGGGCAGAAACACAAAAATGAGCACAGCCGCGACGGCGACGAACTTCGACAGCGCGATGTACTCCTTGCGCAGAAAGGTGTTTGCGCCCTTGCGGATGAGTTCGCCCACCTCGGCGATGCGCTTGTTGCTGGATGGCTGCGCCTTCACCCACCGAAACAGCCATGCCGCGAAGCCAAACGCCAGCAGGGACACGGCGATGGACACGACGATAAAAAGGCTCTCTGTTCCTTGCATGATAACCACTCCTCCGGATTCATTCAATTTGTGTCCTTTGTGTGTCATGGGTGGCGGCGCGGATTCGAAGAATCAGGCGCCCTTGCGGTGGTTCCAATGAACCCTAGACGTGTAACGAGAAACATGCATCGGCTGTGCGGCGTTTTATGCTGCACCATGACGGCGGGACGGATTCGTAGAATCGGGCGCCATAAGGGGCACCGGAGGGAAGCGCCGCCAACACCAGAGGGAAGCGCGCCCAGTGGGCAATGAAGCGACCCGAAGGTGCCCAGCGGCACAAAGCGATCGACCGAAGGGCGAGCACAACAATGCCAGGCAGCCGGCGCGACAATACCGAGGAGCTTCCCTAAGGAATCCCTACCTCCTCCCCTGACAAGGGTATCGAACTTTTCCCAGTATAGTATAGTGCATATGCAGTATTTTTCGCAATGCACGATATTCCTTCATATTTTCCCATTTTTTTGTATTTTATACACGATTTGCGTAGGTTTCGCGCGGCGATGGCGGAAGAAGCGGATTACTCCCCTTCGTCCGGTTCGAATTCCAGCAGATCGCCCGGCTGGCATGCCAGCGCCTCGCACAGCCTTTCCAGCGTGGAAAAGCGGATTGCCTTTGCCTTGCCGTTTTTCAGGATCGACAAATTGGCCATCGTGATGCCGACGCGCTCGGAAAGCTCCGTCACGCTCATTTTTCGCTTCGCCAGCATGATATCGATGTGGATGATTAGCGCCATGCGGTCACCTCAATTGCTTTTGCGGTCATATGGTCAGATCGTTTTCCTGCTTGAACAGCGCCGCCTGCCGCACAAGCTGCGCGATGACGTGGCATACGACCGACGCCGCGCCGCAGAATAGGCAGGCAATCAGGAAGCAGAGCAGCACAAACGGGTGGGAAAGGCTCAGGGGGAAGGACAGTCCAAGCCCTGCCGCAAAGACAAAAAACTCCGCCAGCGCCAGCCAGCTTGCCAGGCGCATGCGGCGCGCATTTTCCGCCGTGAAGCTCTGCTCCTTGCCGATCGCGTCAAATACGCGCCATGCGACCCCGAGCGCCAGCACCACCGGCAGGGCGACCGCGCCCGTGTAGGCGTACACATAGCCCGCCGCCTCCGCCAGGGCCGGAATGTCCCGCGCGATGTACCGCACCATCCACGGGACCAGAAAAAAGCAGACAAACACACCAAAGATCAAGCAAGCGGCCACCACGGCTTTGAGCAGGAACGCGAGCACTTCGCGCTTCATTCGGGCATCCTCCTTCGGAGCATGTAATGCGGTCATTATAATCGGTTGTCACACATGTGTCAATCGTCCCTCGTGATATATTTATCGTAATTCGATAAAAAATTGTTGCAATACGAGATGCCCGATGCTATACTGATCCCGAAAGCATACATTTGGCGCAAGGCAAAGGTAGGGATTTCTTGCGAAATCCCTTATGGCGCCCGATTTTACAAATCAGCGCCGCCATCAAGGAGGGTAATGAAATGGATAACGGCAATATGGAGGGACCGCAGGTGGAAATGTTTGCGTCTGAAACGAATGAGAAGCCCGGTGCGCTCTGGGGCTGCGCCGCGCTGATCGTCCTGAGTGCCTTTCTCTTTGTGCGCTACGCCATGTTTAGCGCGCCCGCCCTGGGCGCGGCGCTGTCCGCTGCGCTCTTTTACGGCGCGTGTCTCACATACCTGCGCTTCGCGGGCAGGAAACAATCCCGCGCCAGCTACGGCTATCTGGCGCTCTGCTGCCTGTTGGCGCTGAACTTTGCCCTCTTTGAAAACGCGGGCATTCAATATCCGCTGCTCGCGCTTCTGCTGTGCCTGACGGCGTACTGGCTCATCACGGCGGCGGGCAGCCGGCGGGAAAACGCGCTGGGCGGCCGTGCGCCGGAGGATTTTCTCCGCATCACCGTGAAGATCCCTTTCCGCGCCATGGGGCCGGTCGTCGGGCGCATGCAGAGCGGCCTTGGACAGGGCAAGCGTGGCGCCGTGTACGGCCTCGTGGGGCTCGCGGCCTCCGTGCCGCTGCTGCTGATCGTCGGCTCCCTGCTGATGAGCGCGGATAGCCGCTTCGAGCAGATTTTGCAGGGCATCGCCAGACACGTTTTCGTGGATGACGTGGTGATCGTCATTTTCCAGCTCGTCCTCGCGGCGCTAATCGCGTGGTATCTGCTGGGCGCGCTCTACGGCGCGGCGCACGCGCTGCCCGTGGAATCAGCGGGCGAAAAGCGCGCGTGGTACCTCCCCACGGCCATATCGTCGGTCGTGCTGACGCTATTGTGCCTGCTGTACGCGCTTTTCTGCGCCGTGCAGGTGCTCAACATCGCGGGCTTCATCCGTGCCGCGCCGCGGGACGCCTCCGCGTACAGCCAGTACGCGCGGCAAGGTTTCTTTGAACTGTGCGGCGTGGCCGTCATCAACCTGGCCGTGTACCTGTTCGTCACACTGCTGACACCCCGGGGCGCCAAGGTCATCCACGCCCTGCTGAGCGCGCTAGGTGTGCTGACGCTGCTGATCATCGCCACGGCCTGCCTGAAAATGGGCCTGTACATTGGCGAACTGGGGCTGACGCTGCTCCGCGTATACACGACCTGGTTCATGGCGGTGCTGTTCGTGGTCTTTTGCCTGCTGGTGGCGGCGCAATGGGCGCGGTTTCCGGCCGCGCGGGCCATCGCGCTGTTCTGCGCGGCCGCGTTCATCGCCATGGGGCTGGCAAATGTCGGCGGCATCGTCGCGGGGAACAACGTAAGCCGCTACCTCACCGGCTCGCTTCCGGCGTTTGACATGACGCAGTATGACGATTTCCCCTACGCCGCCGCACCCGCTCTTTCGAGGTTGCACGCGCAAACCGAAGACGCCGATCTGCGGCTAGCAATCGAGGATTTTGCCGGTCAATGGCTGGAGACGACGGACACGCCGCTGCTCGCCATGTCATGGCAGCGCGCGCGGGGCGAAAATCTGCTGCGGGAAATCGCGGGCAGTTCCGGAAAATGATCTCTTTTGCTCGTTTTTCCCCCGTCCTACATATTTAATATCTTGACAAGCCGCTCGCCTGACTGTACAATAATTCTGTTAAGCTTGGCTTGGATCGCCAGACTGTTCCGAAAGGGTACAGGACGTTGTTACGTCCTTTCTTATATAATATCCATCTCAGGATGGCTATACCCTTTTATAACAATCAAGGATGCCGAGTTTATCGCTCGGCTTTTATTTATATATAAGGAGGGGTATCCCACATTGGACGCGCTTTGGATTATTCTCGCGGCGTTGGTCGCCGTCGTAATCGGCCTGCTGGTCGGCTATCAATACAGGAAAAGCGTGGCGGAAAGCAAAATCGGGCGGACCGAGGAGTACGCCAAAAACCTGCTGGATATGTCCCAGAAGCGGGCGGAGGAACATAAAAAAGAAAAAATACTGGAAGCTAAGGAAGAAATTCTCAAACTGAAGAATGAACTGGACCGCGAGATTCGCGACCGCCGGAACGAACTGACCCGAAACGAGCGCCGCCTGATGCAGCGCGAGGAGTCCTTCGACAAGAAGCTGGACAACCTGGACACGCGCGAGGAAGGGTTGAACAAAAAGCAAGAGGATATTTCCCGCATGGAGACCCAGGCGGAAGAATTGCTCGGCCGCCAGCAGGGCGAATGGGAGCGCATCGGCAGCATGACGCAGGACGAAGCGCGTCAGGTGCTTGTTTCCCGCATCCAGAAAGAAGCGTACCATGACGCGGCCGTGCTCGTCCGCGAAATCGAGGGCAACGCCAAGGAAGAGGCGGAGAAGAAGGCGCGCAACATCATCACCATGGCCATCCAGAAGTGCGCCGCCGACCATGTGGCCGAGACGACCGTCTCCGTGGTCACGCTGCCCAACGACGACATGAAGGGCCGCATCATCGGCCGCGAGGGCAGAAACATCCGCGCGCTGGAAACCGCCACGGGCGTGGATCTGATCATCGACGACACGCCGGAGGCCGTCATCGTCTCCGCGTTTGACCCGGTTCGCCGCGAGGTCGCGCGCATCGCGCTGGAAAAGCTGATCCTGGACGGCCGCATCCACCCCGCACGCATTGAGGAAATGGTCGAAAAGGCGCAAAAGGAAGTGGACAACCAGATCCGCGAGGCGGGCGAGCAGGCTGTGTTTGAGACCGGCCAGCACAACATCCACCACGAGTTGGTCAAGCTCCTGGGCCGCAGGCGCTACCGCACCAGCTACGGCCAGAACGTGCTGAAGCACTCCATCGAGGTCAGCCACCTGGCGGGCGTCATGGCGTCGGAACTCGGCGCGGACGTGCAGATCGCCAAGCGCGCAGGTCTGCTGCATGACATCGGCAAGGCCGTGGACCACGAGGCCGAGGGCACGCACGTGACCCTGGGCGCGGAACTCGCGCGCAAATACCGCGAGAGCGCGGACATCGTGCACGCCATCATGGCGCATCACAACGACGTGGAACCCACCACGGTCGAGGCAGTGCTCGTGCAGGCAGCGGACGCGATTTCCGCCGCCCGCCCCGGCGCGCGTCGCGAGTCGCTGGAGAATTACATCAAGCGCCTGGAAAAGCTGGAGGAAATCTCCAACTCCTTCCCCGGCGTCGAAAAGTGCTACGCCATCCAGTCCGGCCGCGAGGTGCGCATCATGGTCAAGCCGGACGACATCACCGACGCGGGCACGCTGGTGCTGGCGAAGGAAATCTCCAAGCGCATCGAGCGCGAGATGGAATACCCGGGCCAGATCAAGGTCAACGTCATCCGGGAACCCCGCGCGATCGATTTCGCTAAGTCGCGCAGTCGTTTCCGCCGCCGGGCTTTCCGGCGGCGGTTTTTTCTCACCTTCAGTTATGTTTTGGAAAGGAGCTGATTCATCATAATCAAGCAAGAATATCAAGTGTATTCCCTAGCGGAAGGCTGTTGGTCCGTCGAGATGGAGATCGTCCGCGCGTTCGTCATCGCGGGGGAAACCAGCGCGCTGCTGATTGACACTGGCGCGGGCGGGGTGAACCTGCGCGCCGCCGTGTGCGAGTGCACCGCGCTGCCCATTCGCGTGGTCAACACGCACGCGCATTTCGACCATATCAGCGGCAACGGCGCGTTTGAAATGCAGTTCGCGCACCCACGAGAGCTGAGCGCACTGGCCAAGGCGGGATTCCGCGCGAATCCTGTCGGCGACGGGGCGGGCTTTGACCTGGGCGGGCGTATCTTGCAGGTCGTCGGCCTGCCCGGGCATACGCCCGGCGGCATTGCGCTGTGGGACGCGGAGGCGGGCCTTCTGTTCTCCGGCGACACCATCCTGACGGGCCGCCCGGTGAACCTGTGCCTGGACGGCGCGTCGCTGGAAGCGTACGCCCGCAGCCTTGACCGTGTGCTGTCCATGGAGCATGACGAGCACGGTGGCACCGTGCGGCGCATTTTTTGCGCACACGGGGATGTGGAGACGAACATGGGCATGGTGCGCAAGCTGAAAGCCTGTGCCGAAGGGATTCTGCGCGGCGACATCGCGAAGGAACCTGTGCCGGAAGGGTACGCCGCCTACCGGAGCGAGGATTCCGGGCTGTACCGGTATGAGGATGTGTCGCTCTTGGTGGGGTGAGGGCAAAAGAATAGCAACAGGCTGTCGCAGTGCGGCAGCCTGTTGCTATGTCTATGATACGCTTACATCCGCTCCGGCGCTTCCATCCCGATCAGCCACAGCCCCGTCCGCATCGTGTTCCGCACCGCCTCGGTGAGCTTCACGCGCGCCGCGGACGCCGCCTTGTCCTCGTCCAGAATCCGGTGCTCGTAGTAGTATTTGTTATACGCCTGCGCCAGGCGCGTGATGTGCCGCGTGATCATCGACGGCTCGTAGCGGCTCGCGGCCTCCAGGATCACCTCGTCAAAGCGCGAGAGCAGCCGCAGCACTTCCTGCGCCTCATCGTCCGTCAGCGCGGACGCCAGCGCCGCGTCCGGCAGCACGTCGGCCTCCTCCGCCTTGCGCAGCAGCGAACAGCAGCGCGCGTGCGTGTACTGCACGTACGGCCCGGTTTCCCCGTCAAAGTTCAGCGCCCGATCCCACCAGAAGTCAATGTCCTTGATGCGGTTGTTCTGCAAGTCCGCGTAGACCACCGCGCCAATGCCCACCTGCCGCGCGACCGTCTCCTTGTCCGCCAGGTCCGGCGACTTCTCCTCGATGATGGCCCGCGCCTTTTCCACCGCGCGGTCGAGCAGCTCATCCAGGTAGATAATGTGCCCCTTGCGCGTGGAGAGCGACTGCCCCTCGTAGCTGACCATGCCGAACGACACGTGCACCAGATCGTCCGCCCACGGGTAGCCCATCTTTTCCAGCACCTTGAACCACTGCCGGAAGTGCAGGTCCTGCTGGTACGCCACCACATACAGCGCCTTGGTGAAGTCGAACGTGTCCTTGCGGTACAGCGCGGCCGCGATGTCCCGCGTGGCGTACAGCGTCGCGCCGTCGCGCTTTAGGATCAGGCAGGGCGGCATGCCCTCGGCCTCCAGATCCACCACCCGCGCGCCCTCGCTCTCGGTCAGCAGCCCTTTTTCTGTCAGTTCCGTAACGACACGGTCCATCTTGTCGTTGTAGAAGCTCTCGCCGGTATAGTAATCAAACGTGACGCCCAGCTTGTCGTACACACGCTGCGCGTCCTTGAGCGTGACATCCTTGAACCAACCAAAGATTTCCAGCGCCTCCGGGTCGCCGTCCTCGATGCGCTTGAACCACGCGCGGCCCTCGTCCTCCAGCGCGGGGGCCTTTTCGGCCTCCTCGTGGAAGCGGACGTACAGCCGTGTCATCTCGTCCACGCCGCCCGTCTCGACCTCCGCCTTAGTCCCCCACCGCTTGTACGCGCAAATCATCTTGCCAAACTGCGTGCCCCAGTCGCCCAGGTGGTTGATGCCCACTGTGCGGTAGCCCAGGAAGTCGTGGATGCGCTTGAGCGAATGGCCGAGCATCGTCGTCGTCAGGTGGCCGATGTGGAACCGCTTGGCGATGTTGATGGAACTATAATCAATGCAGACCGTCTTGGCCGCGTTATCCGCCGTGGCGGCGTAGCGCGTGTTGTCAAGCGCCAGCGTTTCGCGCGCGAAGTTCTCCCGGTTGAGGGCGAAGTTCAAGTAGCCTCCCGCCACGGCGGCGGTGGCTACCTCCGGCGCGTCGACGGCGGCGAGCAGGGCCTCCGCGATCATCGGGGGCGCTTTGCGCAGCGGCTTGGACAGACGAAAGCACGGAAACGCGTAGTCGCCCATCGCGGGGTCGGGCGGCAGCTCCAGAAAGCCCTCGATCTCGTCCGGGCCGGGCAGGCCGGGCGTATCCGGGAACGCTTTTTGCAGGCAATCAAACACCAGCCCGGCAATGCGCTTCTTCGTGCTCATATGATCCGCTCCTTGTTCAATAATAAATAACCATCCACCGGCGTAGCCGGTGGTATTTCATAGGCGGGCCTAGCCCTAGGATACTAGCCACGCCTCACGTGGCGTTGGTACGGCCTGACATTTGCATAGGCTTGTTACTGGCCACCCGTTAACGGGTTTCTGT
>JAVBOM010000019.1:0-106390 GCA_031550535.1 Eubacteriales bacterium
GGAAATCGTGCAGGCCGGAGTGGATTTTTCGGCAGATCAAGGAGTTGGAGCGAGGCGTAGCAGCGCTACGCTGAGCACGCGGAGGTGAGGCGCGTCCAGTGGACGCAATAGCCGAGCCGCCTGCGCGTTGAGCAACAGAACCGAAACCGAGCGTGCCCTGTGGGCGATGAAGCGAGGTGAAGGTTCGCCCCGGCACAGAGCAATGGACGCGACTGCGGCCAGTGCGACAATGCCGGGGTGCGCAATGGACGCGTCGGCGTTCATTGCGACAATTGCGAAACGCAAAACGACGCGGAGATGCCGGAAAAGACGCCCGGTTTGCATGATTTAGCTTTTTGAAACAGCCCCTAAATCCGCGCCGCCGTCGACGTAAGGATTCCTTGCGGAATCCTCTCATGGCTCGGAATCTTCGCTTCCTCACCACCAACATCAAGGAGGGTTATCATGGCGTACGATACGATGGCGCAGGCGTCGGCGCTGCTCGCGGAGCAGTTGCCCAAGGGGATTTTTCTGTGTGTCGGCGGCGGGACGCCCAATGTTATGACCATCGCCTGGGGCGGCTGGGCGTTCTACTGGGGCAAGCAGGTGTTCGTCGCGCCGGTGCGGCCGCAGCGGTTCACGTATGATCTGCTCGCCAAGGAGCGGGCGTTCACGGTCTGCGTGCCGCACCCGGGCCAGATGACGCGCGAAGTGGCGCAGGCGGGCACGCTGTCCGGCCGGGACGGCGACAAGTTTCAGGCGATCGGACTTGCGACCGTGCCCGCCAGGGAAATTGCCGCGCCGGTGATCCGGGGCAGCGCGCTGGTGCTGGAGTGCCGCGTGCTGGCGGAAAACGCGTTCACCAAGGCGGGAACGCATCCCTCCATCGCGGACGGCATCTATGCCACGGGCGATTTCCACACGCTGTTTTATGGGGAGATCGTCGCCCGGTACGCGGGGGACGCCCTATGATGAAACGGTTCCTCTCCTTGGCGCTGGGCGCGCTGCTGCTGCTGACCGCCGGGACGGCTTTCGCCGCGCCGTACACGTTTCCGGACGCAGGCGTGCGCCTGGACGCCGGGAATGACTGGACGCTGCTGACGCCGGAGGGCCTCGCGAAGGACCCGGCGGCAGCAGCGCAGACCGGCCTGGACGCGGAGGCGCTGCGCGCCACGTACGCGACCCTGCACGTCCTGTTTGAGGCGTTGCTGCCGGGCGGCGAGCGCGTCAGCCTCTCCGTGGTGGCAACGCCGGAGACCGCCGCCTGGGACGCCGCGGAGCGCATGGCCGAAGCGGACCTCGACGCGTTCCTGGCCGCGTACAGCCAGCCGCCCTACGCGAACACCGCCTGGGCCGACACCCCCGTGGGCTGGCTTCAGTCGGAATACACGGTGGACGTGGACGGCGCGGCGCAGCCGCACGCCCTCCTGGCCACCGTCCACGCCGGGAAGCTGTACACGCTAACCGCCACACAGCAGGGCGGCTCCGTGGCCGCGCTGCGCGAGGCGAACGAGGCGGTTTCCGCCGCGCTGGTCTTTCTGTCGCCGAAGGAGGACAGCCCCTTCGGCAACGAGGACGACACGCCCCCGCTGCCCGCCGCGATCGCGGACGACGGCGTCGTAACCCCGGTAGAACTGGTCGGCTTTACCGGCGTGACCCTGCTGGACGACACCACCGTGACGATCCAGTCGATCCCCGGCGCGGATGTCATCGTCAAGACCCCGAACGACACGCTGCGCCATAAAGTAGGCGAGGACGGGCGCGTCAGCTATACCGTCAGCACGCGGCGCGAGGTGGTGTATGACTACACGATCAGCGTCAAAGCGTCCGGCAGAAAGACCAGCGAGCTGTCCTACACCATCCGCCGCCGCATGACCGACGACGCGCTGCAGGCGGCGTACATGAAGTCCGCCCGCACGCTGGAATCCATCGGCTACAAGGCGATTGTGGCGTCGCCCAAAGCCCACGCCAACACGCCGATGGTTTTTCGGGGCAAGTGCGCCGCGTTCATGGATGTGGACGGGACGCCGTATATGCTCGTCTATACCGCCGGCCTTGACGGCGCGGGCCAGAACCCCGTCTGGGTGATGCTGAAAACGGCCATCCCGCTCGCGGTGGGCGAGGTTCGCACCGTGTACGGGGAGCTACAGGGGGGCACGCTCCCGTACATCTGGCCGGACGGAACCACGGAGGACGTGCCGGTGCTCATTTGCCACAGCCTTGTGGAGTAAAACAGCCCGGCGGCGCTGATTCGAAGAATCGGACGCGGCGGGGATTCGTGAATCCACGCCATCAAGGGGATTCCGCAAGGAATCCCTACCACGACGGCGGCGCTGATTCGAAGAGTCGGGCGCCATAAGGGGATTCCGCGAGGAATCCCTACCACTGCCTGAGGTACTGAGATGAAAAAAACCATCTGGCTCATATTCCTGCTCGCCTCGCTCCTTTTCGCCTGCGCCACGGCCGCTGGGGAGACGGCCCCCGCCGCCACGGAGGAGCCGGAGGCCGAGGAGTTTTCCATTGACGACCTGTACCTGACGACGGTTTTCCCTGCCGGGTGGACCGTTGTCACCCCGGACACGGTCGAGGATTACATGCGGTACTTTGAGATGAACACGCCGGAGAACGCCGCCGCCCTGATGCGCGCGGAAGGCGTGTACGCGGTCGCCTTTTCACCGGAGGGAGACGCGCAGCTCCGCGTTCTTGCCCAGCGGGGGGACGAAGCCGCCGCGCTCTATTTCGATATCGAGCGGTATACCCCGGCCATGCGGACGGAGATCCGCGCGGGCTTCCTGAACAAGGAGGCGTGGGCGCTGACCGGCTACCGGTATACCGAGGCGGAATGGACAAACAAATCGACCCAGGGCCGCCAGCTTCGGCTCACGTACTCCATTCGCTCGGGGGAGGAAACCGTGGCGCGCGGCTTTCAGGCGTACACCATCCGCAACGGCATGGCCTTCACGCTGGACCTGAAGGTGGAAGGACGCAAGCCCACCACGGCGGAGCAGCGCGTCTTTGAGGATTTCATCAGCGCGACGATTTACCCCGCGTCGCTGGACATGCCGCTGCTGCCGGTGGGGCTCGCGGTCACGGGCACGCTGCCGGAAGAAACGTACACGGCGGACCTGATCGTGAAGGGCGAAACCATGAAGGCCGCGAACATTGCCGCGTGGCTGCTCCCGACGGACGAGGAGGCGATCAGGTTGAATGAAACCGTCGCCACGTCCAGCGGCGCGTTCACGCTGGAGCTGACGCTGCCCGGGGAGGGTGAGTACCGGCTGTACCTGGTCGCGTCGCTCGATGGGTTCGCGGACAGCGAAATCGGAAGCTGGATCAGCTACAGCAAGCGCCGCATCCCGGTCACGTTCACGGAGGTGCCGGACGGGGTGTACCAGGCATCGCAGATCATCGTCTCCGGCAAGACGATCCCCGGCGTCACCATCCAGTGCATGGAGGGCGAGACGAACAAAAAGACCGTCACCGGTTCCGGCGGGGAGTTCTCGTTCAAGATGGACCGCACGATCACCGGGCCACGCACCATCGTGCTGTCGATGACGAAAAAGGGCTTTGACAATCGCCGGTTCGACATCGTGTTCGACCGCCAGTGGAAAATGGACGATTATATCAGATACCTGGCCGACAAGGTGCAAAACCTGTCCTACAAGAATTTATCGACGCGGGGCGGGGATTTTGTCGGGCGTCTGGTGAAGTACACGGGCCGCGTGATGGAACTCTCGGCGGCAGGCGGGCGCACGTATGTGCAGTTCGCGCTGACGCAGACCAAAACCGGCGTGTGGACGGATCAGATCGTCGCGTTTACGGACGGAATGGAGATGACACTCGCCGAGGGGGATGCCGCCACGCTGTACGTGGAGGTCACGGGCGAGGCGTTTACCTTCTCCGATGTGGACGCGGACGGCAACGATGTGGAGACGGACCTGCCGGTGGTCAAGCTGATCGCGTACCTGAAGAACTGACGGCGCGTCCGCGATAGACAGGAAAGAAGGCTGCGTATGGCGCTTTTGCACGTACATTTTGATTCAAAGGTTCTGGAACAGAACATGTCCATGGATGTTCTGCTGCCGGAGGTGCCCAGCGCGAGGCCGGACGGCAAGTGGCCGGCGCTGTACCTGCTGCACGGGCTGTCCGATGACCACACGATCTGGCAGCGGCGCACGTCCATCGAGCGGTATGTCGGGGAGACGCCGCTGGCCGTCATCATGCCGGCGGTGCACCGCAGCTTTTACACGGACATGAAGCACGGCGGCCGGTACTGGGCGTTCATCAGCGAGGAACTGCCGGCGCTGTGCGAAACGCTGTTCCCCATCTCGTCCGCGCGCGCGGACCGGTTCGCGGCCGGGCTGTCGATGGGCGGTTACGGCGCGCTGAAGCTGGGATTGAACTGCCCGGACCGGTACGCGGCGGTCGCCAGCCTGTCCGGCGCGGTGGACATGCTGAGCCTGGCCGTCGAAAACGAGGGCACGGGCCGCCATACCGATTCGTTCTACACGGATATCTTCGGCTCGCGGAAGAAAATGGAGGGCAGCGTGAACGACCTGCCCGCCGTGGCGCGCCGCCTGATTCACAGCGGCAACGAATTGCCCCGGGTGTACATGGCCTGCGGCACAGAGGACTTCCTGTACGAGAACAACCAGGGTTTCCTGAAGGAGTTTGGCGGGCCGCTAAACATCACATACGAAGAAGGCCCCGGTGCGCACACCTGGGCCTTCTGGGATGCATACATTCAGCGCGTGCTCACGTGGCTTCGGGTGGGGTGACGCAAACCGAATCCACCTCGCGCACATCCCGCACAACAACGCAAAGCGCGGCGCAGACCAGCGTCATCACGCCGCTGACCAAAAACCAACGCTGTATCCCAATGCGGTCCGCAAACAGGCCGGACAGTGCCAGCCCGAGCGGGCACGCCAGCGCCATCATGGACGACGATACCCCGAGAATCCTGCCGAGCAAATCCGGCGGGATTTTTGCTTGCAGCATGGCCATGAACAGCGACGAGAAGAACGGCCCCGCAAAACCCATCACGAACGACAGCGCCGCGAACACGGGGAACCCAGTCGGCGGCAGAAAACCCGAGACAATGGCCGTCAACGCCATGAGCACCACCGCCGGAACCATCGTGCGCAGCTTGTTCTTTGTGCCACCCCACGCGCCCAGCACCAGCCCGCCCAGCAGCATGCCCCCGGCGAACGCCATTTCCGCGAAGCCCGCCTGCCGCGTGGTGCCGCCGAAATAGCCCATGCACATCAGCGGGAAGAGGCTGCTCATGGGCACGTAGGCCAAAGAGAAAAGGCTGCTGATGAGCACGAGGTAGTACAGCCCGCGCGACTGCCGCAGGCGGACAAGCCCCTCCTTTGCGTCGCGGAGCACATGGAGCCGGACGGCGTCGCCGCGCGGCAACCTCGGAATGCGGGAAATCGCCACCGTCCCGATGCCGAAGGCCGCGCCGATCAGGTCCAGCAGCAGGATGGGCGCGAGCGGCAGCGCGGCGTACAGCGCGGCGGCCAGCGCGGGGCTGAGGATAAACGAAACGGATGACACGGCGGACGAGTAGCCCCCGCAGCGGGCAAGCTCCGCCTCCGGCACGATCTGCGGGGTGACGGCCGAAAGGCATGGGCTGTGGAACGCGGAGCCGACGGCGCGCAGGAACAGCGCCGCGTACACGGCCCAAAGCGGCAGCGGCCCCGCGTAGGCGAACAGCGCCAGCCCGAGCGTCACCAGCGCGATGCCCATGTCGGCCGCGATCATGATGGCCTTGCGGTTCCACCGGTCCACCAGCGCGCCGATGAACGGGCTGAACAGCGCCATCGGCAGATAGCCGATCAGCGACGCCACGGAAAGCACCGCCGCCGACCCGGTGCGCGCGGTCAAATCCCAGATGATCGCGAACTGCACGATGGCGCTGGTGACGAGCGACACGGCCTGGCCGCCCCAGAGGGTGAAAAAGGTTCTTTTCCAAGAAGATTGTATGGTTTGCATGCGGGTTCCTCCATCTCGATACGAGTTATGCGAATACGCCTAAAAAGGCGCAACAAGTCGCCGCCCCGCATAGAGCGGCGATGGAGAAGCCCTATTCTATATGAACTGATGTGCCATTCCCATGGCGACAGGATAGCCGAAAGTGGGCGGCGTGTCAAGGGGTGAAAGCGACGGGTCGCGCCCCGCGACAGTTGGGACGGGTTTCCCCATATCTGCGCCGATCGCTGTTGACGAAAGCGGCCAGTAGCCGTATACTGCCGCTGACCGGCTCCAGAGCATTTCTCCCAGGTAACTGAAGGAGGCGCGCAAGAAAATGGGCAATGTCATCGAGATCAATCACCTGACCAAGTTCTACGGCAAGCACCGGGGCATCGAGGACGTCACCTTTTCCGTGGAAGAGGGCGAAATCTTCGGCTTCATCGGCCCGAACGGCGCGGGCAAGTCCACCACCATCCGGACGCTGCTGGCGCTGATCTTCCCCACGTCCGGCAGCGCGACGGTCTTTGGCAAGGACTGCATCCGCGAAGCGCCCGCCATCGCGCGGGATGTGGGGTATCTGCCGTCCGAGGTGTCGTATTACGACGGCATGCGGGTGATGGACCTGTTGCGCTACGCCGCCAGCTTCTACCGGAAGGACTGCGCAGCGCGCATCCGCGCGCTGGCGGAGCGGCTGGACCTGGATCTCTCGCGGAAAATCGAGGACCTCTCCTACGGAAATAAGAAAAAGGTCGGCATTGTGCAGGGGCTGCTGCATTCCCCGCGCCTCATCATCCTGGACGAGCCGACAGGCGGCCTGGACCCCCTGATGCAGCAAGCGTTCTTTGATCTGCTCCGCGAGGAAAACGCGCGCGGCGCGTCCATTCTGTTTTCCTCGCACATCCTGAGCGAGGTGCAGAAAATGTGCGGCCGCGTCGCGATATTGAAAGACGGGCACGTCATCCAGGTGCAGAAAATCAGCGAGCTGCGCGAGGACAGCTACAAAAAGTGCGCCGTCACCGCGCGGACGCCCATCCCCGCCGGGTATTTTGACGGCGAGGGCGTGATGAACCTCGTGCAGGACGGCACGGGGGCCAGCTTCCTGTTCCGGGGCGACCTGAACGCCGTGATGGAGAGGCTCGCGGGCCTTCCGCTCGCCGATGTGACCATTGAGGAACCGACGCTGGAGGAAATCTTCCTCCACTACTACGCATAGGAGGCACTCCGATGAACGTACTGCGCTACGAGCTTGGGCAATACCGGCGCGGCATGGTGTCCTGGTGCGCTGGGATGGTCGCCTTTGTGGTGATCTACGCGTCGTTTCTGCCCGCGTTTCTAACGGAAGTGGAATCCCTGCGCGCGTTTTTCGCGGGCGTCGGGCAGCTCTTAACCAAGGCGATGGGGTTTGATGTGGAGCTGTTCCTCGGCCCGCTGGGCTTTTACGGCTACCTTCTGACGTTCCTTTCGCTCGCCGGGGCGGTACAAGCGGTGCACCTGGGTCTTTCCATCATCTCCAAGGAGAGCCGCATGCGCGCGGCGGATTTTCTGCTGACGAAGCCCGCGCGGCGCGGCGGCATTTTCGCGGGGAAGCTGGGCGCGGCCGTGCTGTCCCTGCTGATCACGCAGGCGGTGTTCGCCTTGGCGGCGTCGCTGGCGATGTACGTGTGGGGCGTGGGCGGCGTGCCCGTGCGGCCCTTTGCGCTGATCACCGCGTCGTTCGGGCTGGTGCAGTGGTTCTTCCTGGCGATGGGCATGCTGGTCGCGGCCGTCTGGCAGCGGATGAAAACCGTCATCACGGTGGCGATGGGCCTCTCGCTTGGCTTTTTTCTGGTGGGCATGGTGGCCAACATGGCGGAGGACAAGGCGCTACGCCTCTTCGCGCCGATGCGGTACTTTGACACCGCGTACATCATCACAAACGGCGCGTATGAGACAGGCTTCTTGCTGCTGTGCGTAGGGCTGACCCTCGCGATGGGGATCGCCGCGTGCGCGGTGTACACGCGCAGGGATATCCGGGCGTAGAAGGGTGGAAAGGGGCGATTCGCTTGACGCAGGTGTTCGGGCGGGAGCTTAGGGCCAACCTGAAGGGGCTGCTCTGCTGGGCCGCGGGCGTGTTCGCGCTGGTGGCGGCGGGGTTTTACAAGTATGCCGGCGTCGCGGCGTCGGACAACGCCATGAACGCGCTGGTGAACATGCTGCCGCGCGTGATCCGCGTGCTGGTCGGCATCGGCTCCCTGCCGCTCAGCTCGCCGGAGGGGTATTACGCGTGCATGTATCTGTGGATCGCGATGGTCGCGTTCCTGCACGCGGCGATGCTGGGCGCGACGATCCTCGCCAAGGAGGAGCGCGACCGCACAGCGGAGTTCCTCTTCACCAAGCCGATCCGACGGCAGGGCGCGATCCTTGGCAAGATGCTCGCCGGGACGGTGAACCTTTTCGCTATCACCGTGGTCGCGTGGGGAACGACGCTGATCTTCTTCCTGCCGCAGGCGGCGCAGGTCGGCGTGACAAACCTCGCGCCCGCCATCCACCGGACCATGGCCGGGATGTTCGTCACGCAGCTTGTGTTCTTCTTCGCCGGCTTCCTGGGCGCGGCGGCGCTGCCGGGCCACAAGGCCGCTGGGCAGCTTGCGGCGGGGCTGGTGCTGGGCACGTATCTGCTATCCGTCATGATGGAGCTAGCGGGCGCGCCACGCTTCCTGGATGTCCTGTCGCCGTTCCGCTATTTTTACGCGGAAAACGTGCTGCGGGAGGGGCTGTCACCGCTGTACCTGGCGCTGTCCGCCGTGCTGACCCTGGGGGCGGGGGTGCTGGCCGTGCGGCTGTTCGCCCGGCGGAATCTGCGCAACTGATCTCGCCCGTCAGGCTTCCCCGCTCCGGTATTCGTTCGGCGTGACGCCGTAGTACTGCTTGAACTTGCGGATGAAGCTGGTGGGCTGGTTGTACCCCAGCATCGCGGATACGTCGGACACCCGGTTTTCCGGCACGGCCAGCAGTTCCCTGGCGTAGGCGAGCTTCCTGCGCGAAATGTAGTCCGACAGGGTGATGCCGCTCTGCGCCTTGAACTGGTGGCTGAGGTTGGAGATGGACATGCCGAAGTGATCCGCCACGCGGCTGGCGCACAGGCTTTCTTCTTTGTAGTGCTTGTCGATGTAGTCCATGGCCTTGCGGGCGATATCCGCGCGCGCGCCGCCGCGCTGGCCCATGCTCATGGCCGTGGCGGTTTTGTCGCGCACGTCAAAGATCAGGTTCATCATGGACTCCAGGTCCGGCAGGTCGCACAGCAGCTCGTAGTTCAGCCCCTCCGGCAAATTGCCCTGCCCCTGAAGCCGTAGCTCCTCCTGCGCGCGGGCGTAGGTGCTCAGCGTGTCGTAGCACAGCGATGTATAGATAAAATTGTTCGCGCGCTGCCCGTGGATGATGTCGGTCAGAATCTCGGTGATCAGCCGCGCCTTGTCGATGTCCGCGTCGAGGAGCGCCTCGTACAGCGTGTCCAGCTCCTTGCGGGGGTACTGGAAGCCCGTTTCCGCCGCGGGGATGTTGTCGTAGATCAGCACGCCGCGCTCAAAGAGGCTGTCCTCCATCTGCTCGGCGAGCACGGCCTGCAAGTACGACTGGTGCAGGTGCCCGATGGAGCGGCAGCCGCCGCCGACCGCCATGCGTACGCCTTCCCGCACCGGCCCATGCCACGTTGACGCGATTTGTGTCAGAATCCGGTCGCGCAGCAGGCGGCCGTCGTCCTCTTGCATGCCGAACACCAGCAAATAGTGCCCCGGATGCGGGTATTCCAGCAGAATCCACTCCGGCTCGCCGTGCATCACGCCGCACAGCGCGCCGAGCTCGCCAAGCAGCGCGGCGCTGTCCGGCACGGCTGTGTAGGAGAGCATCGCCACGCGCAGGTACGGGCTTTCAAACGCGAGGCCGAGCCCCGCCATCTCCGCCTCCAGACCCTCCGCACGTTTTCCCGTGCCGAGCGTCAGCCGCAGGATCGTCTGCTCCCGCCGTCTTTTCTGGTCCAGCAGCACGTACCGCTCGTCCAGCTTCTCCATGGCGTAGCGCGCGCGGTCAATGCCGTGCAGCCCGCGCGGCACATCCACCTTGCCGCGGCCGATCTCGCCCAGGATGTGGATCGGCCGGTAGTTATGGAAAGAGACCCAAAACACGAACATCCCGCCGATGACGGCGAGCGACACCAGCACGGTGACGAACACGCGCTGTGTTTCCGTTACCTTTTGCAGCACCCGGCTCTGTGAAATGACGCGCACGCAGGAAAGCCCGCTTGTGCCCACCGGCACGCGCAGCAGGAACGCGTCGCCGTGCGGCAGAATCTCCGCCTCGCCGCCGGGCGCGGTGAAGCCCTCCGGCAGCGATAGGCCGCCCGCGTCCGCGTGGAAAGGATAGAGCGTGACCGCGCCGTGCATCAGGTACGTGGCTGCGTCCTGCGTCTGAAGCGCGCCCGCGATCGTCCGCTCCGGCACGAAGAAGATCAGGTGGGCCGGGTAATCGCTGGCTACGGGCAGGATGTATTGCAGCGTGGGCGCGCCGCCCTCCTCCAGCTTCCAGTCCACATCCCCGGGCAGCACCCAGGCGGGGCGCGACACGCCCGCAAGGGCCTCGGGCAGCGACAGGTCCGCGCCGTTCCTCCGGTACCGGGCGAAGTAGCGCACGTTGTACGTGCCCGAATCACTGAAGATCATTTGCGGCATCGCCGTGCTGTAGTACATCACCCGGTCGAAAAAAAGATGCGTGTTGTTAAAGCCAGCCAGCGTGTTGCGCACCTCGCTGAACACGGACGTGTGGCGGAGGTTGACGCCGCGCATGTGGAGGAGCGAGGACGTCTGCCCTCCGATGGCGTCCATCTGCCGCAGGTAGCTGTCCAGCGTCTGCGCCTGCTGGCTGAGCGCAGACACGCTCCGGTCCAGCACGTCCTGGCGGACTGTCCGGAGGAAATAGCTGTTGTAGACGATGGAAAAGACGATCAGAGGGAGCAGCAGCACCAGCGCGTACCAGGCGAAAAAGCGCGCGTACGCGCGGTTTGCCAGCCATCCGAGCCTTGCGCGGAGTTTGCCGCCCATGTCGTTTCCTCCTTGATGGCGGCGCTGATTCGGAGAATCGGGCGCCATTAAGGGATTCCGTGAGGAATCCTTACCTCTTGCCGTGTTGTGATGCCCCAGCGGGAACGCCGATACCATTCTACCATGATGGGGGCGCGTGCGCAAAGTGAATGGACGTATCTTGCGGTGGGTGATTTCGTTTGGGCAGAGGTCTCCCCCCAGAGAGCGCGAGAGGCCGCAGCCTTTCGCATACAATCAGACCCAGCGGCATGTGCGGTGGGTCTGTGATCCCAGAACCAGTCCCGCAGGACTGGTTCTGGGATCAATGCCGCCAGCCCCGCCGCCGCCCGCACCGCCCGCAGGCGTTCAGGCGCCGGGCCTGTCCCCCACGGCGATTTCGTGAGGAAATCGCCGTGGCCGCGCGACAGCGCAAACATCCCCCCGCCCCTGCGGAGGGATGTTTGCGGCGAACCGCGCGCTGTCAGAATCAGAATTTCCCGTCGATGAAATCCTGATACCACTGCACCCAGCCGGCGATGTCCAGCGCGTCAAGCTGCGCCAGGTGCGCCGCCCAGCCCGCGTCGTCCAGGCCCTCGCCGGTGGTGATGGCGCCCGCGATAAAGCCCTCCATGTAGGTGTTTATCTCGCTCTCGATGAAGTTCAGCTCCCGCTTGACGTCCGGGTCAACAAACCGCGTGGGCAGGAACTCTGTCTGGAAGTAGGGCGCGACGACATCCACATAGCCCGCGCGCTTGACGGAGGCAGGGTATTTCTCACCGTCGTTCTGCTCCATCTCGCTCTTTAGGATCATCGGCCCGCGGTCCACCATGCCGTAGGTGTACTTCATGTTCTCCCGCGTGAAATCCTCCGTCAGGTTCTCCGGGAAGATGGTCCAGACATTGCCCTCGTCATCGCGCTCCCAGAGGATGCCCTCCTCGCCGTAGCGGGAGAGGTACTTCAGCTCCGTGGAGGAAGCCAGATAATCGAACCACCGGAGCGCCGCCTCGGGCTCCTTGCAGGCGGATGTGATCGCGAAGCCCAGCCGAACGCCACGGAAGCGGTCCAGCTCGCCGTGCTTCTGCTGCTGGCCTTCCATGCCAGGCACCTCGATGGGCGGCATGGCGACGTATTCGGCCGCGCGCGTCGCGTCCAGGTTGGAATCCGGTGTCCAGCCGCTGTACACGCCCACGACGTATTCTTTCAGCTTCGCGTAGTACTGCTGGTTCGTCTGGGAGAAGCCCTCGACATCGATCAGGCCCTCTTTGGCGAGCTTATGATAGTACGTCAGGAAATCGCGGAACGCCTGGGTGTTGATGTTCGGGACGAACTTGCCGTCCTCCACGCGGTAATACGCCTGCCGGTCCTCAGCGCCGCGGCCAGCGATGCCCCAGGGGTTGGCGTTGTTCAGGATGTGCGCGGCCCAGTTGTTGCGGCAGAACTCCAGCGGAATCTCGTTTTTCAGCCCGTCGCCGTTGGGATCGTTGTCGCGGAACGCCACGAGCACCTCGTAGAACTCGTCCGTGTTCGTCGGCATTGCGAGCCCCAGGTCGTCCAGCCACTTTTTGTTGATGAACGTAACGCCCTCGGCGTCGTTATCATAGCTGGTCTGCATGGCGGTGGCCAGGGAATAGATATGCCCGCCCGGGAAGGACAGCATTTCCCAAATGTCGTCGATTTCTTTATACTGCTCGAAGATGTGCGGGGCCCACTTCTCGATGAAGCCTTCCTCCGCCGCCAGGTCAAAGAAGGAATCCTTGCTCTTGGCGATGTGATCCTCCTGCAGCAGACCGCCGTAGAAGATGTCCGGCAGGTCCGAGGCCAGCATGATGTTGACCCGCTCCACCTCGGTGCCCGACTGCAGCTCGATCCACTCAATGTTGATGCCGGTCTCCTCCGCCGCCTTCTGGAAGATGGCCTTCTCGTTGAAGCTCTCCGTCTTGTCCAGCGTGTGGCGGAGGCAGGCAATCCGGAGCGTGATGGGCTCCTTGACGATCGGCAGCCCGGTGACATAGGTGTTGCCCTCCAGCGCGCGGTCCTCCGCCATGGCCATGGAAACGGGGACACAAAGGCCCGCCAAAAGCGCGAGCGTGACAACCAGAATCAGGATGCGCTTCATGTTTGTTGACTCCTCTCTCTGCCCTGTGTGTTCGTGGTGCTACGGATACCGTCATCCCTTGATGGAACCGATCATAACCCCCTTCACGAAGTATTTTTGCAAAAATGGATAGACACAGATGATGGGGAGCGTGGAGACGACGATGACGCCGTATTTGACCACCTCCACCATGGTTTCCAGCTTCAGCGCCGCCTCGGCGTCCAGCCCCACGGATGTCTCGTTCGTCTTGGCCGTCAGCAGGATCTCGCGCAGGTAGAGCTGCAGCGGATACTTTTTCACGTCGGTCAGGAAGATCATCGGGTTGAAGTACGCGTTCCAGTAGCCGACGGCCAGGTACAGCGCGATGACCGCGAAGATCGGCTTGGACAGCGGCACCACGATGGAGAAAAAGAACCGCTGGTTGGAGCAGCCGTCCACCTCCGCCGCGTCCTGCAGTTCTGGGGGAATGTTGCCAAGGAAGTAGGACCGGGTGATGATGATGTTATAGACCGACACGCTGCCCAGGAGGATCATCAGCATGCGCGTATTGACCAGGTGCAGGCCGCTGACAATGATATAGAACGGGATCAGGCCGCCGCTGAAATACATGGTGAACACCAGCAGCTTCATCACGATGCCCCGGCCCGGTACGTCGTTTCGGGACAGCGCGTAGCCCGCCATCGTCGTCGCCAGCAGCCCGAGCACCGTGCCACAGGCGGTGTACAGCAGCGTGTTCATGTAGCCGGTCAGGATGCGGCGGTCGGCGAACACGCGGCTGTAGCCGATGGTCGTGAAGCCCTTGGGATAGAGCAGGAACGCGCCGGAATTGACGTACATGGGGTCGGATACGGACGCAATGACGACGAAATACAGCGGATAGACCATCACCAGGACGACGAGGGCGAGCACCGTATAGGTAACGATGTCAAAGACCGTATCGCTCCGGGTGTTGTGTATCTTCGTTCCCACGACTGCTGCCTTCATGCGCTTCCCTCCTTGATGGTGGCGCTGATTTGAAAAATCGGGCGCCATATGGGGATTTCGCAAGAAATCCCTTCTCCTACGGTGTGCGAAATCCTCACCACAGGCTCGTCTCGAACACCTTGCCCGCGATCTTGTTTACGGACAGGAGCACGATGAAATTGATGACATTGTTGAACAGACCGATGGCGGTCGAGTAGCTGTACTCAAAGCGTGTCAGGCCCATGGTGTACGTGTACGTGGAAATGACCTCCGCCACCTGCTGGTTCAGCGGGTTCTTCATCAAAAAAACCTTCTCAAAGCCCACGTTCATGATGTTGCCGCAGCTCAGGATGAGCAGGATGACCATCGTTGGCATGATGGCGGGAATGTCGATATGGAGGACGCGCTGCAGCTTTGTCGCGCCGTCGATGACCGCGGCCTCGTGCAATTCCGGGCTGACGCCCGCGAGCGCGGCCATGTAGATGATGGACCCCCAGCCCGCGCTCTGCCAAACGCCGCTCCATACATACAGGTGGCGGAAATACTGCGGCGAACCCATGAAGTACGTGCCCGAAGGCCCGCCCAGCGCCGCGATGACCGTATTGACAAACCCGGAGCGCGGCGAAAAGAACGCCGACATCATGCCCACGAGCACGACGGTGGAGATGAAGTGCGGCATATACGTAATGGTCTGCGAGACGCGCTTCAGCCCGGGGCGCTGGATGTTGTTGAAAATGAGCGCGAGCAGGATGGGCACGGGAAACCCGGCTATCAGCGTGTAGAAGCTGATGATGAGCGTGTTCCCGATGATCTGCACAGCGCGCGGCGATTTGAAGAAGCTCTCGAACCAGCGCAACCCCACCCACTTGCTGCCCCAGACGCCGAGGCTCGGCACATAGTCCTTGAACGCGAGCTGAATGCCGTACATCGGGCCATAGCAGAACAGGCCGATGTACAGGCAGGCCGGAAGCAGAAACAGATAGAAGATGTAGTTGCGCCGCATCAGCAGGAGAGTCTTTCTCCCCGGACGCCGGATGGTCCCGGACGCCATTCGCGTTTCGTGCTGCATGCACATCCCCCTCTCGACCTTGCCGCGCTGATTTTTTAGACAATAGTATCAAAACACGTGCCGAGGAAAAAGTAAATATCCATTATTTGAACACATGCGCATCCCGTGCGTAAAGCGGCGCACGCGCTTTAGTCGGCTGTGTTTTAGGCGTACTGGGCAATACTGCCCATTGAAAATATGCTAACTGACCAAGGGTATTCCGTCGTTTCCAGTTCAAAAATTGAATACCGCTTCCACGATTGGATATATACATCCACCCCGCGTCCCCCTACAATGAGGGCGGCAAAGACACACAACCACGGGAAGGGAGAATACGCCATGCACAGCCCGTACCGCCTGGAGATCACCGGCCGGGGCCTTTTTCTGGACGGCGCGCCGTTTTCCCTGGCCAGCGGCTCCTTTCATTACTTCAGGGCGCACCCCTCGGCCTGGCGGCACCGCCTGGCGCTGATGCGCGCGTTCGGCCTGACGGCGGTGCAGACCTACGCGCCCTGGAACCTGCACGAGCCGCGCAGGGGGGAGTTCGCCTTCGACGGCGTGCTGGATCTCACGGCGTTCCTTCGCGCGGCGGACGCCGAGGGCCTGAAGGTGCTGCTCCGCCCGTCGCCGTACATCAACTCCGAGTGCGATTTCGGCGGCCTGCCCTGGTGGCTGCTACAGAAGCCGCGCGCCGGGCTGCGCTGCCGGGAACCGGTATTCCTGGACCGCGTGGCGCGGTATTACGGGCGGCTGTGCCGGGAGTTCACGCCCATGCTGTCCACGCGCGGCGGGCCCATTATCGCGGTCGCGGTGGAGAACGAATACGGCAGTTACGGCAACGACACGGGCTATCTGGCGTTCCTTCGGGACTGCCTCGCGGAAAACGGCGTGGATGTGCCGTTCTACACGACGGAATGCGCGCGGCAGCACTTTGTAACCGGCACGCTGCCCGGCGTGTGGGGCGCGGTGAACTACCGCATCGAGAGCGTGGACGCCATCGGCGATTTGCTGCGCTTCCAGCCGGACCTGCCGCCCTTTGTCGGGGAGTACTGGTCCGGCCGCGCCGGGTACTGGGGCACGCCGTTCCACCCGCGCGACCCCTCTCAGGTCGCCAAGGCGTACCGGGACGCGCTGGACCTGGGCGCGCACGTCAACTTCTACATGTTCTGCGGGGGCACGAATTTCGGCTTCTTCAGCGGCGCGAAGGTCGTCCGCCCGTTCGACGAGCCGCCTGGCGCGCCGGAGCGGTACTACGCCAACCTGACCAGCTACGACGTGGACGCGCTCGTCGGCGAGGACGGGCGTCCCACGGAGAAGTACCACGCGTGCCGGAGGGAACTGGCCGCGCACCGGGGCGAAACGCCGCCGCCAATGCCCGAGGAACCCGCCCCGCCGCAGGCCATCGGCCCGGTGCGCCTGACGGAGGCCGCCGCGCTGTTTGATCAGCTTCCCGCGCTGTCGCGGCCCGTGGAGCACGCGTCGCCGCTCTGCATGGAGGCGCTGGATCAGGGGTACGGCTACATCCTGTACACGTCGCGCGTGCGCGGGGAGCGCGCGGAGCACGCGCCGCTCCTCCTCGACGGCCTGGGCGACCGCGCCACGGTCTTTGTGGATGGCCGCTTCGCCGGGGTGTACATGCGCGGGGAGGACTCGCCGCCCATCCATCTGTCCGTGCCAAGGGAGGGCTTCACGCTGTCCATCCTGGTGGAGAACTGCGGCAGGCTCAGCACGGGGCAGGGCATTGAACGGGAGAACAAGGGCATCGCGGGCGCACGCCTGGGCGGCATGCGGCTCTTCGGCTGGGCCATGCACCCACTGCCGATGGACGACCTGTCCGCGCTGCGCTTCGCGGAAAATGCGTCCATCCCAGACAACGCCCCAGCGTTCTACCGAGGCTTTTTCGACGCGGAACCTGGGAGGGATACATTTTTGCGCACGGACGGGTGGGAGAAGGGCGTCGCGTGGATCAACGGCTTCCCGCTGGGGCGGTATTGGCGCGTGGGGCCGCAGGAGACGCTGTACGTGCCCGGCGGCCTGCTGAACGCGAAGAGGAACGAGCTGATCCTGTTTGAGAATCATCGTCCGGACGCGCGCCGCGAGGCGCTGTTCGTGGACAAAGCGAGCCTGGACGGACCGCTGAATAGAGAAAAAAGCCACAGCGAGGAGGAAGGACACCATGCGCGAGAAGATTTCGTTTGACCATGGCTGGAAGTTTCACCGGGGCGAGCTGGACACGCCTTTCCCGGCGGCAAAAGCACCGGCCTACCTGCACGCCAAGCTGGAGCGGGCGCAGTGGGGCCCGGGGCACATGGGCTACGACGACACGTCGGAGAACTACGAGGGCCAGCGCCCGCTGTGCGTCGATCTGTGGGAGGATGTGCGCCTGCCGCACGACTATGTCATCGAGCGCGCGCCGTCGCCGGAGCACAACAACGCCCACGGCTACCTGAAGCAGGAAAACGCCTGGTATCGCAAGCGTTTTTTCCTGGACGCCACGGACCAGGGGCGGCGCGTGTCGCTGTTCTTTGAGGGCGTCACCGGGCACGCCACCGTGTACGTCAATAGCTGCCTGATGGCGCGGAACTTCTGCGGCTACACCTCCTTTGAGGTGGACATCACGGACATCGCCCGCTATGGCGAGGAAAACGTCGTGGCGGTATACGTGGATACGCGCGAGCGCGAGGGCTGGTGGTACGAGGGCGGCGGCATCTACCGCCATGTCTGGCTGTGCAAGGCCGCGCCGCTGTCCGTGGACCTCTGGGGCGTGTACGTGCACCCGGAAAAGCAGGCGGACGGAACCTGGCGCGTGCCGGTGGAAACCACGCTGCGGAACGACGGCATGATGCCGCGCGAAGCAACGCTGGTATCCCGCGTGGTGGACGCCATGGGCCATACGGTGGCTGAGGGGCGGCAGGAAATCAGCGTACCGGCGAAGGACAAGGCGGTATGCCACCAGACGCTTAACGCCGCGAAAGTAATTCTCTGGGATACGGAAAATCCCTATCAATATACGCTCCTCACGGCCATCGAGGAGGCGGGCGCGGAGATCGACCGCACGGAAACGCGGTTCGGCTTCCGGACGATCGCGTTCGACGCGGAGAAGGGCTTCTTCCTCAACGGCAAAAGCGTGAAGATCAAGGGCGTGTGCTGCCACGGGGATTACGGCCTCACCGGCAAGGCCGTGCCGGACCGCGTGCAGCAATACCGCGTGAAGCTGCTGCGCGAGATGGGCGCGAACGGCTACCGGACCGCCCACTACCCGCAGGGCGAGGCCACGATGGACGCGCTGGACGCCGCCGGTTTCCTGGTGATGGACGAGACGCGCTGGTTCAACTCGTCGCCCGAAGGGCTGGCGCAGCTTGAAATGCTCATCAAGCGCGACCGGAACCGCCCGGGCGTCATCTTCTGGTCCATCGCGAACGAGGAGCCTCTGCACAAAACCGAGATGGGCGTGCGCGTCGCGGAGACGATGAAGGCGTTCGTGAAGCGGCTGAACGATACGCGACCGGTGACTGCCGCGATTTCGCACGATCCGCTGAACGCGCCGGTCGCGCCGGTGCACGATGTCATCGGCGTGAACTATAACCTGCTGTCCGTGGACCCGCTGCACGCGAAGTACCCGGATCACCCGATCGTGTACGCCGAATGCTGCGCCACCGGCACGACGCGTGGCTGGTATCTGGACGACAGCCCGGAGAAGGGCTACATCTACGGGTATGACCGGGATACGAACAAATCGTTCCTGGGCCGGGAGCGCACGTGGAAGTTCGTGATGGAGCGCGACTGGATCATGGGCGAATACCAGTGGGCGGGCATCGAGCACCGGGGGGAAACGGTCTGGCCGCGCCTGTGCTCCCAGTCCGGCGCGCTGGATCTGTTTTTGCAAAAAAAGGACGCGTTCTACCAGAACCAATCCCACTGGAGCGAAAAGCCGATGGTGCACCTGCTGCCCCACTGGAACCTGCGGGGGCGCGAGGGGGAGCCCATTCCCGTGTGGGCGTACACGAACTGCGAGGCGGTGCGCCTGTACCGGGACGGGGCGCTGGTGGATACACAACAGGTGGAGCCGTTCGGCCACGCGGCGTGGGAATTGGTCTACGCGCCCGGCTCCCTGAAGGCGGAAGGGCTGATCGGCGGCAAGGTGGTGGCCGAGGATACGGTGGAGACGTCCGATCCGGCTGTGAGGTTGGAACTGGAACTGCTGGACCCGGGCATCGCGGCGGACGGGGAGGACATCGCCCTCCTCAGATGCCGGTGCGTGGACGCCGACGGGCGCTTCGTGCCGGACGCCGCCCCGCGCATCACGTTCACGTGCAACGGCCTGGGCAAAATTCTGGGCACCGGATCGGACATCTGCGACCATGTACCGCCCCGGGAGCAGGTCCGCGACATGCGCGCGGGGCTGTGCGCGCTCGCGGTGCGGGCTGGGACGAGCGCGGGTGTGCTGCGCGTCTACGCCACAGCGCCAGGGCTTACCCCGGCGAGGCTGGACATTCCGCTGGCGGACGGCTGAGGGCGCGCGGGAACAATTGACGAACGCAGGACCATCGGTTTCGCCGGTGGTCCCGCTTTTTTGTGCGCATGCAAAGTTTTCCGCGCGCCCGGACCAAATCCCGCCCTGGCGGCGGCGCTGATTGGAACAGTCGGGCGCCATGAGAGGATTCCGCAAGAAATCCCTACCTCCTTAGGGCGTGTTTCAAAACGCAAAGCATCTGAATAATCAAGCGAGCCAGATAAAAATGCAAGCGAGATGGACAAAGCCAAGGAATCTTCTGGCAAGTTTGTCATAGCGGGTAGCCACACGCCGAAAGATCTTGAGTTTCTGAAAGAAGCACTCCACGAGGTGCCGCTCTTTGTATTGCCACCAATCGCAAGGCCAAGGTTCTTTCGTGTTTGCCTTTGGCGGGATGCAGTAGGCGGCCAGTTGCGCATCCACGAATGCACGAACCGCTTTTGTGCCGTAGGCCTTGTCCGCCATAAGAATTGTGTCCTTTAGCGATACGTGCGAAAGAACTTCCGTCGCGGCAGTACAGTCTGAAATGTTTCCGGCCGAAAGCTGGACGTGGATGGGATTCCCCAGAGCATCAACAACCGCGTGAATCTTGGTGCTCCGGCCACCGCGGCTTACCCCGATCTGTTGGTTTTGGACATTTTCTGCGTCCCCTTTTTTGCGCCCGCACTTGCCTGGTGAGCCTTGATGTATGTGCTGTCCAGACCCACGTCCTGTAAATCCGCATCCTCTGCCAGTTCCTCAAAGATTTGCCGGAACAGTCCGGATTCTTGCCATTCTTTGAACCGCCGGTATACGCTGCTCCATGCACCGTAACGCTCCGGAATATCCCGCCTCGATGCTCCACTGCGCGCTATCCATAATATCCCATTGAGCATCTGTCGGTCATCATTGCGCGGACGCCCCATCTTCTTGATGGGCGTATGATCGAAATATCGTTCGAGACGCTGCCATTCCTCGTCCGTAACCTCATACCACCTTGGTGCTGCTGCCATTGTTTTCCACCTCTGGGGGGTATATTCGCTATCTCGACACCAATATCCTTTTGGTTTTTTTATTTTATTCAGTCGTTATTACTTTTGAAACACGCCCTAGGAAGGAAACAGCGCGGCAGTGTAGAACATTTCAACTAGTGAAAGGCTTTGCCATTATTTAAACGAAAAGAAAAAGGAAGCAGGGATGTAAAATGGAAAAAAAGGTGCTTGTGATGATACCCGGCCCGACGCCTGTCGTCAAATCAATCCAGGAGCAGATGGGCAGGGAGATACAGGCGTTCGGCGATCCTCGGTTTATCAATGACTACAAAGAGCTGATTCGGGATCTTGGCAGGCTCTTCAACTGCTCGGGGAAAACATTCCCCATCGCGGGCACCGGCACGCTGGCCATGGAAATGGCGATTGCCAACACCACAAAACGCGGCGACAACATCCTGATTGTCAGCAACGGCTTTTTCGGCGACCGCTTCATCGAGATCTGCGAGCGCAAGGGGCTGCAGGTTGACGTGTTGTCGGCGGAGTGGGGCGATTGCATATCCCCGGAGGCGATCGACAAAAAGCTGTCGGAAAAGAAATACGCCGCGGTCACCGTCAGCCATGTGGATACGTCCACGGCCGTTGTCGCCCCGGTGGAGGCGATCGGCCATGTCATGCGGAAATACCCGGACACGGTGTACATTGTGGACGGCGTTGCCGCCACCGCCGGGGAATTCGAGGATGTGGACGGCATGAACATCGACGTGCTGTTCACCGGCTCGCAAAAGGCGTTCGGCGTCTGCCCGGGGATGATCGTGCTGTGGGCCGGGGAAAAGGCGCTCGCGCGGCGCAAGTCCCTCGGCATGATCCCGGAGTATTATGTCGATTTTGAAAAATGGATTCCGATCATGGACGACCCGGCCAAGTATTTCGCCACGCCCGCGATCAACCTGGTCTGGGCGATGAAGGAAGCCACCGCGATCATCGAGGCGGAGGGGCTGAAAGCGCGGTATGAGCGCCACGCGAAAAACGCGGCGGCCGTGCGCAAGGGCTTGGAGGCGATCGGCCTGCGGATTCTCGCGAAGCCCGGCGTCCAGGCGTGCACGCTCAGCAACGTGATCTATCCCGCCGGCATTGACGACGCGGCTTTCCGGCGCACCATGCTGGACGAGGGGGTCGTGGTGGCGGGCGCGCTGGGCGCTTACGCGGGCAAGGCTTTCCGGATCGGGCACATGGGCAATGTGACCATCAACGACATGGTGCAGATGATCGGCGCGGTGGAACGGTCCCTGAAGGCGTGCGGCAGCGGTCTGAAGCTGGGCACCGCGGTCGGCGCGTATCTGGAGGAGATGGCGCGGGCCTGACAGGATTTCCCGGCGCTTCATTCGCCCAGGAAAAAGCCGGTAACGGTTTGGGTGTATAGCTCCGGCTTATCCAGGTGCATGACGTGCGCGGAATCGATTCGTAGGTATTCGGCGTTCGGGATCAGGGACACCGCGCGGCTCGCCTCCTCTTGGTCCATCGCCCCGTTCAGCGTTCCGTCCTCCAGAATTTCGTAGTTCGCCTGCAATAGCAGCGCGGGGCACTGGATTTGAGGCAGCGCCTCGGCGTGATCAAATTCGGCGTTCCAGCGCCCGTCGTGGAATGCCGCGCCGAAGTGCGGGTCATAGAAACCCATGCCCCGCATCATCAGCCGGACCATCGTGGGGAGGTAGTTGATCTCGACTGCCTCCCCGGGGTTCGCGCCGCGATACGCCTTGACGGATGCCGTCAGCAGCGGCGCCGCGTTAAACCCGACATTCTTCCGGAAGAAATCCTGACAGCGGTCGATCCAGTAGAGCGGGAAATCCTCCCCGCCCGTTAGGATAAAGTCCTGGCAAATGGCAAAAGACCGGTCCGCGATCGTGTCCAGCACCCTGGGGTACTCGCTGGAAAAGAGCGCCGGGTCCTCCAGGACAATCGCCCTGACCCATTCCGGGGCGTTGGCGGCGAGCCATGCCGTCAGGACGCCCCCCGACGAGTTGCCGGACACGAACGCGGGCTCCTGCATGACGGTCTCGATGAATGTCACAAGGTCGCGGCCAATCCGGTTCGCGTACATGGATTCCGGCGGGGCAACCGTTTTGCCATGGCCGTGATAATCCACGGCGAACACGTGAAAGGACGCGGACAGGGCGGGCAGGACCCGGCTGTAGCTATACCAATCCATGTGCTGGGCGTGCAGCAGGAGCAGGGCCGGGCCGTTGTCCGGCCCTTCGGCATAGTTAAAAACAATGTCGCCGACTTGCGCGCGCTTTTCGGTGAACCCGGCGGCGGCCACCTTTTCGTGGTAGGGGTCCGTGTATCGCCGGAACGCGACGGTGAAAAGGACCAGTGCGGCGGCGATGATCAGGATCAGGAGGCCGAATGCCCACAGAATCCTTCCGCGCCCCGGCTGCGATGTGTTCCGCATGCTTCGCCCTCCTTGACGGCGGTGCTGATTTAAAAATCGGGCGCCGTAGAGGGATTTCGCCAGAAATCCCGCCTTCCTTTGTCCCAGTATGGGCAACTTCCGTCGGCATGTCAAGAAGCGCCGGCGAAAAACCCAGGGCGATTTCATTTAGCAAAGAAAGCGTGTCGAAGAAAGGGGGTATGAGCAAGAAAAAAGAGCAGTTACATTGGCAGTTGTCCGGGGAAGCACATCAATTTTGATGGGAAGACAATCCGAGGGGCGAGCAACATGGGCGACATCAACATCCATACCTTCATCCGTGTGGAACGCACGTGCATTCGCGGTGAAAATACCAGCCAGGACCAGGCGTTTTTTATCAGTAGCCTCCAAGCCGATTCCGCTACCTTCCATCGTCTTGTGCGCAACCATTGGAGCCTTGAAAATTGTCTCCATTGGTCCTTGGATGTCTCATTCCACGAAGATGCTTCCCTATTGCATGAACCCAATGCCGCGCAAAACTTGTCCTTCTTGCGCAAGTTCGCCCTGGCCGCCATTTTGGCTGATTCCTCTCGGATGGCCAGTGTCAACAGAAAACGCGAAATGGCTGCCATTGATGATTCCTTCGCTCTCGCTTTGCTTGCTTCCGCTTAATTGAAATTGCCAGGTTGGCTGAAGAGGTGCGCCTTTACACGCCGTCCGCCCAGTGGTACAATGAAGGGCGGAATATGTCGATCAGAGGAGGCACACGGATGAACATCGTCGTATGCAAAAATCTTGAGGCACAGGGCGAGGCGGCTGCCAGCCTGTTTGCCGCGCAAATACTGAGGAAGCCGAACAGCGTGCTGGGGTTCGCCACCGGCTCCACGCCGATTCCCACCTACGCCGCACTGGCGGGGCTGTGTAAGCGCGGCGCGCTGAGCTTTGCCGCGGTGCGCACGTTCAATCTGGACGAGTACGTGGGCATGGATCCGGACCACGCGCAGAGCTATTTTCGCTTCATGAAGGAAAACCTATTTTCCAAGGTCAATATTCAGGCGCAGAACTATCGCCTGCCCAACGGCAACGCGGCGGACGTGGACGCCGAATGCGCCCGGTATGAGGCGGAGATCGAGGCGGCGGGCGGCATTGACATGCAGCTCCTGGGCATCGGTCACAACGGCCACATCGGCTTCAACGAGCCCGGCGCGGAGTTCCCCACGGCGACGCACTGCGTCACGCTGACCCCGCGCACCATCGAGGCCAACCGGCGCTTCTTCGCCTCCGCGGATGACGTGCCCAAACGGGCGCTGTCGATGGGCATCGGCACCATCATGCGCGCGCGGAAAATCGTGCTGGTCATCAGCGGCGCGGACAAGGCGGACATCACCGCGAAGGCGCTGAAGGGTCCGGTCACGCCGGAAGTCCCGGCCAGCATCCTGCAATTCCACCCGAACGTCACCGTCGTGCTGGATGAGGCCGCCGCGTCCAAGCTGTAATCTGATTTCCGACCGTTTGGCGAGGGAGATGACATGAGCGTAACCATCCGGGAGCTTTCCAGGCGCTGCGGCCTATCCACCTCCGCGGTGTCCAAGGCGCTGAACAACTATCCGGACGTCAGCGAGGAAACGCGCCAGCGCGTGCTGAAAATGGCCCAGGAGATGGGCTATTTCCCAAACGCGCTGGCGCGGGGTCTCAAAACCAACCACACGTACAACCTCGGCGTCGTGCTGGATGGCGAGATGCGCGATACGCTGCTGCACTCGTTCTTCATCCTCATTCTCAACGGCTTTCGCAAGCAAGCCGATGACCTGGGCTACGACATCACGCTCATTGGCCGGAACACCGGCAGCCGCAAGCTCTCGTATTTGAACCACTGCCGCTACCGCAATGTGGACGGCACCTGCGTGATGTGTGAGTATTTCGAGCACCCGCAGATCATCGAGCTGGCGGCGGACCCCCTGCCGCTGGTGACGATCGACCACCCGTTCCCGGGGCGGCACTGCATCTTCAGCGACAACGAAGCGGGGATGCGCGCCCTGCTGCGCTACATTCTGTCCATGGGGCACCGCCGCATCGCGATCGTGCACGGCACCGGCGCGGCCGTGACGACCGTGCGGCTGAACGCGTTTTTCACGTGCATGCGGGAAGCGGGCCTATCCCAGCCCGAGGAATACATCGTCGCCGGACACTATCATGACGCCGCGCACTGCTTTGACGCCGTGCGGCAGCTCCTGGCCCTGCCGGACCGGCCCACGTGCATCCTGGTGCCGGACGATTACTCCGCGCTGGGCGGCATTGAAGCGATCAAGAGCGCGGGCCTGCGCATTCCAGAGGACATCTCCATCGCCGGGTATGACGGCATTCCGATCATCCAGAATATCCGCCCGCGCCTGACCACGCTGCGTCAGGACGGCGAGGAACTCGGCCGGCTGGCAGCCGTACGGCTGATCGAGCGCATTGAGCACGGGGCCGCGCCGCAGGAGAAGCCGGACGTGGTGACCGGCACGCTACTGGAGGGCGAGACGGTGGCGCGGGTGAATCCATGAAGAGGGAGATCCACAAACTGACCCCCGATCTTGCGGAGGATTATGTCCGCTTTTGGGGCGGTGCAACGCATAACGAAAAGCGGCATCATGTCAAATGCTATTGTGTCTATTGGTGCAATGACGACTGCGAGGGGAAGGATTTCAGCACGAAAGCGACGAGACGGGCGTACGCCGTTCAATGCGTCAAGAGGTAAGGATTTCTGGCGAAATCCTCTTATGGCGCCCGATTCTTCCGAATCCGCGCCGCCGTCGAGATAAGGATTTCTGGCGAAATCCTCTTATGGCGCCTGATTCTTCCGAATCCGCGCCGCCGTCAGGGAACGAGATACAGGGCTATCTCGCGTATCGCGATGATGAGGCCGTGGGCTGGTGCAACGCCAACACGAAAGCGGATTGTCTGCGGTGTGGGGGCTGGCGGGGAATGAACGGGAAGCGCAAGGGTTTCCTTCCCACGAAAGAATCCGCCCCGGAGATCAGGGTAAAGTCCGTTTTTGTTTTGCAATCGCCCTAAAAATGCACCGTCAAGGCATTGCGTCGCTTCTTTGGGCGCGCGTTTGCCAGGACGCGACCGAGGATGGCTTTGACTTCATGGAAGCGCATCCAGACAAGGAGGTCACCGCCAAATCCGAGGACTTTTGGGGGTATGCCGCCATGTACGAGAAATTCGGGTTTACCGTTTGCGACGAAACAAACCGGAAGCTTGTCACGCGAAAACCGTTAAAATAGCGATCTGCCCGTCTATTTCGTAATCCACGGAACCGAATCGCTGATCTCCAGTGTTCCGGCCACAATCTCCGCCGTTCGCTCCCCCGTATCCGGGTTGGTCGGATTGTCGATTTGATACAAATACCCGGTCTTTCCGTACCTGCCCAGCTTGCTTTGGTCGTAGCGGTCGCCGTCCATGCTGATGCCGACGGCTTTCAGCGCGACCGTCACGTCGTGATTCCCATAGATGCCAATGTTCTCAAAAAGCTCATGTTCCCATAAATACTCGCACTCGATGTTGAGAAAGCACTCCTTGATGCGCGGCGCGTTGACCATCACGGCGCTTTCCACCGTCAGGCCGGCGGCGGTGATTTCATCCGTCTCAAATTCGTTATGCCCAATCGTCTTGATGCAGCGGTCATACAGATCATAGGACGGGAAGTTCAGCACGCAAACGCCGGTTTCCTTCAGCGATTGATACATGTGCCCGCCTTTTGGGACTGCGCCCAGAATGCAGACAAACTCGTCCTTCCCGCCGCCCACAAAGGCGGCCCAGGATTGCAGACAGGCGTTTTCCTTCCCATTCGCTTTCCACCCCGTCACCATGAATACCAGGGAAGGCATGGCCGTCAGGAATCCTTGCCAGGTGCACCATGGCTCGGTCATTTTTTCGGGCCTCGCGGAAAAATCCTTTTTCATCACACGCATACGCTCCTTCTTGCCTTTCGACAAAAAAACGTAGCCGCCCCGCATAACGCGCGACGGCCACGATGGTTTCTACGACGGCGGCGCGGATTCGGAGAATCGGACGCCATAAGGGGATTCCGCCAGGAATCCCTACCTCTCGTTACTTCTTCCGCTTACCAAACGCGGCATACCCGCCGCCGCCAATCGCGGCCAGCCCGGCCACCACAAACGCGATCCACCAATAGGTTTTGCCGCCGCCGGTTTCCTCGGGCGCGACAGTGGGCGTCGCCACGGCGGTCTCGGTCGGCGTTGTCGTGGGCTGCTCGGTGATGCTCTCGGTGGGCGTGGGCGCTTGCTCCGTCGCGGCAGGGGTCCCGGCCGCCGTTTGCTGCGCGGTCGGGCTCGCCGTCAGCGCCTGCGTCGGCGTCGCTCCCTGTGTCGGCGTCGTGCCCTGCGTGGGGTTCTTCGTCGCCGCGCGCTCCGTTTCCACGGGCTGTGCGTCCACGGGTTGGGTGGCCTTCCAATCGTCCACACGGCTGACCACGGTCACCGCTTCGCCAGTGTCGCCCGTCGCGGCGGGGTTCGTGGTAGAGAAGTAGGACGTCGGCAGCGTTTCAGCCGTGGCGCTTGGGCCGGGGGTAAACGCCTGCGCGACCGGTGTGGAGACGCCCTGTACCGGCGTGCCCGATGGCACGACGTTCGCAACATATTCCGTGGGCGAGGGGGTGATCGACTGCGCAACCGGCGTGGAAGCACCCTGCTCCGGCGTGCCTGACGGCACGACTTGCCCGACATAGTTCGTGGGCGTGGGGGTGTACGCACGCGTGACCGGCGTGGGGCCGCCCTGGGGCGGCGTGCCCGACGGCAGCACATTGCCCGAGTAGTCCGTGGGCGCAGGGGTTTCTTCCTTGGCCCAGGCGTCCACCGTGCGCACAACCGGCGTGGCGCCCGCTTTCGCGGTGACGCCCGGGATCACTACGCTGCCCGCATATGGCGTGGGCAACAGGGCGATGTCATCGTTCGGCTCGACGGGCGTCATGGATTCCACGTTCCCCCACTCATCCGACGGGTAGAATGCGGGCTCGCCCCGGTTGACCGAACCATAGATGCGGTACACCGGCTGGCCGTACTTGTCCGTGAACGTGAAGATGCTCTCGGTTTCCGCCACGGGCTCATAGTGCGACGGCCACTGGTCCGCCAGCGCCTTGGGCTCAAAGCCCTCGAAGTAATCGGTGTAATCTTGCTCGGGATCGGCCGGGTCCGCGTCGTCCGGCGGGGTGCCCGTCTCGTCGGCAGGGTAGAAGTGGGGATCGGCCTTGCCGTACGCGCCATAGGAGCGGTAGACGGGGTTGCCGTCCCGGTCGTCGAAGGTGTACAGACCCTCTGTGCCTTCCACCGCAGTGTAATGCTCCGGAACCATAGCCGGCGTTTGCGGCGCGAACGAAGGCGGCGGCATGCTCGCCAGATCGGACGCCGGGTTGACCGGCAGCGCGTCCACGCTGACCGCGCCCTGCGCGTCGGACGGGTAGAACGACGGCTCTCCCCGGTTCAGCGAACCGTAGGCACGGTACTGCGTCTGCCCGTGGATATCCCCGAAGGACCACACGTCGGGCACGTCGGTGTCGTCGTAGTATGTCGGCGGGTCCGGCATCTCCGTTGGGGTGAAGCCGGCCACATACGCGGTGAAGTCGTCATCCGGCTGTACGGACGCCGCGCCTTCCACGATGTTGCCTTCCGCGTCCGCCGGATAGAACGCCGGGGCCTGGCCGTCCAGCACGCCGTACACGCGGTAGACGGGGTTGCCGTCCCGGTCGTCCACGGTGTAGAAGCCCTCGCCCAGCGCGCGGTAGAATGCCGGCGGCTGGATCAGCGTCAGCGGGTCAAAGCCCTTGATGTACGCGTCAAAATCCTCCTGGGGCGTGACGGGCTTCGCGCCCTCCGCCACAGCGCCGTGCGCGTCCGCCGGGTAGAAGGCGGGTTCCGCGCCGTCCATGCGGCCATACGTGCGGTAGCGGGTCTCGCCGTCGCGGCCGGTGAACGCGTACACGGACTCCGAAACCGGGGCGTACGGCGCGGGCACCCCGGAAGGAGCCGCCACGCCGAATCCCCGGACGTATGTCTCAAAATCCTCCGCCGGACTTACCGGCGCGGCCCCTTCGGTCACTGCACCCGTTTCATCCACGGGGTAGAACGCGGGCTCGCCGCCGTCCACGCGGCCATACGCGCGCAGCACTTCCTCCCCGTCGCGCGTGATGAAGCCGTACAGGCTGTCCTCGGCGATGGGATACTGCGCGGGGACGGACTCCGGCGTGACCGGCACAAAGCCCTGCACAAACCGGGAGAAATCTGCCGCCGGGTCCACGCGCGGGGCGTCCATCACCACGCGGCCGTTCGCGTCCGCGGGGAAGAACATGCCGTCGCTGCCGCTCATGGAGCCGTACGCGCGGTACTCGTCCGGCGCGGTCGTCACGGTCCACAGGCCGTCCTTGCCCGGAACCGCGTCGTAGTGCGCGGGCACGACGCCATCCGGCACCGGAAGGGCCACAAAGCCGGCGAACGGCGTGGGCATGGGCTTCGCGCCGTCCGACATGGTGTAGGTATACACGGTGCGCAGGCGGATCATGTCGTTGGAATCGCGCAGCACGAAGGAAACCACCAGGCTCCCGTCGATGTAGACGGAGTCGGTGGAAAGATCAAAGGTGACGCTGGTATCGTGGCCGGTATAGCCGTTCGCGCTGATGCGCGAAAGCTGCTTGCCCTGCACATGCACGGCAAAGAGCGACCCGCGCGACCCGTTCGCGCTGGCTTCCGTCCCGGTGACGGTGACGGGGTAGGCGACGCCGGGCTCCAGGTAAATGGGCAGCGGCGTCCACGCGTAGCGATGCTCCATCACGGCGTCGCCCTTGGCGATGGTCAGCGTGACGGCGGATTCGCCCGCGTCCGTCTCTTGTATGGATTCGAGCATCAGACCATCGGAGAGGTCACCGGGGATGCCTTCCATCTGGTAATCCACCGTAAACCCGCTGGCCGGGGTGACGGCAGGCTCGTGCTGAATGGCTGTCAACTGCCAATAGACCGGCGTCGTCGGCGGTGCCGGCATCAGGGGCATGACCCCGTCCGCCATCGCGCTGCTCAGCGCGAGGGAAATACACAGCAACAACAGCAGGACTATGCTTGACAGGACATTGGCTTTCGCGCGGGCATTTCTCACCAGAAGCCCCTCCTCATCCGACATGGACATCTATCCCATTCTCGTCCCCTATTATATACCAGCAGTACCAGGAAATGCAAGCAACCCTCTTTCCAAATTTGTCCATCTTTTTCCATATGAATACCGCCAATCTCCGTCATATATTGCGCATATTGCTATGTTTTCCACAGGCTCGTAGTTTTATGATGCATTCCGGCGGTCTTTCGGCGAAAGAAATATTATGGAATCGTCTTATTTTGTGGGCGCGTCCGGGGCGCTCCTCGCTTGTTCCGGGCGTCATGACATGGTATAATACATTTGGTAAGGATTTCTTGCAAAATCCTTGCCATGGCCCGCAATCTTCGGTTGCGTGCCTGTGGATCATCAACAAACCGCCACCCCGAATGGAGATCGCGTATGAACCGGCCGTACACCTTCATCCGCAGCAACCGCAAAACGCTGGCCCTTTCGGTCACAGGCGATCTGGAGATCGTCGTTCGCGCCCCCGCGCGCATGGCGCGCCGCGACATCGAACGGTTTCTTGCGCAGCATGAGGACTGGATCGAGGCGCACCTGGAAAAACAGCGGTGCCGCGCCCTCGCGCACCCCGAGCCCACGGAGGCGGAGGCGGAGGCGCTGCGCAGGCAGGCGAAGGCGTATCTCCCGGGCCGTGTGGCGTACTTCGCGCGGATCATGGGCGTCACGCCCACGGGTTTTCGCGTCACATCCGCCAAAACCCGCCACGGGAGCTGCAGCGGCAAAAACAGCCTGTGCTTCTCCTTCCGGCTGATGGCCTACCCGGCTGAGGCGATCGACTACGTGGTGGTGCACGAGCTGGCGCACATTATACACAAGGACCACGGCAAGGCGTTCTACCAGATGATTGAGCGGACGATGCCGGATTACAAGGCGCGGCGGGCTTTGCTCAAAATGTAACCCAAAGCCGTCGCCCCCGCATGATCGCAAAAGCCCCGCGATAGACTGAAACGCAGAAAACATTGATGAAAATGAGGAGGGTATCGATTATGAAAAAGCCATTCGCCTTTCTGATCGCGTTCGCGCTGCTATTCAGTGCCGCTACGGCCTTTGCGGAAGGGTATCAGGTGATTACGGACACGGGCGGGGACGAGCTTGTGGAGGACGGCGTGACGATTGCTGTGCTGGACGCCGAATTCCCGCAGATTGTCGGCCTGGCCGATACCGCCGTGATGGACCGTGTGAACCGCGCCATCCAGGACTATATCCGCCTGGAGGGCGGGTATGACGCCGTGTGCGAATCCGCGCTGAGCGATTTCAAGCAAGGGGCCGAGTGGTTCGACTTTTCCAAGTATCACTATGATCTGACAGTGCGCGCGGAATCTCCGCTCCACACCGACCGCCTCTTCAGCGTCTTTTACCAGCTTTCCGCCTACACGGGCGGGGCGCACCCGGGGCACTGGGGCGCGGTGCAGCATTTTGACCTGAAAACCGGCGACCCCGTGTACCTGGAAGCCCTCGTGGACGACACCGACGCGTTCCACGCCCACGTCGCGGACCTGCTGCTGAAGGAGATGGCGGACAGCGGCATGGCGGCGGAGAATTACTTCTTTGACGACTATGAGGAGGCTGTTCGCGCGTGGCCCCTGGAGCAGGCGGTGCTGGCCGGGGACGGTCTGACCGTGTTCTTCAACGAATACGACGTGGCGCCCTACGCGTCCGGCGCGCAATCGGCCACCATTCCGTATGCCGCGCTGGACGGCTATTGGAACGACGCGGGCAGGGCGCTGCTGGGCCGGTAAGCGCCGCCACCGAGGATCTTGGGCGGCCCGCGAGCCGCCGTTGATCGATAGAACAAATCCAGAACGAGGGAGTGTACGAACGAATGGAAAACTGGCTTGGCGCGAACGTGCCAAAGCTCGGCTTCGGCTTTATGCGGTTGCCCACGGACCCCAACAACGAGATCGACTACGCGCAGCTTGAGCGGATGGTGGACGCGTTCCTGGACGGCGGTTTCACCTATTTCGACGCCGCCTACGGGTATATGAACGAGCGCAGCGAACTGGCGATCCGCCGCACGGTGGTGGAGCGGCACCCGCGCGAGAAATTCCTGCTGGCGACCAAGCTGCCGCCGTGGCACCTGAAGGAAAAGGCGGACATGGAGCGCCTGTTCTCCACGCAGCTTGAGCGCACGGGCGCAGGATACTTTGATTTTTACCTGCTCCATAGCCTGGGCGCCCAGTCGGTCAAGACGATCGACGCGATGGACGGCTGGGCCTTCGCGCGGCAAAAGAAGGCCGAGGGCCTCGCGCGGCACATCGGCTTTTCGTTCCACGACACCGCCGACGTGCTGGACGACGTGCTGACGAAGCACCCGGAGATGGAGTTTGTGCAGCTTCAGATCAACTACGCGGACTGGGACGACCCGAAGATCCAGTCGCGCAAGTGCTACGAGGTCGCGCGCAAGCACGGCAAATCCGTGATCATCATGGAGCCAGTCAAGGGCGGCGCGCTCGCCACGCTGAACGCGGACGCCCGCGCCGCGCTGGAAGCGGCACGTCCGGGCTCGTCGCCCGCGTCCTGGGCCATGCGGTACGCCGCCTCGCTGGAGGGCGTCGTCACGGTGCTCAGCGGCATGTCCACCCTGGAGCAGGTCCGGGACAACGTGCGGACCATTTCCGGCTTTGAAAAGATGACGGCGGCCGATTATCAGGCGATTGAGAAGGCGAAGGCGATCATGGCGGCCATCCCGACGACGCCGTGCACCGACTGCCGCTACTGCATGGAAAACTGCCCACAGAACATCCCGATTTCCCAGATTATCCGCACGGACAACGGGCGGCGCGTGTACGGCAACACGGACAAGGGGCACTACGCGTTCCTCACGCGCGAGAAGGGCAAGGCGTCCGACTGCATTGCCTGCGGCGTGTGCGAAGGCCGCTGCCCGCAGAAGATTGAGATCATCGAGCTGATGCGGGCGTGCGCGCTGACGTTTGAGTGAGGACGAGCCATTCGCGCAAAGTGAGGGGACTGTCGCCGCGGCGGCAGTCCCTTCCTCAATAGGCGGCGGCGCGCATTCGAAGAGTCGGGCGCCATAAGGGGATTTCGCAAGGAATCCTTACCGCTTCGATATATCCTGGCCGTGACGAAGCCCTTGCCGTTTGCCGCGCGCCGCCGCGTCACAAGGGCGGACTCAGGACATAGAGGATTGCGGAAGTTAGCTGCTGCATCTCAAACGGTTTTTTCAGAAGAAAGTCAAACAGCGGCGCTTCGCCGTCCACTAGCGTATTGCCGGAGATCGCGATGATCGGGATGCCGTTTGCCGTCCGTGTGCCGGAGCCGCGAATGCCCTTCGCCGCCTCATACCCGTTCATGACCGGCATTTCAATGTCCAGGATGATGATGTCAAACCCATCCGGCGCGTCAAGATAGCGCCGCAGGCCGGCGCGCCCGTTTTCGGCGCAGGTCACGGCCGCGCCCTGCTTTTCCAAATACGAGGTCATGATCTCCTGCAACTCCCCCGCGTCTTCAACCGTCAGGATGCGGAGGCCTTCGCAGTTCCGGGCTGGACGGGTGTCGCCCTGTTCCGCCGCTTCCCGCGCGGCCTCGTTCGCCTGTTCCGGTTCAGATCGCTTGCTTTTTCTGTTGCCTAGGAAAGAAAACCACTTTTTGGACACGCTTTATTGTCCCTCGCCTTCATTTTCATTCCCCTTCCTGATGGGGAGTTCCAGATAGAATGTGATCGCCCGGTCCAAATATGCGATGTTCAGCCTGCATCCCGGCGTGCGGTTGACAAGATTCCATAGCGTATGAAGGCCCAGGCCGCTGTGATTCTCTTTGGAGGAATAGCCCTTATCCAGTATACGCTTGACATTCACATCGTTCACGGTCGGATTGGAGATGGACAGCAGCATTTTACCGCTGCGGATTTTCTGCAGCGAAAAGGTGACTGTTTTGCTGCTGGTATGCATCGTTTCCTCAATCGCGTTGTCCAGCAAAATGCCGACAATCCGTGTCAGGTCGAGCGGCTCCATCGCGATTTCGCCCGCGTCCGCGTTGATCGTCGCGCTGACGTACACGTTCTTGTCATGCGCGTCCGCGATCTTTGTATTCAGCAGGGTGTACAGCGCCGGGTTGCGCTCAAACCCGATGTTCAGCGTCAGCAAATCGCCGGCGAGGCGGGTCTCCTGAAAGAGGGTGGCGTGGTGCTTCCGCAGGCTCTTCCAGTCGTTCGCCTGAATATACCCGCCATAGACCTGCATCATGTTGTTCATGTCGTGCTTGATCGTCCGGAAGCCATCGACCGACTCCATCAGCGAGCGGATGTGCAGCGCCTGGTTGGCGATGTTGATCCGGTCGGCTTTCCGAACATCTCGCATATAACTAATATATAATTGTAGCAAATTTATCAGGATGATAGAGATGAAAATCACCTGAATGAGCACAATGTCATTGGTCCGCTTCGCCATCTGGATGCCCGCCGCGTTGAGCACATACAGAATGACCGCGTCGGCCGTGTACTTCATGAGCCGCCCAGAGACGTTCGGCGTGGTCTGCTTCAGGCTATACGCGTCCCGCCACAGCTTCTTTTTCTGGATCAGGCGCGACAGCACCGCCACCATGGCGATATTGAAAACGGCCATGGTCGTGTTGGCCAGGAGCATGATAAACATTATATAGGTCAGGTCGCTAGAAAGCATCCGGAAGTATAGCGCCTCCACCCAATAATACTGCACGACGTTGATGGATGTGACAATGTAGATCTTCACCGACGTGTTCAGGCTCAGGCTCTTGTCGATTTTGAGAATATACGCGCAGACCAGGTAGTGAAACACGATGAAATACGGCGGATAGATGACAAACAGATCCTCGAAATGAAATGGGCAATCCCATTTGACCCGTAGGGTGGACAGCCCAAACACAACGCCCATCGTCAGCACGCCGAGCAAGACGGACGACAGCGCGTAGCGCACGACTTTGATCTTTTTGGTGTATAGCCGGGAAAGGACGATGCTGTAGATAAAAAAAGCGAGCATCACGTAGAAATAGCTTTGAAACAGCGTAACACCGTAGGTATTGAGCAAGCGAACCAGACCGCTGGTTTCCAAAAAAGGCTGCAAAAGCGAATGGCTGTCCAGATAATAAAACATTCCACTTCTCCCGCGCTCTTTTCTTGTAGTGTAGAAAAAGACCGTGCATTGACACTCTTCGCACTTATCATGAATTCCACTGGAAGTATTTTACAACAGCCACTCTCAGAATACAAGAGAATAGCTGGCGTTTTGATATCGACGGCGGCGCTGATTTGAAAAATCGGCCGCCATCAGAGGATTCCGCAAGGAATCCTTACCTCCTGCCCGGAAAGAGAAATCGCTTCTTTGATGGCGGCGCAGCTTTGAAAAACCGGCTGAAACCATTGCGCTTTCAGCCGGTTTTCGTTGCGCTATCCCATACGCCGCGATCTGTCCATCCAATCCCGAAAAACAAAGTCAAAATAATGCGGATACTCTATTTGCAGGTTGTGACCCGCTCCCTCCACGATGGTAAAGGAACCCCGGGAAAACCCATGCAGCAGCTTGTACGCGTCCGCATACCCGACGCAATCGTCCATGGCCCCGGTCAGGAAATGCGCGGGGCCATCAAAGCGAAGCGTGCTTCTTAGCTCGTTCTCAAACGAAAAGCCATACCCGCCCCCCTGATACGCGGTAACAAAGCCGCCATTCGCGCATGCCAAGCCCGGCAGCACCTCCGCCTTGTAGCGAGTCCATGTTTCTTCCGTGGCGATTGCGGCATAGCGCAAGAAGTCCGCGAAGGCGTCCTCTTCCTGGCGCGGAACGGCAACGCTCTCCCGCTTCACGATCGTTCGCGCGGGCAGATCGCGCGCCGTTCGGTCCGCAACGGTGCAGGGGCAAAGCAAAAAAAGGCCGGCGACCGGCCGAATAGACCGGAACGCCAGGCCCAACGAAAGATACGCGCCGTATGACTGCCCAAACAGCAGGAACGCGCGGTTTCCAATCACCTGATCGGCAAACGCGGCAACCGCGTCTAGCATGTTATCGGCACTCTGAATCAATGGGTTGACCGGCGACGCGCCCATTCCCGGCAAATCAATGTAGATGCGCCGCACGCCGGCCTTCGCGCCGAGAATTGGTTCTATACAGCCGCTCAGCACCCTGTGATCCTCGGGGAAACCGTGGATGCAGAGCAGGGGCACCCCGCTGCCGTATTCCTCATAGAAAATGGGGGTGCCATGTACCATACATTCCCTCGCAGCTTTCACCCAAACACCTTCCGCGCGCGCTCCATCTTCTCCATGACCGGCACGCCGAACGGGCAGTTCGCCTCGCACTGGCCGCACTGGATGCAGTCGGACGCGTCATGCGCCAGCGCCTTGTAATGGGCACACACGCTTTCCGGCACGCTGCCGGACAGCTCCGCCAGGTCCAGGTACTTGTTCACCTGCGCGATGTCGATCTCGGACGGGCACGGCAGGCAGTGGTTGCAGTACATGCACCGCCCGGTCAGGGAGAACTTCGGCGCGCCGGCCAGCACGGGCGCGTAGTCGCGCGCCTTGTCGTCCGCCGCCGCGTAAGCGGCCGCCTGTTCAATCTCCTCCGGCGTCTTGCAGCCGACCATCACGCTGGCCACAGCGGGCCGGGTCAGCGCGTAATGGATGCACTGCGTCACCGTCAGCGCCGCGCCAAAGGGCGATGTGCGCGCGTCCAGCAGCGCGCCCGCGCCCAGCGCCTTCATCACCGTGATGCCCACGCCCATGGCCTCTGCGGTCTGGTACAGCTTCTGGCGGTCCGGCGTGATGGTGAAGGCGGTCTGGCTCTGGTAGGATTCGGGCTTGAACAGCGCGTCGATGTCCGCGTCCGCGGGCAGGATGTCGTACGCCGGGTTGATGGAGAACATCAGCACGTCGATCTTGCCCGTCTCCACGAGCTTCTGCGCGATGATTGGGTCGTGCGAGCTGACGCCGACGGCGCGGATGGCGCCCTTTGCCTTCAGGTCTTGCGCGTACTCGATCATGCCGCTGGACAGCACGGCGTCAAAGTCCGGCTGCGTATCCACAAAGTGCAGCATGCCGATGTCCACGTAGTCGGTCTGCAGGCGCGCCATGAAGTCCTCGAAGAAATGGCGGTAGTGCTCTGGGTCACGCGTGCGGGCATACTGGCCGTCCAGCCAGGCCGCGCCGATGTGCCCCTGCAGCAGCACCTTGTCCCGCTTGCCCTTCAGGGCGTTGCCCAGGTCCGTCCGGACGTTCGGCTCGGACATGAACACGTCGAAGATGTTGATCCCGTGGTCCAGCGCCGCGTCCACCGTGCGCGCCACCAGCGCGCTGTCCTTGCCCTGCAAGTGCTCGCACCCAAACCCCACGACACTGGCCGAAAGGCCGGTTTTACCCAATGTACGGTACTGCATGACGATTCTCCCTTAATCCAGCAAATAATTATACAACGCCCTGGGCGAGCATCGCCTCGGAAACCACCTTGAACCCGGCGATGTTCGCGCCGACGATGTAATTCCCCGGTGCGCCGCACTCCCCGGCGGCGGCCTGCACCTGCGCGAAAATGCTCTTCATGATGCCCTTCAGATGGCTGTCAACCTCTTCAAACGACCAGTGCAGCCGCTGGCTGTTCTGGCTCATCTCCAGCGCGGACACGGCCACGCCGCCCGCGTTGGCCGCCTTGCCCGGCGCGAACAGCACGCCCTTTTCCAGGAACAACTCCGTGGCCTCCTGTGTGGCGGGCATGTTCGCGCCCTCGCCCACGGCGGCACAGCCGCTGGCGATCAGCGCCTTCGCGCCATTCACGTCCAACTCGTTCTGTGTGGCGCACGGCAGGGCAATGGCGCACGGCACGGTCCAGATGCCTTTGGCGCCTTCTGTGTACGTCGTGCCGGGATGCGCGGCCACATATTCCTTGATGCGCCCGCGCTGTACCTCTTTGATTTCTTTGATTGCCGCGAGGTCCACGCCCTTGTCGTCCACGATGTAGCCGCCCGAGTCGCTCATCGCCACGACCGTCGCGCCCAGCTCGGTCGCTTTTTCGGCCGCGTACACCGCCACGTTGCCGGACCCGCTGACCACGACGCGCTGGCCCGCAAAGCTCTTGCCGTGCGCGGCGAGCATTTCGTTCATCAGGTAGCACAGGCCGTAGCCGGTGGCCTCCTTGCGCGCCAGCGAGCCGCCGTAGCCAAGGCCCTTGCCGGTCAGCACGCCCTCGTACAAGCCCGTAATGCGCTTGTACTGGCCGTACAGGAAGCCGATCTCCCGCGCGCCCACGCCGATGTCCCCGGCGGGCACGTCCGTGTCCGCGCCGATGTGGCGGTACAGCTCCGTCATGAAGCTCTGGCAGAAGCGCATGATCTCGTGATCGCTCTTGCCTTTGGGGTCAAAGTCGCTGCCGCCCTTGCCGCCGCCGATGGGCAGCGTGGTCAGCGCGTTTTTCAGCACCTGCTCAAAGGCGAGGAACTTGATAATGCTCAGATTCACGGTCGGGTGCAGGCGCAGGCCGCCCTTGTACGGGCCGATGGCGCTGGAATGCTGCACGCGGTAGCCGCGGTTCACGCGCACCTTGCCCTGATCGTCCACCCACGGCACGCGGAAGATGATCGCGCGCTCAGGTTCCGTAAACCGCTCCAGGAGGCCGTTTGCCTCACACTCGGGATGGCGGTCCAGGTAGGGAGACAGAGATGCAAGTATTTCCTGTGCTGCTTGCAAAAACTCCGGTTCGTGTGCGTTTTTTTGCTCCATTTCAGCGAGGATTCGTTGTGCGTATGAATTCAAAATCTGGGCCTCCTTCATTTGGTCTTGTTTCAGTATAGCGCAAGAGGGTCCCGCGCGCAACCGTCTATACGGAATTTATCAAAAAAATTGATTCGGGTGTCATAATCGCCGATGACCCTGCGCATACTATATATCATCAAGACACGTGGAGGGTAGGCAGAATGGAAAACATCGCAAGAACGGGCCGTGGCGGATGGCAGGACGTAGAGATTTCCAAACTTCGTGACGCGGTTCATATGGCGGGCGGAAACGGCGAGCCGTTGCGCGGGGTGTTTGAGCGCGTGGGCAAGACGCTGGGCAGAAAGCCCAACAGCGTGCGCAACTTTTATTATGCGAGCCTGAAGCGCGAGGAGGCGGACAATGTGCCGCACGCCGCGCCGTTTCAAACCTTTACGCCGGACGAAGTGCGCGCGCTGATGCGGGAAGTGCTGTCCGCGCGGGCGCAGGGCGTCTCCGTGCGCGCCTGCGTGCAGAGCATGGCCAGGGGCGACCGCAAGGACATGCTCCGCTTCCAGAACAAGTACCGCAGCGTGCTGAAAACCCGTCCGGACTTCGTCCGCGAAATCATGGCGGAGATGGAGACCGACGGCGACCCGGTGTTTGACCCCTACGCGGCGCAGATGCTGCAGGCCAAGCCCCTGCACGAGAATATCACATCATCCATCCAGAACATCGGCGACCCGGCGCTGCTGGGGCTGCTGCGCGGCCTGGACACGCTGCTCAGCCGCGCGGGCATGATGGACCCGGCCCCGCTGAAGATGGCCTGCGAAGAGCTGGTGCAGAGCGTCAAGGAGTTCCTGGGCCTGCCGGCCGAAGACCGACACCAGGAGCTGGACGGGTTCTGCGCGGAGCTGAGCGAGCGCGTAGGCTGCGTGGAGAACGCGCTGGGCGCGTAATACATTCATCGTTCGATAGGATCTCCTCTGCCGGGGCACGCGCGGATGCGCTGCTCCGGTTTTATTTTGCCGTCCGCCCGTTCCGTTTATTCATACTTCATGGTATACTGTAGCGCATAAACGCGTAAAAGCATACAGACTGCCTTTACGAAAAGAACGGAAGGTATCGATCGCATGGCAATGACCAACAAGCAGTCCGGCACGGCCGCGCTGATCCTGTGCGCGGCGGGCATCGCGTTTTCGGCGCTTCTGAACAAGCTGGCGATGAGCGCGGGCATGCACCCCGCCTGGATCAACGTGCTGCGCCTGGGCATCGCGCTTTTGGGAACGCTCGTGTTTCTCCTGCGGAAGCCCGCCACGTGGCAGACGCTCTCGAAGGCGTCCCCGCGCGACAAGGCGCTGACGGTCCTGGCCGGGGTGATGCTCGGCATTCACTTCACCACGTGGACCATGTCGCTGCGGTATGCGGACTCCGTGGTCGCCGTGTCCATCTGGAGCACGTTTTCGCTGATGACGGTGGTCGGCTCCTCCTGGCTGCTGCATGAAAAAACGCCGCGCGCGGCGCTGCTTGGCATCCTGATCGCCACGGTGGGCGTGGGCGTGTGCACCATCGGCACGAGCGGCTCACAGGCGCTGGGCATCGTGATGGCGCTGATCGCGGCGGTGACGCAGGCCGCGTACACGCTGTGTGGCCGCGCGGCGCGAAAACACGTGGATACGCTGCCCTACACGCTGACCGCGTACACGGTCGCGTTTGCCGGCCTGGTGCTGTACGCGCTGATCGGCCGGGTTCCGGCGGACGGGATGAACGCGCAGGGCATCGGCGCGTCCGTGGCGCTGGCGGTCGTCTGCACGCTGGGCGGCCACTCGATGCAGAACCACGCGCTGCGCTATTACAAGGCCCCGACCGTCTCCGCGCTGATGCTGACGGAGGTGTTCACCGGGCCGCTGCTCGTCTATGTGTTTCTGGGTGAGGCGCCGAGCCTCATCAGCGTTCTGGGCGGCGCGATCATCATCGCCGGTGTGGCGTGGTATATGGTGTATGAACGGAGGGAAAGCAGTGGAGCTATACGAAGCGATCGAACGGCGGCGTAGTGTCCGCGCCTACAAGCCTGATCCGGTGCCGCAGGAGGCGCTGGACCGCATCCTTGGGGCCGCGCAACTCGCGCCCTCGTGGAAGAACCGGCAGGCGTGGCACGTGATCGTCGTGCGCGACCGGTACAAGATCGATCAGCTCGGCAAGCTGCTGCATGGAAATCCGCATGGCGTGGATTTTCATACGCTGCCGATGCTGCTCGTGTTGGCGATGGACCCCACGAAGGTCGACGCGCTGGACGGCAAGGAATACTATCTGGTGGACGCGGGCATCGCCGGCGAGCACCTGGTGCTGGCGGCCGAGGCCGAAGGGCTGGCGACGTGCTGGATCGGGTGGTTTGAGGACGCGCCGATCAAGCGCGAGCTGAAGATTCCGGACCCGTACCGGGTTGTGATGCTCACGCCGCTGGGGTACGCGGACGAAGCGCCCGGCGCGCGGCCGCGCAAGGCGCTCGCGGAGTTTGTGCACGAGGATGTGTGGTGAGGAAACGCTGGGACGCTGGCACTTGGATATTGTCGCGCCGCGAGCGGCACTCTGTATCCAAGCGAACCTCCGTCGCATTTGTATCCGCCACTGGCGGAATGCGACTCCGGTTCCCAGACCCTGCCCAAGGGGTTTCACCCCTTGGGAATCCCTTCATTTCGCCTCACGGTGGAAATGTTTTCAATCAATTCCGTCCCCAGACGATGAGATTCTTCCGCGCGGCCATCCAGCGAAAAGCCATACCACCAGTGAACGGTATCCTCGTCCACTGGTGGTATCAAATTCCCCATTGTTTCCCGCTTCTGCCGACGCTTCCCTACGGCCAGCACTGTATCTTTTCCAAATCGAACGGCGTCTCCTGATAGACATAGTAGTTGAGCCAGTTGGAGAACAGCAGGCTTGCGTGCGCGCGCCAGCGGACCACGGGCTGCCGCGCCGGGTCGTCGCGCTCAAAGTAATGCGCGGGGACTTCCACGTCCGCAAGGCCTTTGGCCGCGTCGCGCAGGTACTCGTCGCGTAGGGTGGCGGGGTCGTATTCGCCGTGCCCGGTGACGAAGATCTGCCGCCCGCTGCGCAGCATGGCGATGGCCACGCCCGCCTCCTCTGATTCCGACACGATGTCCAGCGCGGGCACAGCCGCGATGTCCGCCCGCCGCACCTCGGTATAGCGGGAGTGCGGCATGTCGAACACATCGTCAAACCCGCGAAACAGCGGGATATTCCGGCCTAATATGTGGTGCGGGAACACGCCGGAGAGCTTCTTTTCCATCGGGTATTTAGGGACGCCGTAGTGATGGTACAGCCCGGCCTGCGCGCCCCAGCAGATGTGCAGCGTGGAATACACGTGCGTGCGCGACCAGTCCATCAGCGCGGTCAGCTCCCGCCAGTAGTGCACATCGTCAAACTCGATGCGCTCCACCGGCGCGCCGGTGATGATGAGGCCGTCGAATTTCTCACGCTCGATATCCGGGAATGTCTTGTAGAACGCCGCCAGGTGCTCGGCGGGCGTGTGCGCGCACTGGTACGTGTACGGGTGCAGCAGCGTGATGTCCACCTGCAGCGGCGTGTTGGACAGCATGCGCAGAAGCTGCGTCTCCGTCGTCAGCTTCGTGGGCATGATGTTGAAGATGGCGATTTTCAGCGGCCGGATGTCCTGTGTGGTGGCGCGCCGCTCCGTCATGACGAAGATGTTCTCCCCGCCCAGGATATCGGCCGACGGCAGCGCGTTGGGAATGCGGATGGGCATGGTGTGTGCCTCCATCTCGTTAAGGATGGAGCGATTATACCAAACGGACGGGGCGCGGGTCAAGGCGCGGGCTGTGTGCCCGCACGGCAAACGCGTGAACTGCGGTTCATGCGTTTGGAAGAACGCAGAGAAGGGGATTTCCGGCGAAGTCCCTTTCATGGCCCGGAATCTTCGGTTCCGTGCCCCCGGAAGGAACACCCTTCGCTGAAAATCTCACGATTTTCGGGCAAAGAAGAAAATCCCAAGGGCTTTTCGCCCGTTCGTCGGCAAAGCCGCCGATGCCGGATCGAAATTGAGGGGCTTCGGCCCTTTGATAATCCCCTGGAATCGTGTTCTTGCGTTTGTCGTGTGTGCGCCCGGAAGCCGCGCTACCCGGGAAAAGAGACAGGTTCCGCATTCTCATCGAACATGGAAACGACGCTGGGCCAGATCAGCGCCCAATAGTAGCGTTCCATTTGCGCCGGCGTGTACGGCGCTTTCCTTGTCATTTGCCCCTTCGCCAGCGAAACCAGCGTGCCGACCATGTGGTCAATCAGCATTTCGGCCGGCACTTTCGGCTTTGTTTGGTCCGGCCATTCCTCCGCCAGATACGTCCCGATTTTCTCATGCCAATACCCCTGGAGCCGTTGGAACAGGATGCCTTCCAGCCCGGCGTTTACCAGACCCATGATCTGCCGCCGGTTGTCTTGCATGTGTTCGAATAATGCTGTGACAGGAAAGCGCCGCGCCGCGGCATCGTCCGGGAGCACCCCACGGGGAGCCGCTGGTGAAGGGATTCAAAGATCGTCTCCATATAGGCGACAAGTAGATCGTCCTTGGCCGGAAAGTGCGCGTAAAAGGTGGTCCTGCCAATATTCGCCCGGTCAATGATCTCCTGTATCGTCAGGCTCGCGTACATCTTCTCCTGCAACAGGTCCGCCAGGGCATGAAAGACCGCCTGCTTTGTTTTTTCAATTCTGCGATCCGGTTTGTTCATCTGCATCCGCTTCATCCGCCCTTCCGAACAGAGCCAGCGTTCTGTTCCGTAGCAAACGATCCGCCGCGATTGTGCCTTGCTTTTGCCCTCGCACGTGCCTAGAATAATGATAATGAACAAATTGTTCTATTCAGGATACAGTATACCGCAACCGGTGGCGTTGCGCAAGGAGGCACTTTGATGAAGGAGCAATTATCTGGCGGCGCTTTTCGGGCGATGAGCGCGGCGATGCGGATCATGGAAACGGTGTACCCGTATGCGAAGAAGAGGGCGCGGAGCTTCGGCATTGCGCCGGGCATCACACTGGTGGATTACGCCTGCGGCCCTGGCCGGTATACCCTAGAATTTGCCCGGCTTGTCGGCGCGCGGGGGAAGGTCATCGCCGTCGATATCCAGCCCCTGGGCCTGGAAGCCGTGAGGCGCAAGGCGCAGCGCCAGGGGGTGCATAACATCGAAACCAAACTGGCGATAGGCTACGACAGCGGGCTCGAACCGACCATCGCGGATAGGGTTTTCGCCCTGGACGTGTTCTTCATGATTGAGAATCCCACGGCTTTTCTTGCGGAGCTGCACCGGATATGCAAGCCGGGCGGCACGCTGGTCATTGACGACGGGCACCAATCCCGCGCCACGACCCTGCGAAAGATGGAAAAATCCGCCATATGGCGGATCGTTCAGGAAACAAAAGGGCATCTGGTGTGCGAAAAATCGTACTAGCAATGCCCTCACGAAGCCGGCGAAGCGTCCTTCAGGGGCAGAACCTCCCGCTTTTCCGCGCTATACTCCACAGGGCGCGCGCTTTTCGCCAGACGCGCCCGCGCCGCCTGCAAAACCGCTTGCGCGCTCGCGGGCCTGCCGCTCTTTTTCAGCTCCAGCACCACATAGCTGATGGAAACGGGGTACGGCTTGCTGGCGTGGGTGAAGCGGTGCAGCGCGCCCTGAATGGCGTCGAACTTCGCCTCCACCGTGCCGGCGGGCGTTCCCCGGAAAAGCACGATGAACGCGTTGTCCTCCACGCGGCCGAAAAAGTCGTCGCCGCGAATGGCGCGGCGGACGGCATCCACGACAAGGTGCACATACGCATCGCCTTCCGGCCCGCCGTGCGCGCCGCGCACATTGTCCAGGCTGTCAATGGCGAAATAGCAGATGGAGAACGTGGCGCGGTCGCGGAGGCAGGCGTCGATCCGTTCCAGGCACAGCCGCTCACCGTACAGGCCGGTTTGGTCGTCGCGGTTCATGCGCTGCGCAAGCTCCGATACCTGCGCGCCGGGTACGCCGACATCCTCCAGCAGGTGCGCCAGCGCCATGCGGCCATCCCAGAGAATTTGCCGGGTGTTCACGCGGTACGTGAGCGCCGCCTCGGCGCAGGACAAGCTCCAGTCACTATCCGATGTCCCCGCCTGGAACGCGGCCAGATGCCGCAGGAACTCCCCTTGCCGCGCGCACTTGGCGCACTCGGGCACGTCACGGCGGAGCAGGAACTTGGCCCGCTGGTTTTCAAAGCGTACCTCGCGCGTATCCATGTCCATGACCGTCAGGCCAAGGTTCATCGCGCCCGCCAGCTCGACGAGGAGACGGTTGTTTTCCGCGAGCAGGCCGGGGGCGCCGCCGCCTTCAAGCGGCACGGCCGCAGCGCTGCCCGTCGATGCCGCGCGGCCCGCCGCGGACACAAGGATCAGTTCTTCTATCGCCTGCGAAAGGATGCCGAGCGAAGGACCGCGCTGCGCCTTCTTGCCCCGCGCGGCCTGCTGCGCCTGCTTGGCGAGGGCGTTCAGCTTTTTATGCAATACAATGAGGGGCACACAGAGCGGGTTGTTCTCGGGCGGGGCAACGGAAAGATCGCCGCCGGCAAGTGCCAGGGCGTACGCCTTCTGCTCTTTGATCTGGCGGCTCAGCGTTTCCACGTCCTCCAGGAGCGCTGTGTAGGTCGCGTCCAGGTTCTCCAGGGTGAGCGCGTCCCTTCGCTCCGCCGGGGGCGGGTTCTTTGCGGGCATGCCAGAGTCCATCCCCTGCAACTCGCTCATTTGTGCAAATGACATCCTTTAATCATTATTACTTTAGTGTAATACGTTACATAGCAATCTTAACACACCTTTCCAGAAAATGTAAAGAGCAAAAAGTTTCAAAAAGTTACATAGACGGCGGCACTGATTTGAAAAATCGGACGCCATAAGGGGCACTGGAGGGAAGCGCCGCCAACACCGGAGGGAAGCGCGCCCAGTGGTCGATGAAGCGACCCGAAGGTGCCCTGCGGCACAGCGCGACAATGCCGAAGGGCGGCGGATACAGCGACCCGAAGGTGCGCCGGGGTACAGAGCGATGGCCAGAAGGGCCAGCGCGACAATACAGAGGGGCTTTCGCAAGAAATCCCTGCCTCTGCCGCGCCCAGGCCGAACCCTGGCGGATTACGCGTCCGCCGTGACAATCTTCGCGAGCAGCGCGACCACCTCGTCCATGCTCTGCACGGAAATAAACTCGTGCCGCCCGTGCGCGTTCTCCCCGCCGCAGCAGAGGTTCGGGCACGGCAGCCCCATGTACGACAGGCGCGCGCCGTCGGTGCCCCCGCGAATGGGGATGCGCAGCGGCGTGATGCTCTGGGCGCGCATGGCGCGCTCCGCGCGGTCCACAATGTGCATGTGCGGCGCGATCTTCTCTTTCATGTTGTAGTAGGAGTCGGTCAGCGTCAGCGTCGCGACTTCTTCACCGTACTCGGCGTTCAGGTATTCAGCGATGGCGGCAAGGCGCGCCTTGCGGGCCAGGAAGCGGCCCATGTCATGGTCACGGACGATGTAGTGCAGTTCCGCGCGCTCCTCGTCGCCGGACATGCGGTTCAGGTGGTAGAAACCCTCATACCCCTCCGTGCAGGCCGGAATCTCGGCGGGCGGCAGCATGGCGTTAAAACGCATCGCCAGCAGGAGCGCGCTGCGCATCTTGTTCTTGGAGCTGCCAGGGTGGATGTTGACGCCGTGCAGCACGACCTTGGCGCTGGCCGCGTTGAAGTTCTCCATCTCAATTTCGCCCAGCGCGCCGCCGTCCACCGTGTAGGCGAAGTCCGCGCCAAAGCCCGCCACGTCGAACCGGTCGGCCCCGCGCCCGATCTCTTCATCCGGCGTGAAGCCGATGCAGATTTTCCCGTGCCGGATGGACGGATCGTCCCGGAGCGTCTCCACAAGGGTGATGATCTCCGCGATGCCGGCCTTGTTGTCCGCACCCAGGATGGTGTGCCCATCGGTGACGATCAGATCCTGGCCCTTGTACCCCGCGAGCTGCGGAAACTTGTCCGGCCCCATGGACTCGCCCGTCCCCTGGTCCAGCACGATGCGCCCGCCGTCGTACTTCTCCACGATGCGCGCGCGCATGGGCTGGCAGGGCACGCCGTCCACCGTGTCCATGTGCGCGATCAGCCCGATCGCGGGCTGGCCCGGAGCGTTCGCGGGCACGCTGCCGTACACGTAGCAGTGTTCGTCCACCCGCGCGTCCGCGACGCCCAGGGATTGCAGCTCCTCCACCAGCGCGCGCGCCAGCGCCCATTGCCCCTGCGTGCTGGGGCAGGTGTCGTTTTCCCAGTTCGATGCGGTCTCCATCTGGATGTACCGCAAAAACCTTTCGTGCGCTCTCATGTTGCATTCTCCTTTATCCTGGATCGGAACTTGGTATCATTGTGCCACAACGCGTTGGCATTCGCAACCATCCTAGATAAGGATTCCTTGCGGAAGCCCCTCGGCATTTTCGCGCTCGCCTTTTGGTCGATCGCTCTGTGCCGGGTCGCTTCATCCGCCACCGGCGGCGCTCCTCTCCGGCGCCCTCTACATCGCTGATTTTCCAAATCCGCGCCGCCATCGTTGTACAAATGCCCCGGATGTTTTATACTATTGCCAGTTTGCCCATGCGGGTACGGGAGGGACAACCATGGATCATGTGGAACGCGCCATTTTGTCGGCCATCGAACAGAACGGCGGGAGGATCATCGCTTTTGCGGAGGAGATCGCCCACCACCCGGAGCTATCCGATCAGGAATTTGAAACGGCGCGCCGCGTCGCGGAGGCGTTTGAGGGCCTGGGGCTGCCGGTGCGGACGGGGCTGTCCGGCACGGGCGTGCTGGCCATGCAGGGAGACGCGCGCCCGTGCGTGGCGCTCATTGGGGAACTGGACGCCATCCGCTGCCCGGGCCACCCGCTGGCGGACCCTGTGACGGGCGCGGCGCACGCGTGCGGCCACCACGCGCAGCTCGCGGCCGTATTCGGCGCGGCCATCGCGTTGACACAGCCCGAGGTGCGGCAGGCGCTGGACGGCGGCGTCGCTTTTTTCGCCGTGCCCGCCGAGGAGCGCAACGGGGGCAAATGCCGCCTGATCCGCGAGGGCGCGTTTGACGCGATGGACATCGCCGTCACCCACCACACGCACTACGAACCCACGGCGGCCGACCTGCTGCTGGGCAGCATGCGCAACAACGGCGTCACGCTCAAACGCATCACGATGCGCGGCAAGGCGGCGCATGCGGGCGGCGCGCCGCACGAGGGCGTCAACGCGCTTTCCGCCGCGTCGATTGGCATGGCGGCCATCGGCTTCCTGCGGGAGACGTTCCGCGACGAGGACGGCGTCCGCGTGCACGGCATCGTCCTGGAGGGCGGCGCGGCGCACAACGTCATTCCCGAGCGCGTGGTGCTGGAATACGGTGTCCGCGCCAACAACAGGGCGGCGCTGCTGGACGCGACCGAAAAGGTGGTCCGCGCGTTCGAGGCCGGCGCGCTGGCGATCGGCGCGACGATGGAAACCGAGGACGTGTGCGCCTTCGCGCCGATGCAATACCGCCCAGCCACCGCGTGGCAGCGGGAAATCGCGGCGCTGTTGCTGCCTACGAATCGCGTCGCCGAGGTGACCGAGCGGCAGTTCAACCCCACGTCCACCGATGTCGGCGATTTGAGCGAAAAAATGCCGGTCATGAACTTCACGACCGGCGGGTTTTCAGGCACGCTGCACACCGTGGACTATCGCATGGAGGACGCGGACACGGCGCTGCTCTTGCCCGCGCGCATGATGGCCTTGTCGGCGTACCGGCTGCTGCGCGACGGCGCGCGCGAGGCCTCGGCGCTGCTGTAGCGGAACCTGAGCAAGCGGAGCAGGCGCAGCAGCGTCACCCGGTTGGTCAGGCACGGCGCAAGCTGCAGCATCTGCGGCACGCTCGCGCCGGATACGCCGATGGCCTCGGGCGTCGCGGGCGCGCCGGCCTTCGTCAGCAGCGCCACCAGCTCGTCTTTCGCGGGCGTTTCCGCGGCCGCGCGGCGAACCTCCGGCCACTGCCGGATGAGCATTTCCGCGTGTATCCGCGCAAGGCAGTCGCGCTCGTTTTCCTCCGCGAGCGCCTGGGCCAGCGCGCCAAAGTGCTTGGTGAGGAAAGCGGTATCCAGCGGCCGGAACGGCAGCATCGCGGATTCCACATCGTCCATCTCCGCCACCCGGTGATACAAGCCGGAGAGCGCGACCGCCCACGCGCCCGCGATTTCGCCGTACAGGACGGTGTCCTTCGCGCCGTAGGCATTGGGCAGCAGGTCCATCAGCGCGGCCATCTGCTCCACGGCGGTCACCTGGGTCAAATCCGCGTCCATCTGGGTGGACAGGCCGTACAGCACTTCCGCGTAGATCAACTGCGCGATGCCGTCCGCCCCGTCCAGGCGGTCCGCAGCGCCCTGCGCCAGCGTGACAGCCTGGCGGATCATGGCTTCCGCCTTCGGGCAGGCGGTTTCGCCCGCCACCTGCTCGGCCACGCACGCGTCCGCCAGCGCGATGGCCTTGCTCAGCATTTCCGCCGCGCCCGACGACGCCAGGCGCCTTGGCGCGCGCCGCATCACGTCCACATCCGCCAGCACCAGGACCGGCGCGGCGGCGGGCAGCGTTACCGGCCTGCCCTCCAGGATCATGCGGCAGGACGCCGCGGCAAAGCCGCCGGAGCTGGCCGCCGTGGGGCAGGAGACAAAGGGAATGCCGCGCTTCATGGCGCAATGCCGGACAATGTCGTGGAGCGTGCCCGCGCCGACCGCGACGAGCACCTCGGTGTCCGCGTCCAGCGCGCGCAGCACCTCCGCCACGGCACGCTCGTCCGCGCGAAGCCCGTCCGCTTTCAGGATAATCTCCTGGTCCACGGGCAAGGGCACAAACTCCTTGGCGCGATGGGCAGAGGTAGGGATTTCTGGCGAAATCCCTTGATGGCGTGGATTCACGGAATCCCCGCCGCGCCCGATTGTTCCAATCAGCGCCGCCGTCTTGGTATCATAGACCGCCGCGCACCGCCCGGCGATCCCCAGCGTTTTCATATGTGTATCAAAATCATGCAGGCATCCCGCTTCCACCACGGCCAGCCGTGTCGTCAGCGTGTGTGTCTTTCCGCATGCGCAAGGGCCCGCAAACTGTTTGCAATCAAGAATCATTTCTATACCTCCTCTCGATTGGCAGGGTTGGTTCAACGACGCACCTATTTTACGCGCTTTTTTGAAAAAGTCTAGTCAAAATCGAAAAAACTTTTCGTTAATTCGAAAGCAAAATGTCCCAAATTCGAAAAGAAACGTGTATGTTTTGTTGACAATGGCGAATGCAAACACTAGAATATTGAATGAGCTTACTGAAATCATAAAATTGGAAATTTTCTATTCATAAGGGGTGCGTATGCGAAAAGAGGACCAAAAGCGGGCCGTGCTGCGGCTTCTGTCGGAGAAATCCACGGTCAGCGTCGCGGCGCTGAGCGGCGCGCTGCGCGTTTCGGAGGTCACGGTGCGCAAACTTCTGCTCGCGATGGAGCAAGAGGGCATGCTCCGGCGCACATGGGGCGGCGCCGTCGGCATCCGCCCCGCGCTGGAGGAACCTTCCTATGAAGAAAGGACGCGCTGGCGCGCGGAGGAAAAGGAGGCCATCGCCCGCGTGGCCTTTGGCCTCATCCAGGATGGCGACGCGGTGTTCCTGGACAGCGGCACGACGACGATGCGGCTCGCGCGGATGCTGGCCGAGGGGGAAAAGCGCCGCGTGATGGTCGTAACGAACGCCATCAACATCGCGCAGGCGTTTCACCGCGCGGACGACATGCAGGTGGTGCTGGTCGGCGGCGAGTTCCGCAGCCGGACCCTTTCCTGCACGGGCGGCATGGCGCGGGAGGCGCTGCGGACCCTCTTTTTTGACAAGGCGTTTGTTACGGGCGGCCATTTCTCCGTGGAGCGCGGGTTCACCACGCCGAACCTCTCGGAGGCCGAGCTGACGCGGACCGTCCTGGGCGTCTCCAAAGCGTCGTACATGCTGATTGATTCCAGCAAGTACGGGGCGGACTCGCTATCCCTGATCGCCCCGTGCGGCGCGGTCGGCACGCTGATTACCGACTGGCGTGCGCCTGCGGAGGCGCTCCGGCGGTTTGCCGAGGCGGGCATGCGGGTGCTGTGCGCGCAGGAGGAGGGGTGAACAGGGGGACGCTGGGACTCTGTCCCAGACCCTGCCAAGGGGCCATGGCCCCTTGGGACCCCATCATTTCGCCTTACGGCGGGAGGGGTTGTGCTATTTCAGCCTATAGCCGATGGGATTCCCGCGCATAACCCCAGTGAATGGTCATGCCCCCAGCGGGCGGTAGCGCCGTCCCCTGGGGGCATGACATCCCTTGCTTTGCCTCATTAACGGCGGCGCGAATTCGGAGAACTGGGCGCCATATAAGGATTCCGCAAGGAATCCTTGTCTCACTCCGCCGTCACAAACGCGACCGCGTACCCTCTGGGCCCCACGTGCGCGCCCACGTTCCCGCCGATGGGGAACATGCCCGTCTCCCGGATAGGAAACTGCTCCAGCGCCTGCTTCATCAGCCGCTTGCAGGTGTCGTCCACGGCCGTGTATCCGAAATAGACGGGGAAATCGGGGGCAAACCCCGGCGGCTCGGCCAGCTTGGCCAGCAGCGCCTGATACCCGCGCGCGCGGCCAACCAGCTTGATCACGCCGTCCCGCGCGGTAATCACGGGCTTGATGTGCAGCAGGTTGCCCGCCAGCGCGACGGTTTTGGAGAGCCTGCCGCCTTTATACAGATACGTCAGCGTTTCCAGGACGCCGTACACCCGCACCCGGTCGCGGGCAGACTCGACCCTGCGAACAATTTCCTCAAACGGCTTCCCGGCGTCGCGCAGCTTCACGGCGTACTCCACCAGGATGCGCTGGGGCATGATGGCGGTCTGGGAATCCACCAGATGCGCATCCTTGAATCCGGTGTTCTCCAGCGCCACACGCGCGGATTGGAGCGTGCCGGAGAGGCCGCTGGAAATCATGATGCCGATCACGCTGTCGCCCTTCGCCTGCGCGTCCCGGTAGATCTTCGCAAAGACCTCCGGCGCGGGCTGACTGGTCTTGGGGAACTGTTCGCACGCCTCCAGGAGCCTGTAGAACTCGCGAAAGTCCTCGTCCGCCTCGGGCCGGTAGTCATGGCCCGGAAACTGCACGTTCATGCGCACCAGATCAATGCCCATCGCGTCCGCCTGGGGCTGTGTGATGTCCGAGGAGGTATCCGCCATAATCCGAATCATGCGCTGCCCTCATTTCCTGTTACCGGTCGGGAGAAACGAGAATCCGGCGTATTTCTATATTATGCCTATATTGGATATTATACCCATATCGAATGGATTGTTCAACCCGCGCCGCGCCCGTTTTTTGACATTCCCCCCTTGACAGACTTTGTGTAACCGGTTATGATAAGCAAAATCTATTCAAGGGGTTGCATACCATGAACCGCAAAGCCTGTACCCATTGCCTTACCATTTATATGCAGGTTACGTGAAAGCACCGACAAGCATTTGCCGGTGCCATCGCGGAATTTCGCGTTGCGTCGGCGGGCTGGGTGCAAGGTAAAAATGGCCCGGAACGATTCGACGTTCCGGGCTTTTGCTATCTCATGGCAACGGCGGGGAACGCAACAATCCCATCAAACGAAAGGAAGTGCCGAGGATGTACGCCATCGAAACCAAGGACCTGACGAAGCAGTACCGCACCCGCGTGAAGGGCGAAGGGCTGCGCGAGAGCTTCCGCGCGCTGGCAAGGCCGACCTACCGCCAGGTGGAAGCCGTCAAGGACGTCTGCCTGACCGTGGAGCAAGGGGAGATCGTGGCGTTCATCGGGCCGAACGGCGCGGGCAAGTCCACCACCATCAAGATGCTCACCGGCATCCTGCAGCCGACCAGTGGCAGCGTGTCCGTGCTGGGGCTTTCCCCAGCGCAAAACCGGCAAAAGCTGGCGATGCGGATCGGCACGGTGTTCGGCCAGAAGTCCCAGCTCTGGCTGCACCTGCCCGCCGTGGACAGCTTTACGCTGTTGGCGGCCATCTACGAGCTGGACGACGCGACCAAAAAGCGTCGCGTCGCGGAGCTGACAGCGCTGTTCGACCTCGCGGAATTCCTGAACACGCCGGTGCGCAAGCTGTCGCTCGGCCAGCGCATCCGGTGCGAGGTGGCGGCGTCGCTGCTGCATGATCCGGACATCCTCTTCCTGGATGAGCCGACCATCGGCCTGGACGTGGTGGTGAAGCAAGCGATCCGCGAACTGATCCTCCGGCGCAACCAGGAAAATGGCACCACCGTATTCCTGACCAGCCACGACCCCGGGGACATCGAGCGGCTGTGCCAGAGGGCCATCGTGATCGACCGGGGCGCCGCCGTGCTGGACACCACGGTCGAGCGGCTGAAGCACGATTACCTGGGGCAAAAGGTGATCGAGGTGCGGTTCGCCGCGCCGGCCGCGCTGCCGGCCATGCCCGGTGTCGCGGCGCTGCCATCCGAGGGCGGCGTGAAGGCCCAGCTCACCGTGGATACGGCCGTCTGCCCCATCGCCGGGGTGATGGACCGGATCACGGCGTCGGGCGAGGTGATCGACATCACGGTGAGCGACCCGCCGATGGAGGAGATCATCGCCGCGATATTCCGAAGGGGGGAAGCGCGATGAAGCGGCTGCGGAAATACTGGGTCATCACCCGGATCAACCTGCAGGGCGCGCTGCAGTACCGCGCCGCCGTGTTTTCCAAGTTCGCGTTCTACACGTTGTTCATCTATGTGTTCATGCGCCTGTGGACGGCCATCTACCAGGAGGGCAGCGTGCACGGCTACACGCTGGGGCAGATCGTCTGGTATCTCATCATGACGGAACTGGTGGCGTTTGGCTGCAATACGAACATCCTCGCCACGATGAACGAAGAAGTGAAGGACGGCTCAATCGCCTACCGCATCGGTCGCCCGACGCACTACGTGCTGTACCAGTTCTCCGGCGCGATCGGGCAGATGGCGATGAACCTCGCGCTGTTCACCCCGTTGGCGCTGGCGCTGGGGCTGGTGTTCGTGGGGCCGATGCCCGGGTTTTCGCCGATCGCAGTCCCACCCGTGCTGCTGTCGCTGCTGCTGGGCGTGTCGATCAACTTTTTCTTCCACATGCTGATCGGCCTCAGCGCGTTCGTGCTGGAGGACAACTTTGCCCTGTACCTGATCTACCAGAAGCTGACGTTCATGCTGGGCACATTCCTGCCGGTGGAGTTCCTCCCGGGCTGGCTGCAGACGGTGGCGAAGAACCTGCCGTTCTCCTACAGCACCTGGGCGCCCGCGCGGCTGTTTGTGAATTTCTCGTGGCCGCTGTTCTTTGAGCTGGTGCCCCGGCAGATGATGTGGCTGGCGGCGGTTGTCCTCGCGACGCTCGCGGCGTACCGTGGCGCTGTCCGGCGGTTGTCCGTGAACGGAGGGTGAGCGATGAAAAAGCATCTGAAAATCATGGCGTGCTACTTTCGCCTGAACCTGGCGTCCGCGCTGGAATACCGCGCCAGCTTCCTGATGCAGGCGTTCGGCATGGCGCTGAGCAACGCGAGCTTCGTGTTCTTCTGGGCGATCGCGTTTGACCAGCTCGGCGGGCGCATCGCGGGGTATTCGTTTGAGGACGTGATGTTTATCTGGGCGGCGGCGAGCGCGTCGTTTGGCCTGGCGCACGTGCTGTTCGCGAATGCCAGGAGCCTGAGCCGGCTGATCGTCACCGGCGAACTGGACACGTTCCTCCTGCAGCCGTGCAATGTGCTGGTGAATGTGCTGTGCGCAAAGACGTCGCTGTCCGCGTATGGAGATTTGCTCTACGGGTTCGTGCTGATGGCACTGACGCAGGGCGCGGACGCGGCGGCGTGGGGCTGGTTTCTCGTGGCCGTCGTTGTGGGTGGGCTGCTGATGTGCGCCGTGACGCTCGCGGCTCACACGCTGACGTTCTACCTGGGCGACGCGTCCGTGATCGGCGGGATGGTAACGGAGTTCCTGATCAACTTCTCCATCTACCCGGAAACGATCTACGGTGGCGTTGTGCGCGCGCTGATGTACACGCTGGTCCCGGCCGGGTTCATGGTGCACGTGCCGCTCCGGCTGGCGCGGGCGTTCAGCCCGTGGCTGGCCGCCGGGATGTTCGCGGCGGCGGGAGCGTACTGCGCGTTCGCGGCGTGGTTTTTCTACCGGGGGCTGCGGAGGTATGAGTCGGGAAACATGATCGTGACGAGGATGTAGGGGACGCGGATAGGGCGGCAGGGTGGAAGGAAAAAGGGCGGCTGTGACGAATGAAGCATAATGGTCACAGGGAACTCATGACTGCCGTATTGGATGGTTGATGTAAATGCAAGTGGAAAAGAAGCGGGAAGCCTCAACGCGCAGGATGCGAAACATGCTGGCGCTGCTTATCTCTGCCGGAATGATTGTGTGGCTGGTCATTGGCGCAATCGGAGACAAGTATGGGAAAGCCTTTTCCTGCCATTCGCTCCGCTGGATCGCCATAGGCTGCACATGGATATTCGGGCTCGTTTGGCGCGCGAACCTTCCCAAATTCGATAAAGCGCCGCGCGCGATCATAGGGCTGTGGGCTTGCAGCCAGATTCTTTGCCTGACGATCGTCATCGCGTTTGCGCCGCAGTACACAGCCGCGTCTGCTGCTGAACGAATCAGAGAAACGCAACAAACAGCGGACGGAAAAGTGGCCATAGCGGATTATGAACGCAATGAGGCGAGTGGAAATCCGTTTTGCAAGAAAAAATACGTGTTCTACCATCAAGTGGATCACAAAACAGTCGCGGTTATTGTGTTTGACCCCATTACGGGCGATATCGCGCACACCAAACTTTCGCAAGGCGGGTAAAGCGCAAAAGGGAGGGAACATGCAGAGGCCGGCAAGTGCCAATTGACAGCCCCGCAATCCCCTGCTATACTGTCCTAAATTCATCGGCATGCCGAAAGGAAGTCCATCATGGCTTTTGCAACGCGGAAAACGAATTCCCTCTACCAGTCTGTTTCGTATTATTATTACGAATACAGGCTTGGGTTGCTGTTGCCGTAATGGGTTGAATCAGGGCAATGAGGCGGCTCAAGGCTTTGCGCTTTGGGCCGTCTTTTTATTTGGGCGATTTTGACAGGAGGAATCTGGCATGAAGAACAGCGCGGTATTCGATGCCGTCCGGCGGATGGCGGTGGACATCTTCTCCGAAGAGGGGCTGCGAAGGCGGATGGCGGGCGGAAAACCGCTCAAAATCAAGTTTGGCGCGGACCCGTCCCGGCCCGATCTGCACCTGGGCCACACGGTGCCCCTGCGGATGCTCCGGCAATTGCAGGACGCGGGGCATGAAATCATCTTCGTCATCGGGGATTTCACGGGTATGATCGGCGATCCTTCGGGCAGGAGCAAGACGCGGGTTCCGCTGACGTTCGAGCAGACCCGGCGCAACGGGCAGAGCTATTTCGAGCAGGTGGCGAAGATCCTCGACCCTGAAAAAGCCCGCATCGCCTACAACTCCGAGTGGCTGGGGGCGATGGGGTTCGGCGACGTGCTGAAGCTCGCGGGCAAATACACGCTGGCCCGCATCCTGGAGCGCGACGACTTTGCGGGCCGCTACGCGGAAAACCAGCCGATCGGCGTGCACGAGCTACTGTACCCGCTGATGCAGGGGTATGATTCCGTCGCGCTGGGCGCGGATATCGAGGTCGGCGGCACGGACCAGACGTTCAACCTGCTGGTGGGGCGCGAACTGCAGAAGGATTACGGCCAGGAGCCGCAGGAGGTCATCACGTTCCCGCTGCTTCCCGGCCTGGATGGCGTGGAGAAGATGAGCAAGTCCCTGGACAACTACATCGGCATCGACGAGCCGCCGGACATCATGTTTGAAAAGTGCATGCGGGTGCCGGATACCATCCTGGCGGACTACTTCCGGCTGACCACCGACGTCCCCGAAGCGGAATACAAGCCGCTGGTGCAGGGGGACATCCGGCAGGCACATTTCGCGTACGCGCGGGAGATCGTCCGGGTGTACTGCGGGGAAAGCGCCGTAGGGCAGGCCGAAGGGCGCTACCTTGCCGTCGCGGCGGGCAAAGCGCCGGACAGCATGGACGCGCTGGTTATCGCGGAGGATGCAATTTCCATCGTGGAGCTGCTCAAACGCGCGGGGTTCGCCGTGTCAAACTCGGAGGCCCGGCGGCTGATCGAGGGCCGTGGGGTCAAGCTGGATGGCGGGACGGTGAAGGACATCGGGTTGATCGTGCGGGAGAACGCGGTGCTAAGCCGGGGGAAAAATAAGTTTGTGCGGGTGACGTTTGGGCGGTAGATCCGGCCCCTCGGAAGAAAGCTTGTGGGATTCCATCGCCCCTAGTGAACAGAATCACCCTGTCGCCGTGAGACGACAAAATCCCTTTGGCAGGGTCTGGGAAGCCGAGGCCGCATTCCGCTAGTGCATCGGAGGTGAGCGCCGCCAGTGGCGGGAAAAGCGAATCGAAGGTGCCCCGTGGCACAAAACGGTGGGTGCGAATGCGCACAGCGCGACAATGCCGAGGGGCAGGATATAAATGTGGCGGAGGTTCGCTTGGATACAGAGTGCCGCTTGCAGCACGACAATATCCAGATGTGCCAGTGTCCCAGCACTCTTACCCAATAATTGACAACTTGGTGGTCCCTTGCTATACCATCTCCAGTTCACCGAAACACTGTCTCCGTTCTAACCGTCTGTTTTGCGTCATTATTGCGGAACAGACTTAGGTTGTTGTTTGAGTAGCGGGTGCATTGTTCCAATAAGGCGTTCCAAGGATTTGCGTTTTGAGTCACCTTTTTAGTGTTTTATGAGAAGTTTTTGTGTTGGAACCTAATCAAATAGAAATTCGAGGTGTGCAATGTAAAAGGTAACGGCAGTGCTTCCGATTTCCCTTTGTTCAAACCCATAGATTAAGGAGTGTTACGATGAAGAGTTATGCATGTTTTGTTTTTTTGCTCTGTTTGTTCCTTGTAACCACAATGTGCCTTGCAGAATCCATCAATTTAGACGACCTAACGCTGCAGGAGCTTCTTTCGTTGGAAATCCGCGTGTCAATGCGTATACATGAGGAGCAGATTAAGACCGGGAAAGTTTTTGCGCAAGGGGCTTATACTGTAGGAAAAGACTTCCCGGAAGGATTTGCTCGTGTGTCGGTTATAGCTAGGAGCCAACAGGATCTTTCTACTATAGTTATGATAGGTGGGGCACCATCTGGAACCGTCACTCACATAGTAGCGGTCTCAAAATTATACGAAGACAACTTCCTTTTTTGGTTTAAAGAAGGGCAGACTGTTACGATTTTGGGAGATGATATTGTTGTGGCACCGTATTTATGATAGCAGCTTGCCGCGCTAGACGAGGCAAGCTTCACGAACTAGCGGTGGCGCAGGCAAGCGTACGAGGCCAGCGGCAAAAGCAGGTCCGTGTGACATTTTGCCGCTAGCCGTACCCTGACTACCCCATCGTCTCCTGCTTCACCTTTTTGTCCACCACATGACGCCCCTTCAGTTCCCGCAGGATCTCCTCCGGCGAAATGCCCATCTCGGCCATCAGCACCAGCACGTGGTACGCCAGGTCGGCGATTTCGTACACGGTTTCCATCCGGCTGCCCTTCATCGCGCCGATGATGACCTCCGTGCACTCCTCGCCCACCTTTTTCAGGATTTTCTCCTTGCCCTTCTGGAACAGGTAGGTGGTGTAGGAGCCTTCCTTGCCCTCCGCCTTGCGGCCCTGGATCAGCGCGTACAGCGACGCGAGCGAAAACGGCCCCTGCCCCTCCTCCGCGAAGATGGGGTTGTGGAAGCAGCTCTCCGCGCCGGTATGGCACGCGGGGCCTTTCGGTTCCACCAGCACGACGAGCGCGTCGCCGTCGCAGTCCGCTGTCACGCGGATCACTCGCTGCGTGTTGCCGCTCGTCTCGCCCTTGCGCCACAGCGCCTGGCGGGAGCGGGAGAAGAAGCACGTTTGCTTCTCGGCCAGCGTGATGGCGAGGCTCTCCCGGTTCATATACGCGACCGTGAGCACGCGGCCCGTGTCCGCGTCCTGCACCACGGCCGGGATCAGGCCGTCCTTGTCAAATTTGAGCGTGTTCAGGTCAAACGGTTCCGTCATGTTCCGCCCCTCCCGTGCGCACGAGGATGCCGCGCCCGCGCAGGTATTCCTTCAGCGCCGGGATCGTCACCTCTTTATAATGGAAGATCGACGCCGCGAGGCCCGCGTCCACCTGGGGCAGCGCCTCAAACAGCTCGGCAAAGTGCGCCATGTTGCCCGCGCCACCGCTGGCGATGATTGGCACGTTCACCCGGTCCGCGATGGCGGCCAGCATTTCCAGGTCAAAGCCGCTCCGCACGCCGTCGGTGTCAATGCTGTTGACGACCAATTCGCCCGCGCCGTTTTTCGCGCCCTGTTCCGCCCAGTCCAGCGCGTCGATGCCCGTGTCCTCGCGCCCGCCCTTGGCGAACAGGCGGAACTGCCCGTCCACGCGCTTGATGTCCATGGACAGCACGACGCACTGGTCGCCGTACTTTTTCGCGGCGGCCCGGATCAGCGACGGGTCCTTGATCGCCCCGCTGTTGACGCTCACCTTGTCCGCGCCGCACTTCAGCACGCGGTCAAAGTCGTCCACCGTGTTGATGCTGCCGCCGACGGTCAAGGGGATGAACACCTCCGCCGCGACGGCGGCCAGCACGTCCGTGAACAGCCGCCGGCCCTCGAAGCTGGCGGTGATGTCGTAAAACACCAGCTCGTCCGCGCACTGCTCGTTGTAGTACCGCGCGAGCGCAACCGGGCTGTCCACGTCCTGGATGCCGGTGAAGTTCTTCCCCTTGACGACACGCCCGTCCCGGATGTCCAGGCACGGGATGATGCGCTTGGTAATCATGCGCCTTCCCCTCCTTCCGCGATGGCGATGGCCCGCGCGAGGTCGAGCCTGCCGGTATACAGCGCCTTGCCGACGATCGCGCCGTACACGCCGAGATCCCGCAGCGCGCGGATATCGTCCTCCGTGCTCACCCCGCCGGACGCGATGACGTCCAGCCCCTTGAGCACGCGAAGCGCGCGGTACGCCGCGAGGTTCGGCCCGGAAAGTTCGCCGTCGCGCGCGATGTCGGTATAGATGACCGTGCGGACGCCCAGGTCCAGCATGCGGCCGCAGAAGCCGATGGCCTCCATGCCCGTGGTCTCCAGCCAGCCGCCCACGGCCACCTTGCCGCCGCGCGCGTCCACGCCCACCGCGATTTTCTCGCCGTGCCTGTCCAGCATTGCCCGGAGGAAATCCGGATCGCGCAGCGCCGCCGTGCCGAGTATCACGCGGTTCACGCCGAGCGCGAGCGCGCTTTCCACCGATTCCGCGTCCCGCATGCCGCCGCCCGTCTGGATAAACAGCCCGCCCGCCTTTGCCAGCGCGCCCAGCGCCGCGCGGTTTTTCGGCGTGCCGTCCTTCGCGCCGTCCAGGTCCACCACGTGCAGGTGCGCCGCGCCCGCGGCCTGGAAGCCCCGCGCGGCGGCCACGGGGTCGTCGCCATAGACATCCATGCGGCTGTAGTCGCCCTGGGTGAGCCGCACCACCCGTCCGTCCTTCAGGTCAATCGCGGGAAAGATAATCATGGGTTCCTCCTGTCGGTTAGTAAGGCATACGCAGAGACTGGTCCCGTTTCAGCTTGTCCGTGGGAACGCCCTCCGCCTCCAAAAGCCGCAGGCACGCCAGGAGGGGGGATTCCCAGGGTTCGCACGCGATGTCCGGCACTGTGCCCGATTCCGCGTTGCAGGTCCCGTCCGAATTCAAGGCGTAGCCGGCGGTAAAGCGCACGAGAAGGCCGGTATTCGGCAGCGCCGCATAGCTGGGCATGATCGTGGTAATGCCGTCGCCGCCCGTGGCGGTGCCTACCAAGGTTGCCCAGCCCGTTTCCTTGCAAAACACCGCGAACTGCTCCGCCGCCGAGTACGTGCGCGGCCCGATGAGCACCCACCGCTTGGCATTGTGCTGGATTTCCGGCTCTCCAAAATCGACGTTCCAGGAGGAGAGCGAGAAGAAATCCAGCCCTGCCCTGTCCTCCGGGTGCTCGAAGATGACGCCTGCGGGCAATTCCGCAATGGGCGTCAGTGTCTGCGTAGGTGACAGGATGGGCAGGCGCTCGGCGGCCTCTTTCGTGAAAAACACGTGGTGATCAAAGGAATACGCACCGCCAAGCGGCCTGACGATGTTGAGCAGCCAGTAGTTCGTGGACCCGCCGGGGTTGCGGGAAATATCGATGATGACGTGGTCATAGCCTTTCGTTTTTTCCAGGAACGTAGCGATTTCCTTCGCATCTTGCTCCACCGCGAAAGCGTCAAAACTCCCGAAGCGGATATAGCCGACGCGCTCATCGGGGAACAGGCGGGAGGATACCGTGGTATGTGGCTGCCCGCCGCTTGCGCGGGCTTCCGTGGCTTCGGCAAGGCGCGCGTACAGATCCGCCGTTTTTTGCCCGTAGAGTACATCAAACCAATCCTGATATATGTACGGCGATTCATACGACGTCATCGACTCCAGGACCCGATAATACTGTCTGGCATCCACCGGCCCCAGGTGTGCGAAGTAGTCAAGGTCCGCGCACGTTTGCATGATAACCCTGTAGAAACCCGAAAACCCTTCATTCGCGGCAATGCTCGCTTCCAAACGCTCGCGGCCACGCGTGCGCACCGCTTCCGTGTCAATGCCCGCCCTGCCCAGCACACCCCAATACGGATAGCACGTTTCCAGCGTATCCCAGAAAGCCTCGTAATCCGAGATGTAGTCCGCTTCGGTAAACAGGGCGTCAACGGATTCGGCAACACCCACACACGGGGGCGGGGAGATAGCGAACGCGGCACACACGAGCAACACCAGGGGCCTTTTCCATCCCATACGAACACCTCGTTTCCATCAGAATGCCAGCTCTACACTCTATAGTATCCTGAAAAGAGGCCGGTTTGTCAGGATGGAAACGCCGGATTGTCGGAATGCGCGCGCAAATTGTCAAGCAGCGGCGCGCAACATGCGCTTACGCCTCCCCGAACGCCCTAAGCATGGCCAGCCCCACCGCGCCGCTCTTTTCGGGGTGAAACTGTGTGCCGCAGACGTTTCCGCGCCGCACGACGCCCGGCACCGTCACGCCGTACTCGGCGGAAGCCTTCACGGCGTCGCCCGAGCCCTTGACGTAATACGAGTGCACGTAGTACACACAGTCGCCCGGCTGGACATACCGCAGCAGTGGCTCGTCCGGGTCATGGATTTGCAGCGCGTTCCAGCCGATGTGCGGGACTTTGTACCCTTCCGGCAGATCCCCCGCCATCGGCTCCACGCTCCCGGGAATGTACCCCAGGCCCGGCCAGTCGCCGTATTCCGCGCTGCGCCCGAACAGGAGCTGCATGCCCAGGCAGATGCCCAGCAGCGGCGTGCCGTCCCGGACGATTTGATCCAGCACCGGCACGAGGCCCGCGTCCCGGAGCTTCGTCATCGCGTCGCCAAACGCGCCGACACCTGGCAGGATCACCCGGTCCGCGCCGAGAAGCGCGCCTTCTTCGCCCGTCACGGCGCAGTCAAAGCCCAGATGCCGCAGCGACGCGCACAACGAGAACAGGTTGCCGACGCCGTAGTCCACAATCGCGATCATAGGAGCATCCCTTTCGTGGAGGGGATTTCGCCCGCGCCCTTCGCGTCGATGGACACCGCTTGCGCCAGCGCGCGGCCCAGCCCTTTGAACGCCGCCTCCAGGATGTGGTGCGCGTTCTCCCCGGCAAACTGCGTGAGGTGCAGCGTCAGCCCGAGGTTCCGGCACAGCCCCAGGAAGAACTCTTGCGCCAGCTCCGTGTCAAACTCGCCCACCTTCTGCGCCGTGGGCGTCAGGCCGTAGGACAGGTGGCACCGCCCGCTGATGTCCAGCGCCGCGAGCACGAGCGCCTCGTCCATCGGCAGCAGAAAGCTGCCGTACCGTGCGATGCCCCGGCCATCGCCCAGCGCCTCTTTGAACGCCTGACCGAGCGCGATGCCGCAGTCTTCCGTGGTGTGGTGGTAGTCCACGCGCGCGTCCCCCCGGCACGTGAGTGCGAGGTCGAATCGGCCATGCCGGGCGAACAGCGTCAGCATGTGGTCCAGGAACCCGCAGCCGGTGTCGATACGCGGTTCTCCCGTGCCGTCCAGCACGAGCGTGAGTCGGATGTCCGTTTCGGCGGTTTTTCTTGTGATGGTGGCGGTACGGTTCATGAAAAGTCCTCCAAAATACTGTCCGTCGCATCCAGCAGCGCCTGCATTTGCGGCCGCGAGCCGACCGAAATGCGCACATACCCGTCGATGCGCGGCTGGTTAAAATGGCGCACGAGCACGCCCTTCGCCCGCAGCCCTTCCATGTACTGCTTGCCGCCCAATACCTTTGGCTTGGCGAACAGGAAATTCGCCTTGGAATCCGTGAGCGTGAAGCCCCGGGCGCGCAGTTCTCCGGCGGCCCAGTCCCGCGCTTCGGCCACAGCGTGCGTGCAGGACGTGAAGTACGCCTCGTCCGCCACCGCCGCCGCACCCGCGAGAAGGGACAGGCGGTTCAGGCTGTACGGGTTGAACGAGAATTTAACGCGGCGCAGGTCTGAAATCAAATCGACCGACCCCACCGCGAACCCGATGCGCGCGCCCGCGAGGTTTCTCGACTTGGAGAACGTGTGCACGATCAGCAGGTTTTCATACCGGGGCAGCAACCGCGCCGCGCTCTCGCCGCCGAAATCGACATACGCCTCATCCACCACGAGTAGCGTGTCCGGGTTGTTCCTCAGCATGCGCTCGATGTCCGCAACCGGCAGGCACAGCCCGGTCGGCGCGTTCGGGTTCGCGAGGAAGATCGTCCGGCCCGCGCGGTCGTAATCGGCGGGGATCACCCGGAAATCCTCCGCCAGCGGAATCGTGCGCGCGGGGATACCGTACAGCTTGGCGTACACGGGGTAGAACCCGTACGTGATATCCGGGAAGCAGACGCCCGCGCCCGGCTCGCAGAACGCCTGGAAGCAAAACGCGAGAATCTCGTCCGAGCCGTTGCCCGCGATGACCTGATCCCGGCCGACGCCGTAGTGCCGCGCGATGCCCTCTTCCAGCGCCCGCGCCGACGGGTCGGAATAGAGGTTCAGGCGTTCGACCTCCGCGCGGCTTACGGCCTCGATGACCCCGGGCGCGGGCGGGAACGGGCTTTCGTTCGTGTTCAATTTCACCAGCGGGCCGCCGCGCGGCTGCTCGCCCGGCACATACGCGGCGAGGTCCTGCAGCCTTTCGATGAGAAAACGGCTCATTCCCGCACCCCCTCCGGGAAGCGCAGCGCGACGCTTTGCGCGTGCGCGGTCAGCCCCTCCCGCTCGGCAAAGTCGATCACGCGGCGGGAGACCCCGGCCAGCGCGTCCCGCGTGTAGTAGATGAACGAGGACTTTTTCACGAAATCATCCACGGACAGCGGCGAGGAAAAACGGGCCGTGCCGCTTGTGGGCAGCGTGTGATTCGGCCCGGCGAAGTAATCGCCCAGCGCCTCGGGCGCGAATTTGCCCAGGAACACGCTGCCCGCGTTCCTCACGGCGGGGAGCCAGCGGAACGGATCGTCCACGCACAGTTCCAGATGCTCCGGCGCGACCTCGTTCGCGATCATGAGCGCCTCCTCCAGGGTGTCCGCGAGGAAGATCCAGCCGTTCTGGTCGATGGAGGCGCGGCAGATGTCCGCGCGGGGCAGCAGCGCGATTTGCCGTTCAACTTCCGCTTGCACGGCCTCCGCGAGCGCGGCGCTCGTCGTCACCAGGATGGACGCGGCGAGCGTGTCGTGCTCCGCCTGGGACAGCAGATCCGCCGCGACGCACACGGGGTTTGCCGTCCCGTCCGCGACGACGAGGATCTCGCTCGGCCCCGCGATCATGTCGATATCGACCTGCCCGTACACCAGCCGCTTGGCCGCCGCGACATACGCGTTGCCCGGGCCGACGATCTTGTCCACACGCGGCACGGACGCGGTGCCGTACGCCAGTGCGGCCACGGCCTGCGCCCCGCCCGCGCGGAACACGCGCGTCACGCCCGCCACCTTCGCCGCCGCGAGCACGGCGGGGTTCACGCTGCCATCCTTACCCGGCGGCGTGGTCATGATGATCTCCGCCACGCCCGCGATTTGGGCCGGGATGGCGTCCATCAGCACGGTGCTGGGGTATGCGGCGGTTCCGCCCGGCACATACAAGCCCACCCGCGCGAGGGGGATCACGCGCTGACCGAGAACCACGCCCTCTTTTTCGGCGACGACATAGCTATTGCGGGACTGCTTGGCGTGGTACGCGCGGATGTTCTCCGCCGCCTGCCGGAGCGTCTCCATGAAATCCTCGCCCACGGCCACCACAGCCTCGTCGATGGCCGATTCCGGCAGCCGGGCGGCATCCAGCCGCACGCCGTCAAACCGCTCGGTATACGCCAGCAGCGCCGCGTCGCCTTCCCTGCGCACCGCGTCTACGATTTCCCGGGCGCGCGCGTCAATCGCCTCGTCCACCGCCGCGTCGCGCGCGACCAGCTTTCGCACCTCCGCGTCCCTGCCCCGCATGATCCGCATCATTTCGCTATCTCCTCCGCCATCCGCGCCGTCAGCGCGTCGATGGTGCTCTGCTTGAATTTATAGTGGCTCTTGCCCGCGATCAGCCGCGCGCTGCTCGGCGCGATTTCTTCCATCACCGCCAGGTTGTTCTCGCGCAGCGTCGTCCCGGTCTCCACGATATCCACGATTACGTCCGACAGCCCGAGCAGCGGCGCCAGCTCGATAGAGCCGTTCAGCCCGATCAGTTCGATGTCGCGGTTCTTCTGCTGATAGTGCCGCCGCGCGACGTTCGGGTACTTGGTCGCGACGCGGAGGGGCGCGTCCGGCCTGTCGCGGAAGTCCGTAGGTCCGGCGACCGCGAGCCGGCAGCGGCCAAAGCCAAGGTCGAGTAGCTCGTACACGTCGGGCCTTGTTTCCAGCAGCACGTCCCGCCCGACGACGCCGATGTCCGCCGCGCCGCGCTCCACGTAGATCGCCACGTCCGAAGGCTTCACCAGGAAGTAGCGCGCGCCGTTCGCCTCGTCCTCCAGCACCAAGCGCCGGTGGTCCCCCGCGAAATCGCGGCAGCCGTAGCCCAGTTTCTCAAAGAGCGCGTAGACCTTGTCGCCCAGGCGGCCCTTGGGGAGCGCGATGCTAAGCATGGGCATTCACCTCCACGATTCGCTTCCATGTCAGCCCTTCGGGCAGCGCGGTACCGGCCCAGACGCGCTCCCCGGCCGCCGTCGCGTCGCGCACAGTCTGTGCGACGGCCACCGGATCTGCGTCCGGCGCGTAGAGCACGACGGTTTCGACAGCCGTATCCGCCTCGGCGCTGAGGAAGCGGGCCAGCTCGTCAAAGTACAGCGCGAAGCCCATCGCGGAGACGCCGGGCTTGCCCATGCGCCGGAGCAGCGGATCATACCGGCCGCCGCTGAGCACCGCGCCCGGCACGCCGTCGATGTAGCCGCGCATCATGAGGCCACTGTAATACTGCGCGTCGCTGGTGATGGAGAAGTCCAGCCGCAGCGGGGACGCCTGGCCGAGCGCCGCCATGGTCCGCGCCAGCGCGCGCAGCTCGTCGATGGCCGTGGTCATCTCGGCCCCTGTCGCGAGCATGGCCGCGCGCTCCAGCGTCTCCGAAAGAGGGCCGGAGAGCCGTGCCACGGCTTGCAGCCGCCCGATGTCCGCCTCCGAGAGGCTTCCTTTGGCAATGTCCCGGATCGCGTGAGCGTTCTTAGCCTCGATGCAGCGGCGGATGGCGCGCCGCTCGGGTTCGCCGACCGGCAAACCGGCGAGCAGCCCGCCGATGAAGCCGGTGTGCGACAAATCGAGCACCGCGTCCGGCGAGATGAGCAGCAGGCTCCGCACAGCGAGGGACACGAGCTCCACGCTGGTGTGCGGCGTGCCGTCGCCGATGAGCTCCACGCCCACCTGGAATGTCTCCTGGAATTCCGTTCCGCGCCGGGCAGGGCGATAGACGGGTTCCGTGTAGTAGAGCCGCTCCGTGCCGGTGGCATCCCCTCTGACCTTTCGGGCAATGCTCAGCGTGACATCCGGGCGCAGGGCCATCAGCCGTCCGCCCAGGCCGGAAAAGGTGAGGATCTGGCCGCCGCCCAGGAAGTCGCGGTATTCGGCGTAGAAGTCGTACTCTTCAAAGCGGCTCATGCGGAACTTCTTGTAGCCGTATTGCTCATACAGCGCGCGGAGCGCGAGGGTGACGTGCTCGTCGCGGCGCAGGAGGGTATGGATTGAGTGCATGGTTGTACCGTCCTTGTGCGTTTGAGGGGTAGTATACATCGCTTTAGTGATTTAGTCAAGTGATGTGTTGAAATCTACCGCGTGTGATTTGTGAGAGGCTTTATGATAAGGGACGAGGGTGAAGGGCGGGGGAGGTCAGATTTGCTTTCAGATTGGCGCAATGGGGTGGGTGACTTGCGGACGAGCGATGCTTGGTGTGACTGAGCAAAAAGAAAGACCGCTTGTCTTTCGACAAGCGGTCTAGCCATGTAACAAGATTAGGAGTTGAACGGATTCGCGGCGTGCGGGGTGGCCCAGCTGCTGAGCTCCGCATGCTTGGACTTCGCTTCGAAGTGGTAGTTGCTCTTGTACTGCGGAGACTGATCATAGTACGCGCAGACGTTGGTGCCGGTGACCTTGTGATCGCAATAGCCCCCACGAGTAAAAGTGGACTGGCCTGAAACTGACGGCGTGAAAAACGCATCCAATGTGATAACAGAGCCGCCCCACACAACACCATACGTGGTAGTGCCATCCGGATTAACAACCGTGGAAACTGCAGGCGCTGCGTTGATCGAACCATCCGTGTTAAGCCAGCCCTTCAGGTCAAAATTAAACACTTCCCACGCCTTCAGACTTTCGCTCTTGCGCGCACGCACATCAACATAGCCAGATCCGATCCAACCACCATTCAGGACCTCCCAGTACACGTTGGTGGGAGAAGCAACCTGACGATAGCAGCACGTCGCGGCGACGGACTCGTTCATCGCCATCTTGTTCATAGAAACGATAGGCATCAACATAGTTTTCCCCTCCTGTAATTGAAGTTCGTATGTATAATAACATCCCGATGTGTTTATGTCAACCATTTTTTGAAAAATTTTCTTGATATACGGCCATTTTGGCCGTTTTGGAGGGATGAAAAGGCGTGTCTGGTTCGTTTTTTGTGATTGTCATTTGCGCCGTTTTGCGGCCCGTACCGCAAATATGCGGGAGTCTTTACATATTGTATACCCAAGCGCAAAAAGCCGCACCACGTGCGCCCCGCCTTGACTTTTTCCGCGCCTGTCCGTACAATGTGATGAGGAAGGGTTTTCCAGCAAAATCCCTCCTTGGTGCCCGATTCTTCGAAATCGCGCCGCCATCCCGGAAGGAACTGGACACGGCTTTTGCCGCGCCATCAGCCATATAGTCTATAAAGGAGGATCAAGATGCGGCTGAAAATCAACCTGGTGACCCAGCGCGATGTGCTGGAGTTCTGCAAGATCGCCAGCGGCCTGAACGGCGAGATTCGCATCGTCGGCCATGACGGCGGGCAGGAGTGCTCCATCAACGGCAAATCCCTGCTCGGCCTGCTCTATTGTACCACATGGAACGACCTTTGGTGCGTGTCAGAGAACGATATCTACACCCAGATCGCCAAGTTCGCCGCGGAGTGACGCGGACCAAAATCCACCGGAGGCTCGCAGGGGCGGGCCGCTTGTTACAATAGGCAATGGGCTTCCGCGTGCGGAAGCCCATTTTCGTGATGCGCGGCGGCGTTTCCCCGGATAGCATGGCCGTAACAAGCTCCGCCGCTCCCCCGTCAATTCTTCATCCCCGTCATCACGATGCCCTCTACAAAATACTTCTGGCAGACCAGATACACCAATATTCCCGGCACAATGGCCATGCACGTGGACGCCATCGCCAGCTTCCAGTCCGTGCCGTAGGAGCCGGAGAATTTCTTCAGCCCGAGCGCGATGGTGTACATCTTCGTGTCGGAAATGTACACCGTCTGCTGCAGCACATCGTTCCAGATGCCGATGAAGATGAACAGCGCCACCACGATGATGGCCGGCTTGATAGACGGCGCCAAAATCTGCGTCAGGGTGCGAATGCGCCCGGCGCCGTCGATTTTTGCCGCCTCGTCCAGTTCCCTGGGCACGGTCATGATGAACTGGCGGATCAGGAAGATGTTAAACGCGCCGCCGCCCGTCAGGTACGGCAGGATCATCGGCCAGTATGTGCCGCCCAGCCCGAGGAACCGAATCCACACGATGTACAGCGGGATCAGCGTCACCATGGGCGGCAGCAGCAGCGACGCGATGCACAGCCCAAAGATGAAGGCCCGGCCCCGAAAATACAGCCGGGCGAAGGAATACCCGCAGCAGACGGCCGTTAGCGTGCCGAAGATGACGCACGGCAGGACGATGGTCATCGTGTTCCTGAAATAGGCAAAGAAGTTGAAAACCTCCAGCGCGTCCGCGTAGTTCACGAACAGCCACCGGCTGGGGAGCAGGCGGAGGGAACCGATCTCCGGGTTCGTCATCAGGGACGAGCGGAAAATCCACCACAGGGGAAACAGGGCGAACAGCGCAAACAGAACGATCAACACCAGCGCCACGGCGTTCGCGGCGCGCTCCCTGCGCTTCTTGCTTTGCAAGCCGCCGTGCATTTACTGGTCCCCCCCTTCGTAGAACAGCCACGACTTGGAGGTGGCGAACAGGATCAGCGTGAAGATCCCGATAATGATGAATAAAATGAACGAGATGGTGCTGGCGTAGCTCATGTCGTTGTTGATGAAGCCCGTGCGGTACATCAGGAACGACATGAACGTGTACTCCGGATACGTGGTGCGGTTGCTGCCCGCGTAAATCAGCGACGGCACGACCACCTGCATGTTGGCGATCAGGCTCATCAGCAGGTTATAGAAGATGATCGGGGTCATACACGGCACGGTGATGTGATAAAACCGCTTCCAGGCCGAGGCCCCGTCGATCTCGGCCGCCTCGTGGTACACGCGGGGCACATTGCCCAGCCCGGCCAGGAAAATGACGATCAGGTTGCCGCTGGCCCACACCGCGATGACGGACAGCGACGGGATGATGTACCGGGAATCGGCCAGGAACGTGATCTTGGGCAGGCCCTGGCTGGCCAGGATGGCGTTAAACACGCCGAAGTCCGGGTTGTATAGAAGCCCCCAGCTCGTGTATACGGCGATGGCGGGAATGATGTACGGCACATAGAACACCGCGCGGAAGAAGCCGCGCGCCGGCACCTTGCGGTTCAGCAGCATGGCGATGGTGAGCGAGTAGACCATGCTGACACACACAGACAGGAACGCGTACTGGACCGTCACCTTGACCGATGTCCAGAAGAAAATATCCTTGGTAAACAGGCGAATGTAGTTGTTCAGCCCAACAAAAAGGGGTTTGGGCATGATGGCGGTCCATTTGAAGAAGGACAGGACAAAAACCGCGATCAGCGGTAGATAGGTGATGAACGTGAGCCCGAGAAAGGCGGGGATCAGGAACAGCTTTGCGGCGCGCGCTTCCTCGTGCGCCATTTTCGAACGCGGCTTGCCCAGCTTTTTTGTGTTGACCATGTTAGCACCCCATTTTTTGAAGAAAGGGCAAAGCCGGAACGACCTTGCCCTCAAACGGTCGATACAACCCGGGAGGTTTGGAGGGACGTGAGTCCCTCCAAATGCAATCTGGCCCGGCGGCGTGTACGTCGGGCCGCCGCAGATTCCACCACCAGTCCCGCAGACTTACGGCGGAATCTGTACATTTACTCGGAGGCCAACCGGCATTGTCGCGCTGTCCGCATTCGCGGCCATCACGCACCCTAGTATTGTCGCACTGGTCGCATTCGCGCCCATCGCGCACCCCGGCATTGTCGTGCTGTGCGCATTCGCACCCATCACTCTGTGCCGAGGTGAACCTTCACCTCGCTTCATCGCCCACAGGGCGCGCTCGGTTCCGGTTTTGTGCCGGTCGGCACCACCAGGTCGCGTTATCCCCCACAGCGGGCGCTCCCATACGGTGCAGCGAGCGCTTCCCTCCGGTGTGCCCGGAAATCCCAGAGGATTTCAGGCTCCGTCCCCGTAACCCAGCCCCAGGGGGATTCTGAAAGGGGGATCGCAATCCCCCTTTCACCCCGTCAGTTCCCCTGGTTCGCCGCGATCAGTGCGTCGATATTCTGCGCGATCACATCCGCCACCTGGGCGTTGCCGCTCCAGCAGGGCGCGAGAATCGTGCTGAGCGCGTCGTTGAACAGGTTGGTGTTGTTCACCCAGTACCAGGACGTGGGCTTCGCGTTGTTCATCGCGTAATCGACCACGGCGGTCTTGTACTCATCATACGGCGGGAAGTTCGGGTTGTCCACCCATTTGTGGGTCAGCGCCTCGTCCGTGTAATAGCTGGACAGCACGGGCATCCAGATGCCGCTCTCGATCAAGCCCCAGGAGTTTTCTTCCTTGGCGTACCACTTCAGCCACTCCATGGCCTCCTCCGGGTGCTTCGTGGTGGCGAACGCCACGTTCACGCCGCCGGTGTTCAGCGTCACTTTATCCTTCATGTAGGGCAGCACGCCCACGCCGTAGTCCAGACCGTCGCTCGCGCGGGCCGCGCCCAGCCATACGCCGATGGACCACTGGCCGTTGACATACATGGCGCAGTTGCCGTTCACCAGATCCTGGTCAATGTTCGTGGCTGTGTTGGTGCCGTACTGCGGGGCGACGTGGTGCACCAGATACAGATCGGCGATGCGCTGCAGCGCCTCAGCCGCCTCGGGCGTGTTGATGGTGACGTTGCCGTCCGCGTCGTACCACGCGCCGCCGTTCATCACGGACCACACCTCTAGCTGCCAGAAGTCCGGGCAGAACATGACGCCGTACCGCTTGATGTTCGCGGCGTCAAAGTCGGGCGACGCGGCGTTGTTGCCGTTCGCGTCGAGGGTCATCTGCTTGGCGATGTCCACGAACGTATCCCAGTCCCAGGCATCGTCCGCACTGGCGGGCGGCGGCGTGACGCCGGCTTCCGCGAAGGCCGCGCGGTTGTAGTACAGCAGGAGCACTTCGTTGGAGACGGAATACCCGACCGGATTGCCGCCAAACGTGAAGGCCAGGCTGTCCAGCGGCTTGGCTTCCTCCGCGCCGTACATGTTGCTCACATCGGCCAGCATACCCTGCTCCGCCCACATGAGGACGGCGTCCTCGGCCATGATGCCGGTGTCGGGCAGGTTGTTGCCCGCCGCGCGGGTGTTCAGCGCGCCCACATAGTCGGCGCGGTCGATCTGGATCACCTCAACATGGATCTTGTCCTGCTCGCTCTCAAACTTCTGGATCGTCTCCTCCAGCACGCGGACTTCCTCGCTGTCGCCCCACATGGAGTACGTGATGGAGACGCGGTCGTCGGCCAGCGCGGCCAGCCCGGACGCCATTGTCAGGACCATGGCCAGCATGATCGTCAGACAAAGCAGCTTTGTTCCCTTCTTCATGGTGTTTCCCCCTTTATTTTTCGTGCACTTCCGTGCATTACTTCGCGCAAGTGTTCTGGCAGGGCTGGATTTTAGAAATCTAGCCGAGAGATTTTTTTCGTCTGGCAAGGAGCTGGAAGGAGGCGTAGCCGGCAGCTACGCCGACTGGAAAGCGACGCGGCCAGGCGGAAAAAGATCCGGCTAGAAACTAAAATCAAGCCGTGTCAGAGCACTAGTCCACGTTCAGATACACCCGCATTTCCCCCTCGCCCCGGTTGGCCCAGAGGTAATACGGGATCAGCGTGATTTCCGCGCCCTCCCGCCGGGGCAGCGTATCCTGGTACAGCGCCTCGCCGCCCGCAAAGACCGCGCGGGTGCCCGCCGCCGTCAGCGCGACCGAGCCGTCCCCCGCGAAGGTTTCGCTTTCACGGAACGCGGCTTCCCGCGGGAGCGTCAGGCAGGCGATGCCCTCGCCGTTGTCCGCCTGCTCGGCGCAGTACACCAGCGGCCCGCGCATCACGGCGGCCTTGCCCACGTTGTCCGCCACCCGGGGGTGGGACACGACGTACCGGGGGCGAAGGTCGTAGGTCACGTCGACCACGTCGCCCGCGTTGAGGCCGGGCACGCGCACATAGCCTTGCCGCGCTTCGAGCGGCCGGGCTTCCCCGTTGACCCGCAGCGATCTCACGGGCGCGAGGCCGGATTGCCGGATGGCGAGGCCCTGCGCCGCGCCTTCGATCGTAACGCGCAGCGTGTCGCCGAACGGATACCCTGTCTCCATCCGCGCGGCGAAGCGGTCGGTGCGTATCTCGCACGCCAGCGGAATGTGTACGTACAGGGTGTCGCCCTCCGTGCCCAGGGCGTAGCCCGCGATGCCCATAATGGTGCGCGCGATGTTCGTCGGGCAGCAGGCCACGTCAAACCACGGCTGCCGGACGGGCTTCACGTGCGCGAGCCCCGGGTTGCCCTTGATGGCGGCGGGATTCACCGCCAGCGGGCCGACATAGAAGAACGCCGTGCCGGTCCGCGAAATGCCGCCCAGCACCTGGTTGAAGAACGCGCGCTCCACAGTGTCGTAGTGCGCGCCCTCCCCGGTCAGCGCGGCCATGCGGGAGGCAAACATCATCAGTGCCACGGAGGCGCAGGTTTCGCCGTAGATCGTGTCGTTGGGCAGGTCAAAATCGGTGGTGAAGCTCTCGCCGTGCTCCGTGGAGCCTACGCCGCCCGTAACATACATGCGGCGCTGGCTGACGCTGTGGTACAGCGCGCCGCACGCGCCCGCGAGCGCGGGGTTATTTGTCAGGCGCGCGAGATCCGCCATGGCGCTGTACATGTAGAGCGCGCGCACCGCGTGCCCGACGGCCTCGGTCTGCCGGACCGGCTCGGCGTGGCTTTGGGAGTAGGATGGTTCCCGAATGACCGGGAGGTCGAAAAAATCCTTGTATCCGGGGCGCTGTCGCTCCTGGGCGAAATAGGCAGGCTGCTTGCCGCGCTGGGCGATGAAATAGTCCGCCAAATTAAGATACGTAGTGTGCCCCGTCACCTGATACAGCTTCACAAGGCCGACCTCCACCACCTGGTGGCCGGGATAGCCGGGCATCTGCCCCTCGCCCGTGCCGAACACCTTCGCCAGATAATCCGCGAAGCGGCAGGCGGTGTCCATGATGGCGCGCTTGCCCGTGGCCCGGTAATACGCCACAGCGGCCTCGAACAGATGCCCCGCGCAGTACAGCTCGTGGCCCTGCTGCAGGTTCATAAACCTGCCGTCCGGCTCCTTGATGGTGAAATACGTGTTGATGTATCCGTCCGGCTGCTGCGCGCGGGCAATCAGGGCGCAAATTTCGTCCGCACGCGCGATCAGCGCCGCGTCGTCCGCCCCGAAGGCCGCGACGCAGTTTGCGACGGCCTCCAGCCATTTATACAGGTCGCTATCCTGGAACACCATGCCGTAATGCTCACCCGTAGATAGGCCCGCCGCGATGCGGAAGTTCTCGACGCAGTGGCTCTTCGCCGCGCCCTCGACCTCGTCGTGAAGAGTCCGCCATTGGTAGGGCAGCACCCGCTCTTTGACGAGCCGCTGCATTCCGTGGAGCAAACCGTCCGTCAGCCTGACGCCTGACAAAGGCAGCGCTTCGATTGGCATTTGTACTCATCCAGTCTGTAATTTAATCGATTAACTTCTGGTCGCATTGTAGCGCATCCGCATTCGAAAGTCAAGCGGTAATTCGCAACTTGTATTATGAAATTCATAATAATGAATCATATTGAACAATTTATGGAGCTAGCTTGACAAATGAAAGCCGAAAGGGTATCTTGGAAGTTGGATAATCGTTTATACGCTATTGAGCGAGCATTGAGGTGACACATTTGGCAACGATCAAGGAGATTGCCGCGCTGTCCGGCGTATCCGTGGCCACGGTATCCCACGTGCTGAGCGGCAAGAAGAACGTCAGCGACGCGGCGCGCGACCGCGTGCTCCGCGCCATCGAACTGACGAACTATAAGCCCAACGCGATCGCGAAATCCCTGCGGATGAACAAGACGCACATCATCGGCGTGCTGGTGGAGGACATTCGCGGCCTGCCCGTGCCGGAGATTGTGGACGGGATCAACCAGCAGTTGGAGGAGAGCGGCTATCAGGTGCTGCTGAGCAACCTGCGGCTGCTGCACAAGCTATATAATCAGTACGAACAGCTCAGCCAGCACACCCATGTCATCAACAGCGGCATCGCGCTCCTGGAGGACGCGCGCGTGGACGGCATCATCTACGTGGCAATGCATGACCGCCGCGTGGACGGGGTGCGGCAGCCGGTGAACATTCCGTTCGTGTTCGCCTTTGCCCAGAGCGGCGAACCGGAAAGCGTCTCCGTGACCTATGACAACGAAAACAGCGCCTACGAGATTACCCGCCTGCTGATCGGGCAGAATCACCGGCAGATCGCCCTGATCGCCGGTCACGCCTACTCCTCCGCCGCACACCTGCGGCTGGCCGGCTACCGCCGCGCCATGGATGAGGCGGGCCTGCGCGTGCCGCCGGAGTACATCCGCTGGGGCGACTGGGAGTATCATTCCGGCGTGGAGCAGGCGGACGCGATGCTGTCGCTCGCGGTGCCGCCCACCGCCATTTTCGCCATGAACGACCCGATGGCCGCCGGGTGCTACGCGTCCATCATGCGCCACGGGCTGCGCATCCCGGAGGACGTGTCCGTGGTCGGGTTCGACAATCAGGAAGTGGCGTCCTGCCTGTTCCCAGGCCTGACCACCGTGGCCCTGCCGAACCGGGAAATCGGCCACATCGCGACGGAGCGCCTGCTGGACCGCCTGGAAGGGCGGACGGCGGAGCCTGCGAGCATCACGCTGCCGTGCAGCATCGTCCGGCGCGGGTCCACGATGCAGAGGTGAGGGCTCACAGCGGATCACCCTCTTTCCCCCATAGAAATGCGTTGCTTTTCCCCGCCGGAACGAATATCATAGAGGCAAAACCGAGTAGGGTGATCCGATGGCAACGCTTCAGATGTGGTGGCAGGCGGCGGACAAGCCGTTCCATTGCCGCCCGGACGACCCGTGCTACTCCGCGCTGTTCCCCGAACCGGGCGGCGCGCCATTCGTACTCCGCGCCCGTCCCGGCCTGACGGCCCCCATGCAGCTCATGCTCCGCGCCGGCGAGGACGCGCGCGTCACATCCATCACCATCGATACCCCATGGATCACACGCATTCCGGCGCTCCGCGGCACGGACCGCTTCGGTGGGCCATTCGTAGCGGATGTCGCGCTGGAAGCGGACAAGCCCTGGCCCATCTGGGTGCTGCTGGAAATCCCGTTGCCGGCGGAGGGGGCGTACCGCTTCGGCTGCACGGTGCGCTTCGCGGACGACGGCGCGCGGGAAATTCCGCTCGACGTGTACGTATCGGGCGACAGGGTACATCACGGCGGCGAGGATGATTTGCACACGCTCGCGCGCCTCGCGTGGCTGGATTCCACGGCGGGCTGCGAAGATACGCTGACCGGGCCGTACACGCCGCTTGCCGTCAATGGAAGCACGATCTCGCTGCTGGGCCGCGAGGTCACGCTGGCGGATTCCGGTCTGCCGGAGCGGCTCATCACCCATTTCACCGGCATCAATGACGCGCTGTCGGACGCGGGTGAGGACATCTTCGCCCTGCCGCCCCGGCTGGAAGCCGTGCTGGACGGGCAACCGGTCCGGCTGACGGGCGCGTGCCGGATCGTGTCCAGGGCGGATACGCGTGTCGCGTGGGAAGCGCCGCTCGCGTGCGGCGCGCTTTCGTGCGCCGTGCGGGGCTTTCTGGAATTTGACGGGTGGATGCGCTTTGATGTCCGTTGGGAAACCATGGCGGACACCTTACTCGACGACATCCGTCTGGTGTTCTTCCCGAAGCAAAAGTACGCCCGGTGGTTCTCCGGCGTGGGCACGATGGCGCGGGAGAACCTCGATCATCACCGCTGGCAGTGGGACCGGCAGAAGCACCAGGACGCCTTTTTCTGCGGCGGGATGAACGGGGGCATCGTCTGCCGCCCGGTGGCGGAGGACTATGTGCGCCCGTATTGCAACATCTATTACAAGTTTGGCCCGCGCAACCAGCCCGAGGCATGGGTGAACGGCGGGGCGGGCTTTTTCGCGCTGGAACGGAAAGACGCGCACACGGCGCTCGGCTACCACACCGGGCCAATCCGCCTGCGCACCGGGGAAGCGCGGCACACAAACTTTGACCTGGGGTTCACGCCGTTCAAGCGGGTCGATCCGGCGGCGCACTACGCGGTGCGGTACTATCAGGCGCCGGGCGAGACGGAACCGGCGGAGTGGATCGCCACCGCGAAGGAGATCGGCGCGACGCACATCAACGTGCACCACGGCAAGGAAATCTACCCCTACATCAACTACCCGATGTACGACGCCCCCGCCATGCGCGATTTTGCGCGGGGGGCGCACGCGGCGGGCCTGAAGGTGAAGCCGTACTACACCGTGCGGGAGCTGACCAGCAAGCTGCCGGAGTTTTTCCCATTGCGCAGCCTGCGCGGCGAAATCTTTGCCCAGCCGGATTTCCACTTCGACGGCGTGCCGGGGCAGGGCGAGAAGGACCCCTGGCTGGCCGAGGAATGCGGCGACCGGGTGCTCCCCGCCTGGAAGGCGGTATTCACCAGGGGCAAGTACGCGGGCGAGTGTGACCCGTCCGTGATCGTGAACCCCGCGTCGCGCATCATCAATTTTTACATCGAAGGGCTGCGGTGGATGTGCGATGCCTGGGGCATCGACGGCGTGTACATCGACGATACGGGCATGGACCGCCACGCGCTGCAACGCGCGCGCCGCGTGCTGGATGGCTGCCGCCCGGGCGCGAAGATCGACCTGCACTCGTGGAACCATTTCCACGACCTATGGGGCGAAGCCTTCGGCCACAACGCGGTGATGTACGCCGAGCTGTTCCCGTATGTGGACTCGCTGTGGTTCGGCGAGGGGTTCGACTTTGACGAGATGTCGCCGGAGGAGATGTTGGTGGAGTGCTCCGGCCTGCCGTTCGGTCTGATGAGCGAAATGCTGGAAGGCGGCGGCAACCCGTGGCGTGGGCTGCTTTTCGGCATGACGGGCCGGGCGGGGTGGAGCCGCGAGAAAGACCCACGGGGCGTGTGGGCCCTGCGCGAAAAGTACGGCCTGAACCGGGCGAAGCTGCGCGGCTGGTGGGAAGAAAACCCGGCCGCGAGGGCGGGAGACTCCCGCGTGCTCGTCACCGTGTATGACCTGCCGGGCGGCGCGATGCTCTGCGCGGCGAGCTTCGCGGAGGCGCCGCTCGCGGTATCGTTCGCGCTTACAGGCGGCCCGTTTGTCTCCGCGCATCTGCCGGAGGTCGCCCTCTTGCAGGAAGGGCGGCCCGCGCGCGTGGGTGAAACCCATTGTATTGAGCCCGGCCAGGGCATCGTGATTTTTTATGAGCGGGGGATACGCGAATGAACGAGGAAGCGGTCGTTGACCAGGGCGTGCACAACTACAGCGGCGCCGACCGGTATGTCGCGCCCACGGACCCGCTGATCCGGGAGAGGCTGGAATGGTTCCAGGATCAGAAGCTGGCGCTGATGGTGCACTGGGGGCCGTACAGCCAGCTTGGGCTGGTGGAATCCTGGGCGCTCAGCGACGAGGACGCGGATTGGTCGCGCAGGGGCGTGGACTGGGGCGTGGACGGCGAAACGTTCAAGAAGCAGTATTGGGCGCTGAACAGGACGTTCAACCCCGTGCGTTTTGAGCCAGAAAAGTGGGCGGCGCTGGCGAAGGAGGGCGGGTTTCGGTATCTCGTCTTTACCACCAAGCACCACGACGGCTTCTGCATGTGGGATACGCGGCTTTCGGCGTACAGAATCACCGCGCCGGACTGCCCGTTTCACGATCACCCGAACGCCGACATCGCGGGCCGGGTGTTTGACGCCTTCCGCGCGCAAGGGCTCGGCATCGCGGCGTACTTTTCCAAGGCGGATTGGCACGCGGAGACCTATTGGGCGCCGGATGCCGCCCCCACTGCGCGCGGCCCCTCCTACGATCCGGCGGAAAACCCGGCGCTGTGGGAGAAGTTCGTTTCGTTCACACACGATCAGGTGATGGAGCTGGCGACAAAATACGGCAGGCTCGATGTGCTGTGGTTCGACGCGGGCTGGGTTCGCCCGGGCCGGGGGCAGGACATCCGCATCGAGGCGCTGATGGACAGCGTACGCGCGGTGCAGCCGTGGGTGCTCTCCGCCGACCGGACGTGCGGCGGCGTCTGCGAGAACTACGTGACGCCCGAGCAGTGCGTGCCGGAAAAGCCGCTTGGCATCCCGTGGGAAAGCTGCGTGACGATGGGCACCTCGTTTTCGTTCGCGTATGAGGACGAGTACAAGTCCGTGCGCCAGCTCGTGCACCTGCTGCTGGATATTGTGGCAAAGGGCGGGAACCTCGCGCTGAACGTCGGCCCGCAGCCGGACGGGCGGCTGCCCAGGCGCGCCATCGACCGCATGAAGGGTCTGGGCGCGTGGCTGAAGGTCTATGGCGAGGGCATCTACGGCACGCGCGCCTGCGCGCCGTACCGCGCGGGGGATTTCGCGTTTACGCAAAAGGCGGGGAATGTCTACGCCTTCCGGCTGTATGAAAAAGAGAACGCGGCGACGCCGGAAACGATCGTCATTCCGTACACCGGCGCGGTTTCCGGCGTGACGGAGATGGCGGGCGGGCGCGCGCTGCCGTTTGAACGGATGCCCGCCGGGATTGCCGTGCGGATGCCGGTTCGGGATCAGTCGCCTGTCGCGGATGGTTTTATACTGAGGGGGTAGGGGGCAAGGCAACCGCGTTTGCGTCCGGTTTGTGAAGCAGTGCTATGATAAACGAGCCTTGACGGGCACGGTCTTTACAAAGGAGGTTCGATCCAGTGACGACGGATGCGTTGCAAGAGCGGGTCAACACAGGCAGGCAGCCGGAGGTGGACATTGCCAAGGGGCTCGCCATCCTGTTCATGGTCCTGGTCCACACCCTGGAAATGTTCGCGAACACCCACGCCCGCATGTCCTATGGCGCGTATATGGTGATTCAGGTGCTGGGCGCGCCTTTTTCCGCCCCTGTCTTCATGTTCGCGCTGGGCGTGGGGCTTGTGTACTCCAGGAAGAACACGCCGGGCCTCCTGGCGCGCCGGGGCTTGTTCCTGCTGGCCATGGGCTATGCGCTCAACATTCTCCGGGACGGCATTCCGTACCTTCTGCACCATCTGCATGACCTGACGCCGGATGTCATGGACGGGCTTGTGAGCGAGCTGATCAACGTGGATATCCTCGGCTTTGCGGCGGTCATGTTCCTGTTCTGGGCGCTGCTGCGCAGGCTGGGGCTGAAGGATCGCTGGCTTGCCGTGCTTTGGGCGTTGCTCGGGATTGCCCGTGAGCTGCTGGCCCCGGTGCGGGTGACGTCCATCCCGGCCAGGATCGTGACCTCGTATTTCTGGGGCTCCTGTTCCGATTCGTATTTCCCGTTCATCCTGTGGATGTTTTACCCCGTGGCCGGGTACTTCTTTGGCAAAATCCTCATTTGCAGCCGCGACAAAAAGAAGCTCTACCGCCATACGGCCCTTGTGGGGCTGGCGGCCTTCGCCGTCTCATCCGCCGTGGTGGCCGTGTGCCAAATTGAGCTGGGGCAAAGCGATGTGTTCCAATATGATTATTTTCATCACGGTCTTGTCGCCAATGTGTGGTACGGGAGCATCGTGCTGGTCTGGCTATCCGTGTGCTTTGCCGTTCGCCATGTTGTGAAAGGGCCGCTGGCGCGCCTTATTTTTCGCTGGAGCCGGAACATCAACGCCCTCTTTTTCCTGCAGTGGGTGATTCTTGGGGTGCTCCATTACTGCCTCTTCACGAAGGAAGAGGCGAGTCTTCTCCAGGTGCTTCTGCTATCGTGCGCCGTGCTGGCGGCAAGCGACTTTCTGTCCCACTGGTACTTGAAATGGTGGCGCGCGCTTGGGAAACCGAAGGCGCGGGCGGCGGCCTAGGCGTCACGCATCCGACAGAAATCCCGCCGTGAACTCCGCCCAGCTATAGCTGGACATATACTCGCCATGGTAGCGGTTCACGGCGGCCGCGCTGCCCTTCTCAAAATCATAGTAATCGCAGCGCACCTTGGAAACGTCCAGGGCGTACAGGCCCCGCTTTCTGAAAACCAGATCGCCCGCCCCCGCCTCGGCCAGCGCGCGGGTCATCTCCGTCAGCAACACATACAGATGGGACTGGACGCTGTGGGAATAGGGCTGATCCTCCCACAAAACAGCGGCCAGTTCCTTTTTGCTGACGCTGGCGCCCTTGCGGTCCACCAGGTACGCCAGCGCCTCCTTTGCCTTGCCCCTGCGGAAAAGAACCGGCCTGCCCTCCGCGAACACCTCAAAGCTGCCAAAGCACTGGATGTACACCTTCTGCATGGGCGGCGCGACGGGCTTTCGCAAATCCTGCAGCTCCCGCGCCACGCGCTCCGGTTGAATCGGCTTCAGCACATACCCGGAGGCGTGCATTTGGAAGGCGTCTTCCATATAATGGCTGAACCCCGTCACAAAAATGATATTGGTATCCCCCGAAGTATCCTTCAGGTGCTTGGCCAGCGCCAGCCCGCCCATCTCCGCCATTTCAATATCCACAAAGGCGACATCCACCTTGTTCTCCCGCGCATACGCCAGCGCGTCCGTTGCCGCGTCGAAGCAGCGCAGCCGCGCTTCCGGGGCCGCGTCCGCTATGGCGCGCTCCAGCATCCACAGGGCGTGGCGCTCATCGTCCACCGCGATGATGTTCATGCTTTCCGCCTCCTTGACGGCGGCGCTGATTCGGAGAATCGGGCGCCATAAGAGGATTCCGCGAGGAATCCTTACCTTTGGGAATGGTGATGACGGCCACCGTGCCGCTTCCGGGCTGGCTCGTAACGGTCAGCCGTCCGCCGCACATGGCGGCCAGCCTTCCCTGCACATTGGCGATCCCCGTGTGGGCGCCGCCGCTTTTCAGGGCCGCGTCCAGGTCGCAGCCGATCCCGTCGTCGGCCACCGTGATTAGGTAGCCGCCGCCCTTTTCCTCCGCCCGGATGCGCACCGTTCCGCCGGCGCGCTTCTGGTTGATCCCGTGGCGAACCGCGTTCTCCACCATGGGCTGCAGCGTGAGCGGAGGAATGGCAAAGTCCGTGGTTTCGATTTCGTAGACAATCGTCAGCCGCTCCTCAAAGCGCAGTTTCTCCAGGAATACATACTGCCGGACGTGCTCCAGCTCCTTTTCAAAGGGAATCGGCGTTTTTTGATTCAGGGAATCCATGTTCACCCGCAGGTACGTGGAAAAGGTCAGCAGCGCCTCGTAGGCCTTCGGGTTGTCGTAGCACAGCCTGCTGATGGCAGCCAGCGCGTTATAGAGGAAATGCGGCTGAATCTGGCTGAGCATCACGGCGATCCGGCTTTCCGCGAGTTCCGCCTCCTTTGCCTTTAGCTGTTGGCCCAGCCCCGCCTGAATGTTGATATAAATGAAGAACAGAGCGAGCGCGCCGCCGAAATACGCCAGCCAAAGATCGGCATAGGCGATCTCCACCACATAGCAGATGAACGCGACGACCGGATACAGAAGCAGCGCGATCCACTCCCTGGGCTGCAGCACCGAAACGCTCCGAAGAACCACCACCACACACGCGCCCAGGCAGAGGGACGGCAGAATGCCGAAAATCCAATAGGTATCCTGCTGGTGGTATTCGTTCATCTCGTCCAGCCATCCGTACATTCCGTTGATCTGCGCGACCACGGCCAGCACCACCATGCCAACGCTGCAACACGCGACCAGGACGAGCAGCTTCCTGGACATGCGCCTTTTCGTGCGCAGGTATTCATACATATAAAACGCGAGCGCCACAAACTGCACCGCGCCAAAGACATACGTACTAAAGTCAAAAATGGCGATCCAAAGTGTTATGACGGTTCCGGGAGTCCCCGCCCAGGACACGATCAGAAACTCCAGCGTAAGCGTAAGCAAGGAGAGGATCACCATGACAAAAAACCAGCGGTACACCTGTTGCCGCAGATTTCCCGCCAGCAGCGTCGCGATCAGCAGCATGAACGAGATGATAAAGGCACATAGGTTCATGGACAGATTGATGATTTCCGTGGTGCTCATTCCATGCTCCCAACTTTTGTGTGTACTTTCTTAGCATTCTACCCGCTTTCTGCGGCAGGGTCAATCATTGCGCACGCCGCTTATGTCATTTTGGCACGATTCCACAAACAGGGCGCGGCCGCTTATGTCACATATCGGTTACGTGTTACCGCAGTTTGTGTCCAGTTTGTGCGCACTTTGCTATGCTGAGCCAGAACAAAGCGCCACACAATACAGGGAGGGTTTTCTCGTGAAAAGAAAGAGCAAAGGGCTTATCTTGCTGGTGGTTCTGTTACTGATCGTGCAGGTTCCGGTCTACGCGACCGAGCAGGCGGCGTCCCCAAAGATGCTGTATTTCAATGGAACGATCTATACCAATGACAAAGACATCCCCATGGCGGACGCGATGGTCGTGGAGGACGGGAAGTTTGCCTTTGTCGGCACGTATGCGGACGCGGTGGCCTACGCGGGCGAAGATTGCGAGCAGGTTGACCTGAACGGCCAGTTTGTGTCGCCCGGCTTCTTTGATGGCCACATTCACATGGCGCTGCAAACATCGGCGTTTGACTTCCGAGACTACATCGATGATGTCACCCCCACCATCGAGCAGTATGCCGAGGCGCTGCGGACCTACCTGGACGCGAACCCGGGCATTCCGTACCTGCGCGGCGCGGGCTGGGAAAACGCCTCGTTCCCGGACGAGCCCCCCGCGAAAGAGATTCTGGACGCGGTGAACGCGGATATCCCGATCGCGCTGCGGTCGCTTGACTACCATTCGCTCTGGGCCAATTCCAAGGCGATCGAGCAGGCGGGCATTACGCCGGAGACGGTGGTTCCTGGCGATGGCGAGGGCGTGATCGAGATCAACGCGCAGGGCGAAGTGGGCGGCATGTTCCGGGAGCCGGCCGCGTTCGATCTGGTCATAAACGCGTTTCCGCCGGTGACCATCGAGGAATACAAGCAGGCGGTTCTCCGCACACAGGACATGCTGCTGGCCGTCGGGCACACGGGCGTGTTTGACGCCGGCGTGTACCCAGACAGCGATTGGTACTACGCGTACAGGGAGCTGGCCAACGAGGGCAAACTGAAGCTGCACGTCAGCATGGCGTTCCTGATGTTCCCGGATACCTTCGACAAGAATTTTGAGTGGGTCAAGAACGAGATCAACAAGTATAAAGATGAGGTAAACCCGAAAATCACGGCGGATACCGTCAAGTTCCTGGCGGACGGCGTGACGGAGAGCGGCACGTCCCTGTTGAAAGAGGAGTACGCGTCACAGCCCGGCTACTTCGGCCTGCAGATCTGGGAAAAGGAAAAGCTGACGGACGCCTTTAAGCTGTGCGACGAAAACGGCTTCAAAATTCACGTGCACACCGTTGGCGACGGGGCGGTGAGCTATGTGCTCGATTGCTTCGAGACGCTCAGCGAGGAAAGCACGGCCCGCAGAAACGCCCTGTGCCACCTCCAGCTCGTGGACAGTGTGGATTTCCAGCGGTTCCATGACCTCGGCATTGTGGCGGTTGTCGCGCCCTATTGGGCGGTCCGGACGGAGGGCTATGAGGACTGCGAAGTCAAGTACCTCGGCGAGGAGCGCGTGGAGCGCACCTACCCTGTCCGCTCCTTCATCGACGCGGGCGTGCACACCGTCGCGCACAGCGATTATCCGGTGACGGCGGGCTTCAACCCCCTGTACGGCATCGAAATGGCGGTCACGCGGTCCATGCCGGTCGCGCTGGCGGAAGGGATGTCCATTGAGGACACCACGCTGAACCCCGGCCAAGCGATCACCATCGAGGAAGCGATTGATATCTTCACCTACCAGGGCGCCTACTCGATCCTGATGGAGGATTTCACGGGCAGCATCGCCGTGGGAAAATCGGCGGATTTCGCGGTGATTGACAAGAACATTCTGGAAACGCCCGCGAGCCTGGCCACCGTTGTCGCCACGTATTTCCAGGGCGAAAAGGTGTATTGACCGAATGTAAAAGGAAACCGCGCAACCGCCACCGGGTTCAGCCCGGTGGCGGTTCGTTTGCATCATCACATCTCCTTCTGAAACTTTGCCAGATAGTACACCTGCGCGAAAACCACGAACAGATACGCCGCGACCAGCGCGAGGGTCGCGTACAGCTCCACCCGTGTGAGCGCGAACGCGAGCATCAGCGCGCCAAACGTCCAGATCATCAGGTCATACGCCTTTGCCTTCGCGCGGTTGCGAATGGCCGTGTTCCGCTCGTCCTTCTCTTCAATCTCCATCTGCTTGGCGAGCGCCGGCTCCTTCCGCAGCGCCAGGCGCTGGCAGATCGCTCCCAGGTTTTGCCCAAAGATCCCCGCGCCGACGCCAATGCCCAGATACGGCAGCGTTTGCAGCAGCCCGGCCTCGTCCCGCATTTGTTTGCCAAGGATTGCGCAGACCACCAGCAACGCGGCCCCTGCGATCGTCAGCGCGATGTATTTCCCCATTCCGCTTGCCGCGTCACTTTTTTTCGGCATTGTCCTGCCCCTCCTCATCGATGAAAATGTCCTCCACCCGCATGCCGAAATACCGCGCGATTTTGAACGCCAGCAGGATGGACGGGTTGTACCGCTCGTTTTCCAGCGACCCGATCGTCTGGCGCGACACCTCCAGCGCGGCGGCCAATTCCTCCTGGCGGATGCCGCGCTGCTTTCGGATCTCCTCCAACCTGTTTTTCATGCGAATCCTCCTGAAAGCAACGAAAACGGAAAGTGCACTTTCCATTCGCAGCGTATCACACCTCGCCACAAATGTCAAGCACGCTTTCCATTCTTGCTGAAACCACACCCGATCGCAATTTTACAGCAAATACCGGAACGGCCGCAGCAGCAGCCCGAACATCTGCATCACGCGCTCCTTCGCCCGCAGCTCCGGCGGGTGGTCGCCCTTGCCCAAGCCCGTCCGGGCATCGTCCTCCTCCACCCGCGCGGCATCCTGCCGCAGGTGCTCCATCGCCCCTTCCAGCTCCGCCGCGAACGCCGGGCTGTCAATCACCAGCATGGTTTCGGTGTCGATGTACATGCTGCGGTCGTCCAGGTTGAAGCTGCCGACCGCCGACAGCCTGCCGTCCACGGCCAGGGATTTGCCGTGGATGGAGTCGTCGCGCTGGTACTCGTACAGCTTCGCACCGGTCCGCAGGAACTTGTGGCGCTGGCCGTAGTAGTTGGAAAACGCGGGAAAGTTGGGCGAGGAGCGCATGGAGTTCGTCAGCACGGTCAGCTCCGCGCGCTTCGCCGTGTCCCGCATCGCCGCCAGCAGCAGCGCGTTCCCGGTCGCGTAGGGCGTCTGCACCATGGCGCGCTCTTCTGCCGAAAGCGCGACCCGCCGCAGTTGGTACGCGGCCCACGGCTCCTTTTTGCGCGTGTGGATCGGGTTGTGCACCAGCGTCACGCGCGCGGCGGGCATGGCCTCCTCCCGGTACTCGGCCAGGGTTTTGCGGTAGAACAGCGGGTTGGCCACCATGAACGTGCCCGCCGCCGCGCGCAGCCGCAGGTAGTGCGGCCTTGCCTCGACACTTTTGCGCGCGGCGTCCGCGCCGGAAACCGTGTACGCCGACGTGAAAGTCGTCTCGAAGTACGCCGCCACCTGATCCGCGCCGCTGACTTCTCCCGCGCCGCCCTCCCTTGTTTTTAGCAGCAGCACGTCGCGGTCGTGCGTGAGGGGACCCTCATACCCAGCGGGCGCGAAATGCCGCTCGTCGATGTTCCGCCCGCCCAGCAGCAGCGTTCCGCCATCGGCCAGGATGTACTTGTCGTGCATGGCGGCGTTCCACGTCCAGGGCTTCAGCCACCGAAGCGGGTTGTACACGCGGCACGCAATGTTCGGATGGCTGTCCAGCGCCTTGAGCGTCTCGGCCAGCGCGGAACCGCCGGGCGCGCTCTTGCCATCCACCAGCAGGCGCACGCGGACGCCCCGGTCCGCCGCCAGCAGCATTTCGCCCAGGAGCGCGTCCGCGCACTCGCTGCCCTGTATTTTATAGTAGGCGATGTCCAGCGTTTCCGTGGCGTCGCGCAGCAGCGCGATCCGCGCGTTCATCGCGTCACCCGGCGTCTCGATCAGGCGCACGCGGTCCGGCCTCTCACCGCCCGCAGAACCGTAAAAATCCACCCGGTCAAGCGCCTCCCGCCGCTCCCTGCCAATCCGCTTGGGCACCAGAAAGGGCACGGTCATCGCACCCAGCACGAACAGCAGCCACGCGCGCAGCAGCTTCTTCAGCGTCATCAACAGTCCCTCCTTCCGCGACAAACTGCGTCTTGGGGTAAATCTCCTGTAGTTTATCGTCCGGGTAGTTCTCGTCCAGCCAGACCTCCACGGCGTTTTGCGCCGGCTCGCCGTTCACGCGGTGGTTCCAGCGGTCCACCGCCGCCGCGCTGAGCAGCATGTTCACGGACAGGAAAATCGCGATGGCCCAGGTGGACACCCGGTGCGGCCGCTTGGGGATTCGCGCGAGCGTCTGAACGAACCGTGGGTAGATCAGCTTCATGTAGAGCACGCACAGGATGCCCCAGAAGAACATGAACGTCAGGCTGGTGCGGCCGCCGAAGAAGGCAAACGACTGATCCGCGTACTGCCAGGACACGCTGCCGAACACGGCCTCCTGAATCCAACTGCACGCGGCCTCAAACAGACCGCCCACCACCGCCCCGCCGAAGAACAGCCAGCGGTCGCTCTTTCGGGCCAGCGGCGTCAGCAGCAGCACCATCAGCACCGCGCCAAAGCCGTACACCTGGTTGAACGGGCCGTACAGCATGCCCTGGCGGCTTTCCAGGAAGCCCTGCGTCACCAGGCAGTACAGCGATTCCACCACATAGCCGAGCACGCACGCCGTCGCGAACACCCAGATGATCTGCGTCAGCGTGACGCCCTGGTACGCCGCCTTGGCCGCCTCGCGCTCGGCCCGCTCCTTGGCCCGGAGCTTCGCCTTGGCGTCCGCCGCGCGCTGCCGCCGGGCCTTGCGCCGCGCCGCCCACTCGGCCTTCAGCGCCTCAAACTCGGACCGGGATTCCCGGGGCATCAGGCGCGGGAACGCCTTCACGAGGCGCGCGCTGCCCTTGGGGTCCCGAAGCTCCGTCTCGATGCCCAGCAGGATGCCCGCCGCGACCTTGTTGTCCGGCTCCTCAGCACAGAGGGCGCGCAGGCGACCGATGCTCGCGGGGATGTCGTCCTTGTCATACCAGCGGTACGCCTCCTGGTACAGCTCCATCGCCTGCGCCGCCTGGCGCAGCCCGTCGATCCGCTCCGACAGGTGCGACGCGGCAGCCAGCGAGCGCAGGAAATCCACCAGCAGCACGGCGATGAGGCCCGATGCCAGCAGCCGCTGCGTGGCGGGGGCGATCAGCGCCAGCAAATCCGCCGCGAGCGGGTGCAGCGCGTAGGTGACGGCAAGGCCCAGCAGGCCGAACATCAGCGAGTTGCGCAGGCAGACGCGGCCCTTGATCTGAAACTTGCGGTTCGAGTAGTCCCACCAGGTGGTTTTGAACAGCGTTTCCAGCAGCCAGCCCGTGAAGTATTCCAGCAGCGACGTCAAAACCATCGCCGCCGCGAACACCAGCGCCGGGTATTGCCGGAACGGTTCCGTGATGAGCATGATGAGCAGCACGCCGAACCCGTACACCGGGCACCACGGGCCGCCGAGGAACCCGCGGTTGACCAGCTTCTTCGCGCCGACGGAGCACCAGATGGTCTCGCACACCCAGCCGAGCGTGGCGTAGAGGACAAAGTACAGAACAAGCTCCGAAAACGAAAGCGCAAGCATAATGCCACCCCTTTTGTTTGCTTCCCCTGATGATGGCCCCATTGTAGGCCGCGCAGGTCAAGCAAAGGTAAAGAATGGCACGGGTTTCGTTTATGTTGGGTTTATAAATTGAGGGTTGCGGGCTACGCCAATACCGTATCCAGGCGAATCCCTGTTTTTTCTTCAAAGGCATCCGCCCATTCGGCGGTATGAAAGAACACGATCAGGCCCTGACCCTCGTCCGGCGCGAAGAAGAGCCGTTTGCCGCACGCCTGTTGCTCCAAAACGGAATTCACATACTCGAAAATCCCGCAATCGAGCCAATCGTCGTTGTATGCGGCGGTGAAGTGGCACGCGGCGCCGTTCAGGGTGAAGAAAACCTCCTGCGGCCCTTCGCCCGCCTCTTCCACCGCCCCATCGATCTCCGACGAGTAGCCGGTAAACCGCAGCGCGCCCCCGCTGATGCGGGACATGGCCCGCAGGATCACCTCGTACGCCGTGGCCATGTCATCGCACTCCGAATCGAACGAGAACAAGGAATCGCTGCATGGCGCGTACTCGCCGGTGGATTCGTCGTAGCGGTCCGCGCCGAGCAGGGTCAGTATCAGCGGATAGAAATCCTCCTCCTGATCGATACCTGCCCTCGCCCTGCGTTCGTATATCCCGGCCATGTCCCTTTCGACTGAAGCCTTGGCCGCGTCGGAGAAATCAATCCCCAAGCCGCGAAGGACCCGGGTCTCTGCTGAAATGTCCATCGTCCGATTCCCTCCTTCGCTTTTTTCGCTATGTTACACAATAGACGTTTGTCCATGGGAAGAAATTCCAGGCATCACACGAGATAAAAAGGAGGCCGCGCGGCCTCCTGCATATTCACACCCCCCTTACTTCCCCTTCAGCCGCACCGTCACGCTCATGCCCTCGCGCACCTCCTTGTCCGCGTCAAGCGCCACGTACACCTTGTACACCGCCTCCCCGGACGCGGCGTGGTTCAGCCCGGAGATGGCCGTCACGGTGCCGGGCACGGCCGAGGTATCCGTCAGGCCCGATATTTCAAGCTGCACCGTGTCCCCGGCGGCGACGAGCGGCAGGTCGTTCTCGTTGATATCCGCGGCCACGCGGTAGCCATCCAGCGGGTATAGCGTGGCGAGCGGCTGGTCCGCCGCCACCTGCGCGCCTGGCGCCGCCGGAACCGACGCGACTACCGCGCTGGCCGGCGCAGCCACGGCGTCCGTCATGTCCACCTTGCCAAGCAGCGTGCCGTTCACCGTTTCCAGCAGCACGTCGCCGCGCCGGACCGTTTCCCCATCCTCCACGCGCACGCGGAGCACGCCGCCTTGCCCGCTGACTGTCACCGGGTCCGGGCGGTCCGTCTTGCCGCGCCCGATGCGGCTCTCGGTGTCGTGGTCCGCCTTGCGGTGGATGGTGACGCTCTCGTCCAGCTCCAGCGTGCCCTCCGTGACCTCCACGGTGAACGCCTTTCCGCTGACTGCCGTGATCCGGCCGGTGCCGTCGCGCTTGGTGCTGTTCACGCTGGCCAGGTACACCGTCTCGCCCGCGTGCACCGCACGGCCCTCGCTGTCATACGCGCCGGACGTGTCGCTCTGGACGACAAACTGCACGTCCGGCTCGATGGTCAGCAGCGCGCCGTACCGCCCCTCCACGTATGCCGCGTCATCTCCCGCTCGCGCGAACACCCCGCGCACCGTGCCGTCTGTCGGCGCGTACACCTTCGTGGTCCCGATGGTGAACAGCGCGTCGCCCTCCGAAACGATGTCGCCCGCGCGGAGCGTGTAGTCGCCCAGCAGCCCGCCGTATGGCGCGGCCACCGTGATGGTTTCCCCAGCCTCCACGCGGCCTGACAGCGTCACCGCCTGCCCGTCCGTTTCCGCCAGCGCCATGCCCAGCGGCAGCGCCGCCATCAGCACCGCGACCGCGATGCACAAACTCTTTTTCATCTATACTTCTCCTTCATTTATATTTTCTGTACAGTTACACGCTCCGCAGCGCGTCAATCGGGTTCAGGTTGCTGGCCTTGCGCGCCGGGGTCCAGCCGAAGATCACGCCGACCGCCGCCGAGAAGCCCACGCCCAGCGCAATGGCCGACGGATAGATCATGAACGCCGCGCCGATCATCTGGCAGAGCAGCGCCGAGAGAAGCAGCCCCACCGCCACGCCGATGACCCCGCCGAGCAGCGACAGCACGAACGACTCGATCAAGAACTGCGTCTGAATCTGGCCCGGCTCCGCGCCGAGCGCCTTCCGAAGGCCGATTTCCGTTGTGCGCTCCGTGACGGAGACGAGCATCATGTTCATGATGCCGATGCCGCCGACGAGCAGCGCGATGGACGCGATGCCAACCAGCATCGTCGTCATCATGGAGAGCACCGTGTTCATCGTATTGAGCAGGGTTTGCAGGTTGATGAGCGAGTAGCTGTCCTCTTTATAGTTGAACGCGGCGCTCAGCGCGTGCTCGATCAGCGCGACCGTCTCGTCCGTGCGGTCTGTGTCGTCAATTTGCAGTTCGAGCTGCAAAATGTTCCGGGTGCCGCCCAGGCGCATCGCGTCCGTGTAGGGGACGAGCAGCTTGCCGTCCTTGCCGGTGTTCTGCGCCTGCGACAGCACGTCGTTGCCCGCGCCCTCCGCCAGCACGCCGACCACCGTGTGGGCGATGCCGCCGATGGTCACGGTGCGGCCGACCGGGTCCTCGGCGAAGAACAACTTTTCCGCCATCTTGTGATCGATCACGCAGACGGTATTCGCCGCCTCAATGTCCAGAATGTTCAGCGGCCGCCCCCGGCCGATCAAGCCATCCTCGTCCTGGAAGTACGCGTGGCTCTTCCCCTCGACGGTGGCGTTCTCCTCCCACACGCCGGTGTCGCCCAGCGCGGAGGCGGTGAGCTGCACCGTGGGGGACACGGCGGCCACGTTATCAATGCCGCCCAGCGCCTCAAGGTCCGCGACGGTCAGCCCGCGCTTCAGCGGCGTGCCCAGCGCCGTCTCCATCACCTTGCCGGTGCCCAGCGCCTGAAATTCGCTGGTGACGGTGCTGGTCACGCCCTGCACGACGGTCATCAGCGCGATGATTGCCGTCACGCCGATGATGATGCCCAGGCCCGTCAGGAACGAGCGCATCCGGTTGTGCAGGATGTTGCTCACGGCCATGTGAAAGCTCTCGCGGAACATGCCGCCGCGCGCCCTGCGCTCCTTCGGTTCCCTCTGCTCAGGCAATCTTTTCACCTTCTTCCGTCAGGCGGCCGTCCAGAATGCGGACGACGCGCCGCGCGTGCTCGGCGATGCCCATGTCGTGCGTGATCATCACGATGGTCCGCCCCTCGGCGTTGAGTTCCTGGAACAGCGCCATCACCTGCCGCCCGGTCATTTGGTCCAGCGCGCCGGTCGGCTCGTCGGCCAGCAGCAGCGCCGGGTTCGTCACCAGCGCCCGCGCGATGGCAACGCGCTGCTGCTGTCCGCCGGAAAGCTGGTTGCTGTAGTGGTGCAGTTTATCCTCAAGGCCCACGCGCGTGAGCATCGTCCGCGCCCGCTCGGCGCGCTCGCGCGGGGGCACGCCCGCGTAGATCAGCGGCAGCTCCACGTTCTTCTGCGCATCCAGGCGCGGCAGCAGTTGAAAGGACTGGAAGATAAAGCCGATTTCGCGGCTCCGGATGCGCGCCAGCGTTTTCTGGTCCAGGTCGCGGATAGCCCGGCCCCGGAGCACATAGGTCCCGCTGGTCGGCGTGTCCAGGCAGCCGATGATGTTCATCAGCGTGGACTTGCCGCTGCCGGAAGGGCCGAGCACGGACACGAACTCCCCCTCCCGGATGTCCAGGTTCACGCCGTCCAGGATGGTCTGCACCTCGCCGCCCATCGTGTACTGCTTGACGATGTTCTCCATGTGAAAGAAGCCGTTACTGGCCATTTCCGCCACCCATCGCGCCAATGCCGCGCATAAAGCCCTGTTCGCCCGCCTTCGCGGACACCAGCGCCACGTCGCCGCTGCGCAGGCCGCTTACAATCTCCACGTTCACGCCGTCGTTCACGCCGACGGTGACCGCCACGTTCTTGGTGGCGCGGCCGTCGCGCATCAGCACGTAGGGTTGGTTGTAGCCGTCAAACTGCAGCGCCTTCATCGACAGGGTCGTCACGTTCTCCACCTGCGCGTTCAGCACGCGGGTATCCACCTGCATGCCGGGCAGCAGGCCCTCGATTTCCTCCTCGAGCGCCAGCGTCGCCATGTAGTACGACACATCGCCCGAGCGCGTCGCCTGCTTGTCGAGGTCCGTCACGACGGTCTCAAACGTCCTGTCCAGCGCGTTCACCGTCACCAGGACCGCCTTGCCGACCGTGACGGCGGACACGTCGAACTCATCCACCTTCACCCGGATCTCCATGTCGTCAAAGTCCACGATGGAGATCAGCGGCGTGCCCGCCTGCACGTCGTCGTCCTTCTCCACCGGCAGATTCGCCACTTCCCCCGCGATGCCAGCCTTGACTGTCTCCCCCGTGGACAGCCGGAGCAGCCGGTCCTCCTTCGCGACGCGGTCGCCCTTTTTCACATACAGTTCCCGCACGGTCGCGGGGGCGGGCGCCTGGATGTCCTGGCTGTGCTTCACCTCGACCGCGCCGCTGAAGCTGTAGTACGTGGAGATGCTCCCGGTGCGCGCGGCTTCCTCAATGTATTCGCTGTCCGCCTTGCCGCCCTGGAAAAGGACTGTGCCCCCGATGGCCACCACGGCGACCAGCGCGATGAGTAAGACTGTGCCCCGTTTCTTTTTGCTTTCCATATGATTCTTCCTTTCTGAAATGCTCTATACTACCGCCGCGTTTTTCGCGGCCCATAGGGCGGGCACGAACCCGCCGGCCCACGAAAGCCCCACGCCGCTTGCCAGCAGGCCGATGCCCTGGCCGGGCGGCATGGAGATCAGGCGCGCGGGCAGTTGGCCCTGGATCAGCGCGTACACGATCAGCGCGCCGGCAATCCCCGCGATGCCCGTGCCCAGGCCAAGCAGCATCGTCTCCGCGTGAAACATGCGGGCAATGTCCCTGGGCCCGGCGCCGATGTCCAGCAGCGCGCCGGTTTCCGCCTTTCGCTCCAGCACGGAGCCGGACATGTTGATGCCCACGGTGAGCGCGGCGATGAACAGCGCGATGGCCGCCCCCCACCTGAGCGGCGCGCCGACCACGGCGAGCAGCCCCCCGGCCAGCGCCGCCATCCCCGCGGCCAGCAGAATGCCAACCCCGCCCGCGAGGCTTGTGCAGAACGTTTTCAGCCGCTTCGTGCGCAGGTGGCCGAAGCCGAGTGCCAGCGCCGTGCGAAACGGCAGGCGGATTCGCTTCCATTTCCGCCGCTCCGCCTTCTCGGGAATGGGCTTGACGACATTCACGCGGTCGGGCGCGGTGTCCTGCGCCACGCGCCCGTCCTGTAGCCGGATGACCCGCGCGGCATACCGCTCGGCCAGCGCCGCGTTCTGCGTCGCGATGACGACGGGGCGGGTGGTGGCGATGCCTTGGAGCATCTCCATGAAGCGCGCGGACTCCTCCGCGTCCAGCGTGCCGGTCGGTTCGTCGGCCAGCAGAATCTTGGGATCGTTGGCGAGCGCGCGGGCGACGGCGGCGCGCTGCGCCTGTTCGTGGGACAGTTCCGCCGCCTTTTTGCCCGCGAGGTCCACAAGACCGGTCCGTGTCAGGGCTTCCTCCGTGTGCCTTTTCCCCTCCAAATGCGCCATCCGCGCCACGCGCGGCGCGAGCATGACGTTCGCCCGCACGGTCTGGTGCGGTATCAGGCCGCCCTCCCGCGAGACAAACCCTATGTAGCGGCACCGGTACGCCGCCCAGGTCCTTTCCGAAAACCGGTCCGTCGGCGCGCCGTCCAGCAGCAGCTCCCCCTCCGTGGGCCGCTCAAACCCGCCCAGAATCCGGAGCAGCGCCGTCTTCCCACTGCCCGGAGGCCCCAGGATGGCCACCAGCTCATTCCGGCGAATCTGCAGGTCCACGCCCGCGAGCTGCCGGACCGTCGCGCCGCCCGATTGGCGTTCCTTGCCGATGTTGTGTAACGTAAGCATTGCCGTCTCCTTATGGCGATGGGGATTTCTGACGAAATCCATCTATCGCGCCCGCTTTTTCAAATCCGCGCGGCCTCCGCGTCGCGCCGTTGTTTTCATTGTGCCTGGAAGTATGATACAATGGCTTTGTAAACCCAAAATGAATCAAGGCCGGCTTTTCGTTTATCTTCCGTTTATCTTCGCGCGGCAAAATTGCCGTGATGGCATACCAAGGAGGAGAGGCGCGTGTTTAATATTCTGGTGGTGGAGGACGACGTCAGCACCCGGCAGTTCATGGAGGCGGTGCTGCGCGAGAACGGATTTACCCCGGTTCTGGCGGAGAACGGGCTCGTCGCGCTGGACGTGCTGGACCGGCAGCATGTCGACCTGATCGTGACGGACATCATGATGCCGGGGCTGGACGGGTACAGCCTGACCGAGCAGCTTCGGGACGCGGGCTACACGCTGCCCATCCTGATGGTGACCGCGAAGGAAGCCGTCAAGGACAAGAAGCGCGGGTTCCTGGTCGGCACGGACGACTACATGACCAAGCCCGTGGACGACGAGGAGATGATCCTGCGCATCAAGGCGCTGCTGCGGCGCGCGCAGATCGTCAGCGAGCGGAAGATCGTCATCGGGCCGGTGGCGCTGAACTACGACTCGCTCTCCGTTACCCGGGAGAACGAGCGCCTCACGCTGCCGCAAAAGGAATTCTATCTGCTGTATAAGCTGCTCAGCTATCCGGATATCGTGTTTACGCGGGTGCAGCTCATGGACGAGATCTGGGGCATGGACTCGGAAAGCGACGACCGGACCGTGAATGTGCACATCAACCGCCTGCGCGAACGGTTTTACGGCTGGACGGAGTTTGAGATCGTCACTGTCCGGGGCCTGGGGTACAAGGCGGTGAGGCACGCGTGAAAAGGCGCTCCACCCGCTGGCGCAACACCCGGCTGTACCTCGTCGCCTTCGTGTTCCTCCTGCTGCTCGTCACCGGCGTGCTGGTCATGGGCGTGTTCATGCTGCTGGACGCGCTGGGGCTGACCCCGCGCAACCTCTTTCTCCTGCTCACCTATCTGGTCACGGTCAGCGCGGTGATCGGCACCGTGCTGTCCGCCATCCTGGGCGAGCTCGTCGTGCGCCCGTACCGCAAGCTGATGGCGGCCACGCGGGAGATCGCCGAAGGGAACTTCAACGTGCGCGTGGACCTGCGGGGGCCGTTTGAGGCCGAGCAGCTTGCCGAGAGCTTCAACCGGATGGCCCAGGAGCTCAGCGGCATCGAGACCATGCGCGGCGACTTTGTCAGCAACGTATCGCACGAGTTCAAGACGCCGGTGGCGTCCATCCGCGGCTTCGCGAAGCTGCTGAAAAAGGACACGCTCAGCCCGGAGAGCCGCAGCAACTATCTGGATATCATCATCAGGGAGTCCGACCGGCTGACGCAGCTCGCCAGCAACGTGCTGCTGCTGTCCAAGCTGGAGAAGCAGGAGATCGTCACCGAGCGCGGCGAATTTCTGCTGGACGAGCAACTCCGCCGCGCCATCCTGATGCTGGCGCCGGAGTGGACCCGCAAGGGCATCGAAATCGCCGCCGACCTCGCGGATTTTCCCTTCCGGGGGAGCGAGGAGATGCTGATGCAGGTGTGGATCAATGTGATTGGCAATGCGGTCAAGTTCACGGAGGAGGGCGGGAACGTCACCGTGTCGCTCTGCGCCGAGGGCGGATATGCCGTGGTGACGGTCGCCGACACCGGCGTCGGCATGGACGCCGAGGTGATCGGCCATATTTTCGATAAGTTCTACCAGGGCGACGAATCGCACAGCACGCAGGGCAACGGCCTGGGGCTGGCGCTGGTGAAGCGCATCGTGGAAATGAATGGCGGCCGCCTGACCGTCGAGAGCGAGCCGGGCCGGGGAACCACGGTGTATGTGTATCTGCCGATGGGCGAAAATGAAGAAACCATCGCGCAATAGATTGCGATGGATTTTCGCTCCTCGCTGCGCCGAGGAGAGGTAGGGATTCCTGGCGGAATCCCCTTATGGCGCCCGATGTTCCACATCGCGCCGCCGTCACGGTGGGGCTTTCTTGTGAAATCCCTTAATGGCGGCCGATCGGACGAGACAACGCGAGGGGTGAAAAGACGCGCAAGGTATGCGCTCGGCTTGATGAAATTGCTCTGACGCGGGGGACGGGGATGGGATGAAAAAAAGGGCTATCGCAATAGCCCTGGTATATCTTCGGAATACCCGTGCACGCTGTTTATATGATATTACACCAGCAACAGCGGTTGCACGCCCGGGATGCCGACCAGTTCATAGCAGCGGCTTTCCGCGCTTTCCGCCCGGTAGACGAACCGCTCCGGCGCCGTATACGCTTCCCCCTGGCCGGTCACCGCCTGAAGCCGCACCGCGGCGCCCTGCGGTATTCCCGCCTCCCGAAGGTCCAGCGTCGTCTCGGTCCCCGGCTGGATGCCCAGGTACGCGGGCAGGTCGTAGGCTCCGTCCTCGAAGTACTTCGCGTTCCCGTGCTCGTCCATGCCAAAGTTTCCGCCGTACAGAACCCGCATGCGGACAGGCGACGCCCACCGGTTGACCAGGTTGACCCGCCGGGTGTACAGGCAGGTGTCCGCCACAAACTGGTAGAGCGCCCCATACGCCGCGTCCAGCACGGGCCGCCACGCGTTGCTGTAGCAAATCGTTTGCGAAGCCGCGCTATCTTCCGCGCGGTCCAGCAGCGCGGTCACAGGGCCGCCCTTCAAAAGAGCGGTGTCAATCTCCTCCGCGAAAGCGTGCATCCGCCCGTCCGCCGCGAACAGCGCGCGCGCAAGGTCGCGCGGGTACACTTCGGAGTAATCCAGCACCACCACTTCGCTGGGCAGGCTGCCGTCCGGCGGCAGGGTGTCGCTCACGCAGCACGCGTCCTTTAGGACAACGAGAAACGCGTAATCGTACCGGACCTCGTTCGTCCACCACGCTTCCTTGACCGCGGCCGCCTGCACGGCGTATTTCTCGGTTCCATAGACCTCGCCAGGGTGTACGAACAGGAAGTTGGCGTGCCACTCGCCGGTCTCGCCGTTGCGGACACAGTGCGCCGCCGTCAGCACGATCTGCCGCTCCCCGCAGAGCTGGGCACACCCCCAGTAGTCCCGCCCCGTCGCCGGGTCCGTGAAGTATATTCTGCCCTCGCACTGGAACGGCAGAACACTCGCCCGGGCGGCGTGGTCTCCGCCGGGCAAGGCGTACTGCTCCACAGGCGACGCCGCCTGGATGCGCTCGTCGGTCCAGTACGCGCAGATCCTGGCCTCCCGGACCTCGCTGATGGTTTCATCAAAGGTATACAGAATGTTGCCGTTTTCTTTGATTTTCGCCATGACGCGTTTTCCTTTCGCCTGCATTGTCTTTAGCGTATACAGAAACGCTAGCCGTTTAGCATGCCGTGAAATGCGCCGCGTGGGTGGATCGAAAGAAACCGTAGGGGGTTGCCACGGACAGCGGCCAAACCCGGGGAATAAAGCTTGAGTTCCTGCCTCTATTATTATCCAAAAGGAACGGCGGTAAAGCAAGCTAAAAGTTGTCACGCGTGACAACTTTCTTCCCTCTCCACATTGCCGGTTTATGGTACAATATGCAAAAGGGGGCGTGCGCATGGAGCCCATCCGGGTCATCCTGGCGGAGGACAACGAGGCGCTGCGGCGGTCGCTCGTGGCCTCGCTGGCCGGCGACGGCGGCATCGCGGTGGTCGGCGAGGCGGAGAACGGCGTGGAGCTGCTCGCGCTGTGCGCGCGGCACCTGCCCGACGTGGTGGTGGTGGATATCCGCATGCCCATGATGGACGGCATCGAGGCGTGCAGGCGACTGCGCCACACCCAGCCGGACGTGCGTCTGCTGGTGCTCACCACCTTTGACGACGATGAGTACCTGCGGGATCTGTTTGAGCTTGGGATCGACGGATACCTGCTGAAAAGCTCGGAGGATGTGCCGCTCGCGAGCGCGATCCACGGCGTGTACATGGGCATCCATACGCTGGACCGGTCCATCACGCACAAGATCAGCGGCTACCTTGGCAAGGGGCCCGCCGCGCCCACACTGACGGATACGGAGCGCCGCGTCGCGGAGCTGATCGCGGACGGGCTGTACAACAAGGACATCGCGGCGGTGCTTAGCGTTTCCTATGGCCGCGCCCGGAACATCGTCTCCGATGTCTACCGGAAGCTGGGCGTCCTGGACCGCGCCGACCTGAAGCAAAAGCTGGAGGACATGAAATGACGGCCTGGATCGCCGCGCAAGGGATCATGCTGCTGCTGTCCATCCCTCTTGCCGCTGATTTTCTAAAGGGAGGGCGCGAAAACCCGGCGGTGGGGGCGTACGGCTTTGTCATTGTCTTTTGTTTTATCATGGCGGTCGGGCAATTCCTGGAAAACAGCATCCTGATGCGCTGGCGGGACCTGGATGCCTACTGGGTGGCGCTGCGCATCACATACATCGGCCTGTGCGGCGCGATCTCCTCGGTGATCCACCTGGCCTGGCGCTACACGGGCAATTACAGGCGCTACAAAAGCCCCGCGTGCCTCGCGGCGCTGGCGGTGCTCAGCGTGTTTTTCTACCTGAGCGTGCTCACGAACGACGCGCACCACCTGTTTTATTACTCCTTATCCATGGAGCACAAGCATTACGGCCCCATTTTCTATGCGTACATCGCGTTTGCGTACAGCAGCCTGAGCTACGCCTGTGTGGTCATGCTGCGCACGAACGTGTACGGGGGCAAGCGGCAGGCGCCGTATGTCCTGCTGGGCCTGGGCATGCCCACGCTCTCCAACATGCTGGGGATTGTTCTGCGCGATCCGGTGCTGGAGGTCACGGTGCCCGCGTTTTTCGCCATGCTCCTCTGCACGCGGCTGTACGTCTTTCATCAGCACCCGACAAACCTGGCGCCCGTCGCCGCCAAGGAGATCTTTGACACGCTGCGCTACCCGGTGCTGGTGCTGGGCCCCGATGGCACCCGCCTGTACGCCAACGCAGAGGCGGACGCCCTGGCCGCCATGTCCGTCAAGGGCATGGTGGAGGGCATTTGGCGGTCAACGTCCGGGCGCACCTACCTGCCCGTGCGCTACAGCGCGGAGGACGGGAACATCATCCTCACCCTGGACGACATCACGGAGCAGACCTTCATGCTCAATGCCCTCAACGAGCAACAGGAGGCGCTGAGCATCGCGCAGGCCAGGCTGACCGCGCAGAACGAGCAACTGCGGCTGCAGGCGCTCACCGCCCGGGATCTGGCGGCGGAAGAGCAGCGCGCCCGCGTGATGACGGAGATCGACCAGGAGGTGCGCGGCAAGCTGGAGGCGCTGACGGAAAGCATTGAAGGCGCGCTCGCGCGGCCGGACGACGTGAGCATCCAGCGGAATGTGCGCCTCTCCCTCGGCACGCTGGAGACGGTGCGCGGGGTGATCGCCGCCTACAAGAGGAGAGCGCCATGATGGACTTCACCCGGTATTCGGACTACATCCGCCAGCCCGTGCTGGTGGCGGACAATCTGAGCCAGGTGGTGACGCTGAACGCCGCCTTTACCGCGCTGTTCCCCAAGGTGCGCCTGGGCTTTCATCTGCGGGAGGTGGAGCGCGAGTATCCCATGCTCACGCCGCTGCTGGCGCGGGAGGAAGGGCAGGAGCGCTTTACGCACCAGCACCGGATATTCATGGCGCACGTATCGCCCGTGTGGTACGGCAAACGGCGGCGCACGGTGGCGCGGTGCTTCCTCCTGGCCGACATCACGGACGCGGATACGCTGGTGCACGCCATGGACGCGGCCAACGAGCAGCTTGCCCTCTCCAACCGGCAGCTAGCGGAGCAGAACGCGGAAATTGAGGAGAGCAACCGTATGCAGGCGGCCATGGCCGCCGCGCGGGAGACGAGCGCCATCCTGCGGGATCTGCACGACACGCTGGGCCACTCGCTGACGGTGATCAACGCGCTGAGCAAGCTCGCCCTGATCGCCCTGCCGGACGAGGACCGCTGCCGCGCGGAGCTTTCCGCGGCGCTCCGGCTGGCGACCATCTCCGTGGCCGAGATGCGCGCCGCGGACACGGCTTCCGGCGGGGGCATCGTGGCGTATTTGCACAGGCTGCGGGCGTCCATGCGGCACGCCGGGCTTGACATTGTGCTGGACATCCGGGGCAGCGAGAGCGCGCGGCACCGGTATCAGTTCGTGCCCCTGATGCGCATCTGCCAAGAGGCCGCCACCAACGCCATCCGTCACGGAAACGCCACGGAGCTGCACGTGCGGCTGCGGCTGGGCGAGGAGGACATCTCGCTGCTGCTGAAGGACAACGGCAAGTCCCCGCCCACCTTCCGCAAGGGCAACGGCCTGATCGGCATGGAGGAGCGCGTGAACGAGCTCTTCGGCGATATTGAGATGGGCAGGGACGCGGACGGCGGGTTCCGGATCGAGATCACCGCGCCGGTGATTGTGGAGTGAAGAAGGAGGGGATTTCTTGCGAGATCCCCCCTATACGTCCGATTTTTTAAAGCAACGCCCCTATCTGCGGAAGAGCTGCCGTGATTGCGATTGCCAGCATGGCAGCCCTGGTCGTATTTTACGGATCAGTTTACAGGAGTTCGATGTACACTGTCTGTTCCACCTCCCCAGTGAACGGGGCTTCGCCGTGTGGATCGTACACAGTAAACCCTACCAACACAGCTTCTTCCTTGGTTGTGAACCTTGTTGCCCGATACTCCACTTCACTGCGCCATCTGCCGTCTTTTTGCAGCTCCGGTGTGCTAAACGTCCCCATTTCAAGCGTGTCGAACGACCCTTCCGGCGCGAAGTCCTCCCCGGACAGCGTCTTGAACGCCATAAAGATAATCTTCTGCGTCAACATAGGCCCGCCGTACATTTTTTGCAGTTCTTCCGTCGTCATATCCCTGGGTTCTTCCACTCCATAGGTCAGTGTTGGCCACCCGGCGAACCGATAATACTTAACCGCCTCATGATCAAAATACGCCGAAAGCCGGAGGACGAATGTGTCGCCGCTCTGCTTCACCGAATCAAAGGTGACTACAAAATCATCGAACACAGCCTCCTTGGCGTATTCCTCCGCGAAGGACAGTATGGGTGCGAGCAGGGCGACGCACAGGATGATAACCGAGATTCTCTTTTTCATATTCTGGCCTTTCCTCCTTGTTGTTCTACACAGAAGACGGCCACGGACGCCCGTCGGTTAGCAAGGGAGGGAAAATTCACCTTGCCGCCACATTTTGGGTCGGCATGGATCGAACTTCCCGGTCGAAATTCGTGCCCCCGGTTCCCATCCGCCCGGCGGTATGGTAGAATAAGACAATGACGGCGGCGCTGGTTTAAAAAAACGGCCGCGGCAGGGATTCCCGAATCCACGCCATCAAGAGGATTTCTCAAGGAATCCTTTCCGCAGATTCTATAGAACAGGATGGGCCTCGCGAATGAACACAGTATCAAGGAAACTGCCGCTTACGGGCGCGGTCAACCTTCGGGAACTGGGCGGGTATCCGTGCGCCGGGGGCGGGGAGACCCAAAAGCGGCGCTTGCTCCGGAGCGACAGCCTGCACGCGCTCACCCCGGACGACAAGGCGTATCTGTACGATTACGGTGTCCGGCTGGTGCTGGACCTGCGCTCGGAAGGGGAGTGCGGGCAGAACCCCTCGGGTCTGTTGGGGTATCGCGATGTCGCGTACCGGCATCTCCCGCTGCTGGACCACGTACAGTCCGAAGGCTTCAACACGGGCGCGTTCCCAAAGAGCATGGGCGAACTGTACGTGGACCTGCTGGACAACAGCGGCGGGCTGATCGCGGACGCGCTGCGGACGCTTGTCGCCTGTCCCGCGTGCGCGGTGTTCAACTGCACCGCCGGCAAGGACCGCACCGGCGTGGTCTCCATGCTGCTGCTGCTCGCGGCCGGCGTGGAGGCGGAGACCGTCATAGCGGATTACGCCGAATCGTATGAGAACCTGAAAGCCATGGTCATAGCGCAGATAAAGGGCGCCAAGGAACTGTACGGCATGGACATTCCGGAGTACGTGTTCCTCTCCGAGCCCGCGCAGATGCGGCGGGCCATCGCCCACCTGGAAGAAAAGTACGACGGGGTGGACGGGTATTGCGCGGCCATCGGCATGGACGGCGCGGAGGCGGCGGCGCTCCGGGCGAAGCTGAGGTAGCACGGAAACAGCGGGATACAGGCACAAAAAAGAGCTGCCGCGCCGGAACTCCCCGGTGCGACAGCTCTACGCAAGTTACGCTTGAAACCCTGGAAGCCAAATTCTGTTGCCGCTTCTCCTCAACGCATCCCCCCTCGTTCCAGGTGTCCGCTTTCCATCTCGATCAACGGCACCACCTCCTCAATGGCAATAGCATAACGGCCAAATATGTACGCCGTATTACCCCGAAAAGAACAAACCGTAAACACGGGCCAGGGAATCGTTGGAATCCTCCCCTTTTTCCATTGTATGAGGGCGCGCTCGTCCGACATGCGCTTTCTTTTGCACGCGGTTTTCGCGAAATCGTCTCGTGCCTTTCATAAACGCGCGGTATACTCCGGCTATCAAAGCAAAGGGGACAAAAATGTGCAGAGCAATCAAAAGCGTTTGTCGGCACTATTTGCCGTGGTTTTCTGCCTGGCCTTTATGGCGGGCGCGGTCAGCGGTTCGGCCTGGTACATCGCCTTGGCGGAGGGATCGCCGCAGGGCACAGCGCCTACAGGCGGGCAGCCGCCGGAAGGCGCTCCACAGGGCGGCATGGGTACACCGCCCGATGGCGCTCCGCCGGACGGACAGCCCGGCGGCATGGGCTTCCCGCCTAGCGGAGGCGCGCCAGGCGGGTTCGGCGGTTCCGGCACGGTGACGAACGGCACATCCGCCAACACGATTGACCAGGACGGCACCATTTCAGGCGAAACCTACACGTCCACCGGAGACAATGAAAACGCGCTTCGCATTGACGGCGCGGCGGTGACGCTGGAGAACGTCACGGTGGACAAGGTGTCCGGCGAGAGCGCCAACACCGAGGACGGCGACTTCTACGGCCAGAACGCCGGGCTCCTGGCCCTGAGCGGCGCGCGGGTGACCATCTCTGGCGCGACGATCCAGACCGCCGCGAAGAACGGCAACGCCGTGTTCAGCTACGGCGAGGGAACCACGGTGACCATTCGGGATAGTGCCATCAACACCACGGCGAACAACTCCGGCGGCATCCACGTCACCGGCGGGGGCACGCTGTACGCCTACGGCCTGGCCGTGGACACGCAGGGCAACTCCGCCGCGGCCATCCGCTCCGACCGGGGCGGCGGCACGATCGTCGCGGACGGCGGCAGCTACACATCCCACGGCACCGGCAGCCCCGCTATCTACTCCACCGCGAACATCACGGTGAAGAACGCCGCGCTGACCGCGACCAACTCCGAGGCCATCGTGGTGGAGGGCAAAAACTCCATCGCGCTGGAGAACTGCGCGCTGTCCGGCAACATGACCGGCACATACCAGAACGACGGCACGGAGAACCTCCACAACGTCATGCTGTACCAGAGCATGTCCGGCGACGCGGACGTGGGCACGTCGTCCTTCACCGCCACGGGCGGTTCCATCACCGCCGGGAGCGGGGACATGTTCTATGTCACCAACACGAACAGCGTGATCGCGCTGACCGGCGTGGCGCTCACACTGGCGAACGACACGCTGCTACGGGTGGAGGGCAACAGCTCCAGCCGTGGATGGGGCAAGGCGGGCGCGAACGGCGGCAACCTGACGTTCCTGGCGGATCAGCAGGCGCTCCATGGCAATGTCGTCGTGGATACCATCTCCACGCTCGATTTCACACTGACAAACGGCTCCACGTTCGAGGGCGCCATGAGTATCGCAGACAACGCGGCGGGCGGCACGGCGGTGGCGGGCAACGCGGTGGTACACATCGGCGCGGGCTGCACATGGACGCTGACGGGGGACAGCATGGTCACGAGCCTGACGAACGAGGGCACGATTGAATACAACGGCTATACGATTACGCTGGCGGATGGGACGGTGATGAAATAATAGATATCAGATGGGACAAGGCAGGGCTTTCTGACAAAATTCCTTTATGGCGCCCGGTTCTTTGAATCCGCGCCGCCGTCACGGTTGAGGGCGGCGCGGCGGGCGCTGCCCTTTTTGATTGACATCGGCCGTCCCCCGTGCGAAACTATCCATGGGACAACGATACCGCCCATTGGCGCTACAATGGGCATCACCACAGGGAGGAATGCCGTTGCATACATGGATGGCCACCGCGCCGTTTGGGCTGGAGGGCGTGGTCGCGGATGAACTCCGGCTCCTTAGCATGCGGGACGTGCGCGCGGAAAACGGCGGCGCGCGCTTTACGGGGGACGGGGCGGACGCGATGCGCGCCAACCTCTGGCTGCGCTGCGCTGACCGGGTGCTGTTGGTCGTGGGCCAGTTTGAGGCGCTGACGTTCGACGCGCTGTTCGAGGGTGTCAAGGCCCTGCCGTGGGAGGACTTTCTGCCGCCGGACGCGGCGTTCCCGGTCAGCGGCCACTGCGCGCGCTCCAAGCTGATGAGCGTCAGCGACTGCCAATCCATCACCAAAAAAGCCATTGTGGAGCGACTGCGGGCGAAGCACCGCCGCCAGACGCTGCCGGAAACGGCGGAGCCGTACCCCATCCAGGTGGCGCTGCACCAGGACACCGCCACCCTGACGCTGGACACCAGCGGCGCGGGCCTCTCCCGGCGCGGCTACCGCACGTGGAACGGCGAGGCTCCGCTGCGCGAGACGCTCGCCGCGTCGCTCGTGGCGCTGTCGCCATGGCGGCCGGGCACGCCACTGCACGACCCGCTCTGCGGCACCGGCACCCTGCTCATTGAGGCCGCGTTCGTCGCCGCCGGGCGCGCGCCGGGGCTTTCCCGGCCGTTCGCGTGCGAGAAATGGCGCTGGATGCCCCAGGCGGACCTGGCGGCGCTCCGCGCGGAGGCGCAGGCTGCCGTGGACCTGTCGCGCGTCACCGGCATCACCGGCGCGGACATTGACGGCGGCGCGCTGGAGCTGGCGCGGCGGCACCTGAAGCAGGCTGGCCTTGCCGGCCACATTGAACTACGCCAACAGGACGCGAAGGATGCCACGCCCCTCCCTGGCCGGGGCGTCATCCTGACCAACCCGCCCTACGGCGAGCGCCTGTCGGGCCAGCAGGGCTGCGAGGCCGTGGCCCGCGCGCTGCGCAGGATGCAGGGCGACTGGACCGTCTGCGCCATCACGGCGTTCCGCGGGTTTGAGCGCGCGTTCGGGCGGCGCGCGGACAGGCGCCGCAGGCTGTACAACGGGCGGCTGGAATGCGAGTTCATGACGTTTTTCCCGGGGAGGAAGTAGGGGGAGGAGGAGAGGACGCTGGGACTCCGGCACTTGGATATTGTCGCGACGCAAGCGGCACGCACCCCGGCATTGTCGCGCTGTGCGCGTTCGCGCCCATCCCTCTGTGCCGGGGCGAACCTTCACCTCGCTTCATCCCGCGCAGCGGGCGCTCGGTTCCGGTTTTGTATCCAAGCGAACCTCCGCCGCA
>JAVBOM010000060.1:0-33474 GCA_031550535.1 Eubacteriales bacterium
AGGTCATCCGCAAGATTGCCTCACATACCAACCCCGTCAGGCCTGGACGGCATTTCTCCCGTCCTCGCTCTACCAACTCGCGGGCTTCTGCATGGCGGAGTGTCCGCGTTTAAGGAAATGACATTGGGGTGAACCGCCCCCTCGCTTCATCGCCCACAGGGCGCGCTTCCTTCCGGTGTTGGCGGCACTTCCCTCCGGCACCCCTTATGACGCCCGATTTTTCAAATCAGCGCCGCCGTTAGGGTCGGGCGTGTCCTCCGCCGGAAAACTCACGCCCCGACAACCTGATACCCGTCCCAGCGCACGGCCAGCGCCTGCCGGTCCGGCAGGGGCACGTGGGGCAGGGGCAGGCCCGTCCTCACGGGCGCACCCTCCGGGCAATGGACGGAAAGGTACGCGTGCGCGAGGCACAGCCCTGCCGTTTCCCTGTCGTATGGACCGCCGATGTTCGGCGTGGCGATGAGGCTCCCCGCGCTCACGCCAACATAGACCTTGTTCGCGTAGACCATCTTCTTCACGGTGGCGTCAAAGTCCGTCTCCCGGAGGCGGCGCAGCAGATGCCCCGTGTCCCCGCCCGTGACATAGAGCATGTCAAACGCCATCGCGTCCCCTTCCGTCAAGTTTCCGTCCAGATTATACGAAACGATGTTTGAGGCCGCAAAGCCGATATCCAGCAGCTCGTTCAGGCACTTTTCCGCCATTTCGCGGGCATCATCGTCGATGGCGGCGGTGGGAATGAACAGCACTTTCGCCTCACCCTTGGGTTTTCCCAGCATGTCCAGCAGACAGTCCGCGATGCCGGGGTATGGCACGCCGTCCGTGTCCGCGAGCCCGGCCGAGGTCAGCAGCACACTTTGCCACGCCTGGTTGCCCTCCTCGGCGGCCCAGCGGCGGCAGGTCTCCACCCGCGCGCCCTGCGGCGTGTCGCCGTGCTCGGGGTCCAGGTAGGAATACGCGTATAGCGCGCCGCAGGGGATGATGTCGCATTCCCCGCAGTGAACAAGGCCCCTTTCCTGGCAGCAGCGCGCGATGGGGCACGCGCCATGGAACGGATTGCCCATCGTCTCGATGCAGCCACCGCAGCCGTGCGATGCCTTCCACGCGCACCCGGTGCAGCGCAGCCCGCAGCGTGAATCCGCCATCGTCATCCCTCCTCGTTGACGCGGGCGACTTTCAGCACGGCGATTGCGCTGGCCTTCCCCTCGCCGGTCAGAAGGTTCCTGGGCGCGTGGATGTTCAACATGAAGCCGTCGTCCCCGTATTTCGCGTCAATGCCCTTGGCATAATCTTCTTGCGCCGCGATGTGGTTCACCTTGCCGATGACAACGGAGGTCGCGTCCTCCGGCGACAGCGGGAATTCCTTTTCCAGACGGCATTCAAGGCACAAGAACGCCTCCTGGATGCGCGGACAGGCGACCGTGCGCCCTTCCTCCCGCGTGAACCCGCCCACGACGAATTCGTCCGCGCCGTCCGCGTTGCTCTGGATCGTGGCGATGCAACCGTCGTAGTGCGCCTTGCTGAGGAAGTTGATGACAAACTCGCCCGTGCGCAGGATGTTCCGGTATGTATGCCCGCCACGGGATACGCCGGGCACGATGGCGTGAAAGCCTGTGCCCTCCCCGGAGAAGCTGCTCCAGGCGTTGAAGCTGACATTGGGAAGGCCATTATCCTTCAGCGTGGTGATGGCGTACAGCACGGACGGGATGCCGCAGGCGTACTCCAGGTGGGAAAACACCTCGTACTGCCCCGGCCAATAGGTGGCGAAGTTCCCCGGTCGCTCTGTGCCGATTTCGATTTTCATGGCGATCCTCCTTTGCGCTGTTGCTGAGATGGCGGCGCGGATTTGGAAAATCAGCGCCATAAGGGAATTCCGTGAGGAATCCCTACCGGATGCCTTTATCCTATCACCACGAACACGACAACAGCGCGTCCTGTTCCGGTCTGTCCCACGGCAAGGATTTCTGGCGAAAGCTCCTCGGTATTGTCGCGCTGGCTGCCCGGTATTGTCGCACTGGCCGCCTTCGCGCCCATTGCGCACCCCGGCATTGTCGCGCTGGTCGCGTTCGCGCTCAACACTCTGTGCCGAGGTGAACCTTCACCTCGCTTGATCCCGCGCCCATCGGCATTGTCGCGCTGTCCGCATTCGCGGCCATCGTTCTGTGCCTCAGGGCACCTTCGCGTCGCTTCATCCCGCACTGCGGGCGCTTCCCTCCGGTGCGGCGGGCGCTCGGCTCCGGTTTTGTACCAGTCGGCATCTCCGGGCCGCTGTATCCCGCGCTGCGGGCGCTCCCCTCCGATGCCCGAAGGGCCATCGCTTTGTACCTCGGCGCACCTCCGGGTCGCTGTATCCGCCGCCCTTCGGTATTGTCGTGCTCGCCCTTCGGCCGATCACGCTGTGCCGCAGGGCACCTTCGGGTCGCTTTATCGCCCACTGGGCGCGCTTCCCTTCGGTGTTGGCGGCGCTTCCCTTCGGTGCCCCTCACGGCGCCCGGTTCTTTGAATCAGCGCCACCTCGTCGGTAGTTTTCGACCATCTTTTCCGCGACGCGCCGGATGTCCGCCGCGATGTCCGCCGGCGACAGCACGGTCGCGCCGCCGCCAAAGCTAAGCAGCCACGCAATCATGAAATCGCGGTTCGTGTAGCCGATTTCCAGCCGGAGCCTGCCGTCCGGCATCTCCGTGTAGCAGTCCAGGCCGTAGGTTTCGATGAGCTTGTACCGCTCCGTTGGCTCAAACAGCGCCACCAGCGGCTTGTCGTCCGGGAAACCGGTGTTCGGGCCGCGCCGCTCGGGCGGAATGTCGCGCGCGGTAAAAACCGTATCCGTCGCCCGGATGTCCCACATCCGCTGCAGCTTGAACAGACGAAAGTCTGCCCGGTCCAGGCAATAGCCGAACACGTACCACGCCGTCCACTGAAAGACGACGAAGGCCGGTTCGACATGGCGGCGCATTTGGCCCTTTTCGTAGTAATAATCGAATTCGATAACTCGCCGCGCGAGGATGGCCTCCTTGATCTGGCCGATCTTGCCCGATAGGCTGCCCTTGTAGTGCGACGCGAGGTCGATCACCACCGGTTCGCGGAGTGACACGACGGCGTCGCTGTTCCCGCACAGTTTATCCAGCGTGCGCTCGATGTGCGGCTTTTCCGATACGCTGCCGATGCCCTTCAGCGCGGCGATGATGGACGCGAGCTCGTCCGCGGTCAGGACGCTCTTGTCCAGCTTGAACCCCTCCGCGATGGAGATGCCCCCGCCCCCGCCCTGCCGTGTCACGACCGGGATGCCCGCCTGGCAGAGCGCGTCCACATCCCGCCCGATGGTGCGGCGGGACACCTCAAACCGCTCGGCCAGCATGGGCGCGGTGACGGCGTCGCTGCGCAGCAGGAGTGTCAGGATGCCGAGCAGGCGGTCAAGCTTCATCGGAGCTCGCCTCCAGTGCCCGTTGCGCGTACTTGGGCAGCTTTTTAAGCACCGCCGCGTACGCGTGATCGGCCATGCGGAGAATTTCATCGTCCGGCAGCGACCCGTCCAGCTTCACCGTGTTGAAATACGGCTGCTGTACCGGCGGGCAGTGGTAGCCGCGCGTCACCACACCGGGGAACGCGGTGCGGTAGAACGTCCCCATGATCGCCTCGCAGCTGAAGGTCGCGATGGGCTCGCCGCGCAGCACCAGAAGCTGCGCAAACGTGCGCGACGCGCACCCCGCCCCCGCGACCTTCACAATCGTGATATCCGGCCCGAACGGATAATCCAGAAACGCGCCGGGCTTTTCCAGGCAATACTTGATAATTTCGCTGTGTGTCATGGTAGCCCCCTTGTTCTGCTTTTATTATAGCACACGAACGCGACAGCAGTATGTCGTGTTCGTGCGAAAAGGCAGCCGATTGCCGATGATCAACCCAACATAAACCTAAGCGGCCCGCGCGTTTACGTTTTGTTGACAAAGCGCCGGTATGCTTATAATAGTGAACGAAAAGGGGGCGTATACGATGTTTTTCTACGGATATTATGACCTGCTGCTGGTGCTCGTGCCGCTGCTCATCGGCCTTTGGGCACAGCACAAGGTAAACGCCACATACGAGCAATACAGCCACACCCTGAGCGCGCGCGGGCTTACCGGGGCGCAGGCCGCCCGAACGATTCTGGACGCGAACGGCCTGACGGGCGTCCGGGTGGAGCGGACACAGGGCAAACTGACCGACCATTACGACCCGAAGGCCAACGTGATCCGCCTCTCGGACGGCGTGTACGGCAATACGTCCATCTCCGCCATCGGCGTCGCCGCGCACGAATGCGGGCATGCCGTGCAGCAGGCGTCCGGCTACTTCCCCATGAAGATCCGCTCCGCCATCATCCCGGTGACCAACTTCGGCTCCGCGCTGGCCATGCCGCTCATCCTGGTGGGCTTGATTCTGGGCGCTTCGTCCCTCGTCAGCGTCGGGCTGATCGGGTTTCTCCTGATCGCCGTGTTCCAGCTCGTCACGCTGCCGGTCGAGTTCAACGCGAGCAACCGGGCGCTGGCCATCATCGCGGAAACGGGGATGTTGAGTGAGGGGGAGCAGCGGGGCGCGAAAAAAGTGCTGACGGCGGCGGCGCTCACATATGTGGCCGCGCTGATTTCCGCCCTCTCGCAGTTCCTCCGCATGTTCCTGATCTATGGCAACCGGCGGGAAAGGAGGTAGGAATTCCTCGCGGAATCCCCTATGGCGCCCGATTCTTTGAATCCGCGCCGCCAGTGCGGTAAAATGTCCAGGGCGATTTCAAATGAAATCGCCCTGGAAAATGTCGCGGGGGCATTGACTCTGACGCCGCGTAAGGCTGTATAATGAAGGCATCAGAGCTTTGATACGCAAAAAACGGAGGAACCGCATGACCCAGCTATCGACGATCACCCAGCTTACGCGCCTGTACGGCGTATCGCCCAGAACACTGCGCTATTACGAATCGATCGGCCTGATTGCGAGCGTGCGCCCGGACGGGTACGCCTACCGCACCTATGACGAACGCAATTGCGCGCGGATCGGGCAGATCGTGCTGCTGCGCAAGCTGCGCATTCCGGTGCGGCAGATCGCCGAACTGCTCCAAAGCGGGGACGCCATGCACGCGGTCGATGTGTTCCAAGGGCATGTCCGCGAACTCGGCGCGCAGATTGGCGCGCTGGAAACGCTGCGCGGCATCCTGTCGGCGCTGATTGAGCAGCTGCGCCACGCCACGGGCGTGCGGTTCGCGGACCGCCTGCTGAGCGACGACACGATACGCGCGCTGATTGAGAGCGTTCCGGGCGACGCGCCCAAACTGCGGAACGGATTCCTTGCGGAATCCGCTGATGGCGACCGATTCTTCGAATCCGCGCCGCCAACAAAGGAGGATATCACGATGAGCGAATTGAACCAGGCCGGGGAGACCCTCGGGAAACTTACGGATGTGCGCATTGTCTACCTGCCGCCCGCCACGGTGGCGGCAAGCCACTTTATCGGCGACGAGCCGGAAAACGTCGCCGGGGACCGGATCGACGCGTTTGCCAAGGCCGTGGGCATCGTGTCCCTGAAACCGGACGTGCGCCTGTACGGCTTCAACCACCCGAACCCCGTGGACGAGACGAACGCGCACGGGTACGAGTTCTGGCTGACCATCCCGGACGATCTGGACGTACCCACGCCCCTTGCTAAGAAGCGGTTCGAGGGCGGGCTTTTCGCCGCGCACATGATCCGCATGGGCGATTTTCAGGAGTGGGCCTGGCTGGACACGTGGGTGCGCACGAACGGCGAATACACCTACCGGGGCGACGGCTCGCCGGAGAACATGTTTGGCTCCCTGGAGGAGCACCTGAACGCGTACACGCACTTTAAGGCGGGCGGCATGAACGCGGAGTTCGTGCAGCTTGATTTGCTCATTCCGGTGCGGAAGAAGTAGGGAATGGGGGATAGCATATAGCGTATAGAGTATAACGGAAACGTCCCTTGCCGCAAGCAGGGGACGCTTTTTCGAGTTGGCACGCGGTGATGATGCTAGGCCGAACGGGTTTCTCCGCATGCAACTATGCCACAAAGATGGCCCGTCGCAGGGCGGACGCGCGATGCGCGTCCCCACGGACACCCAGTCACTGCGCAAACCGCCGCGAAGCAGGCGACACCCCACGGGGAGGCTTGGAGGGTTCGCAAACACGCTTCCGCATTGTCGCGCCGCTACGCGGCACGCACCCCGGCATTGTCGTGCTCTCCCGTTGGTCGATCACTCTGTGCCGAGGCGAACCTTCACCTCGCTTCATCGCCCACAGGGCGCGCTCGGCTCCGGTTTTGTGCGGAAACGGACCTGCGCGCCGTCTATTTGCCCCACTGGGGCGACGGCGCTCCGGTCCCTCCAAATGAAATCAGCCCCGGCGGCGTGTATGACGGGGCGCCGCAGATTCCAGAACCAGTCCCAGCGGTAAGGATTTCTGACGAAATCCTCTGATGGCGCTGATTTTACAAATCCGCGCCGCGCCAGACTGGTGGCGGAATCTGTACGTTTTCCTGAGGGCCGACCGGCATTGTCGCACTCGCCCTTCGGTTGATCGCGCACCTCGGCATTGTCGCGCTGGTCGCATTCGCGCCCATCGCTCTGTGTCGGGGCGAACCTTCACCTCGCTTCATCGCCCGCCGGGCGCGCTCGGTTTCGGTTTTGTGCCGCTCGGCACCTCCGGATCGCTTCATCCCGCGCAGCGGGCGCTCCCCGTCGGTGTGCCCGGAAACGCCAGCGCGTTTCAGACCGAATCCTCCTCGTTCCCCATAGAGGGGTTCCGCAGGGGGCCGGAGCCGCATTCCGCCAGTGGCGGAAAAAATGCGGCGCAGGCCCGGCAGGCCACAGAGCGATGCGTAGCAGCGCGACAATGGTCTGACGCGGACCGAGGTCCCCCATGCGCCCGCGCCCTGCCAAAGATGCCCATCCGCTTGACACGCCGCGATCGAACGGTATAATTGACTGTGTACGGAAACTGAAAAAACTCACATGAAGGCGGTGGAGATTTCTTGCGAAGTCCCCTTTGGGTGCGGAACGCCCGGTTTCACGCCACCGCCCGCGAAGAGGCTGTATGAAGCGCTACATTGACTTTCAGAACGAGGGCTGGCCCGACCGGACGGATGGACGGATGCGGGCGGCCCGCTGGGAGGCGTGCGTGGACGGGATCGGCTCGGATCCCCCATGTGCGGGTGTCATTGACACCTGGCCCATCGATCTCCTGAGTGATCTCATATCCGAAGGCTGGGTGGACGTGCCGCACGCGCCGAGCGATTTTGTGCTGCGCCGAGCGGCGCGGCGGGCCATTTCGGCCACGCTGGCCGACGATGCGGATTGCCTTGCCCCGCAGGAGCACACGCTCGTGGAGCGCATGCTGATCGGAGACGGGCGTGTTTTTTTGGAAACGGTCGCCGAGTTTGAGGCCGCGTACACGCTGCGCATGCGCCTGTGGTGCGATGTGGGCGTCCACACGGACCGCCCCTGCGCCCGGCTGGATACGGAGTTGATGCGCACGCTGCCGGAGCTGATCATGCGCCGGGAGCACGCCGAGCGCCGCCAGCGCCTGTTCGTGTACGACGGCATGATGCACGGCCTGCTGTACCTCACCGGCTTCCTGGACGACCGGCTGCCCCGCCGCCGCTTCATTGAGGAAGTGTTACAGCGACAGGACGAGACGCCCGCCTCGCTCCGCCTGGCGCGCAACTACCTGGAGGCGTCGTTTGATTGCTGCGCTGTGGGCGGCTGCACGCTGCTGCTGCATGAGGCGGTCGCCACGCCGGAAGCCATGGTCGGCAGCCTCGCGGCGCACGGCTTGCCCCCGCAGCCGTCCGTCACGCCCAGCCAGTTTGCGGGCTGCATGAACGGCCTCCTGCCCGAGGAATCCGCCACGGACGAGAAGCTCCGCCTCGCGCTGGATGGCGCACTGCGCCCGGAGTACGAGCCGGACGAGGCGGCCAGCGACCTGCGCATGCTGGTCAAGCAGGGCGCGACGTATCCCGTGCTGCGCGATGTGATGGCGGGCATGCTGTGCGTGCTGCCCACGGCGCACATGGAGAACGCGCTGTTGGAGATGAGCCGCCAGACGCCGCGCTGGATCACCCCGTGGATGGCCGCCCCGCCCGCGCGGGCCGCGGGTGGCTCGCTGGGGCTGCTGCATTGAGCGTAACGAAGTTTGAGGCGCGCGTCCCGGCGGATGAACCGCCCCTGCGCGCGGACCGGGCCGTGGCCCGGCTCTTCCCGGACATGCCTGCGCATGCCGTCCGGGAGGCTTTCCGCGCGCGGGATGTGAAGATCGGTGCGCGGCGGCTCTCCCCGGGCGACATGGTGCGGCCGGGCGACACGCTGACCGTGTACTGCGCGGAGGCGTTCGGCGCACTGGCCCTGGACATCGTGTCGGAGGACGGTGAATACATCATCATCAACAAGCGGCAGGGCGTGCCGGTGCAGGGGGCGGGCTCCGTGGAGGCGCAATTGACGCGCTGCGCGGGCGCGCCCGTTTTTGCGTGCCACCGACTGGATGTGCAGACGGGCGGGCTGCTGCTGCTGGCCAAAACGGACGCGGCGCGGGACGAGGCCGAGCGCGCTTTCCGCGACCACGCGTTGGAAAAGACGTACCGGGCGCTCGTGCGCGGCCGCCCTTCCCCGGACGAGGCCGTGCTGGACGCCTTTCTCGTCAAGAATGCCCGCGCCGCCACCGTGCGCGTGCTGGATACGCCCGCGCGCGGCGCGCTGCCCATCCGGACGCGCTACCGGGTGATCCGTGAGGACGCGAAAGGCGGCATGCCCCCTGACGGCGGAATTTCCCGCCTGGAAATCGGGCTTATCACTGGCCGCACGCACCAGATCCGCGCGCACCTGGCGCACATTGGCCACCCCGTCCTGGGCGACGACAAGTACGGCGACCGCGCCCTCAACCGGGCGCACGGCGCGCGGCGGCAGCGGCTCTGGGCCACGCGGCTGGCGCTGTGGGACGGGAGGGTTTTTGAGGTGAAGGAGCCGTTTTAAGGAGAGGAGAGAGGTGTACCAGGGGACGCCGTCCCCTGGACCCCTGTCAGAGGGACAATTGTCCCTCTGGACTCCCTTCATTTCGCCTCACGGCGGGCAGGATGCGATACAATAGATACCTTCAGATAACTAGCTCCTTTGGACGAGAAACCCGAAATCGGCATATAGAATAGCTCGCAGCACCCCTCGACACCCCTTAAGAACAACTGCGAAAGAAGGGATTCCCATAATACGCTTGATCGTTTCCGACATGGACGGCACGCTGCTCAGCGGCCAGGATGATATTCACCCGGACAACCTCCTCGCCATTCGCGAGGCCATGCGGCGCGGGGTCCGCTTTGCCGTCGCCAGCGGGCGGAGCGCGGCGTCGTGCGGTGCACTGCTCGCGGCGCACGGCCTGCCGGACGCGCACATCATCGCGTGCAACGGCGGACAAATCATGGATAGGCCCTATGGCACGACGCTCGCGCTGTATCACCTGGACTTGAGCGCGGCGGAGGCGGCCGCGCGGGCGTTCGCGGCGCACGGCCTGGGTTGCTGCCTGTATACGGAGGACGCCATCGTCTATTCCACCGAGCAAATGATGAGAGAGCAGGAAGCGTGGCACACGAAGAAGCCCGGCATGCTGGGCAGCCGCGTGCTCGCGGGCCCTGCCGCCATGGTCAAGGCCCTCCGCACCACGCCGATGAAGCTTTTCGGCACCTTTGACCCGGGCCAGGAGGCGGCGTTCGCCTCGGCGCGGGAGGCCTGCGGCCGCATCCCCGGCGTGGAGCTGACCAGCTCCTGGGAGGATAATTTCGAGGTGATGCCGGCGGGCGTCAACAAGGGCGCGGCGCTGGAAATGCTATCGGCTCGGCTCGGCATCGCGCGGGAGGAGATCATGGCCTTCGGCGACAACGACAACGACCTGCCGATGCTCCTGTGGGCCGGCATCGGCATCGCGATGGCCAACGCGCGCCCCGCGGTCAAGCGCGCGGTCCGGCGGCAGACAGGCGCGTGCCAGGACGGCGGCGTGGCGCAGGGCATCCGCGCGCATTGTGGGGTGTAAAGGCGGGGGATGCAAAAGATGGCTGGCGTCCGGGGCGATGCCGCGCCCTTTTCGCGCTTCTCCACCCATCACTTTACTTTGCCCGGAGAAACCTCCCTTCCACCCGACCGGCGCGGGCGTTACCGTCGTACGTGATCCAGACCATGCCGTAACGGCCGGATTGGATGAGCACATCGGAGCCGTTCGTCAGGCTGCCGATGACGGGGGACGCCGTGTCCGCGCGGTCGTATACCTTGGCCGGACCGGAGACGATCACGGCCGGCGCGGCTCTCCGCAAGGTGCCCGTGACCGGCGATAGCGAAAAAGCCCGGCCTACCAACCGATTTTCTTATATAAACGAACAAACAAAAAGACCCTTGGCCGCTTCCAGCCAAGTTTCTTTTTAAGGAAGCCTATTTTTCCGCTTGTCTTACAGCCGCCAGGCCATCAGCAGCGATAGCACGATGAACACGCCCGCGGCAATTTTCGTCGCCAGCGCCAGCTTGCCCTCGTAGCTCTTCGCCTTGTTCTTGCCAAAGAACGTCTCCGCGCCGCCGGAGATCGCGCCCAAGCCCTGCTTGGAGCCTTCCTGCAGCAAAACGGTCACAATCACCACAAGGGCGGAAATCACAAGGAAAACAGTACAGATAATGCGAATCACGTCAGACACGGCGTATTACCCCCTCATTGATAGCGGCGCGCAACCGAAAGTCGCGGGCCATGGAGAGATTCCGCGCAGAACCCCGCTCTCCATAACGAATGAATCATAGCACGATTCCGGGAAGATTTCAAGCGAATTTGGCGATCATTTGACACTATTTCTACCGCAACAGCGGAAACTTCCTGTGATTATCAAGGGACCGCAGTCCCTTGTTTGCAATCCGGCATCGGCGGCTTTGCCGGCGAACGGATGAAAATCCCCGAGGATTTTTTCCTTGCGTCCTATGCGACGGCGGCGTGATTTGAAAAATCAGGTGCCATGAGAGGATTCCGCAAGCAATCCTTGCCTTGCCCAGAAAATCGTGAGGTTTTCAGCGGAGGACGTTCCTCTTCCTCCCCAACGCATGAACCGCGCTTCATGCGTTGGCTTACTGTAACAGCGGAAAAACCAGCTTGACATTCTCCGCCAGGTACATCGTCTCCCGCGTCACCACGCGGCACGGGCTGGTCCGCCGCACCGGCTCGCCGCCAAAGCCCGTGGCGAGAAACGCGGCCTCCACGGCCAAATACCCCTGCGCGTACGGCATTTCCATCACCAGCCCGGCCGCGAAGCCCGATTCCAGCAGCGCGACCCGCGTGTCGCCCGGGTCCACGCCCCACACCGGGACGCGGCCGGCCGCCTCGTCCGCGAGCGGCTTCACCAGCGCCGCGTTCAGCACGATCACGCCATCCTCCGGGGCAAGCGCGTCCAGGCCCTCGCGCATGTGGGCCATGGTCTCGCTCCGGTGGATGTCCAGCCGGTCCCCGAGCACCGCCCCGGCGCCCTGCAGCATGGATTCCTCGTCCGCCGTGCCCGTCATGAACACGGCGACACGTCCCGCCGCGCCGGACGCAGCCGCCTCCGCGAGCAGGCGTCCCTCCTCCTCCCGGTCGCTGACGACGGAGGCCGTGGCCTGCGCCCGCTGATCCCACAGGCACACGAGCGGGATATTCTGCTCCCGCGCCAGTGCCTGCGCCGCCGCCAAAACGTCCGCGCCGCACGGCGGCAGGATGATGCCCGCTACCTTCTCCGCACGGATGCTGTCTAGCATCGCAAGGAGCTGCGGGCCCGCCGGGGTGTCCGGCTCCGCCGTGTACGTCACGAGCGCCGCGCGCAGCGCGTCCGCCGCCGTCTGCGCGCCCTGTTTGAACTGCAGCGGGGCGGTGCCCCGGTCCTCGGCCAGCATCAGCGCGTAGCGCGGTTTTGGTCCCGTTGCCGCGACCTCGTCGCTGCGGACGCCCCACACCATCAGCGAAACGGTGGCCAGGAGGCAGAGCAGCGCGACCACATGCGTCCTTTTCATGCGTCCCCCTCCATGGTCAGCGGCAGGCGGATGGTCACCCGCGTGCCCTCGTCCTCCACGCTCTGTATGGTCAGCCCAAAGGCCGCGCCGCACGTGAGCTGGATGCGCTCGTGCACGTTTTTCAGCCCGATGCCACTCTTACCCGCCGGTGCGGTCAGGATGGTTTTCAGCTTGTCCTCCGGGATGCCCACGCCGTCGTCCGTGACGGTAAAGACCAGCGCGTCCGCAAGGCGCTCGGCGGTCACGCGGATGTTCAGCGTGCGCTCGTCGTAGGCGTCGATGGCGTGGTGCACCGCGTTCTCCACGATGGGCTGCACGATCAGCTTGACGGTGCGCATTTCCAGCGTGTCCGGCGCGGCGTCGATCTCGTAGGTGAACTTGTTGCGGAAGCGCATTTTCTGGATGATCAGGTAGTTGCGCACGTGCTCCATTTCCTCGCGCACGGTGATGATGTTGCGCCCCTTGGAAATCGAGATGCGGAACAGCCGCGCCAGCGCGGAGACCATGGTGATCGCCTCGCGCGAGTGGCCGCGCTCCTCCATCCAGATGATGGAATCCATCGTATTATACAGGAAGTGCGGGTTGATCTGCGCCTGCAGCGCGTTCAGCTCGTGCAGGCGCTTGGCCTCCTGCTCGGCCACGATCTGGTCCATCAGCAGGCGGATGCGCCGCAGCATGCGGTTGAACGACGCGGAAAGCGACCGGATCTCGCGGAAGCCGCCCTCCTCCATCACCGCGTTCAGGTCGCCCGCCTCCACGCGCTGCATCTCGGCTTCGAGCCGCCGGATGGGCCGCGTGACATAGTACGCCATGACCGACGCGGCGGCGATGGACAGCAGCCCGCCGCAGATCAGCGCGATGGTCAGGCTCCGGACGAACGTGCTCGTAAGGCGCAGTATTTCGTCGATGTACGCGACGCCGACCATGCGCCAGCGCGTCTGGCCCACGGTGTTGATGATGAGCACGCGCTCGCGGCCGCCCGCGTCATCCCGGCAGATGCCCACGGACTGCCGGACGACGGCGGTCACGTCCTCCGACGCGAGGCCCGCGTACAGTAGCTGCTGGCGCGGGTGGTAGATGATCTCGTCGCTTGTGTCCAGCAGGTACACATACCCGCTGGAGCCGAGCGTGACGCCGGACGCCAGCGCGGCCACGGCGGAAAAGTCATAGTCCATCAGCAGCACGCCGGTGCGGATGCGGCCGTCCTCGCGGTAGTCCACCGCCTTGGCGATGGTGACGACCCACTCGTGCTGGCCCGTAAAAATGTGCTGCACATGCGGCGCGGAGAAGAACGTCACGCTGCCCTGCCAGTCGCGCGCCTTTCGGAACCAGTCGCACGCCGTGATGTCCCCGGGCGGCACGGCCAAGTCGCCACCGGTGGCGCGGAACAGGCGGCCATCCTCGCCAAAGAAGGCGATGTTGCGCACGTCCGCCTGGCTCTTTTGCAGGAAGGCGAGCTGCTGTTGGTACGCGCCGCCGTCCGCGCCCGGCTCCGTGGGCAGGAGGCCGTGGGCGAAGTGCAGCGTTTGCAGCATGCCATCCACGTACAGCTCCAGCCGCCCGGTGCTCTGCAGCACGGTTTCGCCCGTGCGCTCCACGGCGTTCGTTTCGAGCGTCTTGGTGAAGCGCGGCAGCAGCATCAGGGCCACAAACAGCAGCAGCAGCCCAGCCAACAGGAAAAAGCCGCTGAGGATCAGGCTATACAGGCTTGTGCCCTTTTTGCCGCCCGCGCCCGTCATGTCGCCCGCCCGCTGCCGCGCGCCTGGGACGGCGAGACGCCGAAGTGCCGCTTGAACGAGTAGCTGAAATAGCTGGGGTCGGAAATGCCGACGCGCAGGGCGATTTCGGCGGTTCGTAGCTCCGTCGTGGCCAGCAGCGTCATGGCCCGGTCCATCCGAAGCTCCGTGATGTACTGCAAAAACGTCTTGCGCGTCTCCCGCTTGAACAGCGCGCTGAAATACGATGTGGAGATGTGCAGGTGGCCGCACAGCTTGTCGATGGTCAGGTCCTCCTGGGCATAATGGCTGCGCAGGTATTCCTCGGCCTGGCGCGCCAGCCGGCGGGACGAGCTGTCCCGGCTCTCCGCCGCCGCGTCCGCGAACGTTTTGCACAGCGCGCGCAGCGGCACGGCGGCCTCCTCCGGGGGCGGGCAGCGGAGCAGCGCGTCCAGCACGTCCTGCTGCACGTCCGCGGCGGACGCCAGGTCCAGGTCGCGCCCGGCGCGGATGAACACCATCAGGATTTCGAGCAGGTAGGCGCGGTATTCCAGCAGCGTCAGCGGCGCGCCGAGGCACGCGGTCAGCAGCGCGTCCACGGCCTGGGCCGCCTGGGCGGCGTTGCCCAGCTTCAGCGCGTTGCTAAGTTCGCGCAGCGTGTATTCGTCCATAGCCAGGGCGTTTTCGCTCCGTGGTACGGCGTCCGTGATGCGCAGCACCTGCCCGCCGCCCATGAGGCTGGCGTGGTTCAGCGCGGAAAGCGCCTGCCGGGCGCACGCGGGCAGCGCGGAGAGGCTGTCCGCGCGCGCGCCGATGCCGATCAGCAGCGCCGCGCCCAAATAGTGCTCCACATTCTGGCGCGCCTCGTCCAGCGCGCCCGTGGCCCGCGCCAGCGCGTCCCGCTCGTCCGTCAGGCACAGCAGCACGGCCAGCATGCCCTGGTGATGGAAAAGATGATGCTCAACATACGAAGAAAGCACTTCCTCCATCACATTCTGCACGGCGAAGGAGAGCAGCTCCGGGCTGTCGATGGTTTCCGCACCCGTGTCCCGGACCATCTGGGGCATGCGGATCAGCGCCAGCCCATACGCGGGGCAGGCGAGGTTCAGGCCGTAGCGGGCAGCGGTCTCCAGGGCCTCCCGCGCGTTGACATTGCCGGACAGCAGCGAGGACAAGAGCTGCTCCCGAAGCAGCGGCAGGCTGGACGCGAAGTGCGCCCGGAGCCTATTCATGTCGCGCCGCTGGGCGAACGCCTCGTCCAGCCGCGCCTTCACGTCCTCCATCACCGCGATGAATTCCACGGACGAGATGGGCTTCAGCAAATAGCGCAGCGCGGTAATCTCAATGGCCTGGCGCGCGTATTCAAACTCGTCATACCCGCTCAGGATCACAAACTGCGTGGTGGGCAGCATTTTTTTGATCTCCGCCGCCATCTTCAGGCCGTCCAGCAGCGGCATACGGATGTCCGTGATGATGAGATCGGGCCGGAGCGACTCGGCCAGGCGCACGCCCTCCATGCCGTTGGCGGCCTCGCCCACCAATTCAAAGCCCAGCGCCGCGAAGTCCACAACCTCCTGCAGCCCCTCGCGAATTTCCGGCTCGTCATCCACCAGCATGATACGGTACACAGGCATCCTCCATCGCGCGAGAAATGTTGTATGTTGCTGTCAATTCGTCCACGGCGGGGGAATTCCTTCCGCCCATCCGTTTGAATTTCACACGCGCTATGCTATAATTACATCCACACGCATGCATATATGAGCAAACCATACAGAAAGCGGGTGGCGTCATGCCCCTCATCGAAGCGACAGACCTGGTGAAAATCTACCGCACGGCCATCAAGCAGCCGGGCGTCCGGGGCGCGTTGCGGGGCCTCGTGCGAACGGAATGGAAGGAAACCGCCGCCATCGACGGCGTTACGTTCACGATGGACGAGGGCGAATCCATGGCGTGCATCGGGGAAAACGGCGCGGGCAAGTCCACGCTCATCAAAATGCTCGTGGGCATTCTGAGCCCCACCGGCGGCACGGCGCGCGTGTACGGCGATGACCCGATGGCGCACCACACCGCGTACCTACGCAAAATCGGCGTGGTGTTCGGGCAAAAGACGAACCTGTGGTGGGACATCCCGGTCATCGAGAGCTACCACGCGGTGCAGGTGCTCTACAGGTTGGACAAGGCGGCGTTCCAAAAGACCATGGACGCGGTCGTGGATCTGCTGGGCCTCGCGCCGATCCTGACCTCGCCCGCGCGCAAGCTGTCGCTCGGCCAGCGGATGAAGGCGGATATCGGCATGGTGTTCCTGCACAGCCCGCGCGCGCTGTACCTGGATGAGCCGACGATCGGCCTGGACATCAATGTCAAGCACACCATCCGCCAGTTCATCCGGCAGATGAACCGGGAGACGGGCGTTTCCGTGCTGCTCACCAGCCACGATCTGGACGACATCGACCAGATTTGCGACACGGCGCTCGTGCTCGCCAAGGGCCGGGTATATTATCGGGGGGCGCTGGGCGAATTATCCCGCAGGTTCGCCGCGCGCAAGGTCGTGATCATCGCGGGCGGCGCGACGGGCGACATCACGGCGCTGCTGCCGATGGCCGAGGTGGCCGTGGAGGGCCGAAAAACGCGCGTGGCGTACGATCAATCGGCGTACACGTCCCAGGAGGTGCTGGCCGCCGTGTCCGCGTGCTACGACATTGAGGACATCACCATCCAGGAGCCGGGCATCGACTACGTCGTCTCGCAAATCTTCGCGCAGGGGGCGGGAAGAGGTAGGGATTTCTTGCGAAATCCCCTTATGGCGACCGATTCTTCGAATCCGCGCCGCCGTCTATGAGGCGTTTTTTGAGGCTGATGAGCCTGGCCATCCAAGGGAAGATGTACTACCGCGTCGGGTTCCTGCTGAACCTGCTGACGCCGCTGGTGATGCTGGCCGGGCAGTTCATGCTGTGGGGCTCGCTGTACGGCGAGCGGGAAGGCGCTCAGGTGGGCGAATACGCCCGGGCGGACATGTTTTCCTATATTCTGCTGGCGTTCGCGATCAACAGCTTGCTCACGTGGTCGAGCGAAAACGTACTCTCCCGCGAAATACGCTCTGGCATGGTCATCGCGCGGCGCATCCGGCCGGTGCCGTTCCTTTTGCAGTCGGTCGCGGAGATGTGCGGCAACATGCTGTTACAAGCGGTGGTGAACTTCACGGTGGTGGCCGTGGTGTTCTTTTTGTTCGCGCCGCACCTGACACTGCCCGTGCCGGCGAACTTCGGCCTGTTCCTCCTGAGCCTCGCGCTGGCCATGGCGCTGCGCATGCTGCTGGTGAGCTGCTTTTCCCTGCTGTGTTTCTTCACGACAGGACACCTGGGCCTTACCTGGACGCGGACGGCGCTGACGGAGTTCTTCTCCGGCGCGCTCATCCCGGTGGCGCTGTTCCCCGTGTGGCTGAAGACGGTGGCGTACCTGCTGCCGTTCCCGCTGATGCTGCAGGTGCCCGTGTCCATCTTCCTGGGGCAGGATCTGGCGATTTCGCTGCCGCTGACGTTCGCGCTGCAGGGCGGGTGGATTCTGGTGTTCCTCGGCCTGCACGCGCTGCTGTACGGGCACATCCGCAAGAACACCACGTTGGCGGGAGGGTAAGATGCTCAGAATTTATTGCATGCTGAAGGCCCAGTACCTCAAAACCGAGATGGAGTACACGTTCAACTTCTGGATGATGGTGACGGCGGGCATCCTGATGCGCACGCTGATGCTCGGCGTTGCGTATGTGATGTTCCAGAACGTTCCGACCATCGCGGGCTTTGTGGAGGGCGAGGTCTACCTGATCATGGCGTTCATGTTCCTGTCCGAGGGCATGTGCAACATCGTGTTCGACGGCATCTGGAGCATCCCCATGATGGTGCATGACGGCCAGTTCGACCTGCTGCTGACCCGCCCCGTGTCGCCCCTGTTCCAGATCCTCTCGCACGGGATCGGTCTGCAGGGCGTGGGCGTGGTGGCGATGGGCGTGGTGAACCTGGTGCTGGCGCTTGGGAGCCTGGGCTGGACGAGCATCGCGCTGCTGCCCGCGTGCCTGATCTTCGTCGCCACGGGCACGGTGCTGCGCATGTCGTCGTACCTCATCGCGTCCAGCTACGTGTTCTACATGGAGGTCGGCGCGTATCACAACCTGCCGTTCGTGGTCTACAGCGTCGGCGAATACGCCAAGTACCCCATCAGCGTATATCCGGTGTGGATGCGGGCGATCCTGCTGGTGCTGATCCCGTATGCGTTCATCGGGTATGTGCCGCTGCTGATCCTGCGCGGGGACCAGCCGGTGATGTGGTGCGTGCTGCTGGCGGCGGCGACGGCGCTGTTCTTTTTGCTGGCGCGGGCGGTGTTTTACCGGGGGATACGGCGGTATGAGAGCATGGGGATGTGATACGCGTCACGCCCCGTACATCGGCGTGGACAGATACCGGTCCCCGCCGTCCGGCAGCAGCACCACGAGCGTCTTGTCCCGGTTCTCCGGCCTTAAAAGCACCCGGATGGCCGCCCACAGCGCCGCGCCGGAGGACACGCCGGTCAGAATCCCTTCCAGCCGCGCCAATTCGCGGCCGGTTTGGTACGCGTCCTCGGCTGTCACGCGGATGACTTCATCATACACCCCAGTATTCAGCGCCTCGGGCACAAAGCCCGCGCCGATGCCCTGGAGCGCGTGCGGGCCAGCCTGCCCGCCGGAGAGCACGGGCGACGCGTCCGGCTCCACGGCGACCACGTGAACACCGGGCTTTTGCGCTTTCAGGTACTCCCCAACGCCCGTGATGGTGCCGCCCGTGCCCACGCCCGCCACGAAGATATCCACCGCGCCGTCCGTCTGCCGCCAGATTTCCGGGCCGGTGGTGGCGCGGTGCGCCGCCGGGTTGGCGGGGTTCGCGAACTGGCCGGGGATGAAGCTGCCGGGCGTTTCGGCGGCGATCTCGTCCGCCTTGTCCATGGCGCCACGCATGCCCTTGGCCCCGTCCGTCAGCACGATGGTCGCGCCGTAGGCGGCCAGGAGCCTGCGGCGCTCCACACTCATGGTGTCCGGCATGGTCAGCACGACCCGGTAGCCCTTCGCCGCCGCGATGGCCGCGAGGCCGATGCCGGTGTTGCCGCTGGTCGGCTCCACGATGGTGGCCCCCGGCGCGAGCAGCCCCCGGGCCTCCGCGTCCGCGATCATGGACATCGCCACGCGGTCCTTGACGCTCCCTGCGGGGTTCATATACTCCAATTTTGCCAGCGGCGGCACGGCCAGCCCGTGCGCCGCCTGGACGCGGCTGAGCGCGAATAGGGGCGTATTGCCGATCAGATCCAGCAGGCTGGTATGAATGCCTGTCATCGCAAGGTCCTCCTTTGTCACGCTACCTCTTTATTTGCTTACCCTGCCCGCCCGGATAATTTCCATCGCGTACCGCTCGGCCGCCTCGTGCGGGGACACCCCGAGCTCCTTTGCCATCGCGAGGATGCGCAGGGCCGTGTCGTAAATTCCGTCCACCTTCGCCAGCACCACCGCCGCGTCGTAGCGATCCTCCGTGATCTCCACCGCGCAGTTGATGATGCCGCCCGCGTTGACGATGAAATCCGGCAGGTACAGAATGTCCCGCGCCATCAGCTCGTCGCCCGCCTCCGCGTTCACCAGCACGTTGTTCGCCGCGCCGCAGACCATCCGGCACCGGAGCTTCGCCGCGTTTTCCGCGCTGATCACTGCGCCGAGCGCGCACGGGGCGAACACATCGCAGTCGGCGGCAAGAATCTCATTCGTGTCTACGGCCCGCGCGCCGAACGCGTCCACGGCGCGGCGCACGGCGTCCGGGTTCACATCGCCTACCGAAAGCGTCGCGCCCGCTTCGTGCAGCATTTCGCACAGCGCGTAGCCGACCGTGCCGACGCCCTGCACCGCCACGCTCAGCCCCGTAAAGCTGTCCGCGCCAAACCTCGCCTTCGCGCCCGCGCGCATCCCCTGGAATACGCCGCGCGCGGTGAACGGCGACGGGTTGCCGCTGATGTCGGGCGTGCCGGTGACGTAGGGTGTCACCTCGCGGATCTGCTCAATATCCCGTGTGTTGGTGTTGACATCCTCCGCCGTGTAATATGTACCGCCCAGCGCGTTCACCATGCGCCCATAGGCGTGGAAAAACTCGCGCCCCTTCAGCTTCTTCGGATCGCCGATCAGCACGGCCTTTCCGCCGCCCAGCGGAAGCCCTGCGGCCGCGTTCTTCAGACTCATTCCACGCGAGAGGCGGAGCACGTCATACAGGGCGTCCTCCTCGGACGCGTAGTCTAAAAACCGTGTGCCGCCGACCGCCGGCCCCAGCGTGGTATCGTGAATGGCGATGATCGCCCGAAGGCCCGTGGCCTCATCCCGGCCAAAGACGATCCGCTCGTGCCCGTACGCGTCCATTCGCGCCAATACGTTCATGTTCCAGCCTCCTCCGTATGTATCCGCTCCAACTCGTTTTGTATAAACGCTTCCCCAAGCCGCACGGCCTCCAGGTTTCGCGGCAGGAGCGCCGCTTTGCGCGCGGGGACGCACTTTTCCAGCGCGCGGCCCAGCGTCTCTTGCCCGGCAAAGCGCGTCTGGGCGCGCAGCGCGCCGAGCAATACCATGTTCGCCAAACCGCGCAAATTCCCTTCCTCGCAAAGCGTTGACGCCGGGATCGCACGCAGCCGGACGCCTTCCGGCACGCCCGCCGTATCCGTAAGCGAACTGTCCACAAGCGCCAGCCCGCCCGGCTTCACCGCGCCGATGAACTTGCGGAACGACGGCGTGTTCATCGCGATCAGCACGTCCGGCGCGGTGATCAAGGGCGAGCCGATGGGCTGACCCGACAGGCAGACGCCGCAGTTCGCCGTGCCGCCGCGCATTTCCGGGCCGTAGGACGGCAGCCAGGAAACCTCCCGGCCGTCCAGCATTCCGGCGTAGGCGACCACCTTGCCCAGGAAGAGTACCCCTTGCCCGCCAAACCCGGCGATGACGATGGAAAGCCCGCTCATGGCTCGCCCACCCCCTTGCCAATGTCTTTGTACACGCCCAACGGGTAATACGGGATCATGTTCTGTTCCAGCCAGGCAAGCGCCTCGATGGGCGTGAGGCCCCAGTTCGTCGGGCAGGTGGACAGCACCTCCACGATGCTGAACCCTTTCCCGGCGAGCTGATACGCAAACGCCTTTCTGATCGCGCGCTTCGCCTTCCGGATGTTCGGCACCGAGTGCGCGGATACGCGCTCCGCGTACGCCACGCCGTCCAGCGTGGCCAGCATTTCGCACACGCGGATCGGGAAGCCCGCCGTGTGCGTATCGCGCCCGTACGGCGCGGTCTGCGCCACCTGGCCGGGCAGCGTCGTCGGGGCCATCTGGCCGCCGGTCATGCCGTAAATCGCGTTGTTGACGAAAATCACGGTGATATTCTCCCCGCGCGTGGCCGCGTGCACCGTCTCCGCCGTGCCGATGGCGGCGAGGTCGCCGTCGCCCTGGTAGGTGAAAATCACCCGGCCCGGCAGCGCGCGCCGAAGCCCCGTCGCCACGGCGGGCGGGCGGCCGTGCGGCGCCTGCACCATGTCAAAGGCGAACGTATTGTACGCGAACACCGCGCACCCGACCGGCGCGACGCCCACGGTCTTACCGGAAAGACCAAGCTCCATGACCGTCTCGGCCACGAGCTTATGGATCACGCCGTGCGTGCAGCCGGGGCAGAAGCTGAGCGGCGCGTCCGTCAGCCCCTTGGATTTTTCATAGACCACCTTCATACGGATTCACCTGCTTCCGAAATAGCCCTGATCTGTCCGAACACCTCGTCCGGCGTCGGCACCATGCCGCCCGCGCGCCCGTAAAACCGCACGGGCTTTGCGCACGAGGTGGCCAGGCGCACGTCGTCCACCATCTGCCCCATGTTCATTTCCACCGTGAGGAAGCACCGCGCCGTCCCGGCGAGCCGGGCAAAATCGGCCTTCGGGAACGGCCACAGCGTGACGGGCCGGATCAGCCCCGCCCGGATGCCTTCCCCGCGCGCGCGGTCCACGGCGCTCCGGGCGATGCGCGCGCACGCGCCGAACGCGGCCAGCACGATGTCCGCGCCGTCCGTCCGGTACAGCTCGGCCCGCGTTTCGTCCCGCTCGATTTGCGCGTACTTCGCGAAGCGCGCCAGCACAATCGGTTCCAGCACCTCCGGATCAATGTTGAGCGAGTTGACGACGTTGGGCGGGCGCTTGTTTTCGTGCCCGGTCACCGCCCAGGGCTTGGGCGGCAGCGCGGGCGCGTCCTCCGGCAGGGTGATCGGCTCCATCATCTGGCCCAGGAGGCCGTCTGTGAGAATCATCGCGGGCATACGGTACTGGTCCGCCAGATCAAACGCGCGCCGCGTCAGGTCCACCATCTCCTGCACGCCCCCGGGCGCGAGCACCAGGATGCGCAGGTCGCCGTGGCCGGGCGCGCGCGTCGCCTGGAAGTAATCCCCCTGCGCGGGCCGGATGCCGCCAAGACCGGGGCCCGCGCGCTGCACGTTCACGATCAGGCACGGCAGGTCCGACGCCGCGAGGTACGAAATGCCCTCGGTTTTCAGCGAAATGCCCGGTGAGGAGGATGACGTCATCGCCCGGACGCCCGCCGCCGCCGCGCCGAGCACCATGTTGATCGCGGCCAGCTCCGATTCCGCCTGCAAATACGTGCCGCTAACCTTCGGCATCTGCCGCGCCATGTAGGCGTTGATCTCGGTCTGCGGTGTGATGGGATAGCCGAAAAAGTGGCGGCATCCCGCGCGGATCGCCGCTTCGGCCAGCGCCTCGTTGCCCTTCATCAGCACGCGCTCAGCCATTACGCTTCCTCCTTCCACACGGTGATCGCGCTGTCCGGGCACATAATTGCGCACGCGCCGCACGCGACGCACAGCGCCGGGTCGCGCACGGCGGAGGGGTGATACCCTCGGTCGGTCAGCACATCCTGGTCCAGGTACAGAATCCCTTTGGGGCAGGCCGTTGTGCAGAGGCCGCACCCCTTGCACACGTTCACATCGATGGTCACGCTGTTCATGCCGTCCCTCCCCTTTCGGTCACCGGCGCGGCACCGAACTTCCGCGCCACCCTGGGGCTCCCAAGGGAACCCCTGCCCTCATCCCATGTACGCCTTCGGCTCCTCCTGTCCGTCCAGCACCCGCAGCGCGCCCAGCGCGAGCGCGCGCATTTCCATTTCCCCCGGGCGGCAGAGCACCTGCCCGAACGCTGACACCCGCCGCGCGATCCGCTCCACAAACCGCGCCGACCGCGCCAGCCCGCCGGTCAGGAGGATGGCGTCCACCCGCCCTTCCAGCACGGCGGCCATCGCGCCGATTTCCTTGGCAATCTGGTATGCCATGGCGTCGACCACCCCCGCCGCGCGCGCGTCGCCAGCGTCCATGCGCCGCTCCACCTCGATCATGTCGTTCGTGCCGAGGTACGCCAGCATGCCGCCGCGCTTGCGCACCCTGGCGAGCAGTTCGTCCCGGGTATACCGGCCCGAAAAGCACAGCTCGATCAGCGGTGTCAGCGGCACGCCGCCGGACCGCTCCGGTGAAAACGGCCCTTCGCCGTTCAGCGCGTCGTTCACGTCGATCACCCGCCCGCACCTGTGCGCGCCGACCGACACGCCGCCACCCATGTGCGCCACGACGAACCGCGCGTCCTCGTAGCGGATGCCGAGCGACATCGCGCAATCCCGTGCCGCGGCCTTGGTGTTCAAGGCATGAAAAAGGCTGCGCCGATTGATATCGGGCAGCCCTGAGTATTTTGCGGCCGGTTCCATCTCGTCCACCGCCACCGGATCGACCACGAACGCCGGTATGTGGAGCGGCCCGGCTATATCCGCCGCGATCAGCGCGCCAAGGGACGAGGCGTGCGTGGCGGCAAAGCCAGTGTGGAGGTCCGCGAGCATTTTGTCATTCACCGGGTACGTGCCGGATTCCAGCGGCTGGATTACGCCGCCCCGCCCGACCACCGCGCGGAGCGATTCCACGGGAACCTGCCGCGCCGCGATAAAATCGAGCACGTAGCGGGTGCGAAGCGCCTGCTGATCCAAAATGCCGCCCCACGCGCGCAGCGTTTCAGGCGCGTGGCGGATGTTTTCCTCCGCGACCGGTTGATCCCCATCAAACAGCGCCACCTTGGTGGAGGTGGATCCGGGGTTGATGACCAAAATGTGCCGCCTTGGTTCGGTCATGCGCTCCCTCCTTTGGCTTACGCTAGCTGCCCGGCCATGGACGCGGCGCAGGCGATGGAATACAGCTTGCTCTCCTCCGGGTCCGCGCGGGATGTGGCCACGATGGGCGCGGACGCGCCGACGATCAGCCCGCCGAACAGGCAGCCCTGGGCGAACGTGAATACCTTCAGCGCGCTGTTGGCGGCCTCGATGGTATGAAAGAGCAGGATATCCGCGCGCCCCGCGACGTCGGACCGGACGCCCTTGTGCCGCGCGGCCTCCTCGGAAAGCGCCAGATCCATCGCCAGCGGGCCGTCGACCACGCAGCCCTTGATCTGCCCGCGCCGGTTCATCGCGGTCAGCAGCGCGGCGTCCACGGTGGCCTGCATGTCTGGGTTCACGGTTTCCACAGCGGCCAGCGCCGCCACCTTGGGCAGCGCGATGCCCAGCCCCCTCGCCACCAGGACCGCGTTTTCAATGAGGGCTACCTTGGCCTTCAGGTCCGGCGCGGGCACCATGCCCCCATCCGTCAGCAGCAGCGGGCGCGGGACCCCGGGGGAGTGCACCACGCCCACGTGCGACAGGATGCCGCCGCCCGCGCGCAGGCCGGTTTCCCGGTCCAGCACGGCGCGCAGCAGCGTCGCGGTCTGCACCATGCCCTTCATCAAAATGTCCGCGCGGCCCGCCCGCACGAGCGCCACGGCGGTGCGCGAGGCTTCCTCGTCCGTCTGGGCGGGCACGATCTCCATGTCCTGGATGGAAACACCCGCCTCGGCAGCGGCAGTGCGGATGGCGTCCGGGTCGCCGCACAGGATGGGCGTGGCAATGCGGCGCGTCCGCGCCTGGGAGACGGCGCGCAGGACATACGCATCCGCGGCCGCCGCGACGGCGACCGTCCTCGGCGCGGGCGGGGTACGCAGCGCGAGCAGTGATTCAAATTCCATGTGGACACCTCGCTTGAGCGGCACACAGCCGAAGATTGTGGCAGGGTAAAAATTTCGCCGGAAACGCCCGCCTTAAATGTACGATGATCCCATGTCCATTATATCACTTTTACCGCCTATGCAGCGCGTGCATAATGTTATAAAAATAGGAACTATTATGGCGGAAGTGTGTCAATACTTTTGAGACCTGCAGGTTTTCTACCGGTTTTCACCGTTTCCAATTCGCAGGCGGCCGCTCAATCTCATTATTTTCTTGACTTTCCACGCTCCATCGGCTATACTATAGTATCATATTATCCGATGAAGAAGAGGAGTACGCGCGCGTCGCCAGCAGAGAGGGCGGTTCACCGGCTGCAAGGCCGCCCGGGAAAGAGCGCGGGGAAGGTCGCTTCGGAGGGTCGCGGGTGAAGGCGGTTGCCTAGCCCGCGCGTGTCCGCGCGTTACAGCGGTTTGAGCCGGCCATGGCCGGGAACAAAGGTGGTACCACGGCGCCGCGTCCGTCCTTTATGGATGTACGCGGTGTTTTCTATTTTGGCGCGGGGTTGGAAAACCACACCCATCAAGGAGGAATTGTCATGAAGGCCGAGATGCCGAAAACCTACCAGCCGCAGCAGTTTGAGGCGGAGATGTACAGGGAATGGGAAGAGAAGGGCTACTTCACCGCCCGGCGCGTGCCGGGGAAAAAGCCGTTCACCATCGTGATGCCGCCGCCGAACATCACCGGCCAGCTTCACATGGGCCACGCGATGGACGGCGCGATGCAGGACATCCTGACCCGCTACCACCGCATGAAGGGCGACCCGACGCTGTGGCTGCCGGGCACGGACCACGCCGCCATCGCGACCGAGGCGCGCATCGTGGGTGCGATGGCGCAGGAGGGCTTGTCCAAGGAGGACATCGGCCGGGACGCGTTCCTCGCCCGCGCGTGGGCGTGGCGCGAGAAGTACGGCGGCCGCATCGTGGAGCAGTTCCGCCGCCTGGGCGCGAGCTGCGACTGGTCGCGTGAGCGGTTCACCATGGACGAGGGCCTCTCCCGCGCGGTGGCGGAGGTGTTCGTGCGCCTGTACGACAAGGGGCTGATCTACCGGGGCGAGCGCATCATCAACTGGTGCCCGGAGTGCCGCACCACACTGTCGGATGTCGAGGTGGAGTTTGAGGAGCAGAATTCCCAGCTCTGGCATATCCGTTACCCGGGCGAGGACGGCTCGGAGGGCGTGATCGTGGCGACGACGCGGCCGGAAACCATGTTGGGCGACACCGGTGTGGCCGTGCATCCGGATGACGACCGCTACACCCGCCTGCGCGGCAAAAACGTGATGCTGCCGATCCTGAACCGCCCGATCCCCGTGGTGTTTGACGAGTACGTGGAAAAGGAGTTCGGCACCGGCGCGGTGAAGATGACGCCCGCGCACGACCCGAACGACTTCGACGTGGCGCAGCGCCATAACCTGCCGCTGCTCCGCGTGATGAACGACGACGGCACCATGAACGAGAACGCCGGGCCGTACGCGGGCATGGGCGCGCTGGACTGCCGCAAGGCCGTGGTGGCGGAACTCGAAAAGCAGGGCCTGCTCATCAAGGTGGAGCCGTACACGCACAACGTGGGCACGTGCTACCGCTGCCACCACACCGTGGAGCCGCTGGCGTCGCGCCAGTGGTTCGAGCGGATGAAGCCGCTGGCGGAGCCCGCCATCGACGTGGTGAAGGAAGGCAAGACGGCGTTCGTGCCGCCGCGCTTTGAGAAAATCTATCTCAACTGGATGGAGAACATCCGCGACTGGTGCATCTCCCGCCAGCTCTGGTGGGGGCACCGGATTCCGGCGTACCACTGCGACGCGTGCGGGGAAATGGTGGTGGCGAAGGAAGCGCCCGCCGCGTGCCCGAAGTGCGGCCAGCCCATGCGCCAGGACAGCGACGTGCTGGATACGTGGTTCTCCTCCGCGCTGTGGCCGTTCTCCACGCTCGGGTGGCCGGAGGAGACGGAGGACCTCGCGTACTTCTACCCCACCACCGCGCTGGTGACGGGGTACGACATCATCTTCTTCTGGGTGGCGCGGATGATTTTCTCCGGTATCGAGCAGATGGGCGAGACGCCGTTTGACACGGTGCTCATCCACGGCCTCGTGCGCGACGCGCAGGGCCGCAAGATGTCCAAATCCCTGGACAACGGCATTGACCCGCAGGAGATCATCGACGAGTACGGCGCGGACGCGCTCCGCTTCGCGCTGGTGTTCGGCGTGTCCTCGGGCAATGACATGAGCTTTTCTACGGAAAAGGTGGAGGCGGCGCGCAACTTCGCCAACAAGGTGTACAACGCGTCGCGCTTCGTGCTGATGAACCTGGACGGGGACGAACCCCTCGGGGGCAAGGCGCTGGAGCTGGCGGACAAGTGGATTCTGACGCGCCTGACCGCGTGCGCGCGGGACATGACGGCGCACTTTGACGAGTACGACCTGGGGCTCGCGGCGCAGCGGATTTATGACTTCGCGTGGAGCGAGTTCTGCGATTGGTACATCGAATGGGCGAAGCCGCGCCTGATGGACGGTGCGCCGGAGGCGAAAAAAACCGCGCAGGCTGTGCTGCTGCACTGCCTGAAGGGTCTGCTGCGGCTGCTGCACCCGATCATGCCGTTCCTGACGGAATCCATCTGGCAGGCGCTGCCGGGCACGGACGGGACGATCATGCTGGCCGACTGGCCCTTGCCGGACGCCGCGCTGGACTTCCCGGCCGAGGCCGCCGAGTGCGAGGGCATCATGGAGGCCATCCGGACCGTGCGCGCGCTGCGCGCGGAGATGAAGGTGGAACCGTCCCGCCGCGTGCGCCTGCTGGCGATCCCGGCGGAAGCGCGCTGGGCGGAGGCGCTGAAGGCGTCCGAGCAGGCGTTTCAAAGGCTCGCCGGCGCGAGCGCGGTGGAAATCATTCAAAGCGCCGCGAGCGTGGCGGAAAAGACCGTGTCCGTGGTGTGCCCGGCGGCGGAAATTCTGATCCCGCTGGGCGACCTGGTGGACGCCGCGAAGGAGCTGGCGCGGCTCGCGAAGGAAAAGGCGGGCGTGGAAAACGAGATACGCCGGGCCGAGGGCATGCTGAACAACGCCGGGTATTTGGCCAAGGCCCCGGCGGAACTGGTGGAGACAACGCGGGCGAAGCTCGCGGAAAGCCGCACGATGCTCATAGCGATCGAGCGGCGGATGGAGGAGGTCGCGGAGGGCTGATACTCCCTTCGCAATCATGGGGCGTGATGGGAATAGCCGGTCCGGCGTTCCATCACGCCCCCTTTTTTTAGCGGCGGCGCTGATTTGCATAATCGGGCGCCATAAAGGGATTTCGCCAGAATTCCCTACCTCATCACGCGGTAGAGGAAGTTCTGCCCGAACATATTCCCCCGCACCCCGTCCAGTTCGTATCGCGTGGGTTCCACGCCATACCCCGCCCGAAACGGCGGCTGGATCGCCACGGTTGCGCCCGTGGGCGCGATGATCCTGAAAACCCCGTGCCGGTCCGTCGCGGCGGTGTGCTCCTCCCCGTCGATGGTGAAGTCAACCGGCACGTCGGCGTTCTTCAGCAGACCGGATACGTGCCCGACGATCAGCGCCTTGGACGGCGGCAAGCCGTACTGGAAATCCTGCGCGGCCGTGTCCGCCCGGATGCCCGTGAGCGCGCGGCGCTCCGGCGCGGCCTCATAGTTTTCGATCGCCGGCGGCTCGATGACCACGTTGGACCCGGCGGGCACGCTGACCGCGTACAGCCCTTGGACATTCGTCGTCGCCCTGAACGGCACGCCGTTTACAAGGTACGTGATCTGCGCAGACGACACATGCCCGATCAGGTCCGACAGGCTGCCGCTGATGGAAACCTGCCCCGCGCCCCGCGCGTACAGGAAATTCCTCTCGCCGACGCTGTTCGCCACGCCGCAAATGGCGTAGCTGGACGGTTCCACCAAAAAACCATACTGCGGGGAGGGCGTGACCGTTACGTTCGACCCAATCGGAACTTCGATCGCGTACGCGCCGCCCGCGTCGGTCGTTGTACTGGCCGCCACCCCATCGATCGTATACTGTACGGGGATATCCGAAAGGGCCGGCAGGCCGGAAACGACGCCGCCGATGGTCAGGGCGCCGGGCAAGGCCACGTCCGGCGTGGGGGCCGTCCCTGCGCCCTCGTCAAACAACGCTGCCTGTGTGTCCGTGTCGGCAACGGGCGGCGGCGTAACGCACACGCTCACCCGCGCCCCCGAAGAATCGGTCAGAACGACGCGGTCCCCCGCGCCCGTGGGGGCGGCGAGGACCTCGCCGTCCGCGATGTATTGAACCGAAATGTCATTGACAGAGCCGGCCGCGCCTGTCACCGCGCCGTCCAGCACAAGGCGATGCCCTTCACAAAAATTGCAGAGTACGATGGCAATCACTGGAGTATCTCCTCTCAAGCCCCGGCGCTCTCGCGAGATTCGACGCGGGACTCGCTATTATGCTATTCCCCTGCAGCCAAATTGGTCTTTGCCCGACAATTCTATTTGATAAACGCGTATGTACCCCCGTAAAAACGACTCGTATATCCCCTCAAAGCGCGCCGCGGGCAGCGCGCCTCCGCATCTTTCGCACACAAGAATAGCGGCTGGCATAACCTTTGGTAGCGCAGTAAATCCCGACGCGATCAAACATTGAAGGGAAGACATTGCAATGCCTGCCATCATCACCGGGACCGTTTTTGATGATTTAAACCGCAACGGCACGCTGGACCCCGGAGAGCCCGGGATAGCCGGCGTCTTTGTGGTGCTCTATAACGCAACGTCCGGCTGCGCGATTACGCAAACCGACGCGGACGGTGTCTACATCTTTTCCGTCGGTACCGCCGCGACATATACTGTCTATGAGCCGGTCGCAGACCCGGCCGGCGTCTGTCCACCGACCGATTTCACGCAGCCGGACGGCTTCACCGTTTCCAATGGTCCGCGCAAGGCGAGCGTGACGGTCACCGCGGCCAACATTACAAACAACGCCACGTTGGCCGGCCCGAACTTTAGCCATGGCACCACCACGGCCACATTGTTCTGCGAGCCCACCTTTATTCAGTTTATTGGACAGCCCAGCCAGTGGTACGATATTGATCTGGTGACAGGCGCATCGGTGCTGCGTGGCACGATCAGCCCGGGCGATTACATCAACGGCATCGGCTATAACTATCAGGATAACTTTCTGTATGGCTATGACCAGACCACGCACACCGTCACGCGCATCGACGCCGACCTGAACGTGTTTTCGCTGGGCTCGCCCACGGGACTGCCGCAGTCCGATTTCAACGTGGGCACCGTTACGCCGGACGGGATTCTGATGCTCTATCAGGGCGGCGCGAACAGGTGGTATTCCATCGACCTGCGGCCGGCGTCGGCCACGTTCATGAAGCTGGTTGCCCCGACATCCCCCTGGGCGGAGCAAACGGCGAACTACGGCACGGCCATCGGCGGGGGCGCCGGGCCGCAGTCGATTGCCGACTGGGGCTACTTCACCGACGGCACGAACGAGTTCCTGTACGGCTATGTGAGCGGCCGGATGTACCGCCTGAACATCGCCAACGCCAACAACCTGGCCATGACCACCACCATCCAGGGCGGAACGCCGAGCGGCTCCATGGGCGCCATCGGCATTGACGCCACCGGCACGCTGTACGCCATCGCCAACAACAGCGGCATCGTGTATAAATTCACCATCTCGGGCACCACCGCCACAGGCGTGATCTTCTCGCAGTCGATCCCCGGCACATTCAATGACGGCGCGATGTGCCCCCTCGCCACCATCAACGTGGATTACGGCGACGCGCCCGATACCAGCACATCCTTTGGGCCGAACAACTACCGGACCACGCTCGCCAACGACGGGCCGCGCCACGGCATCATCAACCCGCTGACGCTGGGCACCCAGGTGACTGCCGAGGCGGATGCCTATCAGAACGCGGACGCCACCGGCGACGACATCCCGCTGGGCATCCAGGACGACGGCCTGACCGTGCCACTGACAGCGTTGCTCACGAACGCCACCACCTATTCGTATCCGGTGACGCTGGTGAACAACACCGGCTCGCTCGCGAACCTGTATTGCTGGGTTGACTTCAATAAAAACGGACTGTTCGACGGCAACGAGGCCGCCGTGGTCACCGGCATTCCGTCCCAGGCGGGCACGCAGACTGTCACGGTCACGTTCACGGTGCCAAGCGGCGTGACGCTCACCACCGGCCATACGTTTACGCGCCTACGGCTGACCACCGACACGCTCACCAACAGCAACGCGGCCACGCCGACGCTGGAGGACACACGCAGTTACGGGCCGGCGGTGGACGGCGAGGTGGAGGATTACATTCTCACGATCCAGGAGCCCGCTTCCGCGGATCTGTCCATCGTCAAGACCGCGTCGCCCAGCCCCGTCACCGTTGGGAATAATCTTACCTACACGCTCGTCATCACCAACCTGGGGCCTGACACCGCGCAAAATGTGCGCATCGACGACGTGCCCCCGCTTGGGCTGAGCAACCAGCAGTATTCCGACGACGGCGGCGCGACCTGGAATGCCTGGGGCGGTTTTTACTTTCTTACATCGCTGGCGGCCGGGGGATCCTTGACCCTGCTGCTTCGTTCCTCTGTGGATCTGACGGCAACCGGCACGCTCGTCAATACCGCCACGGTCAGTTCGACCACGCCCGACCCAAACCCGGACAACAACACATCTACCATCGACACCGATGTCACACGTCCGGCGGACGTATACGTGCAGGTGCTTGCCGCAGTGACGAGCCCTGTTACCGTTACCTATTTCGTCACCGTGGGCAACCTTGGCCCGGTACCCTCCGAGAATACCGTGCTGAGCGATGCCCTGCCCTCCGTGCTGTCCAATCCCCAATACTCGCTGGATGGCGGCGTTACCTGGAACACCTGGCCAGGCAGCATAAACCTCGGCACGCTGGCTGTGAATGGAACGGTGGACGTTCAACTGCGCGGCACCGTGGACCCGTCGTTTAGCGGTCAAATCACGAACACCACCAGCGCACACGCCGATAACCCCGATCCAAACCCCAACAACAACACCGCCACGACCGTGGTCGGCATCACCCCGGTCTGTGACGTATCGATCGTCAAAACGGTCAACAATGTCGGCACCATCAACCCGGGCGACACATTGACCTACACCCTGGCGATCGCCAACGCCGGGCCGTTCGATGCCGCCAATGTGATCGTGACCGACACGCTGCCGTCAAGCCTAACCAACCCGCAGTATTCATTGGACGGCACGACCTGGCTGACCTGGCCGGGCAGCTACACCATCGGCACGATGATTCCCGCCGCCACCCGCACCATTTACTTGCGCGGCGTTGTGGCGAACTCCGCGTCGGGCACCATCAGCAACACCGGCGATGTGTCCACCACCACGACGGATACTGATCCGACAAACAATACCTCCACCGTGAACGTCCAGGCGGGGCAGCTCGCGGACCTTGCCATCGCCAAAACAGCGTCGCCTGACCCCGTCGCGGTCGGCAGTCTTTTGACGTACACGGTGACGGCGAACAACCTGGGCCCATCGACGGCGGTGAATGTGGTCATCACGGATGCCCTGGCGGCAACCTTGACCACCCCGCAGTATTCCACGGACAGCGGCGTGACCTGGCTTGCGTGGCCGGGCAGCTATGCCGTGACTTCGCTGACGTCCGGCACTAGCGTGAGCATCCTGATTCGGGGAACGGTGGCTGTGTCGGCGGTGGGCAGCATCGCCAATACCGCCACGGTGGCGAGTGATACGCCAGACCCCGACCCCGACAACAACACCATTACCATCAGCACGGGCGTCTCCCGCCCCGCCGATGTTTACATCACCAAGAGCGCGGGCGCTTCCGTCGCCGGCGGCACGCTCACCTACACGCTGAGCGTTGGCAACCTCGGCCCTGTGGCGGCGGAAAACACCGTCGTGACCGACGCGATCCCGGCGTCGCTCGCAAACCCGCAGTACTCGCTGGACGGCGGCGCGACATGGCTAACATGGACCGGGAGCCTCACCCTCGGCACGCTGGCGCTGAACGCGATCGTAACGATCCTCATTCGCGGCGGCATCAGCCCGTCCTTCCAGGGTTCCATCACCAACACCGCGTCCGTACAGTCGGATAACCCCGACCCCGATCCTTCCAACAACACGGACACCAACACCACCACACCCGACCAGTCCGCCGACGTGTCCATGGTGAAAACCGTGAACAACACCGGCACGGTCAACCCGGGCGACACGCTCACCTACACCCTCACCGCCCACAACGCCGGGCCGTCCGACGCGCGCGGCACCGTCGTCACCGACTCGCTGCCCGCCTCGCTGCTGAACCCGCAGTACTCGCTGGATAACGGCGTGACGTGGCTATCCTGGTCCGGAAGTTACACCATCGGCACCATGGCCCCCAGCGCCACGCTAGCCATTCTGTTGCGCGGCGTGGTCGCGGACTCCGCGTCCGGCGCCATCACCAACACCGCCAACGCCAACAGCGACACACCGGACCCCGATCCGGACAACAATACCTCCACCATCATTACCCCGCTCGGCCAGCTCGCAGACCTGGCCATCACGAAAACCGCCTCGCC
>JAVBOM010000035.1:0-18969 GCA_031550535.1 Eubacteriales bacterium
CGATCGTGGATTCCACACTGATCGCTGCGCCGTCGTCGACGAAGAATCGCGACAGGAAGCGGGACCCCGAGGCGCACCAAACGAAGAAGGGCAACGCGTGGCACTTTGGCTACAAGGCGCACATCGGGGTAGACAAAGACACCGGGCTTGTGCACCATGTGGAAGTGACGGCCGCAAACGTGTCAGGCGTCGCGACGACGCCTCGGTTGTTGACCGGCGAGGAAAGAACCGTGCACGGAGACAGCGGCTATCTGGGCGCGGGGAAGCGTGAGGATGCCGTCACACACAACAAGCTCGGCAAGAAGATCAAGTACAAAATCAACCGCAAGCCGTCGCAGGTTAAGGCAACGCCGCACAGTCGCGCACACCGTCCTTGCAGAGATTTTCGTGCTGCTCTGTGTCGCACTTGCGGTCGCCGTAGCGCTGTTACGGCTTCCTCCAGGCTCCTTGATCAGCACGAAAATCTCTCGCAATGCCGGCGACGCTCCTTTGTGCGGTGTTGCCTTAAGGGATTTCATCTTCGCCTGCGGGCGGTTGTTTTTCTTGTTAAAATACCACCCATCGTGAGATGAAAATGATGGGATTCCAAAGGGCCGAAGGTCCTTTGGCAGGGTTCGGGACAGCGTCCCGGCGTTCCTCCCTATCACGACAGCCCCATCACTTTCAGGTCATGCGATTTGTTGTGCTTGTCCCAGACGTGTTCGGAATCGCCGTGGGTGCGAACGGGCGGGACGATGGTCTCGCAGTCCTCCCCTTGAGATACGGCGGGGCGAGGGTAATTTCCCGATGCGGCCGGGTTGGACTTGGCGGCGGGCAGTACGCGAAGGGCCTCTGCCTATGTTCATCCGGCGCCGTGAGAATATCGCATACGGCTTCTCTATATCCACGGCGAGTTCCCCCAGCTCTCCCATGTCAAACAGATGCGCGGCCATGGCCTCCTCATACCGTATTCCATCCGCTATCGACTCCGGGACGGGAAGCAAATCGCCGTAGTCGAAAAACAGGGCGCTGGCAACCTCGTGTGCCAACTATCGGGGAAGCCGTAGCGTAGCGGCATCCGCCAACGAGGCTTGAGGATTTTTGCAATCCAGTTCACGCCCATCATGCTATCGGGAGAAAGGACGAAAAAGCCGATTATTTCGTGCTGGTTTTTTTGCGCAACTCCTGCAAAATGGATGCGCGATGAAAAACAGAAAGCAGAATGCAAATCATATTCGAAGCGCAAAACAATACGACACACGCCCAGTTCGCATGACCTGCTATTGTCATCACTGTGACAGGAAACAGAATGCCAGCGAGCAAGAGGGAAAAGTAGGGGAAAAGATAGGGTCGCTGCGTGAGTTGCTTCGGCAGATAAAGCGCCGTTCCAGTACAGACTCCACCAAAGAGCACCATGGGAACGACCGTTTTGAGTGCCCATTGGCCGCCTTCTAGGTATCCAATCAATAGCAGCAGTGCCGACGCGGATAGAATCATTGCCCATAGCTTCCCCATGATACTCGCATCCACCAGAGACTGCGTGACAAAAACGCCATAAAAAATGTAGGCGCTCAGAAGCACATAAAGGCACCATGGAAAGCCGCCAATAAGCAGGTTCAGCATGGCGCATAGCGCACAGGAAGCAAGAAGCGTCCAGAATATCCACCGGCGTAGGCGCGCGGGGACACCGGCGGGTTTCATTTTAAGCGGATAACGTGCGCGACTTGTTTCAAAGGATTGCGTCGTCTGCCCCGCTCTCATAGGCTTGCCTCCTCAACGGCCGCGGGGATGCCGAGAGCGGCTAACTGCTCAAATAAAAAGTTTTCAAAACCCGTATCCTTTGTGGAGCGCACGATGGTAAAAACAGAGTTGCCCGCATAGGTTACCAGGGCGCAGTTGGCATTGTTCGTGCCGGAAGCGCCGAGCACAAAATCGAACATCCGCACTGCATCTCCAAATTCGTTTTTGATTACGCCAAGATTGGAAAGCGTTGTTGTAATCGTGCGCTCTCCGACAACCTTATAGCCAAATCTCATGATCATCTGCTTAAAGAACAATGGCGTAAAGCGAAGCAAAGGATTATTCACGAGTGTGTTGGTCATTTGCATCATGCGGTCGAGATTTTTCTTGCAGGTGCCTTCGCGCAGCCTTGCATCCACGATGGGCAGCATCATCTCAAGAGTGCCGCAATCTGACCGAGTCATGGTTAGGACATAATACATTGAAAAGTTGCGAAGCGTTACGGAAGGATAAAACTTGCGCATATTAACAGGCACCTGAATGCTGATGCGGCTACTTGGTTTTGGAGTGCGCAGGTTTTCTGCGCAGGCAAGAAACATTAGCGCCAGGAGAAGGGCTGTGACAGTGACATTCCGCTCATGTGCGGCACGCAGCAGATCGTCTGACGGCATGACGAAATGCAGTACGCGGGCAGGTTGATAGCCAGTGCGCACGCCACGAAGCTGCGCGGCTGTTTTTCCCATAAAGCCGCCGCCTTTTTTCACCGGGGTTCCCATTGAAAAATCATTGCGCAGCTCTGTCTCTTTTGGCGCCTCCGACACATCTAGGATGTCTGCCCCATGCGGTATTTCCGTTCCCTTAAGACGCAGGTATTCTTTCGCGAGCGTTTTCAGAAAGGTCATTGCCCCAGTGCCATCAGTCAGAATATGGAATACTTCCACCGAAATGCGGTGTCCGTAATATAGGACGCGGAAGCTTGCCGCGTTCCTTCCACCAACGTTAATGGGTGTGCAGGGTAGACTGCACTCTTCGGCAACAGCGAACCTGCGCCGTGTCGGGTCAATGTAGTGCCAGAAAAATCCTTTGCGAATTGTTGTGGCGAAAAGCGGAAAGCGCTTGACAGTCGCCAGCAAAGCCACCTGAAGGACGGCGGGCGCTATGGGTTCTGATAGATAGGCTGACACGCGAAAGATCGACATGCTGGTGTGTGTCATCGAAAGCGGGTATACCTTAGCAGCGCTGTCCAGGGGATACCACGCCCCCGGCGGCGGTGGCGCGTAAAAGTCACCAAGGATACCGTCTCCAATGCGCTCAATTGCCGAATGAACCGGCAGTCCATTGTCATGATAGTATGCGATCAATTGGGTAAAGTCCCGCAAAATGGCGTTCCGCTCCTTCCGCGGAATGGAGATACCCTTCGATAGGCGAGTCATGAACGCGCCATACGCGTCCTTCTCATCCAACGGTAAATTGGAGGGATAAGGGGAAAACTTTTGCACGCGCCGTTTCCTTGCCATTTCATTCTCCATCTCGTCAAATATCGAATCCTCATTGGGCGAGTCTATATTCTTCCCAGGCGGCGCAATGTGATACTATCGGCTGGACAGACTGCGCCACATCTGAATATAGGATACAAGAAAAAGCATTGGGTGTAATTCATATAGTCAAATTATCTGGTTAGAAATGTATGAGAACCAAGTAAGAACGAAAGGCCCATATAAGCAGTGGTTCATTTAGGGCAACACCGCACAAAGGAGCGTCGCCGGCATTGCGAGAGATTTTCGCGCCGATCAAGGAGCCTTGGGGAAGCCGTAGTAGCGCTGCGGCGACCGCAAGAGCGACACAGAGCAGCACGAAAAGCTCTGCAAGGACGGTGTGCGCGACTGTGCGGTGTTGCCTTAGGGTGCGCAATGCGAACGCAGAATCATCTCACAGCTCATGACGCAGATCAGTGACATGTCCATGCCGGAGAGTTCAATGTTGGACGGGACGAAATCGGGAATGAAAACCTTGAGCGGATTATATCGTGGTATCTGGCGGAGCGGTTCCGCGATACTCCGGCTGTGACCATCGACTTGCCGACGAAAGCGATGAAGGTGCTCGATGTGCAGGGGTTTTCATTCCTGCTTTCGCACGACACTGACATCACGACCATGGAAGCGGCGGCTAAACAAGCGATGCTGCTGTATGGCGAAAAGATAGACTTCATGGTATATGGGCACAAGCACCGGGAGGCGGAGGCCGTGAGTGGTTATACGGACAGCGGGAGTGCGCTGGTGGTGCAGGTGCCGAGCATCTGCGGGGCTGACCGGTTTGCGCAGCGGTTGGGGTTTTTGGGTAAGCCGGGGGTGCTGGCTATAGCGTTTCGGTCACCGTTGTGCCGTCGCAAAGCAACTGGTTGCCATTGGGCATTGTGTATGTCTGTGTATCCGGGCGGACAAGCGGGCGTATTCGCAAATGCGGGAGTTGGCGGAGGAGACGCTGGCCGCATTCAAAGAAAGAATCCCCGAAGTGTCTGACGACATTGCGGGCACCCAATGATGCCTATCATCGTCTTCTAATCCTGTGCTTATCGGCCTCACAAGCAAGCGCTAACCAGATATGATATCCTCAGCATGTCGAAAGCAAGGAATAACACAAAGGAGCGGCTACAATGAGCAACGATATGCTGGAAAAGATTGAGTACCTGCGCGAACGGGCGAATGTGACTTACGACGAGGCGGCAAACCTGCTGGAGCAAAACGGCGGGAATGCCATGGCTGTACTGATTCAGCTGGAAAAGCAAGGGCGGGTGTACGGCCAGACGACCGAAGGAAACCGGCGGGATCAACAGAGCTATCGCCACCACGACCATATGGCGGAAGCGAAGCAAAAGGCCGATTCCTTCTTCAAAAAAGCGTGCAAGACGCGTATTGTCGTGGAGCAAAACAGTTCGGATGGGAACGGCAAGACCGTTCTCAATGTAAGTGCGCCCATCGCGGTTGGTGCGACAGTGTTTGCGCCATACCTGACGCTGGCGGCTGGCGCTGTGGCGCTTGCGACCGGCCACAAGCTCAAGGTCGAGACACGCGAGTAAGCCTATATACACATGTTTGAGAAGGCCGCGATTCGCGGCCTTCTTTTCATGCCGAAGGAGTGATGGCAACACGGGATGGTTGGACAGCCTGTAGGGACGAAATCGCGAGGGCCCGTCCCGTGATCGTGGCAATGACCATCGAAGTAGGGCGGGGCGATTTCGTTGAGAAAATCGTCGTGTAGGCAATTGCTCGGTTCTCGACAGGGATCAGGAACCGAAAAACCCAAACCGCCAGGGGGCGCCAGAAATCCTTGCCGTCAACAGCGCATTCCCCCCGAGCGCAGGGCTGTTCAGCCTCTCCTCAGGACCCGCCGAAGCTTGTCCGTAAGCGGAGCGGACAGCATACCGCTCTCCAGGAGCGCCTGCAATTGCGCCTTTATCTCGTCCGGCAGGTCACCGTCGCCCGCGGCCAACAGGTGGTCAAGCATTTCGTCTATGTCGCCCTCTGGGTTGCCACCCGCCGCACTGTCCAGGCTGTCGATCGCATCCCGAAGGAACGGCAAGTCCTCCGTCTGTGTCAGCGGAATGTCGATCTGCTCCGCGACACCCGATAGCAGCGCGTGGGTGCGCACATCCGGGACGTATATCCGACTTGGCCTGCCGGCTTCCACGATATGCTGCATGAGGTTTCCGAGCAGTTCGACGGCGTCTTGTCCTAAACCGCTTGTCAGCCCATGACGCAGGATCATTCCGTCCTGGTGGTCGACTACGATCAGCGCGAAGGGGAAATACGGTGCGCTTTCCGGCTCTGTGATAAAGCCGTCGACATCGGCGGCCCCGGACGCTACGGGTTCGGGATACATTAGCATACCGCACTCCCATGCTCCGCCCTTTTCCAGCTTCTTGAGCTTCGCGACCATCAGATCATCCGTCAGCTTCGGCGACGGATGGACCACGGGCTCCGGCTTCGGCAAGGCAGTCAAATTCCAGGTGAACGCTCCGCCAGCCTTTGGTTCCAGAAGCGGAATCGTCCGGTCATACGGTGCGCCGGCGGTAAAGCCAAGCGCCTCTTTGGCCGCGATGGCTGCAGGCGCGGCAGGATCCCTCCGCCCCTTTCCGTCCGCCAGCTTCCGCGCCACTTCCAGCCCCGCCGCCAACGCGAGCGCCATGCGCCCTTCATCCTCCGCCGTCTCCAAGTACCACGGGTAAAAGGATGGCTTACAGCGGCGAAACAGCGGACACGCGTTCTTTCCCCGGGCAATCAATCCCGTCTCTTTCAATGCCCGAATGTCGCGCACGCTCAGTTCATCCTTGTACTCAAACGAGCACATGATGCAATCCTGGCTCATTCCCCGCTCTGTACGCGCGTTCTCGCTTAGACTCTCACTCGGCTCACTAAGCATGCGAAAGGATGCCAAGCCCGCGTCGCCTGGATAGACAGCCAGCGCGAGATGCGCTCCCTGCATCCCCATCACGCAGCAGTACCCGATTTCCCCGTCCGCCATCCGCACAGCAAACAGTTCGGAATCGTACATGCGCTCCCAAAGCTTCGTTTTGCGGAAATCCATTGCCAGCTGATATAATTCTTTACCCGGCAACCGTCTTCACCCCTTTGTTGTCGGCGGCGGAAAACAGAAGATTCCCCGCCTTAGAGCAATTTCTGAAAACATAGCGCATAGATTGGCGAGAGATTTGGGATTTCGCAAGAAATCCTTGCCGCCCTGTTTACGGATTGACCAGCGCCTCGGGATAGCCCATCTCAACCGAGGCTTTTTGCCCGATATCCTTCAAAAAGCGGACCACCTGGTCAAACTTATAGCTGTCCAGGCGCGAGCTCGGCGCGGACAGGCTGATGCTCGCAATCACGGATCGGCTTAGATCGCGCACGGGCACGGCGACGCAGCGCACGCCAACCTCGCACTCCTCGTCATCCACGGCAAAGCCTTGGGCCTTGACCTTTTTCAGCTCGTGCTGTAGGTCGTCCAGGTCGGTAATGGTGTGAGAGGTAAACTTCGGAAGCCCGCGGACCGCCACGAGCGTCTGCAGCTGCTCTTCGGTATAATTGAGCAGATGGTTTTTCCCCACGCCGGTGGCGTGCATCGGCGCGACGCGCCCAATGCGGGAGAGCGTCTGCAGCATGTGCTCCGGCCCTTCCTGCACAATTACGTAAACCATCTGCATGTCGCTCTCCACACAGAGCGAAGCCGTCTCGTGGAACTGCTCCGCTACGCACCGGACATACTTCTTTAGCGCTTGCTGGAACGGAAAATGGGCCCGCGTCTGGCTGCCCAGCAGCGCGAGCTTCAGCGTGAGGTGGTATAGGCTGGACTCCGGGTCCTGGGTCACATATCCATAGTCTATATAGGTATTCAAAAATCGGAGCACTGTGCTAGGCGACATATCGACCATCGTGGCGATGTTATGCAGCCTCGTGGGCCCGTCCAGTGTGGACATCGTCTCTAGAATTTCCAGCGCTTTTCGTAGGCTCTGATTTTTCTTGGTGCCCTCGCTCTGCATCGGATCCTCCCGGCCTTCTCTAGAAATCCCTATTTCAACGGCATAAAGCCACAAACGTTTCTAGCATAATACGGAATCTTGGAAATGTAAAGCGCGGCGCAAAAAATGGATTGAAACACCTCTCGTATTTGCACCATCTTCCCTTTATCCACCAAAAGCGCCGATCCGTTTCCTCCGAATCAGCGCTTTTGAATGGGCGAAAGGGATAAGGTGGCGGGACACCCAAACGCCCCGCCACACGCGTTACGATTCCACCGTGCCTCCCACGCCCATATAGTTGCGGCGCTTCGGGTTGTGGCGTTTCAGGAACAGGTCCACGCCCATCTCGATCAAGCGGTTCTGCACATCCTGATAGGGCAGCGCACGCGGCTCAATTCCGCGCTGGGCGCACATGGTCGCAGCGACGCCGCAGGCCTGGCCCAGGTCCATCATGTTGCCCATGGACTTACCGCAGGCTTGGCCCATCTGCGTTGCGGACGCGCAGCGCCCACCCACCAGCAGACCATCAATGCCAAGCGGCAGCAACGCGCGGTACGGAAACGCGTGGCCGGACACCATCGGCTTATGATCGTTGGTCGCAAGCCCGCCAGGGTCAATTGCGCCGAAACGCCGCGCCACGACATCCGGGAACTCCACGCCCTCGATCGCGTCCTCCATCGTCATCACGTACTCGCCCACAATGCGGCGCGATTCGCGCACCGCGATGCCGTTGCCCATCCGATCGAGCATCGCGTTCTCAAGGCCCGGAATGCCCACCTCGCGGAATACCTTCACACTGTCCATCGCCACCTGGGTGAATGCGCGCTCCGCGATCGTCAGGTCGTCCGCCTCGGCGCCGTTCAAGGGACCGACGTCCTTCAGCCCGCCGTTGTTGACGGAGATCACGCCCGGCAGCGTTGTCTTGTCAAAGCTATACCATATGGAAGTGGCGGCGCCATTTTCAAACGCGGCGTCCATGGCAGCCATCAACTTGGCGCGATAAGCGTTCTCCTTGTTCCAATAGGCTTCGCACACTGCGTCCGCGTCTTTCACATTCGCCAGCGAGAACACGAGAGACATCGGCATGAAACGGCCGTCCGGCCCGCCCACGCTCATCTCGCAGCCCGCGCGCAGCGCCACGTCTCCGTCGCCCGTGGTATCGATGACGATCTTGCCGCGGAATTCGCGGCGACCGCCCTTGCCATCCGTCACCACACCCACCACGCGGTTGCCTTCCTTGAGCACATCCACCACCGGAGAGTATAGCCGATACTGGCAGCCGACTTTTTCAAGCGCCTCAAACGCGGCGATTTTCAAGTACTCCGGGTGGATGTCCATATTGTCGCCGTCCCAGCCGTTGTCCTTGCCCGGACGCCATGCGACGTCGCCATGGGCCTTGACGGCCTCCACAAATACGTCATGCACACCGCCGCGCGATTCATAGCACAGCGTCAGCCGGTTTACGCACATCCACAGCGCCAGGTTGGCCACACCGCCGAAAAAGCTCCTGCCCTCCAGAAGCAACGTTTTGGCACCGTTCATCGCAGCAGCCATCGCCGCGCCCAGGCCGGCGGGTCCACCGCCGCACACGATGACATCGTACGTCTCCTTGTCGCTACCGAGCCATTTGGCGAAATCTTCTCTGCGGTTCATGCTTTTTCTCCTTTATTGGTTGTACTTTGCATAGTAGTCCGCGTAATCCTTCGCGATCAGGTCGCCGCCCTCCGCTACCCAGCGCTCATACTCCGCCATGTAGCCGGCTTCGTCGATTTGACCCGTCACAAATTTCAGGTACGCGTCCTCTAGGATCATCTCCAGGTTATTGCGCTCGGCGAGCGTCTGCGAATATAGGCCATAGGAATCGTCGGGGTATACGTACTGCAGTGCCGCCTTGTCCAGATCCACTTCCAGCTGGGCTTCGTTGGTGCGAATGCCGGGGTCGGCGTTGGTATCGCTGGTGATCGGGGCGAGCGTATAGCGGTAGGCCATACGGACGTTGTTGTTGTAATCCGAGATCATATCCGGGATCGGCACGATCTGCCCATTCTCGATGTTGTAGTGCTTGCCCTCAACACCCCAGGTGAACAGGTTGGAGATTTCCTTGGAGCCGAGTTGGTCAAAGAAGTTGACCATTTTCCGCATGTCCGCCTCGTCAGTGTAGTGCGCCTTGGTGAAGATGAAATAGCCGTTGTTTCCACTCTCGCCCATGGTGCGGATCGCGCCGTCCGTGCCCTTGATCAGGCTAAACGCGGAAACTTTCGCGTCCGGGAAGTTTTTGTACACGTTGGCCGCGCATGGGCCGATCTGCTGCGAGCTGTCGCGGATGACGGCCGCGGTGCCCTCGGCAAAGGAGCCCCACACGTCGCGGTTGCGGTCCAGTATCGCGTAATCCGGGTGCAGCAAGCCTTCGGAATAGAGCTTGCGCATGAACTTCATAGCCTCCATGAACTCCGGCGTGCCCGCGTCGCGGGTGAACGTGCCGTCATCATTTCTGCGCCAGCGGTTGGGCGCACCAAACATGATGCCAATCTGCGGGCGGGACCCGCGATCAATCACCAGGGGGTAGATCGTCGCGCCGTCGGGCGTTGTCGGCATTTCCTGCTTTATGGTCACCAACGCGTTGTACAACTCATCCGTGGTGGTGGGCACCGGTATCCCGAGCTCATCAAGCCAGTCCGCGCGGTACATGAACACGCGGCGCACCAATGCGCGAATCTTCGGGATGCCATACAGGTGGCCCTGGATCTTGAGGTTGTTACAGAAAAGCGGATTGTTCTGGCTCAGGTAGGTGGAGTCCGCTACGGCCTGCTCGATATCCCAAATCATGCCCGCGTTGATCATGTCCATCACGAAACTCGGCGGATCGCCCTGGGGAATCGTGATCACATCCGGCAGATCACCGGACGCGATAAGCGTGGGCAGCACGGTGGTGCCGTAGCCCGTGCCGTAGGCGACGATATCAAGGTCCGTATTCGTGTATTTCTCAATCAGCTGTTCTATTTCGTTGTCCGCGGCCGGGAACTCCGACATGTCGTGGTGTAGGACGAGACGAATCTTGAAGGGCGCTTCTTCCGCGCTGGCCGTGATGGCACCCAAACCCGCCAGCATGACCGCAACCAGGAACAATGCCAGGAACCGTCTTACGAGTGCGCTGTTTTTCATGCAGATTCCTCCACTTTTTATTCTCTCCGGCCGCGCGCAGCCGGAAATTACTCGAATTACATCGTCCTTTTGTCGTTGGGGAAACATATGGCGGATACATGGGGTGCGTTGTGCGCGATGGCTACTTGTCCAGCAGTAAGCCGCGCATGGAAACCGGGGGGCGGCGTGATCCGCCGCCCTCCTTAGGGCGACACCGCACAAAGGAGCGTCGTCGGCATTGCGAGAGATTTTCGCGCTGATCAAGGAGCCTGGAGGAAGCCGTAGCAGCGCTACGGCGACCGCAAGAGCGACATAGCGCAGCACGAAAAGATCTGCAAGGACGGTGTGCGCGACTGTGCGGTGTTGCCTTAGGTTGATTACTGGTTATACTTAGCGTAGTAGTCGGCGAATTCTTGCGCGATCAAGCCGCCGCCTTCCGTGACCCAGCGGTCGTACTCCGCCTGGTAACCGGCCTCGTCGATCTCGCCCGTCACAAACTTCAAGTACGCGTCCTCCAGGATTAACTCGAGGTTACTGCGCTCCACAAGCGTCTGCGAGTACAGGCCGTAGGAATCATCGGGGTACACATGCGCGAGCGCCGCCGCGTCCAAATCGACTTCAAGCTGCGCGGCTTCGGTGCGCACGCCAGGATCCGCGTTCGCATCGCTGATGAATGGGGACAGCGTATAGCGGTAGGCCATGCGAACGTTGTTGTTGTAGTCCTCCACCATTTCCGGGATCGGTACAATCTTTCCGTCCACTACATTGTAATGCTTGCCCTCTATGCCCCAAGTAAACAGGTTGGAAACTTCCTTGGAACCGAGCTGGTCAAAGAAGTTGACTATTTTTTTCATGTCCTCTTCCTTGGTGTAGCGGGCTTTGGTGATGATGAAGCAGCCGTTGTTACCGCTCTCGCCCATGGTACGAATTTCTCCATCCGGGCCGGCAATCAGGCTGAACGCCGAAATCTTCGCATCCGGGAAATTCTTCTGCACGTTGGCCGCGCACGGGCCGATCTGCTGCGAGCTGTCGCGGATGATGGCCGCGGTTCCCTCGGCGAAGGAACCCCACACATCGCGGTTGCGTTCGAGGATCGCGTAATCCGGGTGCAGCAACCCCTCGGAATACAGATTGCGCATGAACTTCATGGCCTCCATGAACTCCGGCGTACCCGCGTCGCGGGTGAACGAACCGTCGTCATTCCGATGCCAGCGGTTGGGCGCACCAAACCACATGCCGATCTGCGGACGGAAGGCGCGGTCGATCACCAGGGGGTAGATCGGCGACCCGTTGGCGGCGGTTGGCATTTCCTGCTTGATTTTTACCAGCGCGTTATACAGTTCGTCCGTGGTGGTGGGCATCGGAATTCCGAGCTGCTCAAACCAGTCCGCGCGGTACATGAACACGCGGCGCACCAGTGCGCGAATCTTCGGCAGGGAGTAAAGATGCCCCTGAATTTTCAGGTTGTCATAGAAGAGCTGGTTGTTCTGGCTCAGGTAGGTGGAGTCAGCGACGGCCTGTCCAATGTCCCAGGCCATATCGGCGTTGATCATGTCCACTACATAGTTTGGCGTCGTGCCCGGGAGGATCGCGATCACATCCGGCAGGTCGCCCGATGCGAAGATCGTCGGCAGTATGGTGTTATAATCACTGCCGTAACAGGTGATATCCAGATCCGTATTCGTGTATTTCTCGATGAGTTGTTCGACTTCATTGCCTGCCGTCGGGAACTCCGCCATGTCATGCCACATGACGATCTTGATCGGGAAAGGCGCATCCGCCGCGCTGGCGTTGATGGCAAACAGGCCCGACATCATCACCGCAACCATTAAAAACGCGAGAAACCTTTTTGTACGTACGTTTTTCTTCATGCTAACTCCTCCGTTTTTTTTTTATGTTTTCCGGCCGGGTGTCGGACCGGGAAGCATACCGTGGCGGCAGCGAGAAGCCATGAGGCGGCGCGGATTTATAAATCGGCGCGTTCAGGGGATTCCTCAAGAAATCTCGGCCCCAGATTCGGACCATAAGGGAGTCTCTTTCCCCGCCTATCCTTTCACCGACCCTACCAGCAGCCCCGTGGTGAAGTGCTTTTGCAAGAAAGGGTACACCAGCAGGACCGGTACCGTGGATACCACGACCACAGCGGAGCGAATCGCCTGCGATGTGAAAGCGCTGTTGGCTTCGCTCGCGCCGCTTTCCCCGCGCGTGTTACTGGTCAGGATCTGGCGCAGGAACACCTGCACCGGATACTTCTCCGGCGTTCTGGTGTAGAGCAGCGCGTCCAGGTACAGGTTCCACTTGGCCACCGCGTAGAACAGCACGAACGTCGCGATCGCGGGGATCGAGAGCGGCAATACGATATAGAAGAAGTTGCGCACGTCCTGGCAGCCGTCCATCAGCGCCGATTCGCGCAGTTCCTCGGGAATCGCCTGGAAGAAGTTTTTCAGTACGATCAGGTTAAACGTGTTGATCAGGCTGGGCAGCATCAGCGCCCAGGGGGTATCCAGGATATGTGTTGATCTGACGATCAGAAAGGTCGGGATCATGCCGCCGCTGAACATCATGGTGAAAACCACGAGGAACATAAAGAACCTGCGCCCAAGCAGTTCTTTGCGCGCGAGCGCATAGGCCATCAGACATGACGCCACCATGCTCAAAAATGTGCCGAACACCGTGATATAGACGGAAATCCCCAGGCTTCGCATCAGCGATTTGTTGGAGAACACGTACTCATACGTTGTCAGGGTAAAAGCCTTGGGGAACAGCGTGGTGGTGGTGGTCGCGAAGGACTGCATCACCACGTAGAGCATCGGCAGCAGCGTAATCAGCGCGTAGAGCGCCAGCACCGCGTATATTATGACATCAGCGGTGATCGAGCCAGCGGAACGTTTGATCTTCATAGCGCACTTCTCCTCCACGGCGTCACAGGATGCCTTCCTGCCCGCACTTTTTCGCGATAACATCCGTGCCCAACACCAACACCAGGCCGATGATGGACTTGAACAGCCCCACTGCCGTGGAGTAGCTAAACTGCGCCTGCTCTATGCCCAGGCGGTACACATACGTATCAAAGATTTCCGCCACCTCGCGGTTATTGGCGTTGAGAAGCAGAATGATCTGCTCAAAGCCCAGGTTCAGGAAGTTGCCCATTCGAAGGATCAATACTGTGGTCACCGTGGGCAGGATGGAAGGCAGCGTGATATACCAAAGCTTTTGCATGCGGTTTGCGCCCTCAATGTCCGACGCCTCGTATAGCTGTGGGTCCACGCCCGTCAGCGCGGCCAAAAACACGATGGCACCCCATCCCGCGTCGCGCCAGATGGATTGTACAAGATAAATAATGCGAAACGCGTCGCGGTTCAGCAGAGGATTGACCGATGGCAACCCCATCGGCACGCGGATCAGGTTGATCACGCCGTTGGCGGAATTGAGCATTGTAAACGTGAGGCCATACACGACGACCCACGAGAGGAAGTGCGGCAGATAGGTGGTGCTCTGCACAAAGCGTTTAAACCATGTATGGCGCACTTCGTTCAGCAGCAGGGCGATGATAACCGTGATGGGAAAGTAGAGCACAAGGTTCAGCACCGCAAGGACGAGGGTGTTGCTGAACAGCGTCTTAAAGCCCGGCTCGCTGAAGAGGCGGTCAAAGTGCTTCAGCCCCACCCACGGGCTGCCCAGTATTCCTTTGAAAGGCGAGTAATCCTTAAACGCAATGGAAATGCCATAGATCGGCAGATACCTGTAGATGATGTAAAACGCCAGCCCAGGCAACAGCAACAAAAAAAGATAGCGCTGGTTCCAGAATTGCTTTGCGTAATTTCGTCTGTGGACAAGCCTCGGGGGCGTCGCGTATGCGCTTTGGCCCTTCATCGATTACCCTCCTTGTATGTAGTTAGGCTATTTATGTATTTCAAGCCTCAACACCTTATACAGTTCGCTGGGTAAATGGATTAACCAAGAATGAAGGTTACGCATTGCGGTGCTTTTGCCGCGCCGCAACGCGGTGAATTGTCACTGTCCTAAGAATGTCTCGGCCGCTTTCCACCATTTTTCATATTTTAGTATTTAAAATTTATATTCACTTCTTAGAATAAGCATACCACATCTTCCGCCGCGCTGTCAAGTGGCGCATACAATTCCATCCAAACACTTGTGCAAACTCTCCAGCATGCCGCGCCGCGGCAGCGGATGGGATTTTCGGCGAAATTCCTTTGCGTTATTGTGTATTAGGACCTTCTCCACCTTCATCTTTCCCGCCGATTGACAAACCAGGTCCGCAAATGTATACTCTATTCTGAATATATGAAATCTAATTTCAAATATTAAGATTAGGAGGCTGTCCCATGAAAGTAGCGGAAGCATTGGTTCGGATTCTGGCAAAGGAAGGCATACGCGACGCTTTCGGCATCCCCGGCGCGGGTATTAACCCAGTGTATAAGTACTTGGAAGGCGCCCCTATCGCGCACTACTGCATGCGGCACGAAGAGGCGTGCGTACACGCAGCCGACGGGTATTTTCGTGCCAGCCACCGCATCGCGCTGGCCATCTGCACGTCCGGCCCAGGTGCGACGAACTTCGTGACGGGCCTCTACACCGCGCATATCGATTCCATCCCCGTGCTGGCGATCACCGGCCAAGCCAACTCTTGGCAGCTCGGCCAGGATCCGTTCCAGTGCGTCAACATTTCCGAAATTTGCAAGACCGTGACGAAAAAGGCCTACTGTTTGACAAAGGCGGAAGAACTTCCGGACGTCCTGCGCGAAGCGTTCTTCCTGATGCGCAGCGGAAAGCCTGGCCCGGTGCTGCTGGACCTGCCTCTTGACGTGCAGCAGGCGGAGATCGACTTTGACATTCAGCAATACACGCCCGCGCGGGTGGAAAAAAAGGAGCCGGACGCGCAGGCCATCGATCAGGCGCTCGCGATGCTGAGCGCCGCGAAAGCGCCGGTCATCATCATGGGCGGCGGCGTTACGCTGTCGGAGTCCGAGAAGGATGTCATTGAGCTGGCCGAGCTGCTTCAGATTCCCGTCATCACCACATACATGGCCAAGGGCGGTCTGCCCGAGGCACACCCGCTGAACGCGGGCCACGCGGGCATTCAGGTGGGCCAGCCCATTGGCAACAAAGTCTTTTTGGAGTCCGATGTCGCGCTCGGCATCGGCTGCCGCTTCACGGACCGCCACACCGGTGATCTGAAAATTTACCGGGGTGACCGAAAGTTCATCCACATTGACGTGGAACCCACACAGATCGGCAAGGTGTTCAAGCCGGACCTGGGCATCATCGCCGACGCGAAGCTGGCCGCACGTGCGCTGATCGACGGCGCGAAGGCAAAGGGCCTGCGCCCCGTGAACCCCGAGCGCACGAAGGCGCTGCCCGCGCTGCGCGAGGCACTCAAGCGCAAGACGGACTACAATGAGGCGCCGATCATGCCGCACCGCGTGTTTTATGAGATCAACCGGGCCTTTGATGCCGAGGCGATGTTCACCGTGGGCTGCGGCATCACGCAGATCTGGTCCGGCCAGCTACAGGAGATCGACAAGCCCCTGCGCTATCTGCCTTCCGGCGGCGCGGGCACGCTCGGTTTTGAGGTGCCCGGCGCGTTCGGCGCAAAGGTCGCGTTTCCGGCGCGGCACGCCGTGACCGTGCTGGGAGATTTCGGCTTTACGTTCATGGGCGAAGAAATCGCGGTGGCCGCGGCCTTTGATAAGCCTGTGATCGTCGTCATCCTCAACAACGCCTACCTCGGTCTAATTCGCCAGAACCAAAAAGGCGCGTATGGGTTTGAATACGCGGTCGATATGCCATATAATCAGAGCGGCCTCATCGATTACGTGAAGGTCGCCGAGGGATACGGCTGCCTGGCCGAGAGAGCGCATACCCCGGACGAACTGGCCGCTGCGCTCGCGCGCGCCAAGGCGTCCGGCCGCAGCTATGTCATCGACGCCATCTGCGTCAAGGAGCAGCTCTGCGACATGGGCGGCAATCTCGCGGCGATCAAGTCGTTCGCGCCTGAGGCGTAACCAGAGGAAGGGATTCCTTGCGGAATCTCCCAGCGTGTCGACAAAGTCGACACGCTGGAACGGAATGCAATATGCATTCCGTTCGACTACACGGCCTTCCGGCCGTGAAAGGAATGTTTTCAGGCGGCAAGCCGCTTGAAAACTCCCCGCCCGCCCGGCAAAGCCGGGGCGATACGATTGCATATGAAGGGGCAGCGGCCCCTTCATGCATCCCAGGTTGAGGTACCGGAGTTTGTTGATGGTCTGCGGGATTTCTTGCGGAATCCCCTTATGGCGTTGATTTTCCAAATCCGCGCCGTCACCTTAGAAAGGAGCCGCGGCTTTCATGAAGGAATCCATTCACCGCTACTTTCAAGTCGGCACCATTCACTTCATGTCCTATCCCGGGGTAATGCGCGGCGAGGGCGATATAGCGGGCACACTGCGCCGCATCCTCGCGGACGATTACTTTGACGCGGTGGAGGTCACGTGGATCAGGGATCCGGCCGTGCGCAAGCAGGCTGCCCGGATGATTGCGGAGTCCGGCATCTCGGTGTGCTACGGTGCACAACCTCGCCTTTTAACCACGGGCCTAAATCCGAACGCCATTGATGAAGGCATCCGCCTGGCCGCGGAAAAGACGCTGACGGAGGCCATTGACGAGGCGGAAGAGCTGGGCGCGAAAGGCATCGCGTTCCTGTCCGGCAAATATGAGGAAGCGACCAAGGAGCATGCGTTCCAGCAGCTGCTCAAAACCACGAAAGCACTGTGCCACTATGCCGGCGCGAAGGGCATGAGTGTGGAGCTGGAGGTGTTCGACTTTGACATCGACAAGAAGTCGATCATCGGCCCGGCGCCATACGCGGCGCACTTCGCGGCTGAAATGCGCTGCTGCGTCAATAACTTTGGCCTGCTCGTGGACCTGTCGCACTTCCCGCTGACGTATGAGACCAGCCGTTTCGTGGTGCAGACGCTCCGGCCGTACATCACGCACCTGCACTTTGGCAGCGCCGTGGTGAACCCTTCCATGCCGGCCTACGGCGACGCGCATCCCCGCTTTAATTTTCCCGGGAGCGTCAACGGAGTGGATGACCTGCGCAACTACCTTTCCGTGCTGAAGGAGGAAGGCTTCTTCCGCCCGGACGCGCCACTGGTGCTGTCCTTTGAGGTCAAGCCATGGCAGGATGAGGACGCGGAACTGGTGCTGGCGAACACGAAGCGTACGCTGAACCGCGCGTGGGCGATGCTGGAGTGAACGATTAACGCAGGAGGGAATCCAACCAATGAAAATCGTAATCCTAGACGGCTATACGGAAAATCCGGGAGACCTGAGCTGGTCCGGCTTTGAGCAGATCGGGGAAACGACCGTATATGACCGGACGCCGCCGAGCGACACGGCGGAAATCCTCCGCCGCATCGGCGACGCGGAGATCGTTATCACCAACAAAACGCCGCTAACTAAGGAAATCATCGCCTCATGCCCGAAGGTGTGCTACATCGGTTTGCTCTCCACGGGCTACAACGTTGTGGATCTGGACGCCTCAAAAGTGCGCGGCATTCCGGTGACCAACATTCCCGATTACGGCACCGACGCGGTGGGACAGTTCGCCATCGCGCTGCTGCTGGAGATCGCAAGCCGCGTCGGCCATCACGACCGGGCGGTTCACGAGGGTCGCTGGGAGCGCTCCTCGGACTTCTGTTTCTGGGATGGGTCGCTCATCGAGCTGTCGGGCAAGGCGATGGGCATCATCGGCTTTGGCCGGATCGGCCGGGTGACGGGCCGCATCGCCAAGGCGATGGGCATGCGCGTGCTGGCGGTGGACGAATGCCTGAGCGACGAGGGCCGGGAGATCGCCGCCTATGTGGCGCTGGACACGCTACTCGCGCAGTCGGATGTTATCAGCCTGCATTGCCCACTGACGCCGGATACGCAGGGCATCATCAACCGGAACAGCCTCGCGAAGATGAAGGACGGCGTCATTTTGCTCAACAACGCGCGTGGGCCTTTGATCGTGGAGCAAGACCTTGCCGACGCGCTGAATGCGGGCAAAGTGCTCGCCGCGGGACTCGACGTGGTCTCCGTGGAGCCGATCCGCAGGGATAACCCGCTGCTGACGGCGAAGAACTGCATCATCACTCCGCACATCTCCTGGGCTTCCAGGGAGAGCCGCTCGCGGCTGATGGACATCGCTGTCGCCAACCTGCGCGGGTTTCTGGACGGCGAGCCTCGGAACGTCGTGAACGGCCTATAAGAGGTGGGGGCTGTCGCGGTCGGAGTGACGGAAAAGGGATTTCACGCCTCCACATACGCAGGATGGTTGCGCAAAGTCCCGCCACTTTCGCTTACAGGCAGGCTAGAGCAATTTGTGAAAACATAGCGCATAGATTGGCGAGAGATTTTGCCGTCTCTCTAAGACGAGGGAGCGAGGCGTAGCAGCGCTACGCTGAGCAGACGAGGCAACGCGAGAAGGCAAAAGATCCGCCAGGATGTGTGCTATGTTTTTGAGAAATGCTCTATGGCAACACCGCACAGTCGCGCACACCGTCCTTGCAGATCTTTTCGTGCTGCTCTATGTCGCTCTTGCGGTCGCC
>JAVBOM010000058.1:0-6722 GCA_031550535.1 Eubacteriales bacterium
ACACCGAAGGGAAGCGCGCCCAGTGGGCGATGAAGCGACCCGAAGGTGCCCTGAAGCACAGAGTGATGGGCGCGAATGCGCACAGCGCGACAATGCCGAAGGGCGGCGGATACAGCGACCCGGAGGTGCGCCGAGGTACAGAGCGATGGCCCGAAGGGCACTGGAGGGGAGCGCCCGCTGTGCGGGATGAAGCGACCCGGAGGTGCCGACTGGCACAGAGCGATCAACCGAAGGGCGAGCGCGACAATGCCAGGCAGCCAGCGTGACAATACCGAGGGGCTTCCGCAAGGGGTCTCTACCTTTTCATCGCGCGGAGCTGCTCGGTCATGGCGTCGTACTCCGCCTCCAGCGCCTCGCGCTTGTCGCCCTTCTTGGGCGCGCTCATCCGGGCGAGCAGCGCGGACATGCGCATACGCAGGATGTCTTCACTTAGGCTCGCTTCGGGCTTCGGCGCGCGAAATGCTTCAAAATCGCTCAAGTTTCCGTCAAAAGCGGTCAAGCCGCCATTCTCCACGAGCAACAGCCGCTGCGCCACGCGGTCGATCATCCGCCGGTCGTGGCTGACGAGCAGCATCGTTCCCTGATACGCGGCCAGCATATCCTCCAGCGATTCCAGCGCGTGCAGGTCCAGGTGGTTGCCCGGCTCATCCAGCAGCAGCAGCGTGGCGTCGCCCGCCATCAGCCGGGCCAGCGCGGCCTTGGCACGCTCCCCGCCGGACAGCACGGACGCGGGCTTCTCCATGTCAGCGGCGGTAAGGCCCATGCGGGCCATGAGCGTCCTGGCCTCGTGCGCGGGCAGCACGCTGCCCAGCATCACATTTTCCAGCAGCGTTTTCGATAGGTCCAGCGTGTCCAGCGTCTCCTGGCCGAACCAGCCGACCGTGACGCCCGGGCTGACGCGGATCGCCCCCCGCCCGTCCCGGATGGCGCGGAGCAGCGTGGTCTTGCCACAGCCGTTTGGCCCGACGAGCACCGTGCGCATGCCCGTGGGCAGCGACAGCCGCGCCCCCGACAGCAGCGTTTTGCCGCCCGCGCTGAGCGTCAGGCTGTCCGCGCGCACGGCCTCCTTGCTGGTCACGCCGCCCCGGCCGGTGAGGCCCATCCGGATTTTCGCCTCCTCGCGGGGACGCTCCTTGACCTCAAGGTTTTCCAGCCGTGTGGATAGCGCGTTCGCCGCCTGATCCAGGCGCTTTTTCGCCGAGACGCCGTTGCCGCGCTTGTGCAGGCGCGCCTCGCTGTTGCCCATGCGCGACGGCGCTTTGCGGACGCTTTTTGAAGATTCCTTGACGCCGACGATGGCGGCGCGCAGCCTCGCCTGCTCGGCCCGGTACTGCTCGTACTCGAACCGCTGATAATCGACCTCGCGGGCTTTCTGCTCGCGATAATCGGAGTAGTTGCCGGGGAAGGTGCGCAGGCTGCCATCCTGCAGCTCCCAGATATTGGTGCAGAGCGCGTCCAGCAGCGCACGGTCATGGCTGACGAGCACCAGCGCGCCACGATGGGCCATAAGCGCCTGGCGCACCTTCTCGATGCCGTCGAAGTCCAGGTTCGTGGTCGGCTCGTCGGCAAAGAGCAGCGGCGCGTTTTGCGACAGCGCGCGGGCGATGCGCAGGCGTTCGAGTTCGCCTCCGCTGATGCCCTCATGCGCCGCGTCCTTCGCGCGCAGCCGCGCCTTGACGGACGCGTCCATCTCCTCGGCCGCCTCCGGTTCGCCAAACTGGCTCACCATGGCCCCGCCCGCAAAGCGGCGCACAACGCCCTCATCCGGCTGCCGATCGCCGTGCAGCACGGACAGCAGCGTGGACTTGCCCGCGCCGTTGTCGCCGACAAGGCCGATGCGGTCCCCGTCGTTTATCTCAATTGTTTCAATGTGAAAAATGGTACGCAGACCAAAAGAGACGCGCAGATTCTCCGCGCTCAAAAGAAGCGCCATCGCAAAAACCCCTTCCCCATATGCAGACTAAGCCCCCGTATCCTGTTGGGCTCTGTGGAGTGCAAACGGTTAGTGGGTGTTCCTCATCGCGATGGTTACCTACGCTTTCTACGGAATCGAAGTCTGGATTTCTGGTGAAACCCTTCGCCAGCGGCTGTTTTTTCAAATCAACGCCGGGGGCAGTATAGCGCAGATTTTTGATCTTGTCAAATCCAAAGCAATTCCAAGGCGGTGGGAAGGCGGCAATTCTGGGCGTCGCGGGTTAGGGCGTGTTTCAAAAATGGAAATCGTGCAGGCCGGAGTGGATTTTTCGGCAGATCAAGGAGTTGGAGCGAGGCGTAGCAGCGCTACGCTGAGCGGAAAACGACGCGGAGATGCCGGAAAAGACGCCCGGTTTGCATGATTTAGCTTTTTGAAACAGCCCCTAGTAAAACCGATGTTACCAAAGGAAACCACAAGAAATATCCGCCATAAATTGACATCCTTCGCTTTTCGCCCGCAAGCGCGGACGAGTTTCTCCTGTCATACGCGTGCCGCCCGGCATACCCTACCAGAGGTGAGGATTCCCTCCGGAGTCCTTCCATGGCGCCCGATTTTGCAAATCAGCGCCGCCATCAAGGAGGCGAACCACATGCACGAGAACCGACTGAGCGACATGCCCGTGGGCGGGACGGCGCGCGTCCTGCGTCTGACGGCCGGCGCGGACATTCGCAGACGCCTGCTGGACATCGGCTTTACCCCGGGAACGCGCCTTGCGTGTCTTTTCGCGAGCCCTTCCGGCGACCCGCGCGCGTACAGGGTGCGCGGCGCGATGATCGCCCTGCGCGAGGAGGACGCGCGCACCGTCTACGTGGAGGCGATATCATGATGGAACGAACCATCGCGCTGGCCGGCAACCCCAATGTGGGCAAGAGCACGGTCTTTAACGAGCTGACGGGCCTTCGCCAGCACACGGGCAACTGGCCCGGTAAAACGGTCGACGTGGCGCGCGGGCTGCACAGCCGGGACGGCGTCGGCTATACATTGATTGATCTGCCCGGCAGCTACTCGCTGCTGGCGCATTCGGCGGAAGAGGAAATCGCGCGCGACTATCTTTGCTTTGGCGGGCCGCACGCCGCCGTGGTGGTCTGCGACGCGTGCTGCCTGGAGCGCAACCTGAACCTGGTGCTGCAAGTGCTGGAGGTGCAGCCGCGCACGGTGCTGTGCGTCAACCTGATGGACGAGGCGAAAAAGAAGGGCGTCCGGGTGGACGCGGACCGCCTGTCCACACTGCTGGGCGTGCCCGTCTGCGGGTGCGCGGCCAGGAGCAGCCGGGGGCTGGAATCGCTGATGGAGGCCGTGGCGCGGGTGTCCGACCCAATGCGCCCCGCGCCGGGAGCGTTCACGCCCACCTATCCCGAGGCGATCGAGCGCGCGGTGGCGTGCGTTTCCCAGGCGCTCGCGCCGCTGCTCGCAGGCACGTCCGTCCCGGTACGGTGGGCGGCGCTCCGGCTGCTGGAGGGCGACCCGTCCATGCTGGACTCACTGCGGGATACGGTCCACGTGGATTTGGAAGCCGCCTGCGCAAACACGCTGGCGGAGGCACGGGCAGCGCTGGTCACGGCGGGCCTGTCGCAAGTGGCGCTGCGCGACCGGATTGTCGGATCGCTGTACGCGGCGGCGGAGCGCCTGTGCGCCGAGGCCGTGCACAGCGAGAACAGATCCGGCCGCGCGCAGCTACGCGCCGACAAACTGCTGACGAGCCGGGCCGCGGGCATTCCGGCCATGCGTCTGCTGCTCGCCGTGGTGTTCTGGATTACGATGGCGGGCGCGAACGCGCCGTCCGCGTGGCTGTCCGCGCTGTTCACACAGTTTGAAGGCGTGCTGACCGGCGTGTTTGACGCGCTGGGCGCGCCCTGGTGGCTGCACGGCGCGCTGGTGCTGGGCGCGTACCGCGTGATGGCGTGGGTGGTGGCGGTGATGCTGCCGCCGATGGCGATCTTCTTCCCGCTGTTCACCCTCTTGGAGGACGCGGGGTATCTGCCGCGCGTGGCGTTCAACCTGGACCGCCGGTTCAAGTGCTGCGGCGCGTGCGGCAAGCAGGCGCTGACGATGTGCATGGGCTTTGGCTGCAACGCGGCGGGCGTGACCGGCTGCCGCATCATCGATTCGCCGCGCGAGCGGCTGATCGCCATCCTGACGAACAGCCTGGTGCCGTGCAACGGCCGCTTCCCGATGATGATCGCGGTGCTGACGATGTTTTTCGCGGGCGCGGGCATGGCCGCCGGGTCCTTGGTGCCCGCGCTGCTGCTGACGGGGATCATCGCGCTGGGCGTGCTGATGACGCTGCTCGCGTCGCGCATCCTGTCGGGAACGCTGCTGAAGGGCGTGCCGTCATCGTTCACGCTGGAATTGCCCCCGTACCGGCGGCCGCAGATCGGCCAGGTGATCGTCCGCTCGCTGCTCGACCGCACGCTGTTCGTGCTGGGGCGCGCCGTCGCCGTCGCCGCGCCGGCGGGGTTGCTGCTGTGGGTGGTGGCGAACGCCGCGCCGGGCGGGGTGAGCCTGCTCGCGCGGCTGACGGGCTTCCTGGACCCGCTGGGGCGCTTTCTCGGCATGGACGGGACGCTCCTGGCGGCGTTCATCCTGGGCTTTCCGGCGAACGAGATCGTGCTGCCCATCGCGATGATGGCGTACCTCTCCGGGGGCGTCCTGACGGACATCCCGAGCCTGGTGGACATGCGCACGATCCTTGTCGCGAACGGCTGGACGTGGGTGACGGCGGTATGCACGCTGCTGTTCTCGCTGATGCACTGGCCGTGCTCCACCACGTGCCTGACGATCCAAAAGGAAACGGGGCGCTGGGGCTGGACGCTGGTCGGCATGGCGCTGCCGACGCTGATGGGCATGGTGGCCTGCGCGCTGGTGGCGGGGGTGGCGGGGCTGTTTTAAAAGCGATTTCCGTACGTAAACAAAGTGTCGCCGGATAGGGTTCCGGCGACACGTATTGTATTACAGCTTTCTCGCCTTGAAGCAAACGGAAATCGGGATCATTTTGGCCTTCTGGGTTTTATCGCTGTCGTCTTCGGTTGCTTCCAGCGTTTCCCGATCGGTCTGCTCAACCATTTGCTCGATGCAAAAGCCCGCCCGCGCCAAGGCGTTGACATAGGTCGAAACCTTCCGGTTGCACAGGACGATTTCGCTCCCGTCCACGGGCATCGTGAAATAGGATTCGTCGAAATAGCTTTTGCCAAAAACCAACTGACCGTTTTCGATCACATCCCTGCGTTCATCGCGCGACCAAGCCACGCAGTAGTTCAGCGTATGGTGCCAACTGAAAATGAAGATGCCGTCCTTCTTCAGATAGCGCGCGATTTTGTCAAACGTGCCCTGCAGGTCCGTCGTCCAGCCAATGCCGTAGATCGAATAGACGAAATCGAAATAATCCGCCGGAATATCCAGTTCGGCCTCCATCGGCGAACAGATCAGCCTTGCGGCATACCCGCTTTCCGCCAGATAGGCCTTCGCGTTGTCCAATTGCCTGCGCGAAATGTCCACGCCCCATAGTTCAGCGGCGTTCCTGTCGGCATGGTATTTCAGGGAATGGCCGCTGCCGCAGCATATTTCCAGCATCTTTTTGCCGGAAACATCCCCGAAAAGGTGTAGGTCATCTTCGGTCACGAATTTCACTCCGTATGTCGGAAGGGCTGTGGCCCCGAACCAGGAATCCGCGTTTGTGTCCCAATATGTCTTGTTTGTGTTCAGTATCGCGTCCGTTTTCATGGCGCGTTCCTCCCCGGTGCTGCTTTTGCGCATAATCAAAGCCGCCAGCATGGGCGGCCTTGTTTTGATGCTTCCGTGTTTTCTACTACGCGAAAATGAAGCGGTTCTCGTGGCGGCACTTTGCGGGCGTCAATCCGTCGCCATCCCGGCAAGCTGGTCCACGGTATACACCGTTTCGCCCGCGCCGCTGATCACGCGGACCTCCGCCACGCCTAGGCCGGTCAGGAAGTTCAACGCCTTGGTCGTAAAGACGGGCTTCAGAATCCCATACGTGCCGCGCACGGTCATTTGCAGGTACAGCTCGCCCTGTTCCGTGCGGCCGAACGCCTCCAGGAACGCCAGCTTTCCGCCGTCGCCAAAGACCCGGAAGTCGATGCCGCGCTCATTGACAAAGACCTGGTACAGGTACTTGGTGGACCAGGTGATGTTGCCGATGGATTTGCGGTTTGAAGGCTCCGCCTGGGGCGCGCTCTTCGGCTGCCAGTACGGGGGAAACACCTGTGGGAACCACACGCCGGGGAACCATGCGTTGGGATACGCGTACCCGCCCGGGAGCACGTAGAACGGGGGATAGGCCCACCCACGGCGGCCATGGTCGTGCGGCTGTCCGTACTCCGCCAGCGCGGCCAGCGGCGCGACGGCCAGCAGCAGCGCGAGGCACAGCGCGGCGCCTCTCTTGACATGCCTGTTCATGTAATTACCCTCCCTGTTTGGAAAATTTTTCCAAATTGTTTGGTGCGATTATATCATGGCAAGGTAATCGTGTCAAAAATATTACGAACGGTTTGTACCCGAAAAAAGCGGTTCCCTCCGGCGTGCCCACGCCGTCCTTCACCCCCGTCGCGGCGACGAAGTCCGCCGCCAAGCCAAGGGGAGGTTTAACCCAATGTCATTTCCTTAAACGCGGACACTCCGCCATGCAGAAGCCCGCGAGTTGGTAGAGCGAGGACGGGAGAAATGCCGTCCAGGCCTGACGGGGTTGGTATGTGAGGCAATCTTGCGGATGACCTCACGGAGGCGTGCGGGG
>JAVBOM010000036.1:0-59276 GCA_031550535.1 Eubacteriales bacterium
CCCCGCAAATGGCAAATAGCCCTTTTTAACCCCGACCCCGGCCGCTTCGCGCCCGATGGTTGGGTGTCCCGCGGGACAAGGTCCCGTTGGGGGGGGTGTGGGGGACGGCGCCCCCCAGCGTTCCCTCCGTCATCTCTATTACTTTACGTCGTAGTCCGCGTCCACGCTACCGTCCGGGTTCTGGCCGCCCGCGTCCTGGCCCATGTCCGGGCCGGAGCCATCCTGCGGCTGCTGCTGGTAGATCTTGCCGAACACCTGATACACCTTCTCCGTGAAGGACTCCATCGCGGGCTTGATCTGGTCGGCGTCGTTCGTCTCACGCACCTTCTTGAAGTCGTCCAGCGCGCTGCGCACGGTTTCTTTATCCTCATCCGACAGCTTATCGCCCAGGTCCTTTAGCTGCTTTTCAATGTCGTAGATCAGCGTGTCCGCGCGGTTGACCGTCTCCACCTGCTCCTTGTTCTTGCGGTCCTCCTCCGCGTACTGCTCGGCCTCCTTCACGCGCTGCTGGATCTCCGCCTCGGACAGATTCGTGGAGGCGGTGATCGTCACCTGCTGCTCGTTGCCGGTGCCCTTGTCCTTGGCGCTGACATTGACGATGCCGTTGCGGTCAATGTTGAACGTGACCTCGATCTGCGGCATGCCGCGCGGCGCGGGCGCGATGCCCGTGAGCTGGAAGCGGCCGAGCGTCTTGTTGTGCGCGGCCATCTCGCGCTCGCCCTGCAGCACGTGCACCTCGACGGTCGTCTGTCCGTCGGCGGCGGTGGAGAAGATCTGCGACTTCGTGGTTGGGATCGTGGTGTTCCGGTCGATCAGCCGTGTGAACACGCCCCCCATGGTCTCGATGCCCAGCGACAGCGGCGTCACGTCCAGCAGCAGCACGTCCTTCACGTCGCCGCCGAGCACGCCGGCCTGAATGGCCGCGCCAAGCGCCACGCACTCGTCCGGGTTGATGCCCTTGAACGGGTCCTTGCCCGTGACGCGCTTGACGGCGTCCTGCACGGCGGGCACGCGGGTGGAGCCGCCCACCAGGATCACCTTGTCGATCTGCGCGGCGGAAAGGTTCGCGTCCTTCAGCGCCTGCTGCATGGGCTTGATGGTCGCGTCGACCAGATCGCGCGTCAATTCGTCGAACTTCGCGCGCGTCAGCGTCATGTCCAGGTGCTTGGGGCCATTCGCGTCGGCGGTGATGAACGGCAGGTTGATGTTCGCCGTCATCACGCCGGAAAGCTCGACCTTCGCCTTCTCGGCCGCTTCCTTCAGGCGCTGCAGGGCCATGCGGTCCTTCCGGAGGTCCACGCCGTCCGTGCGCTTGAACTCGTCGGCGATGTAGTCGATGACCCGCTGGTCAAAGTCGTCGCCGCCCAGGCGTGTGTTGCCGTTGGTGGCCAGTACCTCGAACACGCCGTCGCCAATCTCCAGGATCGACACGTCGAACGTGCCGCCGCCCAGGTCGTACACCAGAATTTTCTGGGTGCCCTGCTTATCCAGGCCATACGCCAGCGATGCGGCGGTCGGCTCGTTGATGATGCGGAGCACTTCCAATCCCGCGATCCTGCCCGCGTCCTTGGTGGCCTGGCGCTGGCTGTCGTTGAAGTACGCCGGCACGGTGATGACGGCCTGCGTGACCGTCTGGCCCAGGTACGCCTCCGCGTCCGCCTTCAGCTTCTGCAGAATGAACGCCGAAATTTCCTGCGGCGTGTACGCCTTGCCGTCGATGGTCTCCTTGTGCCCCGTGCCCATCTCGCGCTTGACGGAACTGACGGTGCGGTCGGGGTTGGTGACGGCCTGCCGCTTGGCGACCGTGCCAACGAGGCGCTCCCCTTCCTTGGTGAACGCCACGACGGACGGCGTGGTGCGCGCACCCTCCGCGTTGGCGATGACGACGGCCTCGCCGCCCTCCATGACGGCGACGCACGAATTGGTGGTGCCCAGGTCAATACCGATAATCTTGCTCATATGTTTTCCTCCTATAATCAAATGGTCCAGTGTATCTCATAATGGCAGTTTTGCCAGGGTGATTTATGTCAACGCGGCCGTGCGTATAAGCTATTCCATCGCGACCACGCGCACCATCGCGTGGCGAATCACGCGGTTTGGGGTGCGGTAGCCCTTTTGCAACACCTGGCAGACCGTCCCCGGTTCCCCTTCCGAGGCGTCCGCCTGCATGACGGCGTTTTCGATCTCGGGGTCAAACGGCTCGCCCTGGCGGTCGATCACGGTCACGCCGCGCTTTTCCAGGACCTCCTGCATCTGCCGGAGCACCAGCTCCAGCCCCTCGCGCAGCGGCGTTTTGTCCGTGGCGGCAGCCAGCGCGCGCTCCAGGTTGTCAATCACCGGCAGCATCAGCGCGATGGTCTCCCGCGCGCCGTCCTCCCAGGCTTCCGAGCGCACGGCGTTCGTGCGGCGGCGGTAGTTTTCAAACTCCGCCTTCATCCGCTGCGCCATGTCCAGGTACTCATCGCGCTGCTTCTCCGCTTCCGCGAGACGGCCTTCCAGCGCTTCTATGGCTTCCCGCGGCTCGGCGGGGGGCGTCTCCCCCGCGCCCGCGGGCGTCTCCGCGCCACCCCGCGTTTCGGGCGTTGTTTCGTCTTGCGGATACATGTCGTGGGTCTGCATGGCTCTCTCCTTCTTCCTTACGGCTGCGGTCCCGGCTCGCGAAGCAGCTCGCCGAGGGCCTTGCCCATATAATCGAGCACCGGGATCACGCGCGCGTACTGCATGCGCGTCGGACCGATCACGCCGATCGTGCCCGTGGACTCATCCCCGATGCGGTATGTCATCGATATCACCGAGCACTCGCTCGTCTCCGGCATGCCGGTTTCGTTGCCGATGCGGATGGTGAACGCCATCTGCGGCGTGGCCGTCAGGAGCTGCATCAGCTTGTCGCGCGTTTCCAGCACGGCGAGCACCGCGCGCGCCTTTTCCGTGTCCGAATACTCCGGATAGTGCAGGATGTTTGACCGGCCGCCCACCATGATCTCCGGCCGGTCCGTCTGCTCAACCGCCTCCAGCACCCCGTGCAGCACCTGCCGGTGGACGCTGAACGTCTCGCTGATCTCTTTGAGCTTCTCCCGGACCGCCGCCGGCGTCAGCCCCGCGAGCTGTTCGCTCAGCAGGTTGCTGATCTCGTGAAGCTGGTCTGCGGTGAGCTGCCCGTCGATGTGCAGCATCATGTCCTTCACCAGCCCGATGTCCGTCACCAGCACCAACAGCACCGCGCTTTCGCTGACGGGCACGAGCTGCACCCGGCGGATGTGCAGGCGCTGCGCCTGCGGGGCCGTGACCACCGAGGTGTACCGCGTCACATCCGAAATGGCCTGCGCTGCGTTCAGGATCACGTCCTCCACCTGGCGGGCGCGGCGGTCAAAGTGCACGCGCAGCCGCTTGGCTTCTTCCGATGGCAGGCGGTGCGAACCGCTCAGTAGATTTTCCACATACAGCCTGTACGCCGTGGCCGACGGAATGCGCCCGGCGGATGTGTGCGGCTGCTCCAGAAATCCCATCTCCTCCAGATCGCTCATCTCGTTGCGGATCGTCGCGGACGAAAGCCCGCCGATAGTCTGCTTCTTGGAAAGGGTGCGCGAGCCGACCGGCATGGCCGTGGAGATGTAGTCGTCGATGATCGCCATCAAAATGCGATATTTCCGTTCGTCCATCTGCACAGCGTTTCGCCCCCTTTCAAGTTGTTAGCACTCTCGATGCCTGAGTGCTAATTTCATCGTCAGAATATCACGTTTGACATTCTTTGTCAATAGTGAAAAAGAGGCGTTTGCAGTTTTCCCAAATTGTTCATTTCTTATCTGAGATGACGGCGAGGAATCGAAGATTCCAAGCCATAAAGGGATTTCGCAAGAAATCCCTACCGCCTGCTGATGAGATCGATCCTTATCTGGTTTTGCCCACAAGATCAATCGCGATAACTTCCGGCGGGTTGAAAACGCGCGGCAGGCCGTCGTACAGCGCAAGGCCCCGGCTGACAATCATCTTTGTGCCGTCCACATCGCACAAGCCGCCCGCGTACTTGGGAAACCAGCCCTGGTCGGGCGCGTAGACGCCGTTGATGAGAAAGGGAACGCGCGCCTGCCCGCCGTGCGCGTGGCCGGACAGGACCAGATCAAAGCCGTAGCGGCTGATCGTCTCAATCGGGTCGGGGCGGTGGCACAGCAGGAGGTTGAACAGGTCGTCAGGCAGGTTCTCAAACGGCGCGAGCAGCGGCTCGTAATCCCACGGGCGCGTGTAGTCCGGGTCGTCCACGCCGCTGACGCGCAGCGCAACCCCAGCGATGTCCACGATCGCACTTTCCCCCTCCAGGACCGTCACGCCGTGCTGCCGCATGAGCTGCTTGGCGTACAGGGGAACGCCCCAATATTCGTGGTTGCCGGTCACGTAAAAGCACGGCGCGATGCCCGAGATGCCCCGGAGCAGCAGCGCCGTGCCGTCGTGCGGCCGCACGTCGTCCACGATATCGCCCACCAGGCATATCATGTCCGGCGCAAGGTTCCGCACGCGCTTGATCAGCGGTTCCTGGTTTTTGCCAAAGATTTGGTCATGCAGGTCCGTCAGCAGCACAATCCGGATGGACTCGCCGCTGGCCAGCTTTTCCGTTTCCACGCGGTACAGCCGCGTGACCAGCCCCTGATACAGCGCCGCGCAGACGAGCAGCGCCAGCGCCAGCAGGACACCCGCGCGCACAATCGTCCTGTGCCGCCATCCGGCATGCTTTCCCCAGTCCATCAAGCCTCCGCGTGACGCGTTTGCGCCTTACCCGTTCGAGCCATCCGCCACCCGGAGCGACGCCATGATCTCCTCCGCCAGCGCGCGCAGACCCGGCGCGTCCTTGGGCGCGAAGGTGAATGTGAAAATCTGCACGTACCCCACGTCCGTCACGCCCATGTACGCGTCCAGCGCGGGCAGGTCAAACACCACATACGCCGTGCCACCCATATCCGCGCGACGCACGTTTGCGTACTGCGAGTCCGCCGTGTACGCGTCGCAGAGTTCGTCCACGGACTTATCCTCGCTGGCCCGCAGAGACAGCCGCATGGATACGCCGTTTGCCGCGTCCTCCGCCAGCAGCCCTACCGGCACTGCGGAAGACGGTGAAACCGTCCAGGCGGCAGGCAGGTATACCTCCATGGCGCTGTCGGATACCCGGACCCAATGCCCCTCGAAGGACGGCGTGCTCGCCGCCGCCGGGGCGTTCTCCGCCGACGCGGCCATGCACGCCAGCGCGCATATTGCGCAGACAACCGATATAAGCAGCTTTTTCACATCAGCCACCCCTTTTTGAGAAAAAAATGTAAAAGTCATGCTATAGAAACGTATAGCATATGGGATTCGTTCCATCCAATGGGATAATCTATGCAAATTTACACTTATTCACAGGAAAATCCTTGGAGAGATTAGCGAAAAACGGGGTTTCTTCCTCCATCGATGGCGGCGCGGATTCGGAGAATCGGGCGCCATAAAGGGATTTCGCCAGAAATCCCTACATCAGCGCCTCCAGCACGCGGTTCTGCAGGTCCAGCCCGCGCCGGGTAAGCCACACCCGCGCGTCGTCCCACTCCACCAGCCCGCGCTCGTGCAGCGTTTGCAGCTTCTCTTTGTATTGGTCGTACAGTGCCCGCTCCTCCCAGGGGATGCCCTCCACCAGCCGCAGGCCGAGCATCAGCCGTTCAAACCGCGCCTCGTCCTCGCCGATGACGGATTCCTCGTCCCGCTCCCCATCCAGATAGCGCGCAATGTCCCGCGCGTTCGCCCAGCGGAAGTTTTTCATCAGCGAGTGCGCCGCGCAGCCGACGCCCAGGTAGTCGCGCCGCAGCCAATAGCCCAGATTGTGACGGCATTCGTACCCCGGCTTCGCGTAGTTGGAAATCTCGTATCGGGTAAGCCCCGCGTCCTCGGCCATCCACAGCGCGTCGTCGCTCATCTCGGCCATCGCGTCCTCCCCTGGCAGGGCCTCGGGGTGGCCCGCGTACCGGGCGTGGAACGGCGTGCCCTCCTCGATGATGAGGCTGTACACCGACAGATGCTCCGGCGCGAGGGCGAGCGCCCTGTCCATCGTCTCGCGGAACGCGGCGGGCGTTTGCCCCGGCAGGCCGTACATCAGGTCCAGGTTGATGTTGTCAAACCCCGCGCCGCGCGCGTGGCGGACGGCTTCCGCCACGTCCTCCCAGCGGTGGATGCGCGAGAGCGCGTGAAGCAGCTCCGGCTGCGACGCCTGCGCGCCGATGGACAGCCGGTTGAACCCGGCCTCCCGGAGCACGGCCAGCTTCGCGGCGTCCACGGTGCCGGGGTTCGCCTCCACGCTGATCTCCGCGCCGCTTGTGATGGCGAACCGCTGGCGCGCCGTGTCCAGCAAACCAACAAGCGCCCCGGCGGGCAGCACCGTCGGCGTGCCGCCGCCCACGTACACCGTGCCGATGTCAAGCCCCTCCGCGCGCGCCATCTCAGCCTTCATCGCGGCGAGGACCGACTCCACGGCGGCGGTATCCAGGGGATACGACGCGAAGTCGCAGTATCCGCACTTGCGGACGCAGAACGGAATATGCAAATACAGCCCTACGGCGGACATATCGCTAGCCCCCTCAGCCGCGCGGGCGGTACGCCACCCCGTCCATCATGACGAGGCACGCATCGCTCAGGAAATCCGATGTGGCGGTCATGCGCGCGGGCGCGCCGCCCTTGGGAAAGAACTCGGTGAACACATCCCGCGCGGCGCTGAAATCGTCCAGGTCGCGCAGGTACATCGTGACCTGCACCATGTCCTGGAGCGACGCGCCCGCCGCCTCCAGCGTCTTTTGCATGCCCTGAAAGGCCGCGCGCGCCTGGTGCGCCGCGTCATGCTTGTCAAACCCGCCCGCGTGGTGCGCCAGAAAGATAAAGTCGCCCGCTACAACGCACGACGCGCACGTCTCGTCGCCGGTGTGGGGAGGCATCCGTTGAAGCATCGCTGTTCCCTCCTAAGATGTCGGCGGCACTGATTCGAAGAATCGGCCGCCATAAGGGGATTCCGCAAGGAATCCCTACCTCATCGGTGCGGAATCACAAACCCCGAAATACGCCACGGTGTGCCAAAGCTGCTTGATGTACTGGAAAAGCGCAAGCTCATCGCCCAGGTCGGACCATACGCCAGGGTTTTCCGCGAGGAAACGTGACGCCCGCCCGATCGTTTCGGCGTCGATGATGTCCGCGCCGCCGTTCAGCTCCCCGGCAATTCGCGCGGCAAGCGGCGGGATGGCCGGGCCGCGGAACGCTTCCGTGATGTCCTGGACGCGAAGTCTCCGCGCCGGAATCCACCCAAGCCGGATACCGTACCGCTCCGCCAGCGCGAGACTCTGCGCGTGGATATCTGTCCCTTCAAACGACCGGTCGATGTACAGCGCATAGACGTCCGTGGCCATGCTGACCGGCCCGTGCACGTGCGCCTCAATGCAGTCATCCAGGTTGCGCCCGATGCCCGTCTTTTCCAGCGTCCCCCTCTGCATGGACAGAATGTGCGCCACCGCGCCGCTCACGTCCACGCCCTCCCGGTTCAGAAAACGGCCCGTCCCGGCCACCTCCACAAGGAGCGCCCGCAGCACCGGGAAAAACGCCGCCTTGGTGCCCAGCGAATCGGGGCCAGAACTGCTGTCTCCAAACGCGAACGTACACCGATCCATCGCGTTGGGCCGCAACACGAAAAAGCAGGAGCCGAACCGGCTGGACGCGCCGTCCAGGTAGTTCATCGCGTTCAGCGCACCGTATTTCGGGCGGTTGCCGAGCGTTTCCGCCCCGATGAGGTAAGGATTCCTTGCGGAATCCTCTTGTAGCGCCCGATTTTTCAAATCGGCGCCGCCGTTGAGGTAAAGATTCTTCGTGAAATCCCCATATGGCGCCCGATTCTCCGAATCAGCGCCGCCATCATGGTACGCGCCGCGAAACAGTCCGCGCTCCCATTCGTCCCGTTCCCCGCCGGGGTACGCCGTCCGTCCGCCGTTCGTGGTGCCCGTGGCGAACTGGGACTTGTACTCCCCTTCTTCCAGCAAGTTGGTGATGATGAGCTTTCCGTTGTTCGAATAGCGGTCGGGGTGGAAGTTCAGCGTCACGCCGCAGCCGTTCAGCAAATGCCGCGCGAGTTCATCGGCATCCGCGTGCGCGCAGCCGGCCGCGTCCAGCGTGTCCCAAACGATCCGCCGGTCCGCGCCCTCGGTCGCGCGCGCCCTGGCCGCGACACCGTCCAGCGCGTCCCGCTCAAACGGCAACAAATCCGCCACCGGCCATTCCCCCTCCCGCAAGAGGCGCTACTCGTCTATCTTCAGCACCGTCATGAACGCCTCGCTGGGAATTTCCACGCTGCCGAACTGGCGCATGCGCTTCTTGCCCTCTTTCTGCTTTTCCAGCAGCTTCTTTTTGCGTGTGATGTCGCCGCCGTAGCACTTGGCCAGCACATCCTTGCGCACGGCCTTGACCGTTTCCCGCGCGATGACTTTGCCGCCGATGGCGGCCTGGACGGGAATTTCAAACTGCTGGCGCGGGATGACATCCTTCAGCTTCTCCGCGATGCCCCGGCCGCGCGCGTACGCCCGGTCGCGGTGCACGATCATGGACAGCGCGTCGCAGACATCGCCGTTCAGCAGGAAGTCCAGCTTGACCAGGTCGCTCGCCTCGTAGCCGGACAATTCGTAATCCAGCGACGCATACCCGCGCGAGCGGGATTTTAGCTGGTCGAAGAAATCAAAGATGATCTCGTTCAGCGGCATCAGGTAGCGCAGCACCACGCGGCTGCCCTCGTACTGCATGTCCTTGAACTCGCCGCGCTTCTGCTGGCACAGCTCCATCAGCGCGCCGACGAACTCCTGCGGCGTATGGATGTGCGCCAGCACGAACGGCTCCCGCATCTCCACAATTTGCGATACATCCGGCAAATTCGTCGGGTTGTCGATGGTCATCTTCTCGCCGTCGCTCTTGGTCAGTTCATAGATGACGCTGGGCGCGGTCGTAATCAGGTCCAGGTCGAACTCCCGTTCCAGCCGCGTCTGAATGATCTCCATGTGCAAAAGGCCCAGGAACCCGCAGCGGAACCCATACCCAAGCGCGGCGGATGTCTCCGGCTCAAACGACACCGACGCGTCGTTTAGGCGCAGCTTTTCCAGCGCGTCGCGCAGGGCCTCGTAGTCTGCGCCGTCCGCCGGGTAAATGCCGCAGAACACCATGGGGTTCACGTGCCGGTAGCCGGGCAGCGGTTCCGCCGCCGGGCGCTCGTCGTCGGTAATCGTATCGCCGACGCGGGTATCGCTCACGTCCTTGATGGACGCGCCGATGTAGCCGACATCGCCCGGCATCAGCGCGTCCATCGGCGTGTAGCCGGGCTTGAACGACCCGACCTCCACGGCGTCAAACGTCGCGCCGGTCGCCATCATGCGAATCTTCGTGCCGGGGCGCACGGTGCCCTGCATCACGCGGACATAGCAAATGGCGCCCCGGTAGTTATCGTAAAACGAGTCGAACACCAGCGCCTGCAGCGGCGCGGTCTCGTCCCCCTTGGGCGGCGGGACGTGGTTCACGACGGCTTCCAGCACATCCTCGATGCCGGTGCCCATCTTCGCGCTGACCAGCGGCGCGTAGGACGCGTCCAGGCCGATCACATCCTCGACCTCCGCCCGGACGACCTCCGGCTGCGCGGAGGGCAAATCGATCTTGTTGATGACCGGGATGATTTCCAGGTCATGATCCAGCGCCATGTACACGTTGGCGAGCGTCTGCGCCTCGATGCCCTGCGTGGCGTCCACGACGAGCAGCGCGCCTTCGCACGCCGCCAGCGCGCGGGACACTTCATACGCGAAGTCCACATGGCCGGGTGTGTCGATGAGGTTGAGCGTGTACGTCTCGCCGTCCTTGGCGGTGTACTGCATGCGCACGGCCTTGGACTTGATGGTGATGCCGCGCTCGCGCTCCAGCTCCATGCTGTCCAGGATCTGCTCCACCATCTCCCGTTTTTGAAACACGCCAGTGGCCTCCAACAGGCGGTCGGCCAGCGTGCTCTTGCCGTGGTCGATGTGCGCGATGATGCAGAAGTTGCGGATATGGTCAAGCCTCTCGGACATAATTCTGCCTCCACATGAAAAAATCACCTACAGATCATATCGGAAGGGATGGAAAAAAGCAAGCGGGTGGATGAAAATTGCGGGAAAACGTGTGGTATACTCAGGCAACGGCCATTTTCAGCTGATTGACGTGCGCTCGTGAACGACATTTGGGCTGTTTGATCGGCTGTTCCAAAAATAATCGTAGGAGAGCCTATGCAAGACCTATACATCGTCAACTACCGCAACCCCTCCTGTGCCCCGCTGCAAAGCATCACGCGGCTTCCCGAAGCAGAGGCGTTCGCCCTTGCCAAAATGCTATCGGCAAACCATCAAGGCACGGCGTTTGGCCGGTTCGCGGATTTCGTCCACTACTACCCGAAGCGAATCCGGACCGAACGATGGCTGTACGAACACTTTCTCGCGCTGGGCGGGGAACCGGCGACGGAACACCCGCTGTACTTCGTCCTGCAGGGAAGCGAATATCTGAACGGATGGTTTGATAACGGAAGCGTAACAAAACTGCCGCTGGCCGCCATCGACGCGAAGCACGTCAGCTTCACGCTCGGCGACAGCATGTCAAAAATGGACAAGCCGGAAAGGCGTGATCCTTTTTTGAAGGATAGTCTTTTCGAGCGAATCGGTCATTCCGGCGGCGTTGACCGCTTTTTGCGCGAAATCAAGGCGCAGTACAACTATGTCGAGGTTCAGCTTTGGCAGGACGCTTATTGTGCGGAATATACGAACTCTCGATAGAAAACACACGAGCAATGCTTGATGTACCCCTTGCCCCACATTCTCACATATGCTATAATCCCTCCGACAGAGTAGGGCTTTTGCGTCAAGTGCCGCCGGACGGGGAGTTGCCGCGCGGACGAAAGCGACTGGATGCCTCCAATCGCTGCGGTTCAAGGCCCGCATCCCGCTGTCGCATCATGCCGGGCGGGCCAGCTTTTGCGCGTACCCCTCCGTTATGCGGCGACGCTTATGACCGTATACGGAGGGTTTTTGTATGGAGCTTTTTCGTACCCCTTTTTCCCGCGCGTATTGGCGCACCGCCACCGCTGAACTGAAAAACACGCGCATGCTCGTATTGGCCGCGCTGCTCGTCGCCGTCCGTGTGGCGGTCAAGTCCGTCCGCATCCCCATCATGGAAAACCTGTACATCACCATAGGCTTCCTGCCGAACGCGCTGGGCAGCATGATCTACGGCCCCGTGGTCGCGCTGCTGACGGGCTTTGTTTCCGACATGCTCGGCGCGCTGCTGTTCCCCGTGGGCGCGTATTTCCCGCCGTTCGCGCTGGTGGAAATGACAGGTTCACTCCTGTTCGCGCTGTTTCTGTACCGCGCGCCGTTTCGCGTGTGGCGCGTCGCGCTGTCGAAGTTTTCCGTCAACCTCCTGTGCAACATCCTCCTGACCCCACTGTTCCTCGCGTGGATGAGCGGCAAGGCGGCCATCCTCACGTCCGTGCCGCGCATCGCGAAGAACGTGCTGCTGTTCCCGCTGGAAACGCTGCTGCTGACGGTGTTTCTCGGCGCGGTGCTGCCGATGCTGAAAACCCTGCACCTGACGGCAAACGGGCAGACCGCCGTCAAGCTGTCCGCCCGCCACTACATCCTGCTCGCCGCGCTGTTCGCCGTGTCCCTCGCCGCCGTCGCGCTGTACGTGTGGAAGTTTGCCTAACGCTAGTCGAGCACCTTGATCTCCACTTCAAACGTGAAGTACTCGCCCTGCGGAATCTTTTCATCCACCTTGATCTCGGTCAGCCCGGGAATCCGGTACACCTTGACCGCGGCCTTCTCACCCACCGCGTGCGCGCGGATGGCGGACTGCACCGCCGTGCTCGTCGTCACGCGCGCGCCGTCAATCTCCATGATCAGATCGTCCACGCGGATGCCCGCCGCCTCGGCCGGGGACCCTTTCTCCACGCCCGTCACCCAGACGCTGCTGGGCAGCATCTCGCTCGTCGGCTCCATGGAAGGGCTGGTGATGTCCCGCGTCGCGATGCCGATGCGCGGGTAGAGCACCTTCCCGCTCGTAATCAGGTCGTTGGCGATTTTCTTCACCTGATTGATCGGGATGGCGAAGCCGATGCCCTCGATGGACGCGTAGCCGTAATAGCCGTTGTTGGACAGCTTCATCGATGTCACGCCCACCAGCTCGCCCGCGATGTTGAACAAACCGCCGCCGCTGTTGCCGGCGTTGATCGCCGCGTTGGTCTGGATCATGTTCGTCGCGCCGGGGCTTTGCCCGTCCGATACGTCGCGTCCCAGGCCGCTGACGACGCCCACGGTCAGCGTGTTCGCGAACTGCTGCCCCAGCGGGTTGCCGATGACCAGCGCCCAGTCACCCGTCGCCAGCGCGTCGGAATCGCCCGTCTTGGCCGCCGGCAGCTTCGTGTTCTTCACGCGCAGCACGGCCACATCGCTGTCCTTGTCGCCCGCGACATACTCGGCCTCATGCGCCTCCGTGCCGCTGACCACGTAGACGCCCTCCGCGCCCTCCACCACGTGATAGTTCGTCACCACATACCCATCGTCGCTGATGACAACGCCGGAGCCCACGTAGTCGGTCGAGGCCGAGATGCGCCCGCCGAAAATGCTGGTGCTCGTCGTCACCTGGATGCCCACCACGGAGGGGCTGATCTGCTCGTACAGCGCCTTGAAGGGACTGACGAGCATGTCCGCCGTCGCCGTGTCCTCCGCAAAGGCAATGGCCTGCGGGCCTGCCCCGCCGGACAGCGTGACGACAAACGCGGCGCCGCCCATCAGAACCGTCAGCGCCACCGCCGCGATTCCTGTCCAATTCATTTTTCCGTTGCGCGTCATGGGAAATACGCTCCTTCCACGCCCGATGTGTCAGGCAGGCGTATTATACCCCTTCCAGCGTGAATTCAAATCGCACGCCGCGCTCGGAATCGGATATCGCGGTGATTTTCTGCCCGTGCTGCTCCACAATGCTCTTGACGATGGACAGACCCAGCCCCGTGCCGTTGCCGGTCGTGTGCGCCTTGTCCGTCTTGTAAAACCGCTCGAAAATGCGCGCCAGGTCCTCCTGGCCGATGCCCGGGCCGTCGTTCTCCACGGCGATGATAACCTTGCCGTGCTCCCTGCGCGTCGTGACCGCGATGTGCCCGCCCGCGTCCGAGTACTTGACCGCGTTGTCAATCAGGTTGATCAGCACCTGCTCAATCCGGTCGGGGTCCGCGTTCACCTTTTCCGTCTCGCCCTCAAAGCGCAGGTCCACGTCCTGCCCCTTTTCGTTGATGCGCGCCTCCTGGCGCAGCAGCACGCGGCAGATCAGCTCGTTCACGTCAAAGTGGGATTTGGCCAGCGGCGTCTGCCCGCTCTCGATATGCGACAGATCCAGCAGCGTCGAAATCAGCTTGTTCAGCCGCCGCGTCTCGTCCAGCACGATGCCCAGGTAGTGCTCCTTTTCCCCATCCGGCACCGTGCCGTCCAGGATGCCGTTGATGAAGCCCTGCATGCTCGTCAGCGGCGAACGCAGCTCGTGCGATACGTTGGCGACAAACTCGCGCCGCGTCTGCTCCAGACGGCCCAGCTCCTCCGCCATCGTGTTGAACGACTGCGCCAGGCGAGCGACCTCGTCGCGGCCGTGCGTCTCCACGCGCTCCTCAAAGTCCCCGCGCGCGAACCGGTCCGCCGCCTTGGCCATCGCCCGGAGCGGCCGCGTGATGTACTGGCAGACGATCAGGATCAGGATGGAGCCCATGGTCAGCACGATCAGCAGCGCGCGGAACGCCGCGCTCACGATGTCCCGGTAGCTCGATTCCACGCTCTGCTCGCTGGTGTGGATGAACACGGCGGCGTACACTTTGCCGTCTTGGACATACGGCACGCCGACGGTGAAAATCGGATTGCCCGTGTCCTTCTGGATGGACGGCACGCGCACCGGCGTGCCGGAAAAGACGGTGGCCAGCAGCGCCTCCGCGTTTTCCACCACCTCATCGGCGGAATACTCCACCACCTCGTCCTCGATCGGGATCGGCGCCATGTTCGGGCCGAAAACGATGACGTTGGCGTCAAACTCTTGCCGGATCTGGTTCGTTTTCCATAGGAAGTAGTTGTTGACCTCCGGCGAGCTGAACGGCCCAGTCTGCGCCGCCAAAAAGGCCACGTCCTGCGCCTGTAAAATCAACTCGTCCAGCCGGCTGTCTATTTTGTCTTCGCGAATGCGCTGGTACAGCAGCAGCGACAGCAGCGACATCGCCGCCAGCATCACCGCCAGAAAGAGCGCCAGCCACTTTGCGTAGAGGGATCGAAACATTATTTTACCTCGAATTTATAGCCTACGCTCCAGACCGTTTTGATCTGCCAGCCGTAATTCTCGCAGCCGGCGAGCTTCTCGCGCAGCCGCTTGATGTGCACGTCCACCGTGCGGGAATCGCCGAAAAAGTCAAACCCCCACACCTGTTCCAGGAGCTGCTGCCTGGTGAACACCTGGTTGGCGTGGCTACCCAGGAAGAACAGCACCTCCAGCTCCTTGGGCGGCATCTCCACATCCTGCCCCGCGTATACGACGCTGTACCGGCTGATGTTCACCGTCAGCCCCGGGAAGGAAATCTCCTTCGCGGGCGTATCGCCGGTCTGGTAGCGGCGGGCCACGGCCTTGATGCGCGCCACCATTTCCTTGGGCTCAAAGGGCTTGACAATGTAGTCGTCCGCGCCGAGCTCCAGCCCCAGCACCTTGTCGAATGTCTCGCCCTTGGCGGTCAGCATGATGATCGGGATGTTGGACGTGCGGCGCACCTCGCGGCACACTTCCCAGCCATCCATACCCGGCAGCATGATGTCCAGCAGCATCAGCCCGGGCGGGTTTTTGCGGAACAGCTCCAGCGCCTTGTCGCCCCGGTCCGCGACATCGACCTCATAGCCCTCTTTTTCCAAATAGAGCACGACAAGCTGACGGATGTTCGGGTCGTCGTCGACCAATAGAATGCGCATTTTGCCTTTCATCAGAAACCCTCCCGGATGATGTTCCAGTTGTTTACGTTTCAGGACATCGCCTGTCGTCTCCCCGTATCCCACCCCGGGGAGGCTTGGAGGGGCGCGAAGCCCCTCCAAATGAAATCAGGCCCAGCGGCGTGTACGGTGGGCCGCCGCAGATTCCACAACCAGTCCCGCAGGACTGGCGGTGGAATCTGTACGTGTACCTTCGGCCGCCCGGAAAACGCCGCAGCGTTTTCAGGCCGAACCCTCCCCGTCGTTCCCCCTCAAAAACGCAGTTTTTGAGGGCCGTTCCTCCGATCAAAAAATGCTTTTTGATCGCTACTTCAAGGTGACCACCGTCACCCCGTCCTCGCCCTCGCCATACTTTCCGCCCCGGAACGCCTTGACATGCGGGTGCTTGCGCAAATGCTCCTTCACCCCGCTGCGCAGGACGCCGGTGCCCTTGCCGTGGATGATGGCCACCTCGCCCAGCGACGACAGCACCGCGTCGTCCAGGTACTTGTCCACCGTGTCAATCGCCTCGTCCAGCGACATGCCGCGCAGGTCGCAGTCCATCTTCACCACGCGCGTCGTCATGTCGATGTCCGCGTGCGTGCGCGCCAGCGGCTTTTTGTCCTCGCGGTCGCGCTTTAGCTGGCTGATGTGCGCCTTCAGCTTCAATATGCCCGCCTGCACGGTCACTTCCCCGTTCGCGTCCGGCGCGGTGAGCACGCGGCCCTTGGTGCCCAGGTGCGTAATCAGCACGCCCTCGCCCACCTTCAGGTCCTTCGGTGGGGCGAGCGCGGTTTCGACCGGCGTAGCGAGCGTCTCGGCCAGTTCCTCGGCCGTCTGGTCCATGCGCTTCCTGGCGGCGATGATCTCGTGCTCGCGCACGCCGCCGGACTCTTTCTTCATCCGCCGCAGGTCGTCAATCAGCGACTCGCTCTCGCGCTTTGCCTTGTCCACGATCTTGCGCGCTTCCTCGCGCGCCTTGGCGAGCTGTTTCTCCCGCTCGGCGGCGAACTTCTCGCGCTCCTTTTCGGCCATCTCCCGCGCGCGGATCATCTCCTGCCGCGCTTCCTCGGCCAGTTCCCGCTCGCGCTCGGCGATCTGGCGGTGATACTCGGCGTTGGCGATCACGTCCTCAAAGCGGATCTGGTCGCGCGAGAGCAGCTCTTTCGCGTCGCCGATGATGCCCTCGTCCAGCCCCAGGCGCCTGGAAATCTCAAACGCGTTGGACTTGCCCGGGATGCCGATGCTCAGCCGGTACGTGGGCCGGAGCGTCTCCACGTCGAACTCCACGGACGCGTTCTCCACGCCCTCGGTCGTCAGCGCGAACGCTTTCAATTCCGAGTAGTGCGTCGTGGCGAGCGTGCGGGTTTTGAGGCCCAGCAGCCTTGTTAAGATCGCCTGCGCCAGCGCCGCGCCCTCGGTCGGGTCCGTGCCCGCGCCCAGCTCGTCAAACAGCGCGAGCGAACGCGGCGTCACGCCGCCCAGCACGGACACGATGTTCGTCATGTGGGATGAGAACGTGGAAAGCGACTGCTCGATGGACTGCTCGTCCCCGATGTCCGCGAACACATCGTCAAAGACGGACAGCTCCGTGCCCAGGTCCGCGGGCACGTGCAGCCCGGCCTGCGCCATCAGCGTGAACAGGCCCACGGTTTTCAGCGTGACGGTCTTGCCGCCCGTGTTCGGGCCCGTGATGACGAGCGAGGTGAATTCCCGGCCCATCCACAGGTCGATCGGGACGACCGTTTCCGGGTCGATCAAAGGGTGCCTGCCGCGCACGATCTTGATGAACCCTTGGTCGTTCATCCTGGGCGATACGCCGCGCATCTGGCGCGACAGCAGCCCCTTGGCGAACAGAAAGTCCAGCTTCGCCATGACGGTGAGGTTGTGCGAAAGCATGTCCGCTTCCGGCGTCACGCGCGCGGAGAACGCCTGCAAGATGCGCTCGATCTCGTTCTTTTCCTTGGCGATCCACTGCTTCAGGTCGTTGCCGATCTCGACCACGGCCATCGGCTCCACGAACAGCGTCGCGCCGGACGCGCTCTGGTCGTGGATGAGGCCGGGCACGGCGGCGCGGCTCTCCTGCTTCACCGGGATCACGTACCGGTCGTTACGCATGGTGATGATCGGGTCCTGCAAATGCTTGGCGAGCGCGGCGCTGTGGATCATGCTGTTCAGCTTTTCGCGCACACGGTCGTTGCACTGGCGGATGTGCCGCCTAATGGCGTACAGCTCGGGGCTGGCGTGGTCGGATATTTCCTCCTCGCTCAGGATGGCGCTTGTGATGTCCTCCTCCAGCCGCCGAAATGTCGATAACTCGCTCGCGAGCGCGGTCACGCGCGGCGTGTTCTCCCGGTCGGTCACCAGCGCGTCGCGAGCGGCCCTTGACGCGCGCATGCAGCCCGCCACATCCAGCAGCGGCCTCGGGCCGAGCGTCCCGCCGATGGACGCCAGCTTCAGTGAAGGCCGGATGTCCGCGAAAGGCACGAGCGGGTGGTGCGGCAGGTAGGTCAAAAGCACCAGCGCCTCTTCCGTCTCCTCCTGCCAGGCGCGAATTGTTGTGATATCGTCCGTTGGCACAAGCGCCGCGCAGACTTCCGCTCCCAGGTCGGAAACGGCCAGCCCGCGCAGCGCCTCTCGAATCTTGATAAACTCCAGAACCCGTAGCGTTCTCGTACTGGGGCGCGCAACCGAAGATTGCGCGCCATGAAAGGGATTTCCCAAGAAATCCTGACCTTTTTCCATTGTCCTCTATCCCTCTGCTTCCGTAACGACCTGAACAGGGGGCGCGTCCGGGGTAACGCCCCGCGCTTCCAGTATTTCCTTTCGAAGCCGCGTGTTTTCATCCTGCGCCTTAATCAGGTCGTCGGCTATATTCATGGCGGTCAGCACCGCGACCATGGGCTGCGGCAGGCGCGTGGCGAACATCAGCTCCTCCATCTTGCGGTCCACATAGACCGCGAGGCGCTTCATGTGCTCTTCCGAGTCCACGCCCACCATGGTATAATCCCGCCCGCCGATGCGGACGGTGGTTTTGGTTTTGGCCCTATCCTTTTCCATTGGGTTCACCTCACAGCCGGGCAGGCGGGTATGTCTCACCGTATGTCTCCACACGGATGCTCTCAATAACCTGCGGGGTGTTCGGGCGGTCCTGGCCGTTCCTCGGCGTGGAGACAATCTTGTCGGCCGCTTCCATGCCGCTGGTCACCTTGCCGAACGCCGCGTAGCCGCCGTCCAGGTGCGGGGCTTTCGCCACCATCACGAAGAACTGCGACCCGGCGGAATCCGGGTGGCCGGACCGCGCCATGGACAGCACGCCGCGATCGTGCGACACGGGGTTCTGGACGCCGTTCTGCCGGAACTCGCCCTTGATGCGCCAGCCGGGGCCGCCCATGCCCGAACCGTCCGGGTCGCCGCCCTGGATCATGAACCCGGGGATGACGCGGTGGAAGATGAGCCCATCGTAGAAGCCTTCGTTCGCCAGATCAATGAAGTTCGCGCAGGCGATCGGCGCGTGCTCCGGATACAGTTCCCCCGTCATCGTGCTGCCATCCTTGATCTGAATCGTAAATGTTGGATTTTTCATGTTAACCATACCTCCTAATTATGAACAATGTCTATTCGATCCGTGAACAATGATTTCCTTTTTGTGCGGTGGAATCCCTACCGTGACGGCGGCGCTGATTTGAAAAATCAGGCGCCATAAAGGGATTCCGCAAGGAATCCCTACCTTGCCGTCAGGATCTGCTCTATATCATGCACAATTTCGCCCTCGGACAGCCGCCAGCCGCACTTCAGCAGCGGGGCGTATGCCTCGGCGAGCGCGCTTTCCAGCGCCCCGCGCGCCTGCCGCCATAGGCCCGGAAGCTGTTCCAGCGCCGTCGCGCCGCTGCAATACGCGTGAAACATCAGCCCCTCGCGTAAAAAGCGCCGGTGCAAGGCGGGCGCGTCCGGCAGCGCGGTCGGAAGACCGTTCGCCGCGAGCACGGGGATGCCGAGTGACTCCGAGGCGGGCACCACGCATTTTGTCCACAGCGGCCCGTCGAACGGCGCGGAGACCAGGAGACTTGCCGCGTCCAGCCCCTGCGCCGCTTCGATCACCGCATCCCGGGCGGCGGCCAGCGTCGTCGCGCCGCGCTCCGCCAGCACCGGCCAGGCGGTGTCCGGGTCCCCGAGCACGTCCAGGTTCAGCGACGCGTGCAGCCGCTCGTCGATCTCGGCGAAGGGCTGCTCCACCGCCTCGAACAGACCCGCCTGCACGGCCACGAACGACAGCCCCGCCGCGTCCAGCGCGTCGGCCACGCGTGTGCCCACCGGGCGGCCCGCGTAGTCCGCGCGGATGGCCGCAAGGTCCCGGCTGCCCGCGTCCAGGCCCAGTTTTTTCAGCGACCAGAGCGCCGCCTGCGCCTGCGCGCTCACCGGCGACCGCTCCACAAACAGCGTGGAAAACACCGCGTCCGCCCGCTCCGCGATGTCATCGCTCGACAGGCGGATGTCGCCGCCACCCTCCGCCTCCAGCAGCAGCGCGGGGCTGGTCAGCAGCAGGTCGATGCCGTGCCGCTCCGAATCCCGGAGCGACCGCGCGGTAAGCCGCGTGTACACGTCCGCCGCGGGCGATCTTCGAACCGCGTCCCGCACCGCGCGGCGCAGCTCTCCCTTGCCGGTCATCGCGCTACACCTCCCAGAGCCGCCGCTTGCGCTCAATCATCTCGTCCACACGCTCCATGTAATGCCCCACGTCGCCGACATTCGGCGCGCGCTCGATGCGCGCCTCCTTCGGGAACACACGCTTGGAAATCGCGCCCGCGCCGACCGCCAGCACGCTCGTCGTCTCCTCCATGATGTCGATGTTGTACAGGCTTTCCTTGCCGGGCCTGGCGTAGCCGACATTTTCCAGGTTTCCGGCCACGTACTTCTGCCGGTAGAGGTAATACGGCCGCATGCCCATCCGGTGCGCGCAGGCGGCGCCCATCTCCACCATTTCCTCGGCCACATCGTCCGCGACGGGCTCGAAGCCGAACTCGTTGAGCCGGGAACCGTGCTTTCTCGCCAGCGTGTGCACGGTCAGGCTGTCCGGGCCGAGCGCCTCGATGCCCGCCAACGTCCGGCGGAAATCGCGCGCCGTCTCCCCCGGCAGTGCGGCGATCACGTCCATGTTGATGTTCTGGAACCCCATGTTCCGCGCCAGTTCAAACGCGTCCCGGACATCCCGCTCCGTGTGCGCACGCCCGATAACGCGCAGCGTCTCGTCGTTCATGGTCTGCGGGTTGACGCTCAGGCGCGTGACACCCGCGTCCCGCATGGCGGCGAGCTTCGCCGCGTCGATGGTGTCCGGCCGTCCGGCCTCGACGGTCCACTCCCGCACTTGCGGGAACAGCGCGCGCATCCTGTCCAGCAGCCGGGTGAGCTGGTCGGCGCTGAGCGCCGTGGGCGTGCCGCCGCCGATGTACAGCGCGCGCGGCGCGAGCGAGGCGTGCCGAACCACTGCCGCCGTAGCGTCCAGCTCGCGAAACAGCGCGGCAAGGTACGGCTCCACCTTCTTGCCGTTGCCCACAGCCTCGGCGAAAAAGGAGCAGTACGCGCAGCGCGTCGCGCAGAATGGAATGCCAACGTAAATATCCACGGCGTTCGCGGGCGCGTCGATGAGGCCGCGCTGGCTTGAAACCGTGTCCATCAGAAGCTGCGCCCGGTCCTCGCGCAGGTCAAACATGCGGATCAGCGCCTCGCGCGCCTGGTCCATGCGGTCGCCGCGCGAAAGCCGCTCGTAAAACAGGCGCGTCGGGCGGATGCCCGTCAGGCTCCCCCACGGCGGTTCGATGCCCGTCAGGCGGCGCAGAAGGTAATAGCAGCAGAGCTTCAGGCCGCGCTTGCGCCTGCGCTTTTGCTCCCATGAATCGCCCTGGATACGGGTTGTCCAGCGGAAGGACGCGCTTTCGTCAGCAGTGGCATGCAACCGAAGATTGCGGGCCATGAAAGGGGTTCCGCCAGGAATCCCTACCGTCGTAAACGTGTCCGTGACCCAGCCGTCCCACGCCTCGCAGGCGTGCAGTACATCGCACGCGTCCGGCGTGCCATGCGCGACCTCCGCGCCCGGGTAGAAAACGTGCAAAACCTCGGCAATATCGGAAAAATGCTCCGCCAGCGGTGTATGGAGCCGTAGCGTCATGCGTGGTACCGCCTCTCGCGCGCGATGGTCGTTTCATTCCCGTGGCCCGGGTACACCGGGGTGTCCCCGTCCAGCGCCATCAGCCGCGCGAGCGACGCGGCAAGCGCCTCCCGATCGCCGCCGGGGAAGTCCGTGCGGCCCACGCCGTCCTGAAACAGCGTGTCGCCGGAGAAAAGCGCGCCTTCGCACAGGAAGCACGCGCTGCCCGGGGTGTGCCCAGGCGTGTGGATCACCTCGATCGCAAGGCCCGCCAGCTCCATCGGCCCTTCCGTGACGCAGAAGTCCGGGTCGCCCTGGCTCGGCTCCCCGCCGACCATGGCCGCGAGGCTGAGGTTCGGGTTTGCCAGCATTTTGGCGTCGCCCTGGTGGATGTAGACCGGCGCGTCCGCGGAGCGCAGCGCCGCCACCGCGCCGATGTGGTCCACATGCCCGTGCGTCAGCAGAATGCCCGCCAGCTTCCGCCCGGCAAGGGCCAGCGAGATGGCCTCCGGCTCCGCGCCCGGGTCGATCACGAGGGCGTCGTCCCGGTCCGGGGCATAGAGTATGTACGCGTTCGCCTGCATTTCCCCCACGGGTTGCACGGTAAATTTCATTTGATGATGTTCCTTTCCGGACGATCTGTCAGAATTCCTTCCGGCTGTCCAGCAGGATGGTCACCGGCCCGTCGTTGACCAGCGCTACATCCATATGCGCCTGGAACACCCCGGTTGCCACCCGAATGCCCTGGTCGCGCAGCCGCGCGCAGAACGCCTCGTACAGCGGCACCGCCGTTTCCGGCCTCGCGGCGGCCGAAAAGCTTGGCCGCCTGCCGTGCCGCGCGTCCCCGCAGAGGGTAAACTGCGACACCGCCAGCACCGCGCCCTTCGTATCCTTGATGGACAGGTTCATTTTATCGTCCGCGTCCTCAAACACGCGCAGGCCCGCCACCTTGTCGGCGCAGTACCGCACGTCCGCGTCGCCGTCGCCGTCCATGACGCCGACCAGCACCAAAAAGCCGGGGCCGATCTCGCCGGCCACCCGGCCCGAAACGGTCACGCTCGCGCCCGAAACGCGCTGGACCACACATCGCATGGCTGTCGTTCCTCCTGGTCATGTGTTCTGCTATGGCTCGGTTTTCGGAATCCGGGCCTTGCCAGAACACTATTATACACTATGATGGCATCATGTGGAAAGCCCACGGTGTCATGTGGACACGGCAAACGCACGAACACGATTCCAGGGGCCACAGCCCTTTGATTGTGATCCGGCATCGGCGGCTTTGCCGACGAACGGATGAAAACCGTCAGGTTTTCTTTCCTACCAGAAAGCCCTTCCTTCCCGTCCTCCCAACCGCATGAACCGCGGTTCATGCGGTTGCCGTCGTCACGTCGATAGCCGGAACACCTCGATAATATCCGCGCGCTTTTGCACGGATTTGATCATCCGGTCAAGCTGCGCCCGGCTCTGCACCTGTACCTGCAGCGTGATGACGGCCGTGCCGTTGCTGGACTTGGCGGTCACGGACTCAATCGGCGCGTCCATGCTGCCGATCAGCGTCGCCAGGTCGATCAAAAGGCCCTCGTGGTCGCTGGCGACAATGCGGACGCCGGCGGAGAACTTCGTGTTCGCCGCCAGGTTCCAGCTCACGTCCACCATGCGCTCCGGCTCGGAGTTCATCGCGTTGATGCAGTCCGCCTTGTGCACGGTCACGCCGCGCCCGCGCGTGATGTAGCCGACGATCTCGTCCCCCGGGATCGGGTTGCAGCAGCGCGCGTACCGCACCAGCATGCCCGCGTCGCCGGAGAGGTTGACCCCCTGGCTGCTGGCCAGCTTCTGCCGCTTCTCGTTCTCTTCCTCGCTCTTGGGCTCGGGCGGGGGCGGCGGCTCGGGCGGCTTCTCGTGGCGGCGCTGCTCGGCCATCAGGCGCGAGCACACGCTGACCGCGCTCATCGCGCCGAAGCCGACGGCGGAGTAGATGTCCTCCAGGTCCAGAAAGCCGTACTTGCGCAGCATCGGCTCAATATACTCGGGCTTCGTCAGCGCGGGAAGCTGCGTAGCGTTCCGCGCAGCCTCGCGCTCCAGCATCGTGCGGCCCAGCTCGATGTTCTCGGCCTTCAGTTCCTTTTTGAACCACTGGCGGATCTTCGTCTTGGCCTGCGAGGTCTTGACGATCTTCATCCAGTCGCGGCTGGGGCCCTTGGACGCCGAGGACGTCAGCACCTCGACAAAATCGCCCGTGGATAGCTGCGAATCCAGCGTGACGATGCGGCCGTTCACCTTCGCGCCCACGCACTTGTTGCCGATGGCGCTGTGGATGCGGTACGCGAAGTCCAGCGGCGTGGCGCCGCGCGGCAGGCTGATGATGTCGCCCTTGGGCGTAAAGACAAACACCTCGTCGGAGAACAGGTCCACCTTCAGCAGGTCGATGAACTCGCGCGCGTCCTTGGCGTCGCCCTGCCAATCCAAAATTTGGCGGAGCCAGTACAGCTTTTCGTCCAGCTCGCCGCCGCTCTGCTTGCCCTCTTTATAGCGCCAGTGCGCCGCGATGCCGTATTCGGCCAGACGGTGCATCTCGGTCGTCCGGATCTGCACCTCGAACGGCTGGCCGTTCTGGCCCACGACGGTCGTGTGCAGCGATTGATACATGTTGGCCTTGGGGGTGGAGATATAGTCCTTGAAGCGGTTGGGCACCTGCCGCCAGAGCGTGTGCACCAGACCCAGCACGGCGTAGCAATCCTGCACGGTGTCCACGATGACGCGCAGCGCGATCAGGTCATAAATCTGCTCAAAGGGGATATTCTGAAGCTCCATCTTGCGGTAAATGCTGTAAAAATGCTTCGGCCGGCCGCTGATTTCAAAATTGATGCCCATGCCGCCGATCTCAGCGCGCAGCTCCTTTTCGACCATGTGCAGCGACATCTCGCGCTCCGCGCGCTTTGCGCCGACCATCTTCGCCATCTCGTGGTATTTCTCCGGCTCCAGGTACAGGAACGACAGGTCCTCAAGCTGCGACTTGAGCGCGTACACGCCCAGGCGGTGCGCGAGCGGCGCGTAGATGTCCAGCGTCTCCCGCGCGATGGGCACCTGCCGCTCGCGGGGCTGAAAGTTCAGCGTGCGCATGTTGTGCAGGCGGTCCGCCAGCTTGATCAGCACCACGCGGATGTCCTTGGACATCGCCAGGATCATCTTGCGCAGGCTTTCGGCCTGCTGCTCCTCGCGCGACGTGAAGTCCAGCCGCTCCAGCTTCGTCACGCCGTCCACGAGCTGCGCCACTTCCGCGCCGAACTCCTTCTGGAGCGTCTCCCGCGTGCAGCTGTCGATGTCCTCGATCGTGTCGTGCAGAAGGCCGGCGGCGATGGTCGCGCCGTCCATCATCAGCGTCGCTAATGTGGTCGCCACAGCGACCGGGTGGATGAAGTACGGCTCGCCGGACTTTCTCCGTTGGCCCGCGTGCAGCTTCTCGGCGTAATGCCACGCGCGTTCCACCAGCGCGACGTTGTCGGCCGGGTGGTATTTGCCCACGCAGGCTTTAAGCTCCTTCAGGTTCATGGTCGGAATGTCCTTGCTCACGCCTCCACCTCCCGCCGAAGCAAACTTCGCGCGCGCACGAGCACCGCGCTGTCCGTCAGGCTGCACTTGGCCGCCGCGCACAGCGACGCCGTGAACGGCGTCGGGCAGTACGCGACCAGCCCCAGTTCCTCAAACGCGCGCAGGCCCAGCCGGACCGCCGCGACGCGCATCTCCGCCGCCTCCGACAGCGCCGTTTCCGACGCGAAGCGCCCCTGCCCGGCGCGCAGCACGCGGTACAGCCCGCGCAGGCCGTCGTCCGTCGGCATCCAGGCTGCCATCACGCCGGGGATCAGGTCATCGTCCAGCGCGAACACCCGGGCGTAGCCCTTCCCCGCGTCCCGCGCTGGCATGGCGCACAGCGCGTTAAACCGGCGCGGGTCCGTGGGCGCGCCGAAGCAATACATTGCCCGCCCGGAAAGCCCCGCCTTTTCCAGCCACGCGAGACACCGGAGCGCCCCGTCCAGCGTGCGCACGGTCAGCAGCGTGCCCTGGCACGAATCCATAAGCGCCTGGGCGGCCAGCGCCCGCCGGACGGCTTCCGGCTCCGGCTCCGCTAGCGGCGGCAGGTCGTCCAGCAGGTGCAGGTCAAAATCGTCCGCCTGCGCGAGGCACGCCTCCCGGAACGCTTCGGCGGGCGCGTGCGGCAGAATGCGCGCGATCTCGCACTGCGCGCTGCGCCTGCCCATGAACTCATTGATGGACGGCGAAAACAGCGCATCCACGGTCTCCGAAAGGCCCTTTCGCTGCCCGCCCTGACCGAACGCGATGCCGTCCAGGGCCGCGCCATCCTGCATCAGGCGCAGCTTCAGATGCTTCCCCTCGTTGCCCACGCCGCGCGCCTCCAGCACGTGCGCGCCCGTCAGGCGGAACACCGGCGCGGGGTTGCCAAAGCCGGTCGGCGCGAGCCTGTCCATCTGCTCGATAAGCGGGATGGTGATCTCGGAAAGGCGCGCATCCAGGTCATACGATACGGACGGGATGAACGCGTCCGGCTCCGCGACGGCGGCGATGGCCTCGTTCAGCCGCGCGCGGAAAGCGGGAAGGTTCTCGCTCACGAGCGTCATGCCCGCCGCCTGCGCGTGCCCGCCGAAGCGCAGGAACAGATCCTGACACCGCGTCAGCGCCGTGTGCAGGTTTACGCCCGGAATGGACCGCGCGGACCCGACGCACACGCCGTCCGTCTCCGACAGCACGACAGCGGGCCACGCGAACTTCTCTACCAGCTTGGACGCGGCGAGCCCCACCACGCCGGTGTTCCAGCCTTGCCCGACGACGATCAGCACCCGGTCGGTCAGAAAGTCCGCGTTCTGCGCGACCCACTGCTCGGCCTGCGCCAGAATGGCCGCCTCCATGCGCTGACGCTGGATATTTTCGTCATTTAACTCCCCGGCGATGCGCGCGGCGAGCGCCGCATCCTCCGTCAGCAGCAGTTCCACGCTGCGCGAAGCGTCGCTCACCCGGCCGCCCGCATTGATGCGCGGCCCGATCTGGAACCCCAGATGCCCGGCGGTGATCGTCTTGCCGGTCAGGCCGGATACGTCCAGCAGGGCCTTCAGCCCCACGCGGCCCGTCTCCTGCATCAACTGCAGACCGTAATAGACCAGCACGCGATTTTCGTCCAAAAGCGGCACAATGTCCGCCACGGTGGCCAGCGCGGCCAGGTCCAGCAGCGGCCGCACGGCCTCAAAGCCGAACAGCGCCTGCGCCAGCTTGAACGCGACGCCCGCGCCGCACAGCCGCCGAAACGGATAATCGCCCAGCAGCGGGTCAATGACCGCGTACGCCTCCGGCAGCTTTTCCGGCGGCTCGTGGTGGTCGGTGATGATCATGTCCACGCTGAGTTCCGCCGCGAGCGCCGCCTCCTCCACGGACGTGATGCCGCAGTCCACCGTGATGATGAGCTGTGCCCGGGCGGACAGCGCGCGGACGGCCTCGGCGTTCAGCCCATAGCCCTCCTTGTGGCGCGAGGGGATGTACCAGTCGGCAATCGCGCCGTGCGCGCGGAGCGCCGAAACGAGCAGCGACGCCGCGCAGACGCCGTCCACGTCGTAATCCCCGTACACGACGATACGCTCGCCCGCCTCAATCGCGGCCTGAACGCGCGGCACGGCGCGGCGCATGCCCGAAAGGCGCAGCGGATCATGCAGCGCGGACAGGTCCGGATGCAAAAACACCCGCGCCTCCTCGCCCGTGCGCACGCCGCGCGCCCACAGCACGCGCGCGAGCTGGGGCGGCAGGCCCGCATCCAGCAGCGGCCCGGGGGTTTCGTCCGTCAGGCGGGGGATCAGGCGCAGCATCCGGCACATCCTTTCATGGGCATTGCGGCAAAAATGGGCGCTACGGTAAAATATGAAACACAAGAGCCCTTCCTACTCAACTCGGAAAGGCTCTTGCGGTATGGGGCTTCACGCGGTAATCATGACACGCGCCCAGTACATGCGGAAACAGACGCCGGTGTGCGCCGGGCGTTGGGTCGGCACGAGGCGCGCGCTCTGCATACAACGGCTTCCTTCCTTTTTGGGTTTCTAAAAGGTGATTATACACTTTTGCAGGCAAGCCGTCAAGATTCATGAACTTCCGCGCGGCCAGCCTGCGAAAATGCGCGCTGACGCGCGTTTTGGGCACTATGATGACCGCGGTTCATCATGGATTGACATTCATGCGGGTGCATGTTATGTTCCCTTTGTCATGGAGGCAGGGATTTCTGGTGAAATCCTTCTACGACGCCCTTATTTTTCAAATTTGCGCCGCCGCTACGGAGGAACGACAGATGGAAATCGACATGTCCGCGTATTACTGGAAAAACAGCGTGATACAGCTCAGACAGTCCCGGGAAGAGGATTGGGTGGAACGCCTGCCCAACCTGTACAACAGCGAGGCGCGGTTTTTCTTCAACGACGAAATAGACATGCCCGTGGACGCCGACGAACAGAAACGAAAGCACCTGGAGTTCCTGCAAAAGCCGGACTACGTCTGCTTTGTCATTGAAAACAGCGAAGGCAAGCACGTGGGCGTATGCAACCTCTTTGGCGTCAATGAACGGCACGGCAAGTTTGGCCCCATCGGCGTGCAGATCAACCCCGCCTTCCGTCGCATGGGCTATGGCCTCGCTGCGCTTCGGATGCTCGGTGAATACATGTTTAACGAGCGCAGGATGCACAAGTGGAACAGCGGCTACATCGAGGCGAACGCGGCCTCGGCCGCGCTTCACAAAAAGCTCGGGTTCACGGTCGAGGGCATTCAGCGGGATGATGCCTTTCACAACGGGCGGTACTGGAACGCGGTTCTGTGCGGCATCACGGAGACGGAGTTTTTCCAGAACGAGAAGAAGCTGCACGTGATTCGCTAAATGCTATACAGGAAATGCCCTCCCGCACCGCAGGAGGGCAGCCCCCCGTTTCCACGACGGCGGCGCTGATTTGGAGAATCGGGCGCGGCGTGGCTTTCGCGAGAAATCCCTGCCCCGTCTTCCCCTATTTCGTCTTGGGCTTCAGGTTGGCCATGATGATGCCACACAGCCCACCCGCCGCGATGCCCATGCCCAGATCCGCCAGATACGCGGAAGGCGTGAGCGACAGCCCGCTCAGGAACACATACGCCAGCACGCCCAGCACCATGTACAGCAGGCCGACCAGCGCGCCCTTGGTCACGCCGCCCGTCCCCCCGCGCCCCACGCAGGCGCGCACACCAATGAAGATCGATATGAGTTTGAGCGCCTGGTTCATGACCGAGATGATCGTATCTGAAATGTTCAGCCACTTGATCGCCAGCGCAAAGACCACCACGCCGAGCACCGTCACCGCCACCGCCGCCAGCAGCCCGCGCGCAATCGCCAGCACGACCCCCAGCGAGCTTTGGCCCTTTGCCGCGCTCCGCCGGACGGAAGACGCCATTTCTCTCGCCATAGAATACCCCCCTGTCCGCATCATGGTGAAGCGTATGCTTAGGATTCCGGGGGTATGACCCGCTGGTGTGAAAATGCGGGACATGCGGTGCTCGCGCTAGGCAAAACAACCCCGCGCCGGACTTGTCCAGCGCGGGGTTGTTTTGCTTCTTCAAAGATTACACCAGCGTCTCCGCGTCGTTCTCGATGGAAACCTCGTCCACGTTGCGGATGGCCCAGCGGGCGAACACCAGCTTGGTCTTGTCCGCGCCGACGGCTACGGTGAACGTATCGTCTTTGATACCCACGATGGTGCCAAAGATGCCGCCGATGGTCGTGATCCGGTCGCCGACCTTCAGGGCCGCCAGCATGTCCTTGACCTTCTTGTCCTTCTTGCGCTGGGGACGGATCAGCATGAAGTAAAACACCACAACGATCAGCAGCAGCGGCGCCATCGAAACGACCATCTGCAGTATGCCGGCCTCCGCCGCGACCTCTCCTTCGGCCGCCACATCGCCCGCCACCGGGGCCGTCTCCGCCAGCGCAGTGCCAATGCGCGCCATAAGGGTATACCAATCCATTAATTTACACCGCCTTTAGCAAAGTCAGTAGGAAGGGATTTCTGGCGAAATCCCCTTATGGCGCCCGATTTTATCAAATCGCGCCGCCGCCTAGATATTATACCCTGTTTTGCCATTTCTTTGCAACCATTTGTTTTGGAATTGCGCAGCCGGCGGCAAAACATCGCCGGTAGCGCCGTCAAAAGTTTCGCGTCATGTCATACCGCGCGTAAAAATCATCGCGCAGCGCGGGCAAATCGTCCCGCTCGATGGCGTCCCGCACGCGCTCCATGAGCCGCAGCAGGAAGCGCAGGTTGTGCACGCTGATGAGGTGCGCACCGAGGATCTCGCCCGCCTTGATGAGGTGGCGCAGGTACGCGCGCGAGTAGTTCCGGCATGTGGAGCAGTCGCAGTCGTGATCCAGCGGCGTGAAATCGCGCGCGAACTCGGCGTTGCGCACCACGAGCCGCCCGGTAGATGTCATCGCCGTGCCGTTCCGGGCAATCCTTGTCGCGAGCACACAGTCGAACATGTCCACGCCGCGCAGCACGCCCTCGATCAGGCAGTCCGGCGTGCCGACGCCCATCAGATACCGGGGCTTGTCCCGGGGCAATTCCGGCGTCACCACTTCCAGCAGGTCGTACATCTGCGGCTTGGGCTCGCCCACGGACAACCCGCCGATGCCGTAGCCGGGGAAGTCCATGTCCGCGAGCGCCCTGGCGCTCTCCCGGCGCAGGTCCGCCTCAAACGCGCCCTGCACAATTCCGAACAGCGCCTGATCATCCCGGGCGTGCCCCGCCTTGCACCGCTCCGCCCAGCGCAGCGAGCGGCGCATGGCCGCCTCCGCTGTCCGCCGGTCGCACGGGTAGGGCGAGCACTCGTCAAACTGCATGATGATGTCCGCGCCCAGGTCGTTCTGGATGCGCGTGGCCGTTTCCGGCGACAGAAGGCGCGGCGAGCCGTCGATGTGCGAGCGGAACTGCGCGCCTTCCTCGGTGATTTTGCGCAGCGTGGACAGCGAAAAGACCTGGAACCCGCCGCTGTCCGTCAGGATGGGCGCGTCCCAGTGCATGAACCGGTGCAGGCCGCCCGCTTCCTTGATCAGATCCTCGCCCGGGCGCAGGTGCAGGTGGTACGTGTTCGACAGAATAATCTGCGCGCCGACCGAGCGCACGTCCTCGGGCGTCATGGCCTTGACGGTCGCCTGCGTGCCCACGGGCATGTAACAGGGCGTCTCAATATCGCCGTGCGGCGTATGGACGCGGCCCCGGCGCGCGCCCGTCTTGGCGCAGGTTTTGATCAGTTCAAAGGAAAAGTTTTTCATACCGGTGCAGTATAGCATCTGATCGCGCTGTTTACAAGGGCGCGCGATTTTGCTATGATAGGCCGGAAATTGCGAAAATGCTGATGGAAGTAGGAGAAAGGAAACTATGGCGGTAGAAAACGGACGCGCGGCGCTGATCGACGTCCACGGCGTTGACAAGGCCTTCGCGGGCAAGAAGGCGCTTTCGGACCTCTCCTTTTCGGTGCGCGAGGGGGAAATTTTCGGCTTCCTTGGCCCGAGCGGCGCGGGCAAGACGACCACCATCAAGCTGCTGACGCGGCAGCTCCGGCCGGATGGCGGGGACATCCGCCTCTTTGGCGAGGGCATCGCGTCGCTCCGGCAGGACGTGTTCGACCGGATCGGCGTGCTGACGGACAACAGCGGGCTGTACGACCGGCTGAGCGTGTACGAAAACCTGCAGCTCTTCGCGGACCTGAAGCGCATTCCGCATAAGGCAATCGACGAGGCGCTCGAACAGGTGGGCCTTTTGGAAGACAAGAAGAAGCCCGCCAAGGCGCTGTCGCGCGGCATGAAGCAGCGGCTGATGCTGGTACGGGCCATCCTGCACAAGCCCACGCTGCTGTTCCTGGACGAGCCGACCGCCGCGCTGGACCCCGGCACGGCGCAGCAAATTCACAAGCTGCTCCTTCAGCTCAACACCGGGGGCACGACCATTTTCCTGACGACGCATAACATGGAAGAGGCGGACAAGCTGTGCGGCCGCGTGGCGTTCCTCAACCACGGGAGCATCGTCGCGTGCGACACGCCGGACGCGCTGAAGCTCGCCCACGCCCAGAACGCGATCACCGCGCGCACGCGGGACGGTGGCACGCGCACCGTGGAAAAGACGGCCGAGGGCCTGCGCGAATTGACCGAATGGCTGGGCAGCGGCGCGCTGCTGACGCTGCACTCGTCGGAGCCGAATCTGGAGGAAGTGTTTCTCCAACTGACGGGGAGGGATTTGTCATGAGCTTTTCCGCGCACAAAATCAGCGCGCTGTTCCGCAAGGACCTCCGCGACACGACGAAAAACCCGAACGTGCTGTTTTTGTTCCTGCTGCCGGTGCTGTTCACGGCGCTGTACCGCTACATGAACCTGGGCGGGGAGCACATGGATCCGCAGTTCGTGATGGCGCTGGGGCTCTTGATGGCGCTGTCGCTGGTGCCGATCTCCTGCATGTCCATGATGATCGCGGAGGAAAAGGAAAAGAACACGCTGCGCACGCTGATGCTGTCCAACGTATCGGCGGGAGAATTTCTGTTCAGCAAATCGCTGCTGATCTACCTGATCTCACAGGCGGTCAACCTGCTGATCTTCCTGCTGACGAACACGGGCTTTGAGGGGTTCGCCCGCTTTTTCCTCGTCACGACGTGCACATGCGTGTGCATGATGCTCTTTGGCGCCAGCATTGGCATCATCAGCCGCAACCAGATGTCCACGGGCATGCTGTCCGCGCCGTTCATGCTGGTGATGCTGATGCCCGCGATTTTCGGCCAGGTCGACGAGGGCATAGCGAGCGTCGCGCGGTTCACGCCGACCTACGCGACGCTGGAGCTGATCGGCGGCGCGGGTGGGCTGGCGTTCAACCTGGCGGTGATCCTGGGCTGGGCGGTGCTGGCGGCGGCGCTGTTCGGGGTGGTGTACCGACGGAAGCGGCTGGATTGACGGGATATGCTGATAGGGCAATTTCCGGAAACATAGCGTAGGTATTGCGAGGGATCTTGTCGCGCCGCTAAGGAAACGATGCGTAGCGGCGCTACGCTGAGTGGGCGAAACAGCGCGAGGCGGCAAAAGACCCGCAAAGACGTGCGCTGTATTTGAGAGAAATGCTCTAAGGGGCCTGCGATCTCGCAAAGCTGAGATTGCAGGCTTTTTTTCATGCGCTTATCCCGTTCCTTAGTGAAAAAAGACAGGGCCGATCATTGGCAGGATGCAGATCATGAAAAACACGAACGCCACGATCATCACCCCGAAAATCCTACCCGACAAAATCGCCCAATCTGTCGGCTCGCCCCCGACAACGACGAGGCTTACTTGCATGCGCCACCACGCTTCCGGATAAAAGAGCCTGGAGCAGCCCACGAGCAAAAACAGCGATCCGAAAAGACCGGCCAAAATGTTTCTTCCCACGGAATAATGATATATCCCCATCGCCGCAAGCTTTCGCACGGCCCATACTTCACTTTTCCGCTCCGGCGTCAGTCCCGAAATATACAGGCCACCATAATCCGCGATTTTTCCTCTTTCTCCCCTGCCTTGCAGCGTTTCCACTGATCCATCTGAAAAGGTGAACACAGCCCCTCCACCGGGCGCGTTAAACGAAATGGCGACCTTCTCTCCCCGGTAGGCGAACCCGCCGCTGGAATATCCTTTCCATTGCAGAAGCTCGCCTTCCGAATCCGCCATTGTTACGCTGTTTCCATCACCCGTTCTCACAAGGGTTAGGCGGCGTCCCTGATACGTGATGCTTGTATTGTCCCGGAAAAACACGATCAGCAAAGCGATCAGGAGCAGCATCAGCACCCCAAAGGTCAGCAAGAACCACCAACTTTTATCAAGTCGTTTTAAGAATGAATCCATGCGGAAATCCCTCTCATACGGCTTTCATCCTTTTGTACCTTGTTCCTCACACTTCCTAGATGATCAGCATCGCGTCCCCGAACGAAAAAAAGCGGTAGTGTTCTTCCACGGCCTCCCGGTATGCCTCCAGCGCGCTTTCCCGCCCCATCAACGCCGAAACCAGCATCAGCAGCGTGCTGCCGGGCAGGTGGAAGTTGGTAATCAGCGCGTCGGTGGCGCGGAACGTGTAGCCCGGGGTGATGAAGATGCCCGTCTCCCCCGCGCCCGGCCGCACGATGCCGTCAGGGCCTGTGACCGTCTCCAGCGTGCGGACCGCCGTCGTGCCCACGCAGACGATGCGCCCGCCGCGCGCCCGCGCCGCGTTCAGCCGGTCCGCCGCCTCGGGCGACACCTCGTAGTACTCCTCATGCATCACATGGTCAGACAAGTCCTCCGCCTTCACAGGGCGGAACGTGCCCAGGCCGACGTGCAGCAGGATGGGCACGATGTCCACCCCCATGTCCCGGATGCGGTCCATGAGCTCCGGCGTGAAGTGCAGCCCGGCGGTCGGCGTCGCGGCGGAGCCATCCACCTTGGCGTACACGGTGTTGTACCGCGCGGGGTCGGCCAGCTTTTCATGGATGTACGGCGGCAGCGGCATGGTGCCCAGCGCGTCCAGGATTTCCTCAAACACGCCTTCATACCGGAAGCAAACGACCCGGCCCCCCTCGGCGGCGGTGCGCGCCTCCACGGTGGCTGTCAGGCGTCCGTCGCCAAAGACGCAGGCGGCGCCGGGCTGCAGCTTCTTGCCCGGCCTCACCAGCGCCTCCCAGCGGCGCGCGTCCAGGCGACGTAGCAGCAGAAACTCCACCGCGCCGCCCGTGCCCTCCCGGCTGCCGATGAGGCGCGCGGGAATCGTCTTGGTGTGGTTGACGGCCAGCGCGTCGCCGGGACGGAGGTATTCGGTTACATCGCGGAACGCGCGGTGCTCGCGGCGGCCCGTCGCGCGGTCGCAGACGAGCAGACGGCTGGCGTCGCGCGGCTCTATGGGCGTCTGCGCGATCAGCGCCTCGGGCAGGTCGTATAGAAAATCGCTTGTTTTCACGCGCGGTTAGTCCTCTTCTTCCTGTTCCAGTGTCAGCCGGATCTGCTCATTCAGCGCGCTTCTGGACGGCATGGCGGCCTTCATGTGCTCGTATGCCGACGCCGTGGCGATGCGGCCGCGCGGCGTGCGCATGAGGAACCCGAGCTGCAGCAGGTACGGCTCGTACACGTCCTCGATGGTCGTCGCGTCCTCGCCCGTGGTCGCGGCCAGCGTGTCCAGGCCGACCGGGCCGCCGCCGAACTTCTTGATCATCGTTTCCAGCACGGCGCGGTCCACGCGGTCCAGGCCCAGGTCGTCGATATCCAGACCGAGGAGCGCGCTTTTCGCCACATCCAGCGAAATGACGCCGTCCGCGCGCACCTGCGCGTAGTCGCGCACACGGCGCAGCATGCGGTTGGCGATGCGGGGCGTCCCGCGCGAGCGGCGGGCGATTTCCGAGAGACCCTCCGGCTCCGCCGCGACGCCCAGGATGCGCGCGGAGTTGGTCACGATGCGCGACAGCTCCTCCGGCGAATACAGCTCCAGCCGGAACAGCATGCCGAACCGGTCGCGCAGCGGCGCGGTCAGAAGGCCCGCACGCGTCGTCGCCCCGACGAGCGTGAACTTGGGCAAATCCACACGGATGGACCGCGCGCTCGGCCCCTTGCCGATCATGATGTCCAGCGCGTAGTCCTCCATCGCGGAGTACAGCACCTCTTCCACCGTGTGCGACAGGCGGTGGATTTCGTCGATGAACAGCACATCGCCGGCGGACAGGTTCGTCAGGATGGACGCCAGATCGCCCGGGCGCTCGATGGCCGGGCCGGACGTGATGCGGATATTCTGCCCCATCTCGGCCGCGATGATCGCCGCCAGTGACGTTTTGCCCAGGCCCGGCGGGCCGTACAGCAGCAGGTGATCCAGCGCGTCCCGGCGCTGCAGCGCCGCTTCCAGCGAGATGCGCAGGTTCTCCTTCACGGCCGTCTGGCCGATAAAATCGTTCAGCGTCCGGGGGCGCAGGGACAGCTCCTGGTCGTCCTCCGCGCGGAAGCCGGACATGATGAGTCGGTTTTCTTCCATCTATTATCAGCCTCCGGTCCATGGATCAGCTTCATGGCATCCATTTGATAGGCCACCATGCGGGGCGTTCGAGGGGCCGTCGCCATCTCGACTTGAATCGTACCGCCCGGCTTTGCCGAGTGGGCGGGGAGTTTACCAAAGACGAAGCCGGCGGAAAACATTCCTTCGTCAGAGGGATATCGGAAGGGGACAAACGCCGCATTCCGCCCGTGGCGGAAGGGGCTGCGGCTTTTGTCCGGCGAGCCACAGAGCGGTGGCCCCAAAGGGCCAGCGCGACAATGGCGAAACACGACGCATCCCCTTGCGCCGGTTGTTCAACCCCCCAGTCCCTTCAGCGCCAACAGGATCAGCCCATCGGCGGTATCGGCCTTGTCGCGCACGGACGCGACCGCCCGATTCGCCTCCGCGCTGGAATAACCCAGCGCCATGAGCGCCTGCACGGCCTCGGCGGCGGCGTCCGATCCGCCGGACGCGACCGCCGCGATGTTCTGCAGCTCTACGTCCGCCTGCTCCACTTTATCCTTCAATTCCAGGATCAGGCGTTGCGCCGTCTTTTTGCCAACATTCGGCGCGCGGGCGATGGCTGTGGCATCCCCGGTCAGGAGCGCCAGCGACAGGTCGCGCAGCGTCAGCGTGGACAGGATGCCCAGCGCCGTGCGCGGCCCCACGCCCGTCACGCCCGTCAGCCGCCGGAACATGTCCCGCTCCTCGCGCGTGGCAAAGCCGAACAGGTCCATCGCGTCGTCCCGGACGGAGAAGTGCGCGTAGCAGCGCATGCGCTCGCCCATGGGCGGCGCGGCCGCCACCGTCGCGCCCGAGCACAGTAGCAGAAATCCGACGCCGCCTGCGTCGATCACGAGTTCCCCCGCGCGCTTTTCCTCCACGCGGCCTTCGATGTGTGAAAACATGATGCCTCCTTGAGGGTATGGGAGACGCCAGGGGACGCTGTCCCCTGGAACCCCTGCCAGAGGGACAATGTCCCTCTGGGCTCCCTGTCCCCGTCTTGCGGGCGGGGTATCTTTCATGGGTTAGCGGTTCTGCGAGCGCCGCCCAAACCCGCGCTTACCCGCGCAGCATGGGTTCGTAGGCGCGAAAGAAATCAACCCACCCCCAGGCGAAGCCTCCGCGCCCCTACTGTATCTTAAACAGCGACCGCTGCCGCGCCGAGTGCGCGTGCGTGATCGCCGCCGCGAGGCCGTCCGCCGCGTCGTCCGGGCGGGGGATGTCCGGCAGGCCGAGCAGTGTCTTGACCATCACCTGCACCTGGTGCTTGTCCGCCTTTCCATACCCTACCACAGCCTGCTTGATTTGCATAGGGGTGTACTCGAACAGATTCTCCGTGTGCCGGGCCGCGGCCACCAGCGCCGCGCCGCGCGCCGCGCCCACGTTCAGCGCCGTGGTGACGTTCCTGGCGAAGAATAGCTCCTCAAACGCGATGTCGTCCGGCTGGTAGGTCGAAATGAGCTGCTCCACGCCCACAAAAATCGAGCGCAGGCGGATGGGCACGGCCTGCCCGGCAGGGGTACCCAGCGTGCCGTATTGGATCAGGCGGTGCCTGTTGCCGTCGGTTTCGATAACGCCCCATCCCATCGTCGCAAGCCCCGGGTCAATGCCTAAAATGATCAAAAGCGCGCCTCTTTCCAAACATTTGTTTCCATTTATGATACGACAATCGTACCGCGAAGTCAAGGTTTCGCGGGAAAATACAATGCGTATATTGACCTCAATTGCATTGGCAACGCCGCCATAGTTTGCTATAGTGGACGCAGAATACTGCGCTGTAGGAGGGGTATCCCATGGTCGACGGGGCGAGGCGTTACTTTGCGTTCTGGCTCGATACACCGGTTGCCACCTTGATCAATCTGCCGTTTATTCTGCTGATTCCGCTCGACCGGACTCGGGAGAGCCTGTGGTTCACCCTGTCGATGATCCTGACGGACGTGGTCGCTCTCCTTCGGGATATGTTCGGCCGCAGCCCCGGCAAGGTGATCCTTTATCTGAAGATCGTCAGCGACCGCCCGGGAGAAAGCGTGCCGCGCTGGAAGCTGATCGCCCGAAGCACGACGACGCTCATTAATGGCGGCGCTGATTTGAAAAATCGGGCGCCATAAGGGGATTTCGCAAGAAATCCCCTTATGGCCGATTGAGGCGCTGTTGGTCCGCGCGTCCGGCGACAGCCGCCGCATCTCCGACCGGCTGCTGCATCTGCGCGTGGTGGAGGACCTCACCGTCGCGCGAAGGCAAGGGCATTTATGACGAGTGGAGAATCTCGCCTTTTCAAACCCGTGCGGACGTGATAAGCTGACGGAAAAGATCCGTCGCAATCGATCCAGAACACAAGGAAGGCATTTCTCAGGGAATCCTTACCCCGCGAGGCAAAGACCATGAATGAATAGTCGGCTGTCGTGCATTTTTATTAACAGTGCTTGCAAGTCTATGCAAAATGTGCTATGATTTGCGCGAAATAAAACATTACAACAAATGGAGGCGTCCCCATGGCGGAAAAGCAAAAAATCCTGCTGGCCTACTCGGGCGGACTGGACACGTCGATCATCATTCCGTGGCTGAAGGAGAACTACGATTGCGAGGTCATCTGTTGCGCGGTGGACGTCGGCCAGGGCGAGGAGCTCGCGCCCCTGCACGAGAAGGCGAAGAAGTCCGGCGCGGCAAAGCTGTACATCGAGGACCTGCGCGAGGAGTTCATCACGGATTTTATCTGGCCGACGCTCAAAATGGGCGCGACCTATGAAAAAAAATACCTGCTGGGCACCAGCTTCGCGCGGCCGATCATCGCGAAGCGTCTGGTCGAAATCGCGAAAAAAGAGGGCTGCACAGCCATCAGCCACGGCTGCACCGGCAAGGGCAACGATCAGGTGCGGTTTGAATTGACGATCAAGGCGTTCGCGCCGGAAATGCAGATCATCGCGCCGTGGCGGCTGTGGGACATCAAGTCCCGCGAGGAGGCCATCGACTACGCGAACGAGCGCGGCATCCCAGTGCCGGTGTCCAAGAAGCGGCCGTATTCCATGGACCGCAACCTCTGGCACCTGAGCCACGAGGGCGCGGACCTGGAATTCCCCGAGAACGCGCCGCCGGACGACCTGTGCCTGATCGTCACCCCGCCGGAGAAGGCGCCGGACACGCCGGAGATGGTCACCGTATCGTTTGAAAAGGGCATCCCCGTCGCGATCAATGGCGAAAAACTGGCCCCCATCGCGCTGATGGACAAGGCGAACGAAATCGCGGCCAGGAACGGGGTGGGCATCGCGGATCTGGTGGAAAACCGCCTGGTGGGCATGAAGTCGCGCGGCGTGTACGAGACGCCCGGCGGCACGCTGCTCTACGCAGCGCACGACATGCTGGAGCAAATCACGCTGGACCGCATCACCTCCCATTATAAAGAGCAGGTGGCGATCCGCTTCGCCGAACTGGTATACGACGGCCAGTGGTTTACCCCGCTGCGCGAGGCGCTGTCGGCCTTTGCGGACAGCACGCAAAGGACCGTCACGGGCGATGTTAAGGTCAAACTGTACAAGGGCAACGTGATCCCGCAGGGTGTCACGTCGCCGTACTCGCTGTATTCCGAGCGCATCGCGACGTTTGGCGACAGCGCGGAACTGTACAGCCACAAGGACAGCGAGGGATTCATCAACCTGTTCGGCCTGCCGATGAAGGTCGGCGCGCTGATGCGGGAGGGCAAGCTATGAAGCTGTGGGGCGGACGGTTTGAAAAGAATACCGCCGGCATTGTGGACGCGTTTAACGCGTCCATTGCCTTTGACCAGCGGCTTTTCCGGCAGGACATCCGGGGCTCCATCGCCCACGCGACCATGCTGGGCGAGCAAGGGATCATCGGCAGGGCGGACGCCGAGGCGATCATAGAAGGTCTGCGCGGCATTCTGGCTGATGCAGAGGCGGGCAAAATCATCTGGCGCGAGGATGCCGAGGACATCCACATGAATGTGGAACTGCTGCTGACCGAGCGCATCGGCGAGGCGGGCAAGAAGCTGCACACCGCGCGCAGCCGGAACGATCAGGTGGCGCTGGACATTCGCATGTATACTGTGGAGGCGTGCGGCGAGGTTTCCGGGCTGCTGGGCGGTCTTCTGACTGTTCTTTTGGACACTGCCGAAGTGCATATCAATACGCTGATGCCCGGCTACACGCACCTGCAGAAGGCGCAGCCCATCACGCTGGCGCACCATCTGCTCGCGTATGTGCAGATGTTCCTGCGCGACCGGGAGCGGTTCAGTCAGGCGAAGGCGCGCGCCGCCGTGATGCCGCTCGGTTCCGGGGCGCTCGCGGGGACGACATACCCGCTGGACCGCGTGCGCGTGGCGGCGCTGCTCGGCTTCCCCGCCATCACGGAGAACAGCCTGGACGCGGTGAGCGACCGGGACTTTGCGCTGGACTTCCTGTACGCCGCGTCCGCGTGCATGATGCACCTTTCGCGCTTCTGCGAGGAACTGATCCTGTGGTCCACGCAGGAGTTCGCCTTCGCCGTGATGGACGACGCGTACGCCACCGGCTCGTCCATCATGCCGCAGAAAAAGAACCCGGACGTGGCAGAATTGATACGCGGTAAGACGGGCCGCGTGTACGGCGACCTGCACACGCTGTTGGTGGCGCTGAAGGGTCTGCCGCTGGCGTACAACAAGGACATGCAGGAGGACAAGGAGGCGCTCTTTGACGCGCACGACACGCTTTGCATGTGCCTGACCGTGTTCCGGGAGATGCTGGGCACGCTGACCTTCGACATGGCGCGCATGGCGCGCGCGGCTGCCGAGGGCTTCACCAACGCGACGGACGCGGCGGACTATCTGGTGCGCCAGGGCGTGCCGTTCCGCGACGCGCACGCGGTGGTCGGGCGGCTGGTGGCGCACTGCGTGGCGGAAAAAAAGGCGCTGCTGGATTTGTCGCTGGAGGAACTGCAGGCGTTCTCGCCCGCGTTTGAACAGGACGTGTTCGCGGCGATTTCCCCCGAGGCGTGCGCCCGGCTGCGGAACGTGCCGGGCGGACCCGCGCCGAAGGCGGTCAAGGCGGCGATTGAGGCGGCGCGGAAGAAGCTGTAGGAGGAACGGGAGAACGCTGGGACGCTGTCCCAGACCCTGCCAAAGGGATATATCCCTTTGGAAACCCCTCGTTTCGCCTCGCGGCGGGAGGGTTTCTGTATACTTCATCAAAACTGAGCCTTGCCGCTATGGCGTGGCTCTTTTTGTCCAGGCAGCGCCGCTCCGGTTTCAACTGTGCAATTTGCACGGCCATGCTCCCCCAATCCCTGCTATACTGCGGGCAACAAGAAACAGCCGCGCATCGCAGGGAAGAATAAGGAGGGTTCGATCATGGGACTGTTTTCAAGAAAGAAGAAAAAGAAGCCGGACGCGAGCGATATCACCTTTGCGGTGAACACTGCGGGCGGAGCCATCGGGTTCGGCTCCTCCGGTTCTTCCGGCTCATCCGGCTCAACGGCGGACATGTGGAAAAGCCTTGGGTTCCAGGTGAACGATTTCCGGTCGGAAACGGAAAAGAACGCGGAAAAGAGCGCGGGCATCGCGCTGGAAGAGCCGCTGGAGCAGTACGCCAAGGACATTGTCAGCGCCTTCGCGACCTATGACGGCAACAGCATGGCGTCCGACAACGCCACCAAGGCAAAGGTCCGGCCGATCGGCGAAAAGCTGGACAACAACGAGCGGCAGCTCCGCGTTTTCCACCGCGCCGTGCATCTTGGCAACGCGCGGAACATCCGCATCAATACCTCGGCGATGGAACGGTTCTGGGAGGGCTTCGGCGGCTGGCAGTCATAATGGCATTTTGTGCGGAGCGCGCCTGTGGGAACCCCTTTGAGATTCGTGATTTCAAAGGGGTTTTGCCTTTCCTCGGCTTGCCTATCCGGCACGGCAAATGGTATACTGCACGCGGGGAAACCATGGCTATAAACGAAACTCGCAGAATCTGATAGAAAGTGAGGATACGAACATGAGGTATGCGCATTTCGCCACCGGAACCACCGCAGGGAGGGTGACGACACTGTAGCCCTCCCGGGCGTGTTTTCACACGCGCCCCAAATATAGGAGGAACTATGCCGCTGAATTGGATTCACGTGGAGGATTTTTCGTTTCACTGCTGTCTGCTGATGGAAGCGTTCCAGATTCGCCTGATGTGGAACAGTAGCCAAAACAACGCCGAACAGAAAGCCAGCCTGGCGATGGCCTTGCGCCACAACCCGGCTGTCAAGTGGTTTTTCCAGCACAAATGCCCGGAAAGCGCGGCGTTTTGGGAGAACATCACGGCGAGCGCGCCCGACAACCTGAGCGCGGCGGACATCCGCGCCGCCGAGGTGCGCGCGCTTGCTGCCGTGGAGGACTTCGTCACGTACACCAGGCCCGAAATCATGGACACAAGCTGCGATTTCATCTACGCCTGGGACAAGGAGCGTCTCTTTGAGCTGGCGGACTTCTCGGACAAGGTGGTGCTGGACGTGGGCAGCGGCTCCGGCAGGCTCGCGTTTGCCGCCGCCGAACGGGCGCGCGAGGTGTACGCCTCCGAACCGGTCGGCACGCTGCGCGCGTACCTGCGCGAAAAGATCAGCCGTGAGGGCATCCGAAACATCCGCGTTGTGGACGGCATGGCGGACAGCCTGCCCTACCCCGACGCCACGTTCGACATCATGATGTCCGGCCATGTGGTGGGCGACGACTATGACAGCGAGATCGCGGAACTGACGCGGGTCGCGCGGCCCGGCGGCTGGTTGCTGGATTGCCCGGGCGAAGAACCCCGCAAGCGCAAGCCGAATGGCGAACTGCTGCGGCGCGGCTTTGAAATGCTGCACTACGAAAGCAAGCTGGGCGGGGATGTGTATAGATACCGCAAGCGGGTATAGATGATAGCGGAAAAAGGAAATGCCCGGCGTGTGTTACATGCACCATAAACCGCAGATGGACAGCGCAACAAGCGACGGGGCAAGGTTTCTCCTTGCCCCGTTTTGCGTTGCCTTCACCCCGTCACGCCTTCCACGGCCGCCCCTTCCCGAGCCAGCCCAGCTTTTCCCAATACGCCTTGTCCTCCGGCACATCCCAGTCCTTGATGTGCATCAGGCGCATGCACACGAAATGAAACTTCTGCCCAAGCCGGACGTGCGCCCCGTCGCTTCGCCGGATCTTCCCGGCCAGCTTCGTCAGACCGCGCTCAATCCGCGCTTTTTTTGTGTCCTTGACAGTTTCCCAGGACATCGCGCCGGAAGGTATGCCATACGTCCAGATCCTTAACACGCCCCAGTTGTCCACGCTCGTGCGGATGTCCTTGGCCGCGCTTTTCATGCCGCCGCCCGCCCCGACGGAGACGATCGCGGCCTTCTTGAAAAACATTCGCCGGTCGGGCTGATGAATCATCCAGAGCGAAAAGCAGTGGTCCAGAAACGCCTTCATGGAGCCGGAGGCGCGCATGCAGTACACCGGCGTGGAGAAAATGAGCAGGTCCGCATCCAGCATGGCGCGCAGGATTGGCTGCATCGTTCCCTGATGCGGACAGCTTTCCTTGTCCTTCAGGATGCAGCGGTAGCAGCCGCAGCAAAACTCCGGCATGTCGCGCGGCAGGAAAAACTCCGTCACCGTCTCGCCGTCCGCGAGCTTTTGCACGAGCGCCCGCGCGATGTGATACGAAGTTTCCCTGTGGTTCTGCCCATGGATGACGACGATTTTGCTCATTCGCCACGCCTCTTTTGTTTATGTGTTATGTTCTAATTGATCGTCACGCCGTACAGCTTGCCCGCGTCCGTCGCGAACACCAGCATGTTGCCAAACGCCGCGGGCGAACCCATCGGCGTGCCCTCCACCTCCAGCGCATCCAGCTCCGCGCCGCTCCCGGCTTCCAGCAGGCGCATGCCCTTCGCGTCGCCCTGCAGGATGTACGCGCCGCCTTGCTCGTCGTACACGGCCAAGGGTGAAGCGACGTCATTGCCGCTGAGCGCACACTGCCAGGCGATGGTGCCGGTGCTCTTTTCCAGCGCGTACAGCGTGGAGCCGTCGCCCGCCGCAAAGATAACCAGGTCGCCGATGCCGTTTTGGCCGATCACCGGGGAAGCCTTGACCGACCCGGAGACGCCCACACCCCAGATTACTTCGCCCGTCACCGCGTTGATGCGGCGGATGACCGACTTGCCCGTCTCGTCCGCGATGGTCGCGGTATACAGCGACACGCCCCCCGCGCCGTCCGCGTCCAGGGCAATGGCCGCACGCGTCTCGCCGCCCACGTTGACAGCCCACCCCGGCGTCAGCGTGTTCAGGTCCACCGCCTGCAGGATGCCGCCCCTGCTGGCGAAATACGCGGTTCCGCCGTAGACGGCGAGCGAGCTCTGAACGGACATGTCCATGCCCGCGACGCCGGACGCGTAGAACTGCACTTTGGGCGCGATCGCGATCTCCTGCCGCGCGCTGTCCGTGGCCGCGTTGAGCGCCATCGTGTACAGGAGGCCGTTACCGCCCACGGTGATCATCGTGTCGGTCGCCGTGTCCACCAGCGCGGATGTGACAAACGTCGTGTCCAGGGACAGAGCTTCCCGCCGGTCGCCGCGCACCAAGCCCATCTCTCTCTGCGTGAGCAGATTGTGCACCGCCATGCCCGCATCGGGCTCCAGCGTGGCGCTGTACGGATCGCCGGTGCCAACGAACAGAATCGGGAGCCCGGCGGGGTGCACTGCCGCACTGGCGAGCATCGGCGCCACCTGTTCCGTCCGCATCCGCAGCGCGTCGCGCGTGGGCAGGCCGTCGTCCAGATCAAAGAAGTAGATGCTGCCGTCGCTCGCAGGGAAGATCACCTCGGACAGCGCGGATTTATTCTTTTTATCGCCGTTCAGCGGCATCATTTCCCGGATCTGCTTGTGCCACTGCACGATCAGCGGCTGGGCGTTCCAGGTTGCCCTGCCCGCCGCGTTGACGCCCGCGTCTGCCACCCAGACTGCTTCCAGCCCTGCCGCTCCGGGCGAAATCACGCCGAACGCCGCGTTTTGGCGCATGTTGCCGCCCCGGAACGCCAGCACGCCGTTCATGCCCTCGTTGCCCTTGTACATACCCTTGTACGCGTCCGCGTCACCCATGTCGATGGCTGCCGCCCGCGCGTAGTTTTCCACCTTGGCCGCGTTGTCAAACGCTTCCGATATGATCTGCGGGGAAGGGATCTCCGTGGCTTGCTGCGGCACAGGCGGCGCGGTTGCCGTGCTCACGGCCGCCGCCGCCAGCGCGTCCGCGGCGCTCCGCGCGGCCACATTGCCCGGCGCGACCGTGGCGAGCGGGGCTTCTTTCGCCTGTGCCTTTTCAAGCTCCAGCGCCCGCAGCAGACTATCCAGCGCGTCGATCCCGCGATACAGCTCCAGCGCCTTCGCCGTGTCCCCTGCCATTTCCGCGCGGAGCGCGTGGATATACGTCAGCACGGCCTTGCTATCCAAAAAGTCATACTGGGCCAGCAGATCGAAGTTGATCTCGGCATCGTCCAGCGCGCCGTCCGCCAGCGTCAGCATGCCCTCTGCGTATATGCGGTACTTGATGCTGTCCCGGTACGAGCCGAGCTCCGTGAACAGCTCGATGGCCGCCTGATACGACTGCTCCTCAAACAGTAAGCATGCCGCGTCGTATGATGCCGCCATGTTGCGGAAGGCGCCCGATTCCGCGAACTCGCCCGTAGAATTTTCAAACGATAGCGGGAGGAACAAAAGGCACGTCGCCATCAGCACGGAAATTACTCTTTTCATGTGTTCCCTCTCTTTCGCCTGCCGCAGCGGGTCAACAATGCCGCGGGAGTCCCTTCCTCACCGTCGCGTGATCAAGAAGACTCATCCTGACATATAACGACGGGAACTTTTCAGTTCTTCCATACATTCCTATTTTGTCCGTTTGTTTCCATTTTTGTCAAACGCGGGGAGGCCGCGCGCGGGGCGGTTTTGCGCGGAAATCGCGCTGGCCCTTCTCCCCCGCGTGTGCTACAATAAGCACAAAACAGCCGAAAGGGTGTGTACGCATGGAAAAGAGACCCATCGCCTATCAGGTGTACTCCGCGCGCGAGGATGCGGAGAAGAATCTGGACGCCGTGCTCGGGAAGATCGCGGAGATCGGCTATGACGGCGTGGAGTTCGCCGGTTTCTACGGCCACAGCGCGGACGACGTGCTCGCGCTGCTGACAAAGCATGGCCTGAAGGCCGTGTCCAGCCATGTGCCGTTTGTGAAGATTGAGGCGGACATGTTCGCCGTCATCTCCTACCACAAAACGATCGGCTGCCCGTACATCGCCATTCCATACCTGGACGAGCAGACGCGCCCGGGCGCGCCGGGGTTCGCGCGCGTGCTGCGGCAAATCTACACGTTCGGCGCGCTGTGCCAGGCGGCGGGCATCCAGTTGCTGTACCACAATCACGATTTTGAGTTCATACGGCTCAGCGGCCAGTACGGACTGGACTTCCTGTACGAGGCCGTACCGCATGACCTGCTCCAGACCGAGATCGACACCTGCTGGGTAAAATACGCGGGCCTGGACCCGGCGGAATACCTGCGCAAGTACGCGGGCCGCTGCCCGGTGGTGCACCTGAAGGATTACGTCGGCGTGATGGGCGACCGGCCGCCGTACGCGCTGATCGGCCTGGACGAGGACAAGGACCACACCGAGGGCGTGCAGTTTGAGTTCCGGCCGCTGGGCCACGGCTGCCAGGACATGCGGGCCGTGGTGGAGGCGGGGATCGAGGCCGGCGCGCAGTGGTTCGTCGTGGAGCAGGATATGTCCGTGGGGCGGACGCCCCTGGAGGCGGCGGCGATGAGTATGGAAACGCTGCGGGGGCTCGGGGTGAAGTAAGAAGCAGCGAAACGGGGAGTGGGCGGTTAAGCGCCTCTCCCCGTTTCGCTGTTGCGAATCGTCCGGCTTGTCTACTTCAGACAGACAGCGATCCTCGCGGTCTCGTCTGATAAAAGAAGCAATCTGGGGTCTTCTCTCGGTTCCTTGGGCGCGATGAAGGACACAAATCCCGAGTTCCCGGCTTCCTCTTCAACGCATATCCTTCCTTCCACAAATGCCTGCAGATCGATGATCACATCATTTGCTTTACTTCTCGGCCTCAGATCGCTTGCCCAGTGCGTGAACAGCTCCGCGCGGTCGCCAGGGGCAAGCCATTGGCACAGAAACGACGCGGCACAGTTGTGTCTGCTAAAAAACGCCGCGTACAGATGGGGCAGCGTAAAGTTCTTCCGGAACAGCCGCTCCTCCGTTCTCAATTGCTTTTGGGGTATCTTTGTCCAGTCCGCATCTACAGGGTATGATCGCGCCAGTTGAAAAGGATCGATCCGAATGCCGTAACGAAGATCGTCCTCTGTCGCGTACACCGCCACATCCCCGCCGTATCGCATAAGCCGCTCATCTTCGCTGTCATCGCAATGGGTATAGTGAACGGAGCGCATGTACTGCGCATAGCTGTCATATACCGCCATGGGCTTCACGCCAAAGCGCCCAATCGGCAGTTCCCGGCTGCAAGCAATGTAGTGGAAATAGCTCAACGCCCCTCATCCCTTCACAAACGTCCCCTCATCCAGCTCCCGGAACGCCCGGTCCAGCTCCTCCCGCGTGTTCATCACGACCGGGCCGCCCCACGCGACCGGCTCCTTCAGCGGTGCGCCGGAGAGGACCATGAACCGCGCGCCCGTGTCCCCGGCGCGCGCCGCCAGCCCCTCCCCCGGGCCGAAAAACGCCGCCACGCGCTCGTCCAGCGCGCGCGAAGGTTCGCCAAAGCCGCATTTCCCTTCCAGCGTGTATACGATCAGCGTGTCGCCCTCCGGCACGGACAGCGTGAACGCCGCGCCGGGCGCGAGGGTGACATCCAGAATCAGCGGCTGGACAAACGCGCCTTGCGGCCCTTCCAGCGCGCCGTATGTCCCGGCAGCCACGCGCACGGTCACGCCATTTTCCGTCACCGTGGGCATGTCCTCCCGCCGCAGGTCGCGGTACGTGGGTGCGGTCATCTTGTGCGCCCGGGGCAGATTGATCCAGAGCTGCAAGCCCCACAGGCGCTCCGTGGGCCGGGGCATTTCCTCGTGCTGGATGCCGCTGCCCGCGTTCATCCACTGCGCCTGCCCGCCCCGGATCACGCCGCCGCTCCCGAGTGTGTCACGGTGGGCGATTTCGCCGTCGATCAGGTACGTAAACGTCTCGATGCCACGGTGCGGGTGCAACGGAAAGCCCCGGATGTAGTCGCTGGGGTTCGTGGAATCAAACGCGTCCAGCATCAAAAACGGGTCGGAATCCTGTACGTCCGCGTGGCCGAGCACGCGCACAAGGCGCACGCCCGCGCCGTCCACCGCGCGCTTGCCGGCGACGGTGCGTGTGATGTTTCTTGCTTTCATGTAAATGGCTCCTTTCCGGGAGCGCGGGCATTGAGGGGAGGCGTGCGTTTGCCGCTATGCCGCCACAGTATCTGCCCGCGCGGGGTCTCTTTGGAGAAATGCTTCCATTGGCATGATACCCGGGCGGGCAGCGGGTGAAACGTGGTGCGGGGGCCGTGCGTTTTCGCGTTGACCTTTGTATTGGTTATGTTAAGTAGCTTGTTGTCGTGCGGAAAGGTGACCCGCCGCGGGCCGGACGCGCACGTATCCCGGGGTGCCGCAACCGTAACCGTTCGTCGTTCGTGTTCTGTCGTGCCGCGCGCGAGAAGGCGGACGCGCGATGCGCGCCCCCCACGGCCTGGCACGCGGCAAACTGCCCGCGCTTCCACCGCATCCGCAAGGCAAGCTGCTGTCAAAGCCCAATGAAGCCCATCCACCGTGCGGCGAAATGAAGGGATTTCAGCGTGCCATATCCCTTTGGCAAGGTCTGGGACGAGCTCCCAGCGTTCCTTGTCCCCTTTCCTCCTACCTCACCCGCTCCACCGGATGCCTGACCACGGTCTTCATCTTCTCCGGCGGCACGCGGCCCGGGTCGGACAGGTAGATTTCGTGGTGCTTGCGGATGTTGCCGGTGGCGTCGGCCAGTCCGTTCTCCGCCATGAACGCCCGCATGCGCTCGACCGTGGCGGGCTCGTCCGCGTATGGGCCGGCGTGCATCGCCTGGACGCACAGCCCCTCAGCAAATGTTTCCAGCCGCGCGGCGGTGAAATCCTGTTCCGGCTTTTTCGCCCGCGTCTGCTCCATAGCCCATAAGAACACATCAGGTGTGACAAAATCCGGCTGGCGGATCATGGAGGTCCAGCGCCAGTTGTCGCGCCGGGTGAAATCGTACGGCCCGCCGTCCGTCCACCACAGCCCTTCCAGCGGGAACACCGTGTACTCGCAGTAGCCCGGAAGCTGCTTGCCCTTCATTTTAATGGTGTAGGACAGGCTGTACACGAGCGCCACGGCCTTCTGATACGCCTCGCCGTTCGGATCCCCCGAGCCGTTCACCATGATGAACGTCGCGGCCGGGACATCGACCAGCGCGGGCGCGGCCTTGGGCAGGTACAGTTCGCGGAAATCCTTCTTGTAGTCAATCTTCGGCACGGTTCACATACCGCCTTTCAGGATATTTGCGTCAATCCACTTGGCCACGCCGTCTCGGTCGTTCGTGTCTGCGATGAAACCGGCGGCGGCCTTCACCTCGGCCAACGCGCCCGCCATCGCCACGCCGACGCCGCTACCCCGGATCATTTCGATATCATTGTAATCATCGCCAAACGCGGCGATTTCTTTTCTATCACAGCCGTAATGCGACGCCAGCGCCCGCACGGCGTTCAGCTTCGTGGCGTCCCGGTGCATGATGAGGCCGAGCTTCCCCTCACACATTTCGATGTACAGATCGTCCGGCAGAAGGGCGGCGTACCGCTCAATGTCCGCCATGGAGGACACACCGGCGATGATCTTCTCGGCGGGCTTGTCCGGCAGGTCCGTAAAGTCAGTATGCACCGCGGCCAGGTTCGCCCATACGGTGGAGACGTCGAAGTTGGCGTAGAGTGTGTCGTCAATTTCAACGGACAGCGTCGCTTCGGGATTTTCAAGAAGAATAGCGCGCAAAATGCGCGCCGCCGCGCCCGGTGCAATGCCGGAATGCGCGAATGGCGCATCGCCAATGAAGGTCGCCGCGCCGTTGTGCAGGATCAGCGCGTCGGCCGGGATCACGCCGAAAAACTGGCGGACCGTGCGCATGGGCCGCGCCGTCGCGAATACGACATGAATCTCGCGCGCCCGGCAGCGCCGCAGCACGTCCTCCGTATACGCGGACACGGTTTTGTCCGTTCGCAGCAGCGTGCCGTCCAGGTCGGTCACGATCATGCGGATGTTGATGCTATTCATCAATGCTCTCCCCCGCTTTCCCAGCCTCCCGCTCCGCGTACTCGCTTGGCGCGCAGCCGACCACCTCGTGGAAGCGGCGGGAAAAGTACAGCGGGTCCTCAAACCCGACGGAAAAGGCCACCGCCTTGACGGACAGGTCCGTTTTCGTCAGCAGCAGGCACGCCTGGCGCATGCGGAAGCGCGTCAGGTACTGCGCGGGCGAAATCTCCATGTTCTCCTGGAACGCGCGGTACAGGCGGCTGCGGCACACGCCCGCGTGGGTGGCCACGTCGCGGATGGTGATGGGGCTGGCGAAGTTGCCCGCGATGAACTGGCACGCGCGGCGGACATGCTCCTGTCCCGGCTGATACCGGGGCCGCTCATCGTCCGCCGCGCTCTCCACCAGAAAGGCAAGGAACGCGTACAGGCGGCCGGTCATCCGGAGCACCTCGTGCGTTTTGCCGCCGCGCGACTCGTAGATGGACAGCAGAAGCGTGCGAGGGGTCTCCCCGTCCCCGAAGTGCAGCACGCGCCTGTTCGGCGTGAAGTCCGTGCGCATCAGCAGCGCGCCCGCGTCCAGGCCGTTGAAGCCGACCCAGCAGTAGGCCCACGGGTCGGCGGTATCGGCGGCGTAGGACACCATTTCATCTGGCCGGATGAGGAACATGGCCCCCTCGCCCAACGCGTGCGTGCCCTCCGGCGCGGTCACTGTGCCCCTGCCCGCCGTCACATAGTGCAGCAGGTAGTGATCGCGCACACCCGGACCCCAGCAATAGCCGCCCTGGCAGCGCTGCAGGCCGGTATTGTACACGGCGAGCGACGCCAAGGGGCGCTCCGGCGTCTTGAAGGAATGCTTGTACAGCGCGGTTTCCATTCTCGCACCTCCCGCGCTCAGTATAGCGTGAAAAAAGTTTATTTGCAACATTTGTCCATATGGGAACGAAAATGATTTATTGCGCGGGGACGTGTGTTGCGCTATGCTGTAGACAAGAAAGCAGTTGAGGAACCGACCAAGGAAGGGGCGACGGCCATGAACATTCTGGTGACCGGCGGGGCGGGCTATATCGGCAGCCATACCTGCGTGGAACTGCTCGGCGCGGCGGACGGCGTTTTGCCGCTGGACTCCCTGATCATCGTGGACAATTTCAGCAATTCCAAGCCGTACATGCTGGACAGGATCCGCGAGCTCACCGGGCGCGACTTTGTGTTCTACAACGCGGACCTGCGCGACCGCGCCGCGATGGACCGCATCTTTTCCGCCCACGCGATTGACGCGGTCATCCACTTCGCGGGCCTCAAGGCGGTCGGCGAATCCGTGGAAAAACCGCTGGAGTACTACGACAACAACCTGACCGGCTCGCTCGCGCTGTTTGAAGCCATGCGGGACCACGGCGTGAAGCGGATCGTGTTTTCCTCGTCCGCGACGGTGTACGGGCTGAACAACCCCGTGCCGTTCAAGGAGGAGTACCCCACCTCCGCCATCAATCCCTACGGCTACACAAAGGTCGTCATTGAGCGAATGCTGGCCGACATTGCCCAGGCGTATCCCGATTGGTCCGTGATGCTGCTGCGCTACTTCAACCCGATTGGCGCGCACAAAAGCGGCCTGATTGGCGAGGAGCCGTCCGGCATCCCAAACAACCTGGCGCCATACGTTGCGCAGGTGGCGGCGGGCAAACTTATGTGCGTGGAGGTCTTTGGCGATGATTACGACACCCCGGACGGCACCGGCGTGCGCGATTATATCCACGTCGTCGACTTGGCGCAGGGGCATTTGGCCGCGCTGCGCTACGCCTTTGACCATACCGGCGTGGAGGCGGTGAACCTGGGCACGGGCCAGGGCGTCAGCGTGCTGGAGCTTGTGCGCGCGTTCGAAAAGGCGTGCGGCCACGCGATTCCGTACAAGGTTGGGCCGAGGCGGGCCGGCGACATTCCCGGGTGCTACGCCGACACGAAAAAGGCGAAGCGGCTGTTCGGGTGGACGGCGGCGCGGGGATTGGATGAGATGTGCGAGGACATGTGGCGGTTCGCGAAGGGACGGTATATGGGATGAGGGTTAAGGGGCTGGCTCGTTGCCCCAGCCCCTTAACCACTTCGTCCGTCGCGCTTCAGCCTTCTAGCATAGCAATGTCAATTCTTAGTGCCAAATAAGAATCGCGCATTCGGCAACTCAGAGCGGCTCATAGTATAGAGTCACTTTGCTTGGAATGATCGCTGTGACAAATAATGTCATTGATACTTTTCCTGTTTCCCTTACCAACTCTGACTTCTGTTCTTCAGAGATAGGTGTTGATTTCGTCACTTCCAAACCAGAGACCAAATAACTTGCCGTTTCCAATGCATCAATGTACTCACTCGTTTCAGGATCATGCGTTTGTAGGAAAACTGGAAACAACGATGAGTACTTATTGTATGCATACGTTTCATGCTCGATTACAATATATGTCCCGGTATACTTGTCACCCTCGTAGACAGCAACATATTCCATTCCCTTTATCGGGACGAATTTTGCCAACGTTAAACCCGGCTCATCAGCCGACTCTACAATCTCGCATTTCTCCCAATCAGTTTCGATAATAATCCTTTTTCCCTTGACCATTTGAACCATTTCATAGTATTGCTCTTTTTGCTCTGCCCCTGGAATATCTTCCGCATATGCACTTCCAAACAACAGTACGAGCATCAGCAGAACATAGCTAATCTTCTTCATCAGCATTCCCCCTCAAAACGTATTTCGCAATCTTTATCTCATGGTGTGTGGGAGAAATATCAATTTTCTCTCGTCCTCCCCTTGCCGAAGGCAAAGATGGGATTCCAAAGGGACAATGTCCCTTTGGTCAGGGGTCCTAGGGGGCGGAAAGCCCCCTAGATCGTCTCCCTCCCCCTACGGCTGCTTCCCGATATAAGCCAAAATCCCCCCGTCCACGTACAGCACATGCCCGTTCACGAAATCGCTCGCCTGGGACGCCAAAAACACCGCCGGGCCCATCAGATCCTCCGGCGTGCCCCAGCGGCCAGCCGGGGTTTTGGCCAGAATGAAATCGTTGAACGGGTTGCCCGGCTCGCGGAGCGGCGCGGTCTGCGGGGTGGCGATGTAGCCCGGCCCCAGGCCGTTGCACTGGATGTTCGCGCCGCCGTACTCGGAGCAGATGTTGCGCGTGAGCATCTTCAGCCCGCCCTTGGCGGCGGCGTATGCCGAAACCGTCTCGCGGCCCAGCTCGCTCATCATGGAGCAGATGTTGATGATCTTGCCCGCGCCCTTTTCCATCATGCCGGGGATGACCGCCTTGGCCAGGATGAACGGCGCGATCAGGTCCACATCGATCACCTTGCGGAAGTCCTCCGCCGGCATGTCGCACATCGGCACCCGCTTGATGATGCCGGCGTTGTTCACCAGGATGTCGATTACGCCCGCGTCCCGCTTCACCTGGGCGATGAAGGCTAGCACGGCGGCCTCGTCCGTCACGTCGCACACATAACCGCGCGCTTTGATGCCGGCCTCGCGGTACGCGGCAAGGCCCTTGTCCACCAGTTCCTGGTTGATGTCGTTGAACACGATCGACGCGCCCGCCCCGGCAAGCGCCTGCGCGATGGCAAAGCCGATACCGTAGGACGCGCCAGTCACCAGCGCCAGCTTGCCATCCAGCGAAAACATCGAAGGCCCGTTGCTCATGATCCTATCCCCCTTCAGCGCACTGTCTCGATGGTGTATTCCTGCGAGCCGAGGCCCTGCTCCGCCAGCTTTTCCAGTTGCACGAACGGGTTCTTGCCGTGCAGACGCTCAAACAAATGGCCCTCCGTGCCCAGCTCCATGCCCGCGGGCACGCCCACCGGGATCAAATCCTCTATCTTGATGGCGTCCAGGCTCGCGCGCTCGACCGCCACCATATCCTCCGACGCCATGATGCCGATGTCCGGCACGAGCGACGGCGTTGTCATGCCCCAGCAGTCGCACAGCGCAGTGATCTGCGTCAGCACGTTGATGAAGTACACGTTGCCGGGCGCGAACGTGTCCAGCACCGTCTTTGTGCACAGCGCCATGCCCTCCTGGAAGTCCGTGTAATCGTGGCTGTCCAGCGTGATAGCGCCCACGGGGCACACCTTCACGCAGTGCTGGCACAGCGTGCAGTGGTGGTAGTTCACCTCATACTCGCCCTTCGCGTCAAAGCTGTTCGCGTGGTGGTTGCACGCGGACAGGCACTTCTCGCAGTGCGTGCACTTGGCGGTGCTCCATTCCAGGCCGCCCTCCAGGCCGTGAATCTCGTGGCGCGTCCGGTCGGTGACGCAGCCCATGGCGATGTTCTTGCACGCGCCGCCGTAGGCGCAGCTCCCGTGGCCCTTCACGTGCGAGAAATCGATCAGGAAGTCCGCGTCGTGGATCAACCCGGCCACGTCCACATGCCGGAATGTCTTGAAATTGACTTCCTTGGTGTAGAAATACTTGCCCAGGTGGCCGCAGTCGTCCAGCAGCGGGCAACCCAGGCTCATCTCCGTGTAGCCCCGGTTCTCCGGGTGGCGCTCGTAGAGATAGTGGTCGGTGCAGAAGCAGTCCGCGCCATTTTCCTTCAGGAAGGAGACGAGCTTCTGCACAAAGATCGGCGGGATGGTGGAGTATCCGATGCGGTCGCCGACGTGCATCTTGATGGCGACGGTCTTGTCCTTGACCTTCTCCGCCAGGCCGCTCTTTTTCAGCAGCCGGACAAACTTCTCCGGCAGGGTCAGCTCCGCCTCGTAGCGGGCATACGCCATCGGCGCAAAAAGTACTTTCGCGGGCATTTCTTCAGTTCCTTTCATATCCAATCTGTGCTATAATAGTATAGCATAAAAGAGAATACAAAAAAACCTCCCGCATCCGTTTCAACGCCGTGTCCGCGGGGTAAACTCATGCGAGAGGAGTTGACACACATGGCATGCACCATCACCGTATCCGGCGGCGACATTCCGCAGGCGGAACGGGACACGTACCTGCTGCGCGCGACCGAAAAATATGGGCGCGAGCCGCACTCCATGCGCATTACCCTGGACGGCGATTATGTCGATATCGCTTACGACTTCGGCGCGCAGCCCTTCCAGCGCATCCGGCGCATCACCGGCTATCTGGTCGGCACGCTGGACCGGTTTAACAACGCGAAGCGCGCCGAGGAGCACGACCGGGTGAAGCACACGGTATAGCAATAGCCTATCCATCAAATGAAAGAGGAGGGAGCACCATGGAGATCTACATCTGCGGCGTTTGTGGCTGGGAGTACAACCCCGAGGTTGGCGACCCGGACAACGGCATCGCCCCCGGCACCGCGTTTGACGACCTGCCCGAGGATTTTGTCTGCCCGGTCTGCGGCGTGGGCAAGGATCAGTTTGAGATGGCGTAAGGTTCATCCCACAGGGAAATCGCACCGGCGGCGTCTGCCCGCCGGTTTTTGCGTGCAGGCGTCTGGGAACCGCCGGTTCGCGAGGGCTTGCGGGAGAAAATGTCTGATCTTCACGGACGGAGAGCCGCTTGCGGGCGGCTCTCCAAGTTCTTATATGGTTACCATGACGGCGGGGCGGATTTGGCTATACTGACGGAGATGCTTTGCTAGAGCGTGGGGCATATGTCGGGGTATAGGACACACCACCAATTGGCGCCTTGACCCGAACCCAGTGTCACGCGCACCGCGCGGTAGTCGCCCGCGGGAACCAATGCTTCGCCATAGACGCGATCGGGGAAACCGTAGGTGCCCAGCGTGGTCTTGACCGCGCCGTCATAGCCTTTTGAACGCGCCTTTTCGCGCGCGGCGGTCTCGATTTTGCCCAGGTTTGCGGCGATGCTCTGCTCCGCTTGCGTGGCATTGGTTGCGTTAGCGAGCAACGCCCGCGCGGTCTCCAGCACCGCGTCGCGAACCTCAAGTTTCAGGGCCTGATCCTCCCGGCTGTCGCTGTTTGCCACGACATGCAGCCTGAGGATGTCCCCTTCCCGAACAGCCTGTGCCAAGGCTCCCTTTGTTTCCGCGCGCCGCGCCCCTTCTGCGGCAGTAAGATGCTTCATTTCTTTGCGATCCATGATGCTGCCTCCTTCATTTGTTATGGTCCTGATTCCCGCCCGCCGGCTGATATGTACTGTTCACCGCGGCGATCGACAAATCCTGCAAGCGTTTTACCCCAAACGGTTCCTGCGCAGATTAGAAAATCCTAATCTGTTTCTAATTGTAGATACATTGACAGGCGAGGTAGCCTGTTCTATTATATACACCAGAGAGGCGCTGCGCCGCCTCAACCAAGGTAGGGATTCCTTGCGGAATCCCCTTATGGCGCCCGATTTTCAAAATCAGCGCCGCCATCTAGGGAGGTGAACGCGGATGTCCATCGCTTCGGACTTGATCCGAGGGCATACGGAAACGATCATCCTGTCCAACCTGCTGCAGCACGATAGCTACGGCTACCAGATCAACAAGGCGATCCAGCAGAAAACATCCGGGCAGTACGAGCTGAAGGAGGCCACGCTCTACACGGCCTTTAGGCGGCTGGAGGAAGCCGGCTGCATCACGTCCTATTGGGGGGACGAAAGCTCGGGCGCGCGCCGAAGGTATTACGCGATCACAACGCGCGGGCGGCTGACATTCGCGCGGCTAAAGGCCGAGTGGGATACCGCCAAGGAGCTCATTGACGCATTGATCGCCGAGGAGGGTGAGTCGTATGCAGATTAGGTTTATCCGGCTCATTGACGAGCTGTTCGCGGGCATACCGCAGTCCCGCAAGGTGCTGGAAATGAAAGAAGAAATCGTCCAGAACCTGATGGAAAAGTACAACGATCTGGTCGCCGAAGGCAAGACCGAGGAGGCCGCGTTCGACATCGCTGCCGCCAGCGTGGGCGACGTGAACGACCTGCTGGACGAGTTCGGCCTGCCCCGCGCGCCGGAGCCCGTGGTGGAGGAAGGCTATACCACGGCGGGCGGCGAGGAATACGCCCCGCGCGGGGAATACGCGCAATATGACGAGAAGATGGAACAGGAACTGCGCCGCCACCGCCGCGCGTCCGTCACCGCCTTCGCGGTGATGCTGTACATCCTCTGCCCCGTGCCCATCTTCATCTTCCAGAGCGGGACGGGCATCATCATGCTGTTCCTCATGATTGCGCTGGCGACAGGCATACTGATCTATAATGGCATGACGAACGGCAAGAGTGCGCGGTTTGACGCGCAGTACACGGGTGGCGCTCAGACGTGGGAAGAGCGCGAAAAGGCGCAGCGGCGGATGGTCAAATCACTGTCCAGCGCGTTCTGGATGTTCATCGTGGTGGTGTATTTCCTGATCAGCTTCCAGACCGGGGCATGGTACATCACCTGGATCATCTTCCTGATCGGCGCGGCGCTGAGCAACATCGTGCACGCGTACCTGGACCTGAGCAAGACAAGAAAGTAGGTGGGCGCGGTGCGGTTTTTCAAAGTGCTGCGCATCTGTGTATCCGCGCTGATCGCGTTCGCGCTGATTCTCGTTCTCTACAGAGGCATTACGGGGGATGGGTTTGATATGAGCTTCCTTGGCAACTTCGCTTCGGCGTACTCCTATGCGGACAGCGACAGCTATACGGTGGGCGGCGCGTCGGTCCGGGCGGACAATGTGGACAGCGTGGAGATCAGTTGGATATCCGGTGCGGTCAACGTGCGCGTGTATGACGGTGATGAGATTGTGTTCTCCGAGTCGTCCACGCGCGGGCTGGACCCGGACGAAATGATGCGCTACCGGCTGAAGAACGGCCGGCTGACACTGCAGTACTGCGCGCCGCGCACGGGCTGGAACCCCTTCTCCGGCCTGAACGGCAAGCAGCTGGAAGTGCTGCTGCCCGCGTCGCTCGCGCTGTCAGAGATGAAGATCGACAGCGTTTCCAGCGGGATCGATATGGATGGCTCCGGCACGCGCGTTAAAAAGCTGACCGTGAGCACCGTTTCCGGCGGTGTCGGGCTTACGGGCTTTACCGCCGATGCGCTGATCTTGGAGACAGTCAGCGGCAGCCAGAGCGCGGAGGGCGCGTTCGCGGACATACGGGTGAACAGCGTTTCGGGCAGCGCGGGGCTTAGGCTCTGGACCATGCCGGACGCGCTGCGCGCGGAAAGTGTCAGCGGCAGCGTGCGCGTGATCCTGCCAGAGAACGACGGCTTCACCGCCACGCTGGAATCGGTCAGCGGCGGCCTGTCCACGGATTTCGCCACCATGACCGGCAGAAAGACCGCCGAATACAAGGGCGGCGGGGTCAAGCTACGGTTTGATTCTGTCAGCGGCAGCGTGAACATTGAGCTGGACGCGCGGCTTGGTGAAATGGCGCGCGAGGCGGCCGCGAAGCCGCAGAAACCGGCGAAGCCGCAGGCGACGGTCCGGCCCACGGCCACGCCCACCGGCGGGTCGCAGGCGGGCGGGAGCGGAAGGAGCTTCTGACGGGGGGAATCGGTAGGTTTCATAAGGGGTTATGTACATCCGAAATGTTCCGCGTGCGTGAACCGTGCGCGGTTTTTTGTGTCCGCACCGCATGGAGAATGGCGGTTGCGCTTGCGGCTTGGATAATGCGGACATCACGGAGCGCGTTCTGCGGGCGCGGCCACGCGGCCCGTTTGTGATGAAATAACGCGGCGGCTCGTCGGGTAAAATTTCCCACAATACACATATGCATTTCTGACACATTTGTGCTATACTGGTCACATTGGTTTGTCACAAGGTATCTTATCATACCTTCTGTTACGAAAGTGAGGTTTCACCATGCACAAGCGACATTGCCTCTGGCTCCTCATTTTATCCCTGTTCCTGCTGCCCGCGACCGCGCCCGCCACGGGCTGGCCCGCAGACGTCGGCCGCCAAGGCCGGACACTCGTGGTATCCGGCTCTGCCGTGCTGGCCATCACGCCCGAGGGGGTGACCGATTTGTCTGGCCCCGCCGCGCTTGAAGGCAGACAGACCATGCCGCTGGACGGTATGGACCGGGTGGCGCTAAGCGGCGACGCCACGCTGTTCCTCATGGGCGAAACCGGCGTGACGCATGTGAGCATGGAAGGCAACGCCACGCTCCGGGTGGGGTCGTTCCAGGCGGGGGCTTCCGGCGAAATCCCTACCCGGAACCCGACCAATCAAATCGAGCCGCCGCCTATCGGAAGCAGCCTCAGCGGGGGCGCGCTGGCAGGCGCAAACATCCTGGGCGATTCAGGAACCGGCGCAGGGAGCGGCGCGAGCCTTTCCGGCGGGCCGTTCTACGAGGGCGGCTTCCAGACCGGGCTACCCTCCGGCGATGGCATGCTGTATGATGCGCGTACCGGCGGGCTGGTCTATGAGGGCGCATTGGGCGGCAGCGATTTTGAAGGCGAGGGCGAGTGGCGTTCGGAAAGCGGGGATTTGCTCTACAAAGGCGGCTTTGCGAGCGGCACATTTGACGGCGTAGGCACATTATATAACCCGGAAAACGGCAGGTTGATCTACGAGGGTGGCTTCCAGGGCGGGCAATTCTCCGGCCAGGGCAGACTGTATGACCCACGCTCCGGCGCGCTGGTTTACGATGGTGCGTGGAAAGAGGATGTATATGAGGGCCAAGGTAAGCTGTATGATGAAGCCGACAAGCTGATCTATGTGGGCGACTTTGCCAGCGGTAGGTATGACGGCGACGGCACGCTATTTAACCCGGAAAACGGCAGGCTGATCTACGAGGGTGGCTTCCAGGCCGGGCAATTCTCCGGCCAGGGCAGACTGTATGACCCACGCTCCGGCGCGCTGGTTTACGATGGTGCGTGGAAAGAGGATGTATATGAGGGCCAAGGTAA